>DATNKO010000078.1:0-25929 GCA_035603345.1 Steroidobacteraceae bacterium | reverse complement strand
CTCGCGCCGCTTGAGTTGAGCGGCGCACAGTTCGCCGTGATTGCCTCGCTCGCCGCCGGCAGCGAGCCGAAATCGGCGGCCGATCTGTGCAAGGGCATCTCCTACGATGCGGGCGCGATGACTCGCATGCTCGATCGCCTGGAGAGCAAGGGGCTGCTGCGCCGCAGGCGCAGCGCCGACGACCGGCGGCTGGTGCATCTGGAGCTGACCGACGAGGGCAGGGCGGCCTATCCGCGCATGCGCGAGATGTCGATGGCGGTGGCGAACCGTTTTTTGCACGGCTTCAGCCGTACCGAGGCGCGTCAGCTCGAGAGCCTGCTCGCGCGCATGATCGAGAACGCGCCAGGACACGCGCCGCGCGCGGGCGCCTGAGGACGCACCGTCGGCGCCCCGGGGCTCCCCCGCCGAGACCAACGACCGATCAAACCCAAGGACCACCATGAGCACCCACAGCATTCGACTTCCTTCCAGCGCCCGCTGGCGCTGGCTGGCGCTGATCACCGCGGGTGTGCTCGTCATCAGTCTCGCCTTCGGCGTGTACTGGGCGCGGGTGCTGCGTTACGAGCAGTCCACCGATGATGCGTACGTCAACGGCAACGTGGTGCAGATCACGCCGCAGATCTACGGCACCGTGGTGGCGATCGGCGCCGACGACACGCAGTTCGTAAAGGCCGGCCAGACACTGGTACGGCTCGATCAGGCCGATGCCAAGGTCGGGCTCGATGAGTCCGAGGCGCAGCTCGCGCGCACCGTGCGCGATGTGCGCAACCTGTTCGCCACCAGCGCGCAGCTGGCGGCCGACATGCACCAGAGGCAGACCGATCTCGCCGCGGCACAGGCCGATCTCGCGCGGCGCGTGCGCCTCGGCGCCTCCGGTGCCGTGTCCGGCGAGGAGCTGCAGCACGCCCGCGACCGCGTACAGGCGACGCAGGCGGCGTTGCTCGCCGCCGAGCAGCAGCTCGCCGCCACCCGCGCGCGCGTCGACAACACGACGCTCGCCGACCATCCGCAGGTGCGCGCCGCCGCCGCCGCGGTACGCAACGCCTTTCTTACTTACTCGCGCACCGAGCTGCCGGCGCCGGTGTCCGGGTTCGTGGCGCGGCGCAACGTCCAGCTCGGCGAGCGGGTGAGCCCGGGCACGGCGCTGATGGCGGTGGTGCCGCTCGATCAGGTGTGGGTCGATGCCAACTTCAAGGAGCCGCAGCTCGCCGCCATGCGGGTCGGACAGCCGGTGCGCCTCACCGCCGACCTGTACGGTGGCCGCACCGTGTATCACGGCACGGTCGTGGGCTTTGGCGCGGGCACCGGCTCGGCGTTCGCGCTGCTGCCGGCGCAGAACGCCACCGGCAACTGGATCAAGATCGTGCAGCGCGTGCCGGTGCGCATTGCGCTCGAGCCGCGCGAGCTGGCCGCGCACCCGCTGCAGATCGGGCTGTCGATGCGAGCGGATGTCGATGTCCATGACCGCTCCGGCGCCCGGCTGCCGCAACTGGCGGGCAAGTCATCCGGCTGGTCGACGGATGTATTCGATTCGAGCGAGACGCTGGCCGATGCCCGGGTGCGCGCCATCATCAGCGCGAACCAGCCGGCGCTCGTGCACCTGGGGCCGCACGCGGGCCCGGGCAAGCGTGGCGAAGGTGGCGACCTGCTCGCCGCTGCCGCAGCGGGCGTGGGCCGGTGAGGGACGCTGATGCCCGAGGCAACCACAGCTGACAGACCGGCGGCCGGCGGCCCGGCGCGGGCGCCGGCCGGGTTGCCGCCGCTCACGGGCGCGACGCTGGCGATGGGGACGCTGGCGCTGTCGCTCGCAACCTTCATGAACGTGCTCGACACGTCGATCGCCAACGTGTCGATCCCGGCCATTGCCGGCGACCTGGGCGTATCCCCCGACCAGGGAACCTGGGTGATCACCTCCTTCGGCGTCGCCAATGCCATCTCGCTGCCGCTGACGGGCTGGCTCACGCGCCGCTTCGGGCAGGTGAAGCTGTTCATGGCGTCCACCGTGCTGTTTGTCATCGCCTCCTTCCTGTGCGGACTGGCGCCGAGCCTGTCGACGCTGATCCTGTTCCGCGTACTGCAAGGTGCGGTGGCCGGCCCGATGATTCCGCTGTCGCAGTCGCTGCTGCTCGCGAGCTATCCGAAGGAGCGCGCCGGCACGGCGCTCGCCATGTGGGCCATGACCACGCTGGTGGCTCCGGTGGTCGGCCCGGTGCTCGGGGGCTGGATCACCGACAACATCTCCTGGCCGTGGATCTTCTACATCAACGTGCCGGTGGGCATCGGCGCGGCGCTCGCCACCTGGGCGATCTATCACAAGCGCGAGACCCCGACCGCGAAAGTGCCGGTCGACACCGTCGGGCTGGGCCTGCTGGTCCTGTGGGTGGGTGCGCTACAGGTCCTGCTCGACAAGGGCAAGGATCTCGACTGGTTCAACTCCGCAACGATCGTGGCGCTCGCATGTGTGGCGGTGGTGGCGTTCCTCATCTTTCTCGTGTGGGAGCTCACCGAGAAGCACCCGATCGTCGACCTGTCGCTGTTCCGCCTGCGCAACTTCACCGTCGCCACCGTCGCGCTGCTGTTTGGCTATGGCCTGTACTTCGGCAACGTGGTGCTGATCCCGCTGTGGCTGCAGCAGTACATGGGTTACACCGCAACGCTCGCCGGCCTGGTGCTCGCGCCGGTGGGACTGCTCGCCCTGGTGCTCACGCCGTTCGTCGGGCGCTTCGTCCATCGGGTCGATCCACGCCTGCTGGTGACGGCTTCGTTCGCGATCTTCGCGCTGGTGTTCTTCATGCGCGCCGGCTTCAACACCGACGCCACCATCGGCACGCTGCTGGTGCCTACCCTGATCCAGGGAGCGGCAGCTGCGACCTTTTTCATTCCGCTGCTGACGCTAACGCTCTCGGGACTGCCGCCGGAGCGCATCCCGGCCGCCTCCGGGCTGTCGAACTTCGCGCGCATCACCGCCGGCTCCTTCGGCACTTCGATCACGACCACGCTGTGGGACCGCCGCGCGACGCTGCATCACGCGCAGCTCGTCGAGCGGCTGACGCCCGGCAACCCGGCCACGGCACAGACGCTCGCCGGCCTGCACGCCGGTGGCATGCAGCAGGCCCAGAGCTACGCGCTGCTCAACCGCCTGGTCGACAGTCAGGCCTACATGCTGTCCGCGAACGACATCTTCTACGTCTCGGGGCTCATCTTCATCGCGATGATCGCGTTCGTGTGGCTGGCGCACCCGGCGCACGGAGCCGCAGGCGGCGCGGCCGCGAGCGGCGCACACTGACGCAGATCGCCGCAAGGCGATTTTTCCGACGGTCTACTCCGCGAGCGCGCGCAGCATCCGCGGCGGCGCCAGCCAGAGCAGCTGTGCGCCGCCGGCGCGCGCCGCCCCCGGGAACCGAAGCAGCGCCGCGCCCAGCTTCTTCAGCCCGAACGCCCGGCCATGCGCGCTGCCGGTCAGACAGACCTCGAGCAGTCGACCCAGCCCCGGCTCGTGGCCGACCAGCGCAATGCACTTGTCCGGCAGGCGCTTGAGGAGGGCCAGCAACGCGTCATGGGGCGCCCCGGGGAGCAGCTGCGGGCACTCGACCGCAGCCGGCCAGCCGGCCCGCTCGGTGAGGATCGCCGCAGTCTGGCAGGTGCGGCGCAGCGGACTCACGAGCACGCGCCCCGGGCGCTGCGCGATGACTTTGAGGCCGGCCGCGGCTTTGCCGGCGCGCGCCATGCCGCGCGGCGACAGCGGCCGCTCGGCGTCGTCGGGCCAGCGTTTCGCATTGCGTTCGAAGGCGATGGCGTGCCGGACGATCAGGAGCTCCATGTCGCCGACTGTGTGCGCGAGCTCAATGACTCAAGGGATGGTTTTCAGCGGGCACGGTCACACCGCCGTTTGCGCCGCCTGCGGACACGCTGTGCACCGCGGCAGGCGCTCCGTCGGGTGCGACGGGCGCGACCTCGAGCTCGGTGAGCCGCTGGCGCAGTGCCTTCCAGCGCTTTCCGCGCACGCGGCGCCAGGACTTGGCGACCGTGCGCCGCGCGTCCGCCGTGATCCGCTTGTGATGCTCGGCCAGGCGCCCCATGAGGAACAGCGTCACCGGCGGCAGGCCGCTCGCCGGGTCAGCAGCGAGCGCGCCCAGGCGCTTGTTGGCCACGTAAGCGTCGTGCTGGGTGCCGAGCTTGTCCTGCATGCGCCGCAGTGCGCGCAGCATGTCCTGCGCAGCTTTGCCGCACATACCGGCGCCGGATTCGAGTGCGTAGCGCAGCTGCTTGGCGCGGCGGCGCACGCGGTGGTAGTCGTCCATCGAGGAGCGGGCATCGAGCCGGCGCACGGCCTTGCGCAGGCGGCGGAAGCGGCGGCGCATGCGCGGCGCTACCAGCGAGGCGCTTTCGTCCGCGGCGCCGTTGCCGCGCGCCACCACGCGGGCGCTCACGTCGACGAGGGTTGCGATCCAGCGCCGTGTCGGCTCCGAGTCGAGCACGCGCACCAGGCGCGCTTGTGCGCGGCCGCGCTCGCGCGCGAGCAGGTCCGCGAGCGGCGCAAGGTCCGCGCGCTCCTCCTCCGACAGCCCCGCGGACCAGGCCGCAAGGTCGGCGATCTGCACGTCGAGGTCACGCGTCACGCCCAGCGCGCGCAGCATCGACTTGGCGGTCTGGCGCGCGCGTGCGAGGTTCGGCGGCAGCTGTTGCTTGAAAAGGCCGAGGCTCGCGTCCATGCGCCGCGCAGTCACACGCAGGTGGTGCACCTCCTCGGGGTCGGTGCCCGAGCGCGCACCGGGCTCGTGCGCGAGCCACGCAGCGAGGAGGCGCCGCAGATCGTCCAGCAACGTGGGGCTCAACCCTGCAGGCTCGGCGGCCGGACGCGGCGCCGGCGCGCTCGTATCCCCCCGGGGCTCGAGCGCGTCGCTTTCGCCAGTCACGGCCACCTCACGAGTGCTCGCCGGCACCCTCATTTTCGACATCTGGGCATCAACACAGGTGCGGCGAGTGTAACAAAGGCGGCCGCCCGGCGGACGGCGGCACCGCCAGCGTGGCGGACAGGACCCGGCCTGAGACTGCGCGCTAAAATTGACGCTCGTGAACTGGCTTACGTATGATTCGCGGCCCCGTGCGGCGGGTGGCGGTCAGGGCGCTCGTGACTCGTGCCCGTAGCTCAGGCGGATAGAGCATCGGCCTTCTAAGCCGAGGGTCGCAGGTTCGAGTCCTGCCGGGCACGCCAGCCGCTGATTTGAGGGGACGGACGGTGGACGTAGCTCAGTTGGTAGAGCCCCGGGTTGTGGTCCCGGCCGTCGTGGGTTCGAGTCCCATCGTCCACCCCAAATTGCCGCAGCGCAGCGGGCACAAGCCAGGTCTTTTGCCCGCGGCCGACGGAGTGATGTCCGCTGAAATTGCCGGGGTGGTGGTTTCGGCGGGTGCAGCGGGCAAAAGTCACGCCTTTTGCCCGCGGCCGACGGAGTGATGTCCGCCGAAATCGCCGCAGGCGATTTCGGCCAATGAACGAGGGCCGTTAGCTCAGCTGGTAGAGCAGGAGACTCTTAATCTCTTGGTCGTAGGTTCGATCCCTACACGGCCCACCATCTCGACATTGTAGGGTCTCAAGACTTCGGCGACAGACTGGCCGCGGCCTCGGGGTTCCCGTCAGAGAATCAGCATCCGCCCAATACCACCGTGAATGTCTATTCGCTGCCGAGCGGCACGCTGACGAGTAGCTTCGCCTATACCGCGCCGGTTGCGGTGGTGTCTCACTCTCGGCGTCCGGAACTCTGCTCGCATTGCTGCCTTCCAACGTTCGCCGGCTGCGGCGCGCAATAGCCACCACAGAGGTTGCAGGCGGCTGTGGAACCGTCCGCTATAATCACCTCACCCCGAACGCGCGGCCGAGAGGCGTGGCGCCACAGCATCGTCCGCTGCGCACGGCACGGGCGAAAGTGGCGGAACTGGTAGACGCGCTGGATTTAGGATCCAGTGGGGAAACCCGTGAGAGTTCGAGTCTCTCCTTTCGCACCAGATTTATAGCTAAATTAAATACTTGGGACCCCGGCGCTGCCGGACTCCCGCAGACGACAGGACAGTATCGATGCAGGCTTCATTGTCGGACACGGGCGGCCTCTCGCGGCGTCTCGAAGTGGCCGTGCCGGCCACGGAGGTCGCGAACGAGGTGCAGCAGCGCCTGAAGCGCCTCTCCCGCACGGCGCGCCTCAAGGGCTTCCGTCCCGGCAAAGCCCCGCTGGCCGTGATCGCCAAGCAGTTCGGCGAGCAGGTACGGGCCGAGGTCGTCAACGACCTGATGCGCAGCTCCTTCGCCCAGGCGGTGAGCGAGCAGCAGCTGCGGCCGGCGGCGGGGCCGCGTATCGAGCCGATCGCCGTGGGGCCGGGGACCGACCTGAAATATGCCGCCCACTTCGAGGTGCTACCGGAGGTCCGCATCAAGCCCCCCGAAAGCATCAGTATCGAGCGGCCGAGCGCTGAAGTGACCGAGGCGGACATCGACGCCATGATCGAGAACATGCGCCGGCAGCGCCCGGTGTTCACGGCTGTGGACCGGGAGGCGCGCGATTCCGACCGCGTCGTGATCGACTACCAGACCCGCCTCGAGGGCAAACCCTTCGAGGGGAGCGATTCGCAGGATGTCAGTATCGTGCTCGGCACGCGCCAGGCGATGCCGGAGCTGGAAGAGGGGCTCAAGGGGGCGCGCGCCGGCGAGCAGCGCACGGTCACGGCCGTCTTTCCGGCCGCCCACCCGAACAAGCTGCTCGCGGGGCGCAGCGCCGACCTGCATCTCTCCATAAAGAGAGTCGAGGAACAGTCCCTTCCGGCCGTCGACGAGGAATTCTTCCGTGGCTACGGTGTCGAACAGGGCGGTCTCGAGCAGATGCGCGCCGAGGTGCGCACCAGCATGGAACAGGAACTCGCCGGCGTGATCCGTGACCGCGTGCGCGGCCAGGTACTCGACGCCCTCTATCGTGACAACCCGATCGATCTGCCGCGCGCACTCGTCGACGAGCAGGTCCAGCAGCTGCAGGTCGAGGCCGCGCGGCGCCTGGGCGTCCGCGAGGCGAGCCAGATCCCCCCGCGCGAGCCGTTCGAGGAGCCGGCGCGGCGCCGCGTGGCGCTCGGCTTGCTGCTATCGCAGCTGGTCCAGACCCAGGGGCTGAACGTAGAACGCGAGCGCGTGCGTGCGCGGCTCGAGCGGATGGTCGCCGATTACCCGAATCCGGACGAGGCGCGCCGCGCGTACCAGCAGAGCCCCGATGCCATGCGCCAGATCGAATCCGCCACGCTCGAGGACCAGGCGGTGGACTGGCTGCTGGCCCATGCGCAGGTAACCGATCGGCCGATGACCTTCGCCGACCTCACCGGCTTCGGGCGGGCAGAAGCGGCGCACGCGCACGACCACGACCATGCGGGGCACGACCACTCGGCACACGGGCACGGCCACGCGCCGCACGAGCACGGCCACTCGGCGCATGATCACGAACACCCGGCACACGAGCACGAACACCGGCACGATCCGACGAGCAAAGCGAGCGACACATGAACGAACGCGGCCTCAACCTGGTACCTATCGTCGTCGAGCAGACCGCGCGCGGCGAGCGCGCCTACGACATCTACTCGCGCCTGCTGAAGGAGCGCCTGGTGTTCGTCGTCGGCGCGATCGACGACTACATGGCGAACATCGTGGTTGCGCAGATGCTGTTCCTCGAGTCCGAGAACCCGGAGAAGGACATCGCGTTGTACATAAACTCGCCCGGTGGCGTCGTCAGCTCGGGGCTCGCGATTTACGACACGATGCAGTTCGTCAAGCCGGACATAAGTACGATCTGCCTCGGCCAGGCGGCCAGCATGGGCGCGGTGCTGTTGGCCGCGGGCACCCGCGGCAAGCGCTACTGCCTGCCGCATGCCCGCGTGATGATTCACCAGCCGCTCGGGGGCTTTCAGGGGCAGGCGGCGGACGCGGAGATCCACGCCCGCGAGATACTCGAGACCCGTGACCGCCTGAACAAGATCCTCGCCAAGCACACCGGTCAGAGTGTCGAGCGCATCAAGCAGGACACCGACCGGGATCACTTCATGGACTGGACTGAGGCGGTGCGCTACGGGCTGATCGACCAGGTGCTCGAGAAGCGCGGGGAGCTCGCGGCCGCCCAGAACCAGGCAGCAACCCCCGGCAAGGCTTAGGTGAGCGGCGCAGCGGCAGCGCATTCCGCACGGTAGGGCGGCGAGCTTGTAAAGCAGTGAACCCGGTCATACAAATCCCGGGTGGACAGTGACTTAGACGTGTGCCCGTGCTTTGCGTCGCGTGCCCGCACCTGCTATAACAAACTGCGCCGGTGTGCTTAGCCGGGGCGTCGTGCAGCGAGAATTTATGAGGCCCCCCGATGAGTGAAGACTCCCGCAGCCGTCACGACGACGGGAAGCTCCTGTACTGCTCCTTTTGCGGGAAGAGCCAGCACGAGGTCCGCAAGCTGATCGCGGGCCCGTCGGTATTCGTCTGCGACGAATGCGTCGAGCTGTGCAACGACATCATCCGCGAGGAGCTCGAGGACCGGGCCGAGCGCGCGCGCGACAAGCTGCCCAAGCCCCACGAGATCAAGAAGGTCCTGGACGAATATGTCATCGGCCAGGAGCGCGCCAAGAAGGTGCTGTCGGTGGCGGTCTACAACCACTACAAGCGCCTGCAGACCCGCTCGGGCGGCGCGCGCTCGAAGGAAGAGGTCGAGATCGCCAAGAGCAACATCCTGCTGATCGGGCCCACGGGGTGCGGCAAGACGCTGCTCGCCGAGACGCTCGCGCGGCTGCTCAACGTGCCGTTCACGATCGCCGATGCGACCACGCTCACCGAGGCCGGCTACGTCGGCGAGGACGTCGAGAACATAATCCAGAAGCTGCTGCAGAAGTGCGACTACGACGTCGAGAAGGCGCAGACCGGCATCGTCTACATCGATGAGATCGACAAGATTTCGCGCAAGTCCGACAACCCCTCGATTACCCGCGACGTGTCGGGCGAGGGCGTGCAGCAGGCGCTGCTGAAGCTCATCGAAGGCACGATCGCGTCAGTCCCGCCCCAGGGGGGACGCAAGCACCCGCAGCAGGAGTTCCTGCAGGTCGATACCGGCAACATCCTGTTTATCTGCGGCGGGGCGTTCTCCGGACTCGAGAAGATCATCCTGAATCGCACCCAGAAGAGCGGCATCGGCTTCACCTCCGAGGTGCGCGACATCAACACGCGCCCGCACGGCAGCGATCTGTTCCACGACGTCGAGCCCGAGGACCTGATCAAGTACGGGCTGATTCCCGAGTTCGTCGGCCGCCTGCCGGTGGTGGCGACGCTGGATGAGCTCGACGTGGGGGCGCTGATCTCGATCCTCACCGAGCCGAAGAACGCGCTCACCAAGCAGTACCGGCGGCTGTTCGAGATGGAGGGCGCGGAGCTCGAGTTCCGCGACGAGGCGCTGCGCGCCGTCGCGCACCGCGCCATGCAGCGCAAGACCGGGGCGCGAGGACTGCGCACGATCCTGGAGACCGTGCTGCTCGACACCATGTACGAGTTGCCCTCGATGCGCAACGTCTCGCGGATCGTGATCGACGAGGCCGTGATCGACGGACAGACCAAGCCGTACGTCGTCTATGGCTCGGACGAGAGAGGGCTCGCGAGCGTCGATGAGCCGCGGCGCGCCTCGGGCTCGAACCATCACTGACGCCGTTTGCCATATCCATTACGCCTGCCGAATTGGCGCCAGCCGGTGCCGCGCCTTGGATAGCGCCTTGAAACACGACCGGCGCAGCCTCATTTCCCGCTACACTGGCGCCAATTGCGCTTGCGGCCGCGGGACAGGCAAGCCGCGCCGACCCCATCCGTCATCGAGGGCTTGAGCGTGACCGAACCGACCAGCGTACCTCCGACTCCGACCCCGACTGCGACTTCGCCGGAACTGACCAACGTTCCGGTGCTGCCGTTGCGGGACGTCGTCGTCTACCCGCACATGGTGATTCCGCTGTTCGTCGGGCGCGAGAAGTCCATTCAGGCGCTCGACGTCGCCATGCGCACCGACAAGCGCATCATGCTGGTGGCGCAGAAGCAGGCGGACGTCGACGACCCCAAGGCTGACGACCTGTACCGCATCGCCACCGTGGCGACCATCCTGCAGCTGCTGAAGCTCCCGGACGGCACCGTCAAGGTGCTGGTGGAGGGGGTCGACCGCGCGCGTATCGAGAAGCTGCACGCCGGCGAGTACTACTCGGCCGACGCGACGCTGCTGCCGGACACGGAAACCTACGACGAGAAAGAGATGGACGTGCTGGCGCGCTCGGTCATCTCGCAGTTCGAGCAGTACGTGAAGCTCAACAAGAAGGTGCCGCCGGAGGTGCTGACTGCGCTCGCCGGCATCGAGCAGCCCGGGCGCCTCGCCGACACCGTCGCCGCGCACATGTCGCTCAAGCTCGCCGAGAAGCAGAAGGTGCTGGAGATCCTCGACGTCAGGAAGCGCCTCGAGCACATCCTGATCGCAATCGAGAGCGAAATGGACGTGCTGCAGATCGAGAAGCGCATCCGCGGGCGCGTCAAGGCGCAGATGGAGAAGAGCCAGCGCGAGTACTACCTGAATGAGCAGATGAAAGCCATTCAGAAAGAGCTCGGCGAGATGGACGAGGGCGGCAACGAGATCAGCGAGCTCGAGCAGAAGATCGCCAAGGCCGGCATGCCCAAGGAGGCGCGCGACAAGGCCGCGGGCGAGCTCAATAAGCTGAAGATGATGTCACCGATGTCCGCCGAGGCCACGGTGGTGCGCAACTACATCGACTGGCTGGTGAAGGTGCCGTGGAAGAAGCGCACCCGCATCCTGCGCGACATCGCCCGGGCCGAGAAGGTGCTGGACGAGGACCACTATGGCCTCGAGAAGGTGAAAGAGCGCATCGTCGAGTATCTCGCCGTGCAGCAGCGCGTCGAGAAGCTCAAGGGCCCGATCCTGTGCCTGGTGGGGCCGCCGGGCGTCGGCAAGACCTCGCTCGGTCAGAGCATCGCGCGCTCCACCAACCGCAAGTTCGTGCGCATGTCGCTCGGCGGAGTGCGCGACGAGGCCGAGATCCGCGGCCATCGCCGCACCTACATCGGCTCGATGCCCGGCAAGATCGTGCAGAACATGGCCAAGGCCGGCGTGCACAATCCGCTGTTCCTGCTCGATGAAGTGGACAAGATGTCCATGGATTTCCGCGGCGACCCGTCCTCGGCGCTGCTCGAGGTGCTCGATCCCGAGCAGAACTCCACCTTCAACGATCACTACCTCGAGGTCGACCTGGACCTCTCTGAAGTGATGTTCGTGTGTACCGCGAACAGCCTCAATATCCCGCCGCCGCTGCTCGATCGCATGGAAGTGATCCGCCTGCCCGGCTACACCGAAGACGAGAAGATGAACATCGCGCGGCGCTACCTGGTGCCGAAGCAGATGAAGAGCAACGGCCTGAAGCCCGACGAGCTCAAGGTCTCCGACGGCGCGCTGCTCGACATCGTGCGCTTCTACACGCGCGAGGCCGGCGTGCGCAATCTCGAGCGCGAGATCGCCAAGATCGGCCGCAAAGCGGTCAAGCAGATGCTGCTGCACAAGAAGGAAACCCGCTCGGTCGCCGTGACGCCGCGCAACCTCGACAAGTTCCTCGGCGTGCGCCGCTTCCGCTACGGCAAGGCGGAGGACCTGGATCGCGTCGGCCAGGTCACCGGGCTCGCCTGGACTGAGGTGGGCGGTGAGCTGCTCACGATCGAGGCCGCGGTGGTACCCGGCAAGGGCAAGCTGCAGCACACCGGGCAGCTCGGCGAAGTGATGCAGGAGTCGATCCAGGCCGCGATGACCGTAGTGCGCAGCCGCGCCCAGGTGCTGGGACTCGAGCCCGAGTTCTATCAGAAGCTCGACGTGCACCTGCACATCCCAGAGGGCGCGACGCCAAAGGACGGCCCGAGCGCCGGCATCGGCATGTGCTCGGCGCTGGTGTCGGCGCTGACGAAGATCCCGGTGCGCTCGGACGTAGCGATGACCGGAGAGATCACCCTGCGCGGGGAAGTGCTGCCGATCGGCGGACTGAAGGAGAAGCTCCTCGCGGCGCATCGCGGCGGCATCAAGACGGTGCTGATCCCCGACGAGAACCAGAAGGACCTGGTCGAGATTCCCGACAACATCAAGGGGAATCTGGAGATCAAGCCGGTCAAATGGATCGACGAAGTGCTTACGCTCGCGCTTACCCGCCAGCCCCTGCCGCAGCAGCCGGCTGACGCACCGGCCGATCCGGCCGTGGCCGCGGTGGCAACCACCGAGAGCGAGGACAAGCGTGCGCGACCCGCCCGACGCGTAAAGCCGGTGGTGCCGCCGGCGCACTGAACAACGCGAAGCAGATGTCCGCCGAAATCGCCGCAGCGGGCCCTGCACGGTGCAGCCGGCGAAAGCCGCGCCTTTCGCCGGCGGGAACGAAGCCGATGTCCGCCGAAATCGCTGCGGAGGGTCGGCGCGGCCCAGCGGGCAAAAGTCACGCCTTTTGCCCGCGGCAACGAAGCTGATGTCTGGCAAAATCGCCGCAGGCGATTTTGCCCAATGAACGAGGGTGCTTAGCTCAGCTGGTAGAGCGTCGCCCTTACAAGGCGAATGTCGGCGGTTCGATCCCGTCAGCACCCACCAATAAGCCACTAAACTTAGGCGATATAATCATTGTCCGCGACCCTCGGGGAGAATCGAGATGAACCGACCGTTCGTCATTCTTGGACTGCTGCTGTGCCTGCCCGCCCTCGCCGAGCCGCAGGGCGATAGCGGCCCACCGGCGGACATCCTCGCGGTCCGGAATATCGAGATAACGTTCCACACCGCCGGCAGCGTTCTCCCCAACAAGGATCTCGATCTGATGATGAGCCTGTATGCCGACGACGCTGTGCTCACTGACACCGCGCACGAGAACAAGGTGTACCGGGGCAAGGAGCAGGTACGTACTTACTGGGTGGACGTCAGCGGTCCATTCCGCCCCGAGCATCACTGGATCGGCTACACGCCGGCGATGCGGATCAAGAGTCATGTGACGGGAGACAGTGCCACGCTCTACTTCGAATGCCTGTGGATGGATGTGGAGAGTAATGCCATCGGCGCACACGCCTTCTCCTCGATGGACCTCGCGCGCGTCAACGGGCACTGGCTGGTTAAAGGCATCAAGGTCGGCAAGGTCGACAAGCTCTAGTTCGTGCTGCGGCTCGGGCACTCGGGGCCGTGCACGACCGGGTGCGATCGAGTTTGCTTTTTACGGGTAGCGATGTTTGTAGAATCGATTGAGTGGTAGGTTGTCCATCATGTCCACGTCATTCAATCTCAATGGCCATCCCGTCACGTTGGATGCCGATCCCACCATGCCGCTGCTATGGGCCATCCGCGAAGAAGCGGGTTTGCACGGCACCAAATTTGGTTGCGGCATGGCGCTGTGCGGCGCCTGCACGGTCCACGTCGATGGCCAGGCCACGCGCTCGTGTGTGATGCGCCTGTCCACCGTGGCGGGGCGCGCCGTCACCACCATCGAAGGGCTGCAAAGCGGTCCTGCCAAAGCGGTGCAAGCCGCCTGGATCGATCTGCAGGTGCCGCAGTGCGGCTACTGCCAATCCGGCCAAGTGATGTCGGCGACGGCCTTGTTGGAAAAAAACCCAACGCCCACCGATGCCGACATCGACGCTGCGATGAGCGGCAACATCTGCCGCTGTGGGACGTACTCCCGCATACGCGCAGCTATTCATGCAGCGGCCAACTCGCTGAAGGCGTCGGCATGACCTCCGGCGTCCTAGCACAGCCCGCGCGGCGCGCCTTCCTCAAGAACGCCGGTGCGGCCACCGCCGTGGCGCTCACTATCGGCTTCGAATGGGCCGGTACCACGCGCCGCTCACTGGCGCTCGCACCGCCGGCCACAAGCGCGGGTCCGCTGTTCGCGCCCAATGCCTTCCTGCGCATCGCTGCCGACAACAGCGTCACCGTCATCGCGAAACACGTCGAAATGGGCCAGGGCGCCTACACCGGTATTGCCACCGTGGTGGCCGAGGAACTCGACGCGGATTGGTCGTTGGTGCGTGTCGAGAGTGCGCCCGCCGATGCCAAACGTTATGCGAATTTAGTCTTCGGTACGTTACAGGGCACGGGCGGCAGTTCGTCCATGGCGAACTCATGGAACCAGCTCCGCGACGCTGGCGCCAAGGCCCGCCTCATGCTGGTCACCGCCGCTGCGCACGAATGGAAAGTCCCCGCCTCGGAATTGACCGTGGATAAGGGCGTAGTCTCGCATGCGAGCACGCAGCGCCACGCGAGCTTCGGTGCGCTCGCCGGTAAAGCCGCGAAGCTACCGGTCCCCGATAAGGTATCGCTCAAGGACCCGAAGGATTTCAAACTCATCGGACGTAATGTGCCGCGGGTGGATGTGCCCGCCAAGGTCAACGGCACGGCGCAGTTCACGTTGGACGTAGCGTTACCCGGCATGTTGGTGGCGCTGCTCAAGCGGCCGCCGCAATTTGGTGCCACCGTCAAAGCTTTCGACGCCAGCGCCGCTGCGGCAGTGCCCGGCGTCGTCAAAGTGGTCGAGGTGCCCGGTGGCGTCGCGGTGGTGGCCAAGGGCTTTTGGGCCGCCAAGTTGGGCCGCGATGCACTCAAGGTGACCTGGGACGACAGTGGCGCGGAAAAGCGCAGCTCGGCGGCCATGATGGCCGAGTACCGGCGTCTCGCGGAGCAACCCGCAGTGTCGGCGCGTAACGATGGCGACGCCGTAGCGACCATCCGCGACGCGGCCCACAAGATTTCGGCCAGCTACGAATTTCCCTATCTCGCGCACGCCCCCATGGAACCCCTGGACGCGGTGGTGAAGCTCACGGCCACCAGCTGCGAAATCTGGGCGGGCGATCAGTTCCAAACGGTGGACCAAATGAACGCGGCAAAAACGGCCGGTCTGGATCCGCAACAGGTCACCATCAACACCCTCTACGCCGGCGGCAGTTTCGGGCGCCGCGCGAATGTACAATCCGATTACATCGTGGAGGCCGTATCGATTGCCAAGGCGAGCGGCGCCGACGGCATCCCGATCAAGCTGCAATGGACTCGCGAGGACGACATTCGTGGCGGCCACTACCGCCCGATGTATTTTCACAAACTCGAGGCCGGCCTCAACGAGAAGAAAGAACTCGTCGGGTGGCGCCAGGTCATCGTCGGTCAATCCATCATGGCCGGCGGAATGTTTGCTGCGATGGTCAAAAACGGCATCGATCCAACCTCGGTGGAAGGCGCCGCGACCATGGCCTACGCCATCCCGAACCTCTCGGTGGAACTGTCGACCACCTCATCGCCGTTGCCCATTTTGTGGTGGCGCGTCGTCGGCAGCTCGCACACCGTGTTTGCCGTCGAGGCGTTCATGGACGAGGTCGCGCATGCCGCCGGCGAAGACCCGTTCACCTTCCGGCGCAAGCTCCTCGAGCATGAACCCCGCATGAAGGCAGTGTTGGAACTCGCCGCCGAGAAGGCCGGCTGGACCGGCGCGCCGTTGCCCAAGGGCAAGGGCCGCGGTATCGCCGTCGCGGAAGCGTTCAAGACGCTGGTCGCCCAGGTTGCCGAAGTGAGCGTGAATGACGACGGTCACGTAACCGTCGATCGCGTGGTCTGCGCGGTGGATTGCGGTACGCCCATCAATCCTGATGTCATCACGGCCCAAATGGAGGGCGGGATCGGCTTCGGCTTGGGTGCGGTGCGCTATGGCGCCATCACCTTGAAGGATGGCCATGTGGAGCAGGACAACTTCAACAGCTACCGCGTGCTGCGCCTGAACGAAATGCCCAAGATCGAAGTGCACATCGTACCCTCCACCGCGGCGCCCACGGGGGTCGGCGAACCCGGTGTCGCGCCCATCGGCCCCGCGGTGGCGAACGCCATTTTCGCGGCCACCGGCAAGCGCATCCATGTGCTGCCGTTCTCCGCTGCTGAGGCTGCCTGAGGTTCGATGAGAGACTCGACTTAGCGAGACATCTCGATGCAACGAGGACGTGCCACGCTCTGGACCTTGGCCGTGATCGTCGGCGTCGCCGTGGTAGTGACCGGCTATGTCGTGTGGGGACCCGGTGCCACGGACTTCGCCGGTGGCAAGCAGGTGGCGCTCGCCGATTATCACCATGGAGATCCCACCGGTGTTCCCGCCGAGCTGAAAGCTGCGAGTCTGGTGAAGCGCGGCGAATATCTCACCCGCGCGGCGGATTGCGTGGTGTGCCATACGGCCAAGGATGGCGCGCCCTTCGCCGGCGGCCGGGCCTTCGTACTGCCGTTCGGCGTCATGTACTCGACCAACATCACGCCGGACGTGGAGACGGGCATCGGCAGCTACACCGACGCCAATTTCCTGGATGCCGTACACAAGGGCATCGGTCGTGGCAATACCAAGCTGTATCCCGCCATGCCGTATGCCAGCTACACCTACATGTCGGATGCCGATGCGCTCGCGATCAAGGCATACCTCTTCACGCTGAAACCGCTGCACGCGCCGGCGCCGCAGAATACGCTCGCGTTCCCATTCAATCAGCGCGCCTTGATGAGTGTCTGGTCGGCACTCTTTAATCCCGATAAGCGCTACGAACCCAATGCCGACCGCAGTCTCGAATGGAATCGCGGCGCCTACCTGGTGGAAGCCATGGAACACTGCGGCGAATGTCATACCCCGCGTAATCTGGGCTTCGCGTTGAACAACCGGCAGAAATTCGCCGGCGCCGTGCAGGCGGGGTGGCGCGCCTACAACATCACCGAGGACAAGAGCAGCGGCGTGGGCGCGTGGAGCGACGACGATCTGGCCCATTACCTCGCCGCGGGCCACGCCGCGGGCCGGGGCACGGCCTCGGGTCCCATGGGCGAAGCTGTGGATGAAAGCTTGAGCCACTTGAAGCCCAGCGACATCGCCGCGATGGTTGCCTACCTCCGCACGGTGCCGTCCATCGCCACGTCCGACCTACCCAAGCCCAAAACGGCGCCGGCGTCGGCAGTGTATTCAGACAGCGTCGCCGCCAAGGATCAACTGCGCGGCCAAGCCGTGTACGAAGGCGCCTGCGCCGGTTGCCACGGCTGGACCGGCATCAGTCCCGTGCTGGACGTCGCGACCTTGACGGGTACCCGTGCCATCAACGATGCCACGGCCACCAACGTGGCCCAGGTCATTATCCGGGGTGCGCAACGGCACATGGCTGAGACCTCGACCAACATGCCTGCTTTCGGCGACGCTTATTCGGATGCCGAGATCGCGAGCGTCGCCAACTACGTCACCGAGCGATTTGGCAGCCGTGGGTCGGACCTGAGCGCAGCGAAGGTTGCCAAGCTACGCGCGGCGGATTGAGCAGGTCACCAAGGTCAGCCACCCGCGTGGCCCTGGCGGCGGTTCGGCGCGTGCCGCAACTTCTCAGCGAGCCCGGAAACTTTAATGCCATCCGCTACTCACTCGTGAACGGCGGGGCACTTCCCAGCTAATGCGAGAGCCAGGTCAGCACGCTCCTCGACCGAAAGGGCGCACTCAATGCTGCATTGAGTCGTGATCATGCCCCGCCATGGCATCCGTCCCGTGATCCGCTACCTGCGCATCGAACCATTCGTGCAGGGCCGAGACGAGTTTTGGATCGTGTGACGAGTACTGAATCTCGGCGCCGGACTGAAGGTCTCGATAGCGCACGTGGAGTTCTCCGGGGACCGCCGCCTTGAGGGCGGCAAGCCCCGGCATCTGCGCGCCATGAACGTCCGTCGGTGCGCCGAAGTCGCCTCGCGCAAACCTGTCCGCGATGTCCTTCAGATGGCGACGAATCAGCGCAGTCTGCTGTGTGTCTCCTGGACTTTTCACGACCACGCGCTGAACGCCGCCTTCCGGTGTCTTAGTGAAGATGTGCGTCGTCGCGTTCATGTCAAACGGCATTACACCGGCGCTGCGTTCCCGAACTGCCTCCTGGCGCGACGGATCTGCCGGCTGCCCAAACGCTAGCGCGACCGGTAGGAGCAGACCCGTCAGAGCGGACACGATCGTTTTCATAGGTGGCAATTCCGCAGCGGTGTCACCCATCGGACCCAGACCGATGCTTGACAGTTCCTTACGGACTGCCGTTCAAAACCTTCGGAACGTCGGCACGGCCAGCTTGGCGGGCGGGACTTTTGCGGGACTCACCGGTGCTCTCCTGTGCTCGAGGCGTGCAACGGCCGTCCGACCCACAGGTTTTCGATCAATCCGTCGCCAACAGAATCAAACAGTTGCCATACGGCCTCGTTCGCGAGATTCGCGGCATATAAAGCCGGTCAGCCCTTACAAGGCGAATGTCGGCGGTTCGAGCCCGTCAGCACCCACCACTCAAGCACCCGGACCGCCCCGTGGCAAAGGCGTTGTTGCGAGAGATGCGAGCGGCCGACGTGGACATTCAGCTCAATCGGTAAAAGCAACATGTTCAACTAAGTCGGTGCGTACCAACGTGCTATGTGGTCGCGAAATCGCCGCCCCCCATCCTACTGACTCACATATCAATCGGCGCACAGTCGGAAATTCGCGCCAATCGACACTCTTCACCAGATCCAACTCCAAACCTTCGACATCGATCTTCACGGTTACGGGATGCGTATCGGTTGTACTCTCCCGCAGTGCACTTCTAAAACTCCTGCAATCAGTCTGTTGCGGCAGACATGCGAGTTTGGAGGCGATCAGCGAGCTGTATTTACCGTCTTCGGCACGATAGAGCGTGGCCGTGCCGGTCGAAGTCGCTAGAGCGCAGGCGTGTACCGAGGCGCGATCGGCGAAGTCTTGAAGATTTCGTTTCAGCAAATCCAGATTTTCGCGATCCGGTTCAAAGCATGTCACCCGGTTCCTGGAATTTCGGGTCAGAAAGTAAACGCTCGCAATTCCAATGTTTGCTCCGACATCCATGAACGCAAATGAAGGCTCAGTGGGGGTTTCGTAATCTAGGCGGCAGAAGATACTGAACAACGTCCGCAGACTCTCATAGTTGCGCAATTGGATGCACACATTCCCCGTGGGCGTTCTGACGACAACATGGGGCAATTCCCTCTTGCGCACAATGGCGACAAAGAACCTGACAGGATTGGTGATGACCGCGAACGCTCGAGGCAACGCCAGCCAATTAAACGCATTTCCAAACAAGTCTTTCCCCGTCAACTCGCAGCACTATTGGGTCTTCGTGATTGGCAGGGCAGGGTGTAAAGGCCCGCGATGTCGATGGGGCGGCGAAATACACCGTGCTTCAACACCATTCGCGCCATTTCAATAACCTCTCGCCAGCGCCGCAATCGGACCGTGATAGCTCTCAGCGAGAGATTTTTCCGCAGCGGTAACATGTTAAGTTCGTACACATCCAGTAACTGCAGAAAGATCACCAAAGACTTGAATCGAGCGCGGGAGGGCAGGTGGATACGCAGCCTTTTTGAAGCGGACCAGACTGAAAACATGGGGACTTTGGTGCAGTCGTTTAGAACAACTGCCGCCACTTCAATTACCGTCTCCGGCCCGACCGCAATCATTTCTTCAACCGTGCCGGATGGCATGTCCACCAGCCAATTGTGCTCCCCGCGAACATCAGCGGTGCGAAAGACAACTCGAATCTTCAACCACTGCCTGATGATCCACGGAATAGAGCTGATCATTCCCAAAAAGTAGGTGCGAAACGCGCTGAAATCGGCGATCACCGCGGCTTCCTTCTCGTATTGCGCAAGCAGCGTGTCACGGCGGCTCTCCGACATTGAGCGTATGTGCTCCTCGCGCCTGGCGTAGTCGAACGGAACCAGATGGAATCCATCGGCGTCACTCCAGCGACTTCCCGGTGCCATGATCACGCACTCGCTGTGCAGATTAGCTTTCGCCGCAAGTTGCCGGTAATACGATTGCACATCTATGGGTGAAGTGACCGTGTCGTTGAAATGGGCGGTCTCATTGTGCAGAAAGCAATGGTTGCTAGCGAACGGTATGGCGTAACGGGCGCCCACGTGCAACGCAAAGCGGCTGAACTCTTCGATGTAATGTTGCTGCGACCGCATGGTCGGAAACATATCCCGGTACCCCTCGATGCAATACGGTATTGAGGCAGCGCTCGAATGACTGCGCAGCACGAAGTCGATCCTCGGGAATGCTTTAGTGACCTGCCGCAAAGGCAATCCGAACAGCTTGCAATCGTTGGCATTGAAGATAGTGCGGCCACCGCCGGTCAACAGCATGGCACTGTCTGAGCTGAGCAAGTTGAACTGATGGGAGGACAGAGTGAAATCTTCTCCCAACCTGATGGTACCGCCGTGGGGGATTTCGCTGACATTTTGGAATCCAAGCCACCGCAGATCATCGAGCATCCGGGTGGTATGGATTTTGGGCACGATGATTCGGGTTGTCGGCGCGAACAGCTTTTTCAGCGACGCGCCGTGGAAATGATCCCAATGAAGGTGAGTCAGGTAGATGTAGTCGGGCTTCAGATCAGCAATCAGTTCGGCCGGCGGCTCTGGAAAATTCCACCAGCTTCGCCAGTAGCAGGAGCCGATCAGCCACGGGTCGGCGACGATCCGCACACCCTTGTGCTCCACACAAAGGCCAGCATGGCTTAGGATCGTGAATTGCAACGTCGTCTTCCGAGGCGCTTTTAACTACACCGCTGCGTCACATCTTAAAGGAGCCCGAAGAGGAGCCAATCAAGGAATAGGTCTCCAAACGCGTCGAGCGCCTTATAGGGTGCTTATATGACCCACAGGAGGCGATAGCAGGGCACTTGTGTGTTTCAATGGACCGCAAAGTCTAGACCCCGCCCCGGCGAATGTCGGCGGTTCGAGCCCGTCAGCACCCACCACAATCCGTAACACGATGCCCAGACCGGGGCTCGGTACCCGAACGCTGACATAACGGGTCAACCGCGCTCGCGGCGGTGCGTTTCCTCATTCGCCGCGCGATAATCGTGAAACTTAAGACTGTTCGTGCGCTGTCGGGGAGAGACTCACGTGGGAGCGACACCGCGCATCCCCCGCGTCCTGGGGGCAGCTCTTTTCCTGGTACTCGCCGCCTGCGGTGGGGGTGGCGGTGGCAGCAGCAGCGGGGGCAGCGGAGGCGGTAGCAGCACCGCCACGGCACCCACAATAACGCAGCAACCCCGCTCGCAGAGCGTCGTGGGCCGGCACCACGCTGCCCCCAGCGCTGTCCTGAGCCCTTGGGCACCTGGGATCCGCTGGGGGTCCTCGCCGGGGGCTACGGATCGGTGACCGGGCTGCAGGACGGTCCGTCGTCGCCGACGGCGGGGTTTATGGATCCGCCAGTTCTCTGTCCATCACCGCGCTCTACGACCCGACACAGAACAGCTGGTCCATGAGCGGATCACAGGCTCACGCCGGCTACTACGCCGCAAGCGGCGTGCTCGCCAACGGGGAGGTGCTGGTGACCGGCGGTACGGTTTCCGTCGGCGGGGGCGAGTTCCTGCTGCTCAGCAGCGCCGATCTCTTTAGCCCCGCCACCAATACCTGGACACCGGCGGCTGCGATGTCAAACGAGCGTCAGCAGCACACGGCGACGGTCCTGGCGAACGGCGAGATGCTCGTGACAGGCGGGGTCAGTTACAGCGGGGTTCTCAACAGTGCCGAGCTCTACAATCCTACCGCCAACACCTGGAGTCCCGCCGGAACGATGAGCAGTCCACGCTACGAGCACACCGCTTCGCTGCTTACGAATGGCACGGTGCTGGTGGCGGGCGGAAACATCGGCACTTGCAGCTGCACGACCTTCGTCAGTTCGGCCGATCTCTACAATCCGACCACCGACAGCTTCACGCCGACCGGTGCGCTGGTGACCGCCCGTTATGCGCACACCGCGATCGTGCTCACAAACGGCATGGTGCTGGTGGCGGGCGGATTCGGCGGAGCGACCAGCACGTTGCAAAGCGGGGGCGCGCCGCTCGCGAGTGCCGAGCTGTACAACCCATCGACCGGTACCTGGACCGCGACGGGATCGATGACCACGGCACGAATGAACCAGACGGCGACGCTTCTGCCCACGGGAGAGGTGCTTGTCGCCGGTGGCTACACCGGTACTGCGACGACGGCGACCGCGGAGGTCTACAACCCCTCGAGCGGTACCTGGACTGCGGTGGCCTCGATGTTCACTCCCCGGCAATCGCAGGGTGGCGCGCTGCTCTCGAATGGCACGGTGCTGATCGTCGGCGGCCTCAATGGTACGAGCAGCGCCGTGCTCGGGACCGGCACCGCCGAGGTCTACGATCCCACCTCAAACACGTGGACGCCCTCCGGTGCGATGGTGACTGCCCGGCAGTTCTTCGTGTTGAACGCTCTCGGTGACGGCCGCATCTTGCTCGACGGAGGCTCGCCGAATGCCTTTGGATTGCCGGAGTTCTATAAATAGACAGCGCGTGCGCAACCTTTCACGCGCGCGTTGTGTGTTCCCTTTGTGCTCCGCTGTGCCCGACTGAGGTCCGCTTACGGCCGGTTTCGACGATCTAAGTCTTTGATGTTATTCTGATCGCCTGCCCTTACAAGGCGAATGTCGGCAGTTCGATCCCGTCAGCACCCACCAGCCCCGTCCACGGTAAAGACGCCCGGCCGCCTGATGATTTCTTGAATTTGGGTTCCTTAAACTATTAGCGTGGGCGAGACCACACCACCGCGGCCATACGTCGAGTCTCGCGAGCCCCGCGCCTCGGCGGAGGCAGCCGCGCGAGTGCAAGCCACTGCCGGCGCGACGCCGGGGCGGGCCCTGCAGCCCGTCGTCATCCAGTTCGGGCGGCTCGGCGACATGGTCATGCTGACCGCGCTGCTGAGCATGCTGCGTCAGAGATTCGGCAACTCGTGCCTTGTCATTGGCGCCGGCCCGTGGAATTCCTCGCTCTATGCCGGGCACCCGGACGTGGCACAGGTGTGGACGTTCGCACGGTCGCTGCCGAACGCGCCCGGCGTCACCTGGTGGGGCGTCCGGTCGGCGCTTCGGCACAGCGACCCCAGCCCGATCTATGTATGCGAGCACCGGCCGCGGCAACTGCGGCGGATACAGCGGTTGCTTGCCCTGGCCAGGATCAATCCGGACCGCTGTCTGTTCATCACTCGCGAGCTCGCGGACGTCGGCGGCCCTTGGGTCGATCGTCTCGGTCGCTTCGGCGCGCGCACCCCGGCCGCGCTCCCTGCCGCGGATTACCCGCTGTCTGAGAGAAGCGCGTGCGCGGCGCCGCGCCTGCATGTTCTGGCCTCAGAGCGCACGGAGCTTCGCGCGTGGCTGAGCGCGCGGGGATGGGCAGCTCGCTCTCTCATCCTGATCCAACCCGGCAACTTCCGCACGCTGAGCCGCCGGCGCGAGCGTTGGAAGCTGCACGACGACAAGGCGTGGCCCGCGCAAAACTGGGCGGCGCTGCTGCACAAGCTTCACGCTGCGATGCCCGATGCTCTCATTATTCTGTGCGGTGCGCCGGCGGAAGGTCCGATGCTGCAGCAGCTCGAGCTCCACACCGCGCTGCCGCAGGTCGCGATCGCCGAGCTGCCGCTGCGGCGGCTGCTGGCCCTGTGCGAGTCCGCCCACAGCATGATCTCGATCGATACGGGACCGGCGCACGTAGCCGCGGCACTGGGGCTGCCGCTGGTGGTCATGTACGGAGCCGAAAGCCCGCGTCAGTGGTTGCCACGGAGTCCGTCGGGTTCCCCGGTCGTTGCGGTCGGTGGGCCGCCGGGGTCCGCGCGGGTCGATGCCCTTGCGGTGGATACGGTCTTCGATGCGTGGCGTGCCATCACTGTGGCGTAATCTCGAACGGACTCGCCCCGGCGAGGGCCCCGTCGACCAGTAGCGCCACGGCGAACTGCCCGCTGCCGAGCATCGCCGCCGGCCGCTTCATCGAGAGCGTATATGGCGAGCGGTCGAACGTAACCTTCCTGTCGGACACCGACACCAGCCGCTCGCCCTGGTACCAGCGCCACTGCACGGTGTGCACACCGCCGCTCTCGTGTGCCGGCTCCCATGTGAGGCCCACCTGGAATACGACCACGTCCTCCTGGGTGAACGTGCTCACCGGCTCATGCTGAGCGTTCTTCAGGTGCGCCGCGCTGGTCAGGAGAGTGTCCGCCACGTGAGGCACGATGGGCGTGGCCGGTTTCGACGGGCCGGTCGCACAGCCCGCCAGCACTGCTGTGCCGAGGCACAGCAAGACGGCCACCAAATCTGACCTGAGCCTCATCACCGCCTCGAGACAGCGGTCGTGTGCCGCCGGCGCACGGCCGGCACACGCACCTCAAGCAGCGCTAGGAGAACACGCCGTACTCGACCTGCAGGATCTGGCCGGTAGTGATGTTCACCAGGATGGCGTCGCTGTCATCGCGCACCCACTCGTAGCCCACCGGCGGCACGGTGAGCGCGAACAGCCAGTAGTCGGCGAGGATGTACGGCGCAGCCCAGTAAGCACGCGGCAGCACCTGGCCGTACGCCCAACGGTGCGCGACCCAGCCTGGCGGACGGCGGTACACGCCGATCCTGTAGCTGCGCGCGGCCTGGTAGTTGTGGTTGTACTCCGCCCGGTCGACGGTGGCGGGCCGATTGTTCCAGCCCGAGGGCTCGGTGACGCGCTGGTAGCGCGTGGGACCGGCATGCGGCTCGCCGTGCGCCGGTGGCCGTGCGGCAGGGTGGGGTTCAGCGCGCTCCTGTGCCAGTGCCACGTTCCCGGCCGCGAGGGCCAGCGCCAGGACAAAGCTGATCTTGGATGCAAGCGCCACGTCCGTACTCCTTGAGTGTGGATCCGCCGTAATGCTAACAGGCCGCCGCACCAAAGCAGAAGCGCGCACGCCTCGAGAGGCGCTCATGCCGCGGCGGCCGGGTGCTGCGCGAGCAGCCCCACGACCGTCTGATACAGCCGCGCGCGCAGCGCGTAGCGTTCGCTGGCGCGTGTCACATAGCGCACCGCGATCTCGACGCCGGCTACGCCGCCTGCCGCCGGCCGCACCGCGACCCCGGGCACCGCGGATATGCCGCTGCCGCCCTGCCCGCGCGCGGCGCGCCGCCACTCCTGCTCGGCCTGACGGGCGTTGTCCGCGGTCGCGTCGGCGACTTCCTTCTCGATCGCCTGGGCGATCCTGCCGGTGTCACGCTCGAAAGGCACGGTCACCGACAGCTCGTCCCACAGCCACTGACCCGAGGTGGAGAAGTTGAAGTAGTGGCCCTCGATCGCGAAGCTGTTGGTGAAGGTGACGCGGCGCCCCGTGGGATGGCCGGCGTCGGTCCAGTTGCCGGTCTCGAGCAGCACGGTGTGAAACATGCCGAGATCGACCACCTCGCCGCTGACGCCGTTGATCTCCACCCAGTCGCCGAGGCGGATGCCGTTCTTGCCCATGAGGACGAACCAGCCCACGAACGCGACCAGGAAGTCCTTGAGGGCCACCGTGAGTCCGGCGCCGGCGAGGCCAAGCATGGTGCCGAGCTGTCCCGGCACGCCGATCAGCACCACGAGAATCAGCACCACCCCCGCGATCTGCAGCGACACTCCGATCACGCTGCGCAAGGTGGCGAGCTGGCGGCGATCGAGACGTGTGCGGCCGAGCAGGTGCTCGAGCCACGTGTCGATGAACAGCAGCAGCAGCAGCGCGCCCAGCACCACGGCAGCGTCGATGAGACAGGTGTGCAGGATGGCGCTCGCCTGTCCCGCGACGACGCCGACCCAGGCACCATAGGTGTCGGCGAGCTTCTGGCGCGCGGCGATGCGCTCGTCACGGATGCTCAGGTAGTTCTGCTCGGCGGCGACCTGCCGGGTCAGGGTGAGCAGCGTCGGCGCGGCTGCCGCACCGCTGCCCGCGCCGCCTGCGGGGGCCGGCTGCGATGCCGGCGCCGTGCCGGCTGGGGCCTCGCCCACAGTGGCTGCCGCCGCGCGCTGCCTGCTGGCCGCGAGCGCAGCCGCCATCTGCACCCGCTCCGTCG
>DATNKO010000049.1:0-13484 GCA_035603345.1 Steroidobacteraceae bacterium | reverse complement strand
GGCTCGGCGCGGCGCTCTTGGCCGCGGGCGCCACCCTGGTCGCCGCCTGCTCGCTCGCGCCGCACTACCGGACGCCGGCGACCGCACCGCCCGCCCCTGTCTACAAGGAGCTGGACGGCTGGAAGCTCGCCGCTCCGGCCGACAACGCGCCGCGCGGGCCGTGGTGGCAGATGTTTCACGAGGACGAGCTCGACTCGCTCGAGGCGCGGGTGAGCGCCGCCAATCAGAACCTGAAGGCCGCGCTCGCCCGACTCGATGAAGCCTCGGCGCAGACGCGGTTTGCGCGCGCCGGCTTCTTTCCCACGCTCACGGCCAACGCCAGCGCGACGCGCGAGCGCCTGTCGGCCAACGCGCCGGAGTTTCCCGCCGGCGGCCAGACGCTCTACGACGACTTCGTTGCCGGCGGCGCCCTCTCCTGGGAGCTGGACGTCTTCGGACGCATCCGCAACACGGTAGCCGGCGCCCGCGCAACCGAGCAGGCCAGCGCCGGCGATCTCGCCGCGCTCGATCTCGCCACGCACGCGCAGCTCGCGAACGACTACTTCATGCTGCGCGGACTCGATGCGCAGCAGCAGCTCCTCGACCACACCGTGGCCGACTACGCCAAGGCGCTGGCGCTCACCCAGGACCTGTATCACGGCGGCGCCGCCGCGCTCTCGGACGTCCAGCAGGCGCAGGCGCAGCTCGAGACCGCGCGCACCCAGGCCGAGGACACCCGCCTGCACCGCGCCCAGACCGAGCATGCCATCGCCGTGCTGGTCGGCGAGCAGGCGTCCGGCTTCTCGGTCGCGCCGCGCCCGCTGCCGTCCGACGTGCAGCCGCCGGCCGTCGATCCGGGGCTCCCCTCGCAGCTGCTCGAGCGCCGCCCGGATGTCGCCGCCGCCGAACGCCGGGTGGCCGCCGCCAATGCCAACATCGGCGTGGCCCGCGCGGCTTACTTCCCCGACTTCAGCCTGCAGGCCGCCGCCGGCTGGCAGAGCGTTGCCCAGTCCACCTGGTTGAGCGCCCCGAGCCGCTACTGGTCGGTCGGGCCGCAGGGTCTGCTTACCGTGTTCGATTTCGGGGCGCACGCCGCGCAGGCTGCCGAGACGCACGCCGCCTACGACGAGCAGGTCGCCGACTACCGCGCCACCGTGCTCACCGCGTTCCAGGACGTGGAGGACAATCTCGCGGCGCTCCGCCAGCTCGAGCGCGAGAGCATCAGCCAGGCGGCGGCGGTCGAAGCCACCCAGGGCGCGCTCGATCAGGCCAACTACCGCTACAAGGGCGGGATTGTCACCTATCTCGAAGTGGTGTCGACTGAGAACGCCGCGCTCGCCGCGCGGCTCGCGGCCCTCGGCATCGAGACCCAGCGCCTCACCGCGACCGTGCAGCTGGTGCAGGCGTTGGGCGGTGACTGGCAGAATCCGCGCCGCTGACCACGGCTGTCACGCGGCGTCAGCGCAGGTAGGCGTGCACCACTTCGATGAGATGCTTCGCGCCGCGGGCGCGTTCGCGATCCCGGTCGTGGGTTGGGTCCGAGACGTGCATGCGGATGTGATCCTCGAGCAGCTCGGCCATCAGGCCGTTGGCGGCGCCGCGCGCCGATACCGTGAGCTGCATGACCCGGGCGCAGTCCGCATCCTTCTGCAGTGCCCGCTCGATCGCCTCCACCTGGCCACGCAGCCGGCGCACGCGCTGCAGCAGGCGGGTCTTGTCCTGGATTGTATGGCCCATCAGGCCGGTACCTCGCGCTCAATCCACCTCATAGGGTGGGGGGTATAGTATCAAGAACTGAACGGATACGCCCCGCTCATTGCGCAGCAGGACGCGCCGCGCCAGCAGGCGATGCTGCTGCCGACACATCAGACGGCTGCGGTCCCCTGGGATGCCGCGGATCGTACAGTTGCGCCGCGGACCAGCCGCCGCCCAGATCGCCGATGAGGTTCACCGTATCCACCAGCCGGTTCTGTCGCACCGTGATCGCACTTTGCTGGTTGGTGAGCTGGACCTCCTGAGCCGTGGCCACCGTGGTGTAGTCGACGGTGCCGGCCTGAAACTCGGCCAGCGCGATCTGCGTTCCGCGGATGGCGTCGCTTACGGCGACGTCGAGCGCCTTAGCCTGCTCGGCGAGGATGCGCAGCCCGGAAAGATCATTCTCCACGTCCTGGAACGCGCTGAGCACCGTGCCGCGGTAGCTCGCGACCGCACCCTCGTAAGCAGCCCTGGCGGCCGCGACCTCGGCATGGCGCTCGCCGAACTCGAACAGTGTCTCGGTGCCGTTGGCACCGAGCGACCAGACGTGGTTGGCGGTATGCAGCAGGCCATCGAGGGGCTGCTGGGTAAAACCGGCGGCCGCGGACAGCGATAGCGTCGGGTAGTACGCCGCCACGGCGATGCCGATCGCCGCGTTCTGCGCGGCCATCGTACGCTCGGCGGCCGCAATGTCCGGCCGGCGCTCGAGCAGTGTCGACGGCACGCCCACCGGGATGTCCGGCAGCGTCGGCATGATCTTGCTGTGCGGAATGTCGAGCTCCTCCGGATTCTTGCCGACCAGTACCGCGACGGCGTGGGCGTACTGGGCGCGCGCGACACCGAGTCCGATCAGGCTGGCCTGGGCCGTTTCCAGGGCAACACGCGCCGTGATGACCGCCGAAGGCGGAGTGGCGGTGATCCCCGCCGTAGCCTGCTGCTCGGTCACGCGCAACGCGTCCCGGTAGGCCGCGACCGTCTGCTGCTCCAGGTCAATGTCCGCGTCCGCCAGCCGCAATTCGATGACGGTGGTGGCAAGCAAGGTCTGCTCGGAGAGCGCGGCATTGGCGAGCGTCGCCTGGTCGGCCTGCGCGGTTGCGGAGTTCTCCTCGATCAGGCGGCGCACCGAGCCCCAAAGGTCGGGCGTCCAGCTGGCCGTGCCTTCGAGCGAGCCGGCGTTGATGACGCTACCGGGCGAGCGGACGCCCGCGGCGGTGGTCCCTGCTGCGCCGGTGGTGCCGGCGGCCGGCCCCCCGGTTCGGGTTACCGAGCCGTTGATTCCAAGGATCGGGAATAATTGCGCGCGCGCCACCCTTACCTCGGCCAGCGCTTGCTGGTAGTTGGCATAGGCCTGGCGCACCGTCTGATTCGACACCACCACCTTGGGTTCGAGCTCGTCGAGCAGGGGATCGTTGAAATCGATCCACCAGTCGCCCTTGGGGGCCGCATCCGCCGGCGCGGCCCCCGTCCAGCCAGGCAATTCAGTGAACTGCGCCGGCACTGGCACCGCGGGACGGTGGTAGTTGGGACCGACCAGGCAGCCGCTCAAGAGCCCGCCCAGCACCACGATCGAACCGAATTTGACGCTGCCGGTATTCATGCGTTGGCACCCAGATCCCTGCGCCAGGGCGCAGCGGCCATTGACTCGCGCAGCCTGACCCGCAAACGATCGAGATAGAGATAGATCACTGGCGTGGTGTACAAAGTGAAAATCTGACTCAGGATCAGTCCACCCATGACGGTGATACCGAGCGGCTGGCGGAGCGAAGCGCCCTGGCCGATGCCGATTGCCAGCGGCAGCGCACCGAGCACCGCGGCCGCCGTGGTCATCATGATCGGCCGCAGACGGATTACCGCGGCCTCGTGAATGGCTTGCCGCGCCTCGACCTGTTGTTCGCGCTGCGTATGAATGGCAACGTCGATCATCATGATGGCATTCTTCTTGACGATGCCGATCAACAGGATGATGCCGATCAGCGCGATCACCGAGAACGGAGTGCCGAAGATCAGCAGCGCGAGTGTCGCGCCGATGCCCGCCGACGGTAGCGTGGACAGAATGGTCAGCGGATGAACGGTGTTCTCGTAGAGGATCCCGAGCACGATGTAGACGGTCGCGAGCGCGGCGAGAATCAATAGCGGCATGGTCGACATCGACTGGGCATAGACCTGTCCGGCACCCGCGAAGCTGCCGTGGATCGTAGCCGGCATGCCCAGATCCCGCATGGCCTGGGCAATGATCCCGGCGGCCTGGCTGAGCGACCCGCCGGGCGGCAGGTTGAACGAGATGGTCGCGGCGACCAGGCCGCTCTGATGGTTGACCTGAGTCGCCGTATGGTTGCTCAGGTAGGTGGCGAGCGCTGGCACCGGCACCATGGTCTCCGCCGCCGTGGTGTCCGCGCTGCCGGTGGATGTCCCGCCCCTGCTGTTGGAAATGGCGTTAGTGACCGCATTGGCCTCGGCGCTGGCGTTGTTCGAGCTGGTGGACGCCGTGGTCTGCGCGGTGGCTTCGGCGGCGTACGGCGCCACCGCACTCAAGGTGTCGCGCGGCGCCTGGGTCTGCTGACTACCGCTCGGGTTGCCCGCCGCGGTGCTCAGGTAGATGCGATCGAGCATCTGCGGGTAGTGCCAGTACTTCGGTGCGACTTCCATCACCACGAAGTACTGGTTGAACGGGTTGAAGATCGTCGACACGGTGCGCTGGCCAAAGGCATCGTAGAGAACGTTGTCAATCTGATTCGGCGCGAAGCTATAGCGCATCGCAGTCGGGCGATTGATCGTCATGTAGAGTTGCAGGCCGTTCTGCTGCAGGTCCGAGCTCACGTCCTCGAGCAGGCCGTGGGACTTGCTGAGCTCGGTCACCAGCTGGGGCGTCCACGCGTACAGCGAGGCGGTATCCTCGCTGGTCAGGGTGTACTGGTATTCCGCGGCCGTCTGCCGGCCGCCGATGTGCAGATCCTGGACGGCCTGCAGAATCAAGCGCCCGCCGGAGACCTGATTGAGCTTCGGCCGCAGCCGCCCGACCACCTGGTCGGCCGACAGGTGCCGCTGGGCGAGGGGTTTGAGCTGCACGTACACATTGGCCTGATTGAGGGCGCGTCCGCCGACGAAGCCGATCACCGAGGCGACGGCCCGGTCCGCCTGCACGATGCTCTGCAACTGCTGGAGCTTTTTCTCCATCGCCGGGAAGGAGATGCTCTGATCGGCGGTGATCTGGCCGAGCAACAGTCCGTTATCCTGCTCCGGGAAGAACGTCGACGGCACCAGCCTGAACAGGAAGAAGTTGAGCACGATCAGCGCGATCAGCGTCAGCCCCACGAGCAGCGAGTGGTCGAGGACCGCGCTGAGCGAACGCGAGTAGGCGCGCTTGAAGCGCTCGAACTGTGCTTCGACCCACACCGCCCACCTGGCGTCCGAGCGCACCGACGTGCCGCGGCCCAGCAGATACGCGCACATGGTCGGTGTGACCGTGAGGGAGATCAGCAGCGAGAACAGGATTGCGATGGAAAGTGTGACCGCGAATTCGTGGAACAGCAGGCCGACGATGCCCGGCATCAGCAGGATCGGGATGAACACCGCGATCAGCGACAGGCTCATCGACAGCACGGTGAAGCCGACCTCGCCACTGCCGCGCAGTGCGGCTTCGAGAGGCTCCATGCCGGCTTCGCGGTGCCGCACGATGTTTTCCATCACCACCACGGCGTCGTCCACGACGAAGCCGGTGGCGATGGTGAGCGCCATCAACGAAAGATTGTCGATGCTGTAGCCGAGCAGATACATCGGTCCGAAGGTGCCGATGATGGACAGCGGCAGGACTACCGCCGGTATCAAAGTGGCCCGCGGGGATTGCAGAAACACGAACACCACACCGATGACCAGCACCACGGCGATCCCCAGGCTCCGCTCGGTGTCACCCACGGCCGCGGTGACCGATTGGGAACGGTCGAGCGCGATGTTGAGCTGGATCTCGGGCGGCAAGGTCGCCTCGACCGCCGGCAGTACCTTCTTGATCTGGGCGACGGTCTTGATGATGTTGGCGCCGGGCAGCGGAAAGACGATCACGCCCACCGACGGCTGCCCGTTGAAGAGCCCGGCATTGCGAATGTTCTCGTTGGAATCCTCGACGTCGGCGACGTCATGCAGCAGCACCGGGGAGCCACTGCGATAGGCAATGACCAGATCGCGGTAATCCGCCGCCCTGCTCGCCTGGTCGTTGGAGAGCACCTCGTAACGCTGGTCACCCTGGTCGATGTGGCCCTTGGCGCTGTCGGCGTTGGCCGCGGCGATCGCGGCGCGGACATCCTCCAGCCCGATGCCGTAGCTGCTCAGCTTGTCGGGCTCGAGCTCGACCCGTACCGAGGGCAGTGCGCTGCCGCCAAGCGTGATCTGGCCCACCCCGTTGACCTGCGACAGCTGCTGCTGCAGCACGGTATCGGCCGAATCGTACAGCTGCGCCCTGGTCAGAGTGGCCGAGGTCAACGACAAAATGAGGATCGGCGATTCCGCCGGGTTGTATTCGCGATAGGTGGGGTTGTTGCGCAGCGTCGTCGGCAGATCGGCGCGCGCCGCCTGGATCCCCCCTTCCACGTCGCGCGCCGCGCCGTTGATGTCGCGGCTGAGAGCGAACTGGACGACGATGGTGCTGGTGCCGACGAAGTTGCTCGAGGTCAGCTCGTTCACGCCCGCGATCGTCGCCAGGCGCTTCTCCAGCGGCTCGGCGACGGTCGAGGCCATGATCTCCGGACTGGCGCCCGCCATGGTCGCCTGCACCACCACGACCGGAAAGGTGATATTCGGCAGCGGTGCGACCGGCAAACGGAAATAGGCCAGCAAGCCCGACAGCGCGATAGCGATCGCCAGCAGCGAGGTCGCCACCGGCCGCTTGATGAACAGCGCCGAGAGGTTCACGCCGCGCTCTCAGCCGCCGGCGGCCGCGGCTGACCAGTCAGCCGACGCGACAGGCGATCGAACAGCAGATAAATCACCGGTGTGGTGAACAACGTCAGCAACTGGCTCACGGCGAGACCACCGATGATGGCGAGCCCCAGCGGCCTGCGGAGCTCCGAGCCGGTGCCGGTTCCGAGCAACAGCGGCAAGGCACCGAGCATGGCCGCCAGTGTGGTCATCAGGATCGGCCGGAAGCGCAGCATCGAGGCCTCGAAGATCGCCTCCTCCGGCGGCTTGCCGTGCTGGCGCTCGGCTTCGAGCGCGAAGTCCACGATCATGATGCCGTTTTTCTTGACGATGCCGATCAAGAGCACGATGCCGATGATGCCGATCACGTCCAGGTCGTCGCCGGCCATCATCAACGCGAGCAGTGCGCCGATCCCGGCGGAAGGCAGCGTCGACAGGATCGTCACCGGATGGATATAGCTCTCGTAGAGGACGCCGAGAACGATGTAGACGGTGACCAGCGCGGCTATCAGCAGGAACACCTCGCTCGAGAGAGAATCCTCAAAGGCCTGGGTGGCGCCCTGGAAGGAGCTGGTGATCGACGGTGGCAGCTTCACTGCCCGCTCGGCCTGCTCGATCTCATCCACGGCCGTGCTGAGCGAGGCGTCCTCGGCAAGATTGAACGACACGGTGACAGCCGGAAACTGCTCCAGGTGGCTCACCACCAGTGGCGACTTGGTCACCTTGAAATCGGCGATGCCGCTCAACGGCACCTGGCCGCTGCTCGCGGTCTCGCTCGGCAGGTAGAGGCTCCCTAGCGACTGCAGGCGCGGCAGACTCTTGGGCTTGGCGACCAGCACCACACGATATTGATTGGATTGGTTGAAGATGGTCGAGACGATGCGTTGGCCCAGCGCGTCGTACAGCGCGTTGTCGATGGTCGCCGGAGTAATGCCATAGCGGGCGGCCAGTTGCCTGTTCACTTCGATGTCGACGCTCAGCCCCTCGTTGTTCAAATCGGTGGTGACGTCGGTGATCGACTTGATCCGCTTCAGCCGCGTGACCAGCTCGGGTACGTATTTCTCAAAGTCCTGCTGGCTCGGCCCGCGCAGCACGAATTGATACTGGTTCGGTGACACCGTGGTGTCGAGCGTGAGGTCCTGCTCGGGTTGCAGGTACAGCTCGATGCCGGGCACGCTGGCAACCTCCTGGTGCAATCGCCTGGCAATCTGCGCCGCGGTGAGCGAGCGATCATCGTGCGCCCGCAGATTGATCAGGAAGCGCCCCTCGTTCAAGGTCGTGTTGGTGCCGTCGATGCCAATGTACGAAGTCAGCGAGGTCACCTCGGGATCCTTGAGGATCGCATCCGCGAGCGCCATCTGGCGCGTCGCCATCGCCTTGTAGGAGATGGAATTGTCGGCGACGCTGATACCCTGGATCACGCCGACGTCCTGCACCGGGAACAGGCCTTTGGGAATCGTGACGTACAAAATCCCGGTCACCACCACCGTCAGGGTTGCAACCAGCAAGGTCAGACCCTGGTGACGCAATACCCATTGCAGGCCGCGCCGGTAAGCTGCCAGGGTCCTGTCAAACAGCCCTTCGCTCACTCGCTCGAAGCGGCTGGGGCTGCGTTCAGCCTTACGGCGCAGGATGCGCGCGCACATCATGGGCACGAGAGTCAGCGACACCACGGCGGACAGCACGATGGTCACGGCGAGAGTGACCGCGAATTCGCTGAATAGCCGGCCGATCACGCCGCCCATGAACAGCAGCGGAATCAGCACCGCGATCAGCGATATCGTCAGCGACATGATGGTGAAGCCGATCTGCCCTGCGCCTTCGAGCGCGGCTTCCAACGCGGTCTTGCCTTCCTCCAGATAACGCACGATGTTCTCGATCATCACGATCGAATCGTCGACCACGAAGCCGGTCGCGACGATGAGCGCCATCAGCGACAGGTTGTCGATCGAGTAGCCGAGCTGGTACATCACCGCCAGCGTCCCAATCAGCGACACCGGCACGGAAATGCTCGGGATGATGGTCGCCGGCGCGTTGCGCAGGAACACGAAGATCACCAGGACCACCAGCAGGATCGCAAGCCCCAGTTCGAGCGCGGCGTCGGTCACCGAGGCGCGGATCACCCCGGTGCTGTCGGCGACGATCTGCACCTGCATCGCCTGCGGCAGGGTCGCGAGCAGCTGCGGCAGCACCTTTTTGATCTGGTTGACCGTGGCGATCACGTTCGCCCCGGGCTGGCGCATCACGTTGAGCACGATCGCCGGTGTGTGATTGACCCAGGCGCCCTGCTCCACGTCCTGCGCCGCCTGGCTGACCGTGGCGACATCGCGCAGGAACACCGGTGAGCCGCTCTGATAGGCAATCACCGAGTTCATGTAATCGTTGGGATCGTCGATCTGATCGTTGTCGTTGATGGTGTAATCCAGGTCCGGCCCATCAAAATTCCCCTTGGGCTGGCTGACGTTGATGTCGGCGAGCAAGGTGCGCAGATCGTCGATATTCAGCCCGTAGCCGGCCAGCTTCTGCGGGTCGACTTCGACCCGGACCGCCGGCACGTTGCCCCCCGATGGGGTCACCACTCCAACCCCGGATACCTCGGAAATCTTCGAGGCGAGGCGGTTGTTGGCGATATCCTGAAGCTGGGTGAGCGACATCGACCTGGAGGTGACCGCCAGCGTCAGGATCGGCTGGTCGGCCGGATTGACCTTGGCGTATACCGGAGGCGCGGGCAGGCCGCTCGGCAGCAGGCTGTTGGCCGCGTTGATCGCCTCCTGGACATTCTGCTCAGCGACGTCGAGGTTCAGCGACAGATCGAACTGCAGGGTGATGACCGAGGCGCCGGCGGAGCTCGCGGAAGTCATCTGCGCCAGACCCGGAATCTGACCCAGCTGCACCTCGAGCGGCGCAGTCACGGTGGTCCCCATCACCTGAGGACTGGCGCCGGGGTAGAACGTGAGCACCTGGATGGTTGGATAGTCGACGCTCGGGAGCGACGAGACCGGCAGAAACCGCACCGCCACCAGGCCGACCAGCACCAGCGCGATCATCAACAGCGAGGTGGCGACCGGCCTCAGTATGAACAGACGGGAAATATTCATCAGGCGCGCGCCGGCTGCTTAGCGTTACTTGGCCGGCGGCGATTTCGATTTCGATGCGGCCGCGGAGCCTGAAGCCTTCTGTGCCGTGGCGATACTGATCTTCGCCCCATCGTTCAGCCGGTCGGTGCCGTTGGTGACGACGGTTTGCCCGACCGAGAGGCCGGAGAGGATGGCAGTGTTCTGGCCGTCGCTCGGACCGGGAGTGACCTTGTGCACCGATACCGTATCGTCGGCATTGACCAGGTAGACATAGTCGCCCGGCGCACCGCTCAACATTGCCGGTGTCGGCACCAGCACGGCCCCGTTGAGCGTATCGACCAGCATCTTGATGTTGACGAATTCGTTGGGGAAAAGCGCCTCATCCTGGTTGGCAAAAGTGGCGCGCAGGGTGACCGTGCCGGTGCTGGTGGTCATCTGATTGCTGAGCGCGTAGAGCGTACCGGTGGCGATCTCGCGGTTGTTATCGCTGGTGTACGCAGTGACCGGCAGCTTCGCGCCGGAGTTGAAGCGCTGGATCACCCGGTCGAGATCGTTCTGGGCCACGGTGAACTGCACCGTAGTCGGCTTCATCGTGGTGATGACGACGATGCCGGGAGAGCTCGAGGCCGTCACATAGTTGCCGGGATCGACCAGGCGCAAGCCGACCCGCCCGGCGACCGGCGCGGTGATGTGGCAATACACCAGATCGAGCTGGGCCTGAGCGATATTCGCCTGGTCGCTCTTGACCTGCCCCTCGTCCTGCTTGACCAGGAACTGCTGGTCGACGACCTGCTGCTCGGCGATGGCCTTTTGCTTCTGCAATTGCTCGTAACGCACCAGATCCGAGCGCGCCTGATCGAGGCTCGCCTGATCCTTGAGCAGTGCCGCCTGCGCCTGCTGCAGGTCGATCTGGTACTGACGTGGATCGATCTGGGCGAGAAACTGTCCCTTGGTAACGTCCTGGCCTTCCTGATAGCCCACCGCCGTCAGGTAGCCGCTCAACTGCGGCAACACCGTCACCGTGGCGTTCGGCGTGACCGTGCCGAGCTCCGTCAGCGTCTCCGGCATGCTGCCGCTCACCGCTTTGGCAACGTTGACCACCTGCGGCGGCGATCCCTTTGCCGCGGGCTTGGGTGCGCACAGGTGTACCAGCACCAGGATGATCAGTACCGCGCCCACCGCGGCCACGATCAGTCGCCAACGACTGTGCCGGGGGCTGTGTTCTGTCGCCGTGTCCTGCGTTGTGCTCATGCCGTCCCCAGATTGCCCAGATTCCTTAGCTGGCAACCGCAAAGCTCAGGTCCGCAACGGCGATGATAATCTCCGGCGGCGATTCGTTGGGATTGAGCGCAGGCCGATGTTATACCCGGTGGCCTCGCCGTGCCGTCGCAATGCTCACAGCTCAGTTCCGCAACGGGTTCCGAGCTGCCTTTCCAGGCGGGCGCGGTGTATGAGCCCGCGAACGTGGCTGCGGTTTACCGTCTCGCTCTCCAGCACCACCAGATGCTCGGCCTCCGTTGCCGCGAATATCTCCACCAGATCGCGAATCTGTGCCTGCTCGATGACCTGCCAGTCGATCGCGGGCACGTCGGCTGAAGGAGTCATGACATCCGCGACCCGCAACGGCACCGCCCCTTCCATGGCCAGGCTTTGCGCTTGAATCAGGGTGTGATCGCCACGCACATGCTCGGCCGTAATCAGACCGATCACGATGCTCTCGCGCACCACCAGAAAGCATCGGACTCCCGCACGGAACATCTCATCCAGAACCTGCTCAAGCGCCAGATCCTCCGCTACCGTCAGCGGCGGATCGCGGCGAAAATCGGTCATCGCGCGCGCCGCCGGGTCACTGAGCCGCAGGGGCTCCTTGTGGTGGTGACGGCGCGGCGACGTTACTGCGATGGCGTGCTTGTCTCGCGGCAGAAGATAGGGACGATCCACGTGACCTCCTTGCGAATTCCATTTCGAGTCGGGCTCCCGCCAGCGATTGACGCCAGTCTGCGGGCAAAGTTGCCGGCGCTCGGAGTGATTGCCATTGTTTTGAATATTCTTGAGAAATATTCGCACTGCCACCACCGTGAGTTGCCCAACTCCCGGATGGCGCTTCAACGCGCACGGGCAAAATCGATGAAGCCGCGCTCGACGTCCGTGTGGGTCAGCTGCACCCGCACGCTGTCGCCCACATCCAGGCCCTGGAAGCCGCTCACGACGCGCCCCTCGGCGAGCGGATGGGAGATGCGCACCCAGGTGCCCTTGTCGGAAGCTCCCGTGACGACCGCGTCGAATTGCTCGCCGACACGGGAGCCAAGCAGCATCGCGGCAGCGGACTTGCTCACCTGCCGCTCGACCTTGGCAGCGTTACCCTCCTGCTCGGTGCAATGGGCGGCGAGCCGGCGCAGCTCCTGGTCGCCGTAGGGGGCGGGCCGGGCCGCCAGCGCGGCCTTCACCAGGCGCTGCGTCAACAGGTCCGGATAGCGGCGATTCGGGGCCGTGGCGTGCGTATAGTCCTCCACCGCCAGCCCGAAGTGCCCCTCGGCCGGCTCGCCCGGGCGCTTCAACGCATATTCGCCGGCGCCGAGCAGCTTCACGACCGCGAGCGACAGATCCGCGAAGCTGTCGGGCGCTGCCCGCTGCCGCTCGACGAGGAAGGCGCTGAGCGCGGGAGCATCCGGCGCGGCCGGCAGCTGTGCGCCGAGCCCGCGGGCCAGCTCCACAATGCGTCCCCAGCGCTCCGGCACGCGCAGCACACGCCGCAGCGACGGCGAGCGCTTCGACTCGAGGAAACGCGCCACCTCCCCGTTCGCCGCAATCATGAAGTACTCGATCAACTCCTTGGCGCGGTTGTCCTCGTCCGGGCGCAGGTCGATGAGCGCACTGCCCTCATAGACCGCCTGTGCCTCGAGCGTCGTGAGACCGAGCGCGCCGGCCGCCTTGCGCACACCCTTGAGCGCCTGGGCAACCCGATCCTGGAGGCGCAGCTGCTCATCCATCCCCGCCACGGATGCGACCGCGGCCGGGGCTGCGGCCTTGCCGTCGAGCCAGGCGGCCACGCCGTCATAGGCGAGCTTCGCCTTGTTGATGACGGCGGCGCGGTAGACCTCGGAGCTGCTGACCTCTGCGCCGTCTGTCACGGTCATGTCGATGACCAGGCTGAGCCGGCGCTGCTGCGCGGCGAGCGAGGTGAGATCGGTGGACAGCCGCTCCGGCAGCATCGGGAAGACCGCCGCCGCTGTGTACACGCTGGTGGTGTTGACGCCGGCGTGCGCATCGAGCGGTGAGCCAGCCGCCACCGTCGCATCTACGTCCGCCACCGCGATCAGGATTCTGACGGCGCCGCCGGCGAGCGGCTCTGCTACCGACAGCTGGTCCAGGTCGCGCGAGTCGTCGTTGTCGATCGAGCACCACAGCAGCCCCGACAGGTCGCGCACTGCACTGTCGGTGGTGACTGCGGCTGCGGCGATACCCTGCAACTGTGCGAGCGCCGCGGGCGGGAAGTCCGGCTCGAGGCTGCGCGCCAGCATGTCGCGGCGCGCGATCTGCAGCAACCCATCCTGGGGAGAGTGCGGAACCGCCATCCTGCCATGATACCGAACGCTCACCGCTGTCGGCGCCGCAAAGGGAGCCGATCGGGTAGGGGGTGAGCTTACGCTCACTCCCCTCCCACACCACCGTACGTGCGGTTCCGCATACGGCGGTTCAACGAACACACTGGAGTCGCTGCTGCTCGCGCAGCAGTGAGACCAGCCCCAGGCGCGCAAAGTAAGC
>DATNKO010000074.1:0-2466 GCA_035603345.1 Steroidobacteraceae bacterium | reverse complement strand
CAAACGCCCCGGCGGGCGAACCCTGCCGGGGCGCTTTGGCTGCTCAGATTGGGTGGTCAGGGGCGGCCGCGAGCGCTCGGCAGGTCGCCCCAGGGGGCATCCGACTCGGGTTGCCGGACGTCACGAGCCCTCCCAGCCCGGCTCATGTGATCAGGCGCTCTGACGCCGAAGCGCGCACGGGCAGAGGACTGTGCGCAAGCGGAAAGTACGCTGCGCGCTCCGACAAGACGTGATCGGCCCGGCTTCCTAGCCTCGTGAGAGCCGTCAAGGCGGCTGCAGTCGAAGGGAATCTCCCATGTCGAACATCTCACCGGAGGGTGCCGTCAAGGTTGCAGTGACGGTCGACGACTTCGTGCTCTGGGACGGCGTGCCGATGCCGGACGGCATCACGCCGCTGGGCATCACCAAGTCGATCGCCGCCACGCTCGCCGACCACGGCCTCACGGGCGTGTACGGGTTCTCCCACACCCATCGCCTCGATTCGGACCCCGGCCTGATGGCCGCGTGGGAGGCCTGGGTCGAGGCCGGGCACCACCTGGGCAATCACACGCACCTGCACGCCCCGCTGCGGTGGATGTCGGGGGACCAGTACTGCGCGGACATCGACAAAGCCGAGGGGCTCATCGGCAACCTCATCGCGATGGCTCCCGAGCGCTACTTCCGGTACGCGATGGACATGGCCGGCGAGACCGAGAGCAAGCGCGGCCGGGTGGAGGACCATCTTCGGGCGTCCGGTTACCGGAACGCACCGATAACCGCGTGGTTCGGCGACTTCACATGGATCATCCCCTATTACCGCGCTGTGGTATCTAAGGACGAGGACGCCAAGCGTATGTTGCAGGAGACCTACGTCTCTTCTGCGGTCGGCCAGCTGGCAGCACACGCGCAGCTGGCCCGGCGGCTGTTCGGTCAGGACATCCCGCTGATCTGGCTGATCCACGGCACTGCCATCGCGACCGACACGCTCGGCACGATCCTGAATGCGTTCGTCGAGAGCGGTGTCGAGTTCATTCCGTTGCAAGAGGCAATGTCCCATCCGGCACACTTCGCGATGCCGCCGTGCAACTCCGAGTTTCTCCGCAACCATCTTCAGCGGTACGCGATCGCGGCGGGCATCCCGGAGCCGCAGCTGGACCCGGAGCTTTTCGGCCGGGTCATCACCGCCGCGCCGGTCGAGGGCTACGACACCGTCACGGTCTTCGAGCAGAGGATGCTCAAGCCGCTCGCGCAACGTGCCGGCGCGGCCTACGACTGGACATGGTGAGACCCTGAGCGCGGGTTCTGGGAACCGCTCGTACAGGTGTCGGCGCTATCCTGGCGGCGAGACCCGGGCGAGCGAGGTCCGCAGTGTACGCACTTGACGCATACCGCTGCAGCGATGTGGCGATGACCGATCGGGCCGAATGGTGGAGTGAACTCGTTTCCTCGATCCATAGCCGGATGGCGTTCCGGATGCGCGCCGACTACCGGGGGCGCATCGAGCACCAGCACACCGAGGCCTACCAGCTGGTCCGGTGGTGGGGCGACGAGGAGTCCATCAAGCGCTCGGGCACTGACGTCCGGCGACATCCGCACGGGGCCTACGAGCTGCTGGCGCCGGTGACGGGCTCGATGGTAATCCGCCAGGCGGACTCCGCCCTCAAGCTCGAACCCGGCGGCCTAGCGCTCGCCACCCTCGATGCGCCCATGGATATGTGGCACAGCGACAATTTCTCGTGTCTTGCCCTGGTGATTCCGCGGGCCCGCGTGGACGCCCGCATAGGCGGACTGCTGACCCGCACCGTCGGGCTGAACGCCGAGCACGGCATGGGGCGCATCGTGGTCGATCTGCTGGGAAGCTTGCGCAGCCAGGCGCACACGATCGACGGATTGGGCTTCGATGCCGTCGCCGACCGGGCCGTGGACCTGCTGTGCCTCGCCTGCGGAGGGGCGCTGCTGCCGCCGGTGTACGAGACCCAGGACGACCTCGTCGGCACGATCCGTTGCTTCGTGCGCGCGAATGCCCATGATGTGTCGCTGACCGGCGCGGCGGTCGCAGCAGAGCTGGGCTGGTCGTTGCGCCAGATCCAGGCGCGGCTGCAGCGCATCGGGACGACGCCGTCGATGCTGATCCGGGAAGAACGGCTCGAGCTCGCCCGGCTGAGGCTCCAGCACCCCGGCTGGGACCACCGCACCGTCGCTAACATCGCCCGCTCGTCAGGGTTCAGCAACGCGAGCACGTTCAGCAACGCCTACCGCGAGCGTTTCGGCGAGCGGCCGACCGATACCCGCGAGCGCTCCCGCGCGCATCACGCCTCCCGATCGCTACCCGTGGGCCGCTGACCACGACCGGTGCGCGCGGAGAATGAGCTCTGCGCGTCAGGTCAAGTGCCGCCCAGCTGGGCGGCTTAACCTGCGAAGGCATGAATGCCACTTGGGCTGTAGTCCCCCCGCGCGGGACGCACGCACGCGATCAGCCCGGCCGTC
>DATNKO010000073.1:0-106732 GCA_035603345.1 Steroidobacteraceae bacterium | reverse complement strand
GGTTTTGGAGTCCGCAGCATCGGGGGCAGCGGCACGAGCGCAGCCAGCATTGGCGGCAGTGGCCACAGCATAGGTGGAAGCGGCACTAGCACAGCGAGCATCGGCGGCAGTGGGCTCGATAGAGCCAGCCTCGGCTTCGTTGGCGTCCGCAGCATCGGCGGTAGTGGGGTCGATAGAGCCGCCACTGGCCTTGGTTTTGGAGTCCGCAGCATCGGTGGCAGCGGCACGAGCGCAGCCAGCATTGGCGGCAGTGGCCACAGCATAGGTGGAAGCGGCACTAGCACAGCGAGCATCGGCGGTAGTGGAATCAACAGAGCCGCCTTGGGCTTTGTTGGGCTCCGCAGCATCGGTGGCAGCGGCACGAGCGCAGCCAGCATTGGCGGCAGTGGCCACAGCATAGGTGGAAGCGGCTCGCCCGCGCAGGAAGTAATGGCCTGCCCGAACATGGACGAGTTCTCCTGCCTCCTAATAGACCGTCCGTAGTCAAGCTCTCGAGTATATGGAGCGCCGGCGGAGCGAGATCCGCCGGCGTTTTTTTTGGGACCGCCTGCAAGTTGAAAGTCGTTCGCATGCCCGACATGGGGACATGCTGGCGGGCACGGCAAGCGCCTCCTAGGCAACTGGCGGTCTCAAGGAAGCCTGAGGCAAAGCGCTGACACGATGTCAGGTAGTCCGGGGCCACGCGCCGCGGCAGATTGTCGCATCGCCGCCATCCCATGTTTCTGGACATCTAGCCCCATTTGTCGATCATTCGTCTTCCTGGGCAGTGGTTACACTCGAGCGGTCTGAGGAGAGGGTGTGCCGATTAAGAGGGTTCGCGTGAGGCGACCGGAGGTCGAGCAGCGCAAGCGGAGAACCGTGATCGACAAGCAGCGCGCCAAGTACTTGCTGCATCCAGTCGCAGCCTTTCTGGAATCAGGTGGCCTAACCAAGGACGAGAGCCTTGCGATGTTGGCCTCAGCGTTTGATGCAGCTTCCAAGAGAACGAGGAGCTTGGAGCACATTGGCAACCCCTTCCAATACGCGTACGTAGTGAGCGTCTGGACACGCCGAAAGAAGTATCTGGATGCAAGCGGCCGACCGCGTTGTCTTTCGCTAGGGGGCAAGGCTGGGTTCTCGGCGCTCGTGAGGGAAACCAGCCCCACGATTGATCCCCGCCGCGCGATTGCCATTCTTGAGCGATACGGGACGGTCCGACGTACGCGGGATGGTCGATACCGACTGACAAAGCTCTACTTTCAAACGGGCAACAAAAGCACTCAGGCGTACGAGCCCGTCGCGTACTTTCTTGGCGACGCCAGCGCAACTCTCTCTCGACTGCTGCTTGGTCGGCGGAATCCATCGCAACCTAAGCCATTCTGGCGAAAGGTCTACAGCACAGCGGTAACACGCGCGACAGCCAAAGAGTTTACGGAATTCGCTCGTGAACGCGGGCTGCTCTTTCTCGAAGAGTTGGACGATTGGTTGGAGGCGCACCGGGACATCTCAGTGCGTCTGCGGAAGGACCACATGGTCGGCGTGGGATTGTTTTCCATCTACGATGAGGTGGGAAACGTGGCGTCGAGTCGCTGACTGACCGCGGGCTACCTGTGGCGCGTAGCGAGCTAGGTGACCATGAACCCGCTTTGGCGGCTGCGCTCGTAGACCTTCTTCTGCCAACAAGTCGCTTGCTTCTGAAGGGTGGAGTGGGCATTGACCAACTAATTCGAGCCGCAAAACAGGCTTACGTTAAAGCTGCGTTTGCAGAAATCCTTCCACCGGGCTCTCGTGTAAATGTTTCGAGACTATCAGTTGCAACTGGCCTAACTCGTAAGGAGGTGTCGTCTTTACTCGGTCAAATAAGGAGTCAGGGAGATAGACTCACACATAGGACAAAAGAGCAACGTGCGATCAGAGTCTTGCGTGGCTGGACCAACGATCAGCGCTTCAGGAAGCCGAACGGTAGGCCTGAGGAACTATCTGTCCATGGGCGACGTTGCAAATTCGCTCTATTAGTTAAGCTGTACGGCGGAGATGTTACCCCGCGGGCTGTATTGGGAGAGTTGGAGCGGATGAACGCCGTGGTACTAACCAATGAAGGAACGATTCGCATGAAGACGGCTCGCAGGCAGTCGCAAAAGCAAGTGAGGCAGCAAGCAATTGAGCTCGCCCGCCTTTTTGGAGACTTTGTTGGTACCGTTGCTCAGCCACTTCGTGGGGCCAAGGCGCCCGTCTTTTTCGGCTTTCGAGAGTGTACCGCCATACCTCCAAGTGAAGCTGCGCGGTTCGAACGGACGTTTGCGAAGCGTGGTGCAGCGCTGCTCGACAGCGTCGATCAATGGCTAGACAGCCGCCGTAAAGGGCGCGACGAGTCGCACGAGCAAGACCGAGTGGGCTTAGGCGTTTATTTGATTAATGCTTCAGTGACACGCGCAGATGGACAATAAGAAGAAGCTCACCGCTACAGGTCACTTCATCACGTGCTGTGTGGTTGATGCACAAGCTCCTCTCTAAGTGTCTTCCTCAATATCTTCCCCACATTCGACTTCGGCAGCTCGTTCCGGAAATAGACACGCCTCGGCACCTTGTAGGCGACGAGTGACTTGCGGCAATACTCGATGATCCCCTTTTCCGTGAGTGCCTGGTCCTTGCGCACCACGAATAGCACCACCACTTCGCCGGAATGCTCGTCGGGTTGCGCGATCGCGGCGGCTTCGAGGATGCCGGGATGCTGGGCGGCCACCGCTTCGACCTCGTTCGGGTACACGTTGAACCCGGACACGAGGATCATGTCCTTCTTGCGGTCCTCAATGTAGACGAAGCCCCGCGCGTCCATGCGGCCGAGGTCGCCGGTGCGCAACCAGCCGTCCGGGAGCATGACCTTCGCGGTCTCGTCCGGGCGGTTCCAGTAGCCGCGCATGACCTGCGGGCCGCGCACGCAGATCTCGCCGACCTGACCGAGCTCGAGATCACGGCCCGCGTCGTCCTTGATCGCGATCTCGGTGGAGGAGATGGGCAGGCCGATCGAGCCGTTGAACTGCTCCGAGGGCGGGTTGATGCAGGCGGCCGGCGAGGTCTCCGTCAGGCCCCAGGCCTGCGTGAGCGCATTGCCGGTGCGCTGCTTCCAGCGTTCCGCGACCGCGCCCTGCACCGCCATGCCGCCGCCGAGGGAGATACGCAGCTTGCTGAAGTCGATCCGGTCGAAGCCCGGCGCGTTCAGCATCGCATTGAACAGCGTGTTGACGCCGCTGATGAACGTGCACGGGTGCCTGGCCATGTCCGCCATCAGGGACTTCATGTCGCGCGGGTTGATGATCAGCAGGTTGGTCCAGCCGAGGCGCGAGAACAGCAGGCAGTTACACGACAGCGCAAAGATGTGATAGAGCGGAATGGCGGTGAGCAGCGTCGCCGCCATGTCACGGGACTCGCCTAACGTGGCCCCGAGCCACGCCTCCGCCTGAAGGACATTGGTGCTGACGTTGCCGTGGGACAGCATCGCCCCCTTGGCGATCCCGGTCGTGCCGCCGGTGTACTGCAGGAACGCGAGATCGTCGGAAGTCAGATCTACGGGCTCGAGCGGCAGCCCGAGGCCGCGGGTCACAGCCGCTTTGAACGAGCCGGCGACCGACATGCTCCATGGCGGCACCTGTTTGCGCACACGCCGCACGACGTAGTTGACGATCAGCGACTTGGGGAATCCCAGGTAGTCGCCCACGCCGGTCACCAGCACTCGCTTGAGCTGGGTGTTGGGCAGGACCTTCTCGACCACGTGTGCGAAGTTCTCCAGCACCACGATCGCCGTGGCGCCGGAGTCGCTCAGCTGGTGTTGCAGTTCCGGCGCGGTGTACAGCGGGTTGGTGTTGACGACCGTGAGGCCGGCGCGCAGCGCGCCGAACAGCGCGATCGGGTACTGCAGCGTGTTGGGCAGCATGACTGCGAGGCGATCGCCTTTGCCGAAGCCCGCTTGCTGCAGCCAGGCGGCGAAGCCGCGCGACAGCTTTTCGAGCCGTCGATAGCTCAGCTTCGCTCCCATCTGGATGAACGCGACGCGGTCGGGGTGCTGCGCGCAGGTCGTCTCCACCAGCTCCTTCAGCGTGCGCAGGCGCGACGGGTCGATCTCCGCCGGCACCTGGGGCGGGTACGACTTCAGCCAGATTTTTTCCATCAGCGTCCCCCGGTTGCGGTGTTCTTCTTCAGGAGCGGTTGCAGGTATGGCCAGACCGTCTCGAGGACCCGCGGCTCGCCGCGCGAATTCGGATGCAAACCGTCCTCCTGCATGAGCGCGGCATCGAGCGCTACCCCCTCGAGCAGGAACGGGACCAGCGGCAGATGATATTGGTTTGCCAGCGCCGGGAACACGGCGGCGAATTCCTGTGTGTAGCGCGGTCCGTAGTTGGGGGGAATGCGGATCCCGATGAGCAGCACGCGCGCGCCGGCTGCGCGCGCCAGCTGTACCATGCGCCCGAGATTGTCCCGGGTGGCCGCCACGGGCAGGCCGCGCAGACCGTCGTTGGCCCCGAGCTCGAGGATCACCAGCGCCGGCCCGTGCAGGTGCAGCGCCCGCGGCAGCCGCGTCAGCCCGCCCTCGCTGGTCTCGCCGCTGACGCTGGCGTTGACGACCTGGTATCCGTACCCTTGGGACTGAAGTCGCTGCGCGAGCAATGCGACCCAACCCTGCTGCGGCTGAAGTCCATAAGCGGCGCTGAGGCTGTCGCCGAGCACCAGGATCACGCGGTCGGCAGCCACCGCGTCGTGGAGCGCGATGAACGTAACAACCACGCCCAGCGCCGCTGCGCGGGCCGCCCGTGACCATGTTCTCAAGGCGGAAAACCTCTGCAAGCAGGTTAGCAGCCCCGAAGGTCCGTTGACTATTGTCGCGGACGTGTCGCTCGAGATCGCGCGCGGCGAATCGGTTGCGGTCGCGGGCCCCTCGGGCGCCGGCAAGTCGACGCTGCTCGCGCTGCTCGCCGGGCTCGATCTGCCGAGCGCGGGCCGCGTATGGCTCGACGGCACCGATCTCACCGGCCTCGACGAGGACGGCCGCGCGCGGCTGCGCGCGCAGCGCGTCGGCTTCGTGTTCCAGTCCTTTCACCTGATTCCGGCGCTGACCGCGCTCGAGAACGTGATGTTGCCGCTGGAGCTCGCCGGCAACCCTGAGGCGCGGCGCGCCGCCGGCGCGACGCTGCAGCGCGTCGGACTCAAGGAGCGCACCGCGCACTACCCGCGGCAGCTCTCCGGCGGCGAGCAGCAGCGCGTGGCCATCGCGCGCGCTTTCGTGACGCAGCCGGCGGTGCTGTTCGCGGACGAGCCCACCGGCAACCTCGACAGTGCTACCGGCGCGCGTGTCGGGGAGCTGCTGTTCGAGCTCAACAGCAACGCCCACACCACACTCGTCCTGGTCACGCACGATCGTGGGCTGGCCGCGCGCTGCGCCCGCATGCTGCACATGGAAGGCGGACGGCTGCTATGAAGGCGGCACGCCTCGCGCTGCGCACGCTGGCGCGCGAGTGGCGCTCGGGCGAGCTCGGCGTGCTGTTGCTCGCGCTCGCCGTTGCCGTCGGCGCGCTCACCGGCGTGGGCTTTCTCGTGGGGCGCATCGGCGCGGCGGTCGCGCTGCAGGCGACCTCGGTGCTGGCGGCCGACATCCGCCTGAGATCCCCCCAGCCGATAGGGGCGGAGTACTTCGCCGAGGCCGCGCGCCGCGGTTTGCACTCGGCGCGCGCCACGACGCTGCTATCGGTGGTTTTCAACGGCGACGCCAGCCAGCTTACCGACCTCGAGGCGGTGACCGCGGGTTATCCGCTGCGCGGCCGGGTGCTGTTGGCGGATGCGCCGTTCGCCCCCGGCGTCCCCGCGCAGGGGATCCCGCCGCCAGGGGAAGTGTGGCCGGCCTCGAAGCTTCTGGTCGCCGTCGACGGCAGAGTGGGAAGGGAACTCTCGATCGGTGCGGCGAAGCTGCGCATCGGCCGTGTGCTGATCGCGCGGCCCGATCAGGGCGGCACCTTCGCCGAGCTCTCCCCGAGCCTCATCATGAACGCGGCGGATCTGCCGGCGACGCGTCTCATCCAGCCGGGGAGCCGCGTGACCTACGCGGCGCTCTTTGCCGGCGACCGCGCCCGGATCGAAGCGTTCGAGATCTGGCTGCGGGCGCACAAGCGCCCGGACGAGCGCTTGCGCGACATCAGCGACGCCAGCCCCCAGGTGCGCAACGCCGTGGACCGCGCCGGGCGGTTCCTCAGTCTCGCCAGCCTGGTGAGTGTGCTGCTGTGCGCGATCGCGGTCGCCATGGCGGCGCGCCGCTACGTGCACCGGCACCTGGACACTGTCGCGCTACTGAAGACGCTCGGCGCGACGCGCCGCTTCACGCTCAGCGTCGCGTTGCTGCAGCTGCTCGCGCTGGCGCTGCTCGCGGCACTTTTGGGCTCCGCGCTCGGGTTTCTCGCGCAGGAATGGCTGCTGCGCACGATCCGCGGGCTGCTCGCCACTCCCGAGCTGCCGCCTGTCAGCCTCACTCCGATCGCAGTCGGCTTCCTCACCGCGGTCGCCGTGCTCGCAGGATTCGCGCTGCCGCCGCTGACCCAGCTGGTCCGCGTGCCGGCGGTGCGTGTCCTGCGGCGCGACGTCGGACCGCCGCCGCCGCTCACGCTGCTGGCGTTCGGGCCTGCGATCGCAGTGGTGCTGCTGCTCATCTGGTGGATGGTGCCCGAGCGGTCGCTGTTCTTGTGGGTGAGCGCGGGGCTCGCCGGCTTTGTCGCGGTGCTGACGCTTGCGGGCGCTGCGCTGGTCGCGCTCGCCGGCCGGCTGCGCGGGCGCGTCGGTGTCGCCTGGCGCTACGGGGTCGCTAACCTCGCCCGGCGCCGCGCCGAGAGCCTGGTGCAGCTGGTGGCGTTCGGCACCGGCATCATGGTGCTGCTGCTGCTCGGCATCATCCGCGGCGACCTGAACAGCGACTGGCGGCGCACGCTGCCGCCCGACCTGCCCAACTACTTCTTCATCAACATTCCGCCGGACCAGCGCGCCGACTTCATCGCGTATCTGCATGGGCTCGGCGCGCGCACCACGCGGGTGCTGCCCATGATCCGCGGGCGGCTGACCGCCATCAACGGCGTGAGCGTCGAGTCGACGCCACGCGGCCGCGAGGACCGGGAGAACTTTGCGACCCGCGAGCAGAACCTCACCTGGACCGCGGAGCTCGGCGCCGACAACCGCATCATCGCCGGACACTGGTGGACACCGGCGGACTTCGGCAAGCCGCTGGTGTCGCTCGCGAGCGAGTTCCAGGAGTCGCTCGGCCTGCGTCTCGGCGATCACCTCACCTTTGACATTGCCGGTGAGAGCGTGGAAGCCACGGTAGCGAGCGTCCGCAAGGTGAAGTGGGACTCCTTCCAGCCGAACTTCTTCATCGTGTTCGCTCCCGGGGCGCTCGAGGGCGCGGCGGGCACCTACATGACCAGCGCGTACTTCACCCCCGGGACTGCGCGCTCGCTGGCACAGCTCGCGCGGCGCTTCCCGAGCGTCTCCATATTCGATATCGACGATTTGCTCGGTGAGGTGCGCGCGGTGCTCGACAAGGCGGCGCTCGCCGTGCAGAGCGTGTTCGTGTTCACGCTGCTCGCCGGCTTCACCGTACTGCTCGCAGCCGTGCAGTCGAGCCGCGACGAGCGGCGCTACGAGAGCGCTGTGCTGCGCACGCTGGGTGCGAGCCGCAGCATCGTGGCGCAGGGGGTGCTGGCCGAGTTCGCGACCTTGGGGGCGCTCGCTGGACTGCTGGCCGCGGCCGGCGCCGTCGTGGCGGCCTTCTATCTCACCCGTGAGTGGCTCGAGCTCCGTTACGCCTTCGAGTTGTGGCCCTGGGCCGCGGGGATCTCGGGCGGTGCGCTGCTGGTGGCGGCCGGGGGCTGGCTCGCGACGCGCTCGGTGGTGAGGCAGCCGCCGCTGACGACGCTGCGGGCGTGACGCAAAGGCTGCTGCGCAGCCAGCCGGATCAGTGCTGCACGCCGATCGTGACCCAGGAGTCGGGCTGCGGATCGCCGTGCCAGTCGAGCCCCTCGAGTGTCAGCTGGTAGGTGCCGGGGCCGAGCGCCGAGCTGTTGAGCGCAATGCGCAGGTGCCCGTTGGAATCCTTCGCCAGGTTGTTGATCACACCCACGCGTCCCTGATCGACGCGATCGATGGTGACCCGGAACACGTGATACGGCGAGTGTGACTCGTCGATGCGGAAGTCTGCGAGCTGCGCGTCGCCACCGCCGATGGTGATGGCAGGTGAGTTGGAAGCACCCGAGCGGCTGGGCACCAGGCGGATATCGCGCGTGCTGGTGGCGGGGTCGAGCGTGCGATCGACCACCTGTTTCTGCAGGTCGGCGATGTGGTGGGACTTGGCGGCGCTGTTGCTGGTGGCGGTCAGGAGAGCGATGACGAGCGCCACGACGGCGACCGCGAGCCCGATGGTCACGGCCGGCTGTTGCCAGCGCGGGCGCGGCGCTTCCTGCCAGGGCTCTGGCTTGCCGCTGGCCTCCAGCAGCCGCAGGCCCGCGTTCACACGCTCGGGCAGCCCCATCTCGTCGAGCAGCTCCGGATGATCGTGGCAGTAGCGCTCGAACTCGGTTGCGCCTTTGAGCGGCAGCCGTCCTGAGAGATAGCGCTCGACGACCTGATTGCGGGTGATGAAGTCGCGGTCCATCGGCGGCGATGGGGCGGCTGCGGGTGTGGCAGCTGCGGCTGCAGTGGCGTGCGCAGGTGCAGGTGCAGCCGCCGCGCCAACGGGAGCCGCGGGGACAGGCGCGAGAGTCGGAGGCGCAGCAGCCCGCAGCGCAGCGGGCGCGGGCGTCGGGACCACCTTGGTTGCGGCGGCTGCACGGGCGCTTGCCCAATCCGTGAGCGAGGGTGCAGCGACGGGCGGCGCCGATGGCGCGGCAGCGCCCGCGGAAGCAGCGCCTGTCGATGCAGCGGGCGCAGCGCGCACCGGCCCCGCCGGTGCGGCAGACGGCGGCGCCTTCGCACCACGGCCGTTGGGGCTTGCGGCCGAAGCGGCTGCGAGCTTCTGGGCGGCGGTCGATAGCGACACTGAGGCGCGCTTCGCGGCGGCATCGGCCGGCGCGACCGGGGCGGCGCGCGGGGTGCCGGTTCGTGCCGCGGCGGCCGCCGCGCGCGGCTTCGCGGGCGGGATGGTTGGTGGAGTGGCGGCAACAGCAAGCGCAGGCAACGCATCCGGCGCTGGCGAACCGGAGGCAAGCACGAGCTCGACGTCGCGCTCCTCGAGGGTCAGCTCCGGACGCACAGGCGTCGGTGCCGGCGCAGGACTCAACGTCGGCGCAGCAGCTGGCGCTGCCGCGGGCTTCGCGCTCGTCGCGGCTGCAGCCGCCGCGTCGAGCTCCTCGAGCGTCAGCTCCGGACGGGTCGACGGGTTGACTGAGGAAGTCTTGGGCAGCGCATCGAGCTCGTCGAGCGACTCATCGATGCTACGGTGCTCGCCGGCACGGGGCCGCGGCGCGGCCGGGACGGGAATCACTACGGCGGCGGCGCTCGGCGCCGGTCGCGCGGCGGCCTGCGACGGTGCGAGCTGCAAGTCCGGGTCCATGAAAGCAAGCGCCCGCGCCTCCTCGTCATCCAGACCGCCGGACAGGCCGGCGACAGGGGCGGCGGCGGCCTGTTTGGAGCCCGGCCGCGATGGCGCCACATCCAGTGGCGTTTCCACGGACAGGTCCGGCAGGGGCTCGAGCACGGGGCGCGATCCTGGGTCCATATGGCTACATATCTAAGCAACCTGTCGCCACTTCGGCCTCGCGATGGCTCACACATCGGAAGCACTGTGGCCGGGACTGTGACGCAGGTCTCAGCGGTTCAGGCGCTCGGCGGCCCCTGCCAATTGCGTCACGGCGCGCGCGGCGCCGCGCAGCCCTTGAGGAAGTACTCGACCTTGTCGCGATAGGTACGCGAGAGCTTCAGCTCATGTCCGCCCTCGAGCGTGAGGAAGTACTCGCCGTTCATGTGCGCCCGCAGGCTCCTGACGAGACGCAGGTTGACGATGGTCGAGCGATGCACGCGCTGGAACAGCTTCGGATCGAGCAGCGCCTCGAGCTCCTTCATCGTGCCGCGCAGGATGTGGGTCTGCCCGCCCGCATGAATGCACATGTAGTCCCCGGCCGCGTCCACCCACTCGATTGCGGCGACGGGCACGCGGTGGGTCTCGCGTCCCTGGCGGATCGGCAGCACTTCGGGCCGCGGCGCGGCGAGCGCCTTCGAGCCCTGCGCGAGCAGCTCATCGAGCGCCAGCTCACCCGAGCCGGTGATCTCGGCAATGATCTCGAGCAGCCGGTCGCGCTGGCTCTCGGCGCTGTGCGAGCGCAGGTGCTCGCGTACGCGCGCCAGCGCCGCGTTGAAGCGCGCCTCGTCGATGGGCTTGAGGAGATAGTCGATCGCGCGCGCCTCGAATGCCTGGATGGCGTACTGATCGTAGGCGGTGACGAACACCACCAGCGGCAGCGACTCCTGCGGCAGCTGTGCCAGCACCTCGAAGCCGGACATGCCCGGCATCTGGATATCGAGGAACATGAGATCCGGCTGGTGCTGGCGGATGGCGGCGCACGCCTCGCGGCCGTTGGCGCACTGCGCCACGATCTCGAACTCGGGGAATTCGCGCAGGCGGATCTCGACCCCGCGCCGCGACAGCACCTCGTCGTCCACGATCAGGGTACGGATATTCATGCGCGTGCGCCTCCCGACAGGCGTGGCGGTGGCCGCTGCGCCGTGCCTTCTGCGGGCGCGGCCAGCTCCAGCGGCAGCGCCATGTCGACTCTCAAACCGGGGTGGCTGTTGAGCACCGCGAAGCGGTGGTTGGCCCCATAGAGCACCGCCAGCCGCTCGCGCGTATTGCGCAGGCCCACGCCGCCGCGCTCGCTCACCGGCGCGCCCTCGCGCAGCCCCGGGCCGTCGTCGATGACGGACAGCTCGAGCAGGCCCTCGCGGGTGCGCCCCTCGATGCGCACCAGTCCGCCCTGCTCGCGCGCGGAGACCGCGTACTTGAGGGAGTTCTCCAGCAGCGGCTGCAGCAGCAGGCTCGGCACCAGCGCCTCGAGTGCGCCTTGCTCGATGGCGTACTCGAGGTGCAGCCGCTCGCCGAAGCGCAGCCGCTCCGTGCCGAGGTACAGATCGAGCGCCTCGAGCTCCTGGCGCAGCGTCACCCGCTTCATGGGATCCTGATCGAGCGTATAGCGCAGGAATTCCGACAGCCGCGTCACCGCGTGGTTCGCCTTGCGGTTCTGGTTGTCGAGAATCAGCGTCGAGATGGCGTTCAGCGTGTTGAACAGGAAGTGCGGATTCAACTGGTAGCGCAGCATCTTCAGCTGCGCCTCCTGCGCCAGCGCCACCGCCTTGAGCAGCGCCTGCTCCTGCTGGCGCTGGGACTCGTAGAACTTGATGCCGAAGTACAGCACGCTCCAGCACACCAGCAGGTAGGCGGTCGAGAGCGAGCCGCCGAACAACTCGAACAGCGTCTGCATCTGCCAGTCGGGCGCGACGAACTCCCGGTAGGACAGGTTGATCACCATGCGCAGCGCCAGCGCGGTCACGTAGCAGGTCGCCAGCACGCCGATGATCATGGTGCGGGGCGCCCGGCCCCACAGCCGCCGGTAGATGTAGCGCATGGGGGCGGAGAGCACGAAGCCTGCGAACGCCGCGACCAGCCATACGCGCGCGTAGCTCGAGGGCTTCTCGTAGAAAAGCGCGCCGAGGTACTGCGTGATGCCGTAGGCCGCCCAGCCGGCGGCGTGCAGGCTCCAGAACAGCACGTTGCGGTTGGAGCGGACCTGTTCGAGCGTCGGCATTTTCATGAGGGCCTGCGCTCCGGAGCTTAGGGCATCCGCCGGGCCGGGGCCGCTCATGCAACGCATCTGCGGCTCGGCTCGTCGCAGTCACACGGGCGCCGGGCCCGGCCTAGTCTAAGGGCTTACCCGCCCGGGGCGGGAGCCGGCGGGGGGAGGGCCCCGAGGGACTCGAGCGGCTGCACCGGCGCGAGCGCGCTCCCCTGGGCGAAATCGCAGCCGATCGCCGTCAGCCACTGGAGCGAAGCCTTGGAGTCTACCTTCTTGGCCGCGCAGTGGATCCCCAGCACCTTGGCGGCCTGCACGCTGGCGACGACCAGCGCCTGCGAGAGCTTGTCGCGCAGTGCCGCCGTGGTCAGCTTGGCATCGAGCTTGATCAGCCGCAGCGCCTTGCAGCGCATCAGCGGCAGCACCTGCGCATCGAACGTGAAGTCGTCGATGGCGACCCACGCGCCCACCTTCTCGCACTGGGTGATGAAGCGCTCGACCGGTGCACGGCGCTGCGCGCACAGCGCTTCCGCGATCTCGAAGCCAAGCGTCTCGGCGGCGATGCCGTTGGCGTTGAGATGCTGGGCGAGCTTCGGCACGAAGCGCTCGTCCTCGAGAGTGGCGATGGACAGGTTGACCGTGAAGCTGGTCGGTTGCGCGTTCCAGGTCGCGCGATGCTGGGCGAGCCAGCCGAGCAACCGCTGCAGCACCAGCGCATCGAGCGCCACCGGATCGCGCTGCGGCTGCGTGGTGCGTGCCTGCAGCTGGAAGCGCCGGGACTGACCGCCGGCGCGGAGTTTCGCGAACGGCAACAGCTCGAGGATCACGCCGCCGCTATCGGCGGCCTGCGCTGGCGCAGGCGCCGGGACCGGGGTCGGGGCGCGAGCCAGCGATGCCACCGCTGGCGGCGTCGGCGCCGGAGCGGGCTTGGTGCTCGCCACCGGCCTGGGCTGCGTCGGGGGATCGAGCACGCGGGCCTTGCGCACCGTGGGTGGGGCCGCGCCCGTGCGGGCCACCGGCGCCGCGTGCGCGGCCACGGGCGGGTCGGGTAGGAACTCGAGCCTCACCATCGAGCTCGAATCTTCCTTCGCGAGCTCGAGCGAGGGCGCCGAGTTGGTGAGTTCCTCGGCCGGAGCGAGCTCGAGCATCTCGTTCACTTGCTCGGGCGACATGACGGCCGGCGCCGCGGGTGCGGCGGCGGCCGCCTTCCCGGACGGTATCGGGCGAACTGCTGCGAGCTTTTGTCCCGCCGGGTTCGGCGCCGCCGCGGACGCCGGGGCCGCCGGCGCGACTTCAGGCTCGAGCGTCAGCTCGATGGGGATCGGGTCGTGGTGCGCGGCGGCCGATGCGGCGGGCTTCAGCAGCACCGCGAGCCGCTGCATGATGGTACGTACCGGTGCGGCCGTCAGCCGCTCGAGCGTGTCATCGCCGACAGACTTGCTGTCGGCGAGAATCATTGCGATGCCGACCAGCGACCCGGTCGGCGCGCGCACCGGCAGGAACACCGCGAGCCGGCCATCCTCGAGCGGGGCCTCGTGGCAGGGAAGCGCGGGATCCCCCGCGAGCGCCTCGAGGGCTTCGACGACTACGCCGTGCTCATCCGGGCCGAGGGCGCCTTCCGAGAGCCACAGTACGTTCGCTTCGTGATCGCAGAGCGAGACCGAGTGCAGCCGGCGCGAGGGCAGCACTTCGCGCAGCTGTTCTCCGAGTGTTTGAACGGTTTGGGTAGAAGCAGGCACGGCAGGCGGTGGGCCAGCGACAGCTGACGCTTGGGCAGGCGGGCGCGCGGCCGTGGCTTTGAATCGCAAGCTTTAGTCCCCGTACTTATCCGACGCACGAGCGGCAAGACTTCAGCGCCCGCTCCCTGCGCCAGAAGAGTGGCAGCGCGCGCGCCGCGCTGCCGTGATTTCCTTCGCGTTCTGTTCGCAAAAGGCGACACTGGCGTGCCGCCCGCATTACATATGACAGAGCTCGAGATCACACTTCGCGTGCCGGCCCGGTGTAGTCGCTCTTGCCGAGCTCGACCCCGTTGTGGCGCAGGATGGCGTACGCGGTGACGACGTGGAAGAACACATGGGGAATCGCCCAGCGCTGCAGGAACTCCAGTCCCTGAAACTTGAGCTTGCGTGACCCGGCCGGCACCACGATCTCGCGCGTCTCCGCGCCCTCGAGCGCGCTCGCCGGCACACTCTGCAGGTAGTCGATGGTGCGCGCGATGCGCGCGCGCAGCTCGCCGATCGAGGTCTCGGTGTCCTCGAAGCGCGGCGGCTCGCGGCCGGCGAGCCGCGCAGTGGAATTCTTGGCCATGTCGCACGCGATCTGCACCTGGCGCGTGAGCGGCAACATGTCGGGCGCCAGGCGCGCGCTGAGCAGCACCGCCGGATCGAACTTGCGCGCGGTGGCGTTGCCAGCCGCCTTCTCGAGGATCGCCGAGAGATTACCGAGAGTGTTGGCGAAGACATCGACCGAGAAGGCATGCATTGGATCTTTCACTCGTTTGGTCCTTCCTGAAGGTGGGCACGGGGGTCTTTAGCGGGCGCCGATTCTAGCCTCCCGCAATGAACGTGATGGTCTTTCCGGAGGAGGCCGATCCTGGGGAAGACTGGCGTACCCGCCTCTCTGGTGAAACAATAGGCCACCAGCCTGGAGCAATTGGAGCCCCCATGAGCCTGATCTGGACCCCCGCCCAGCTCGCGATGCTCGCCAAGGTGGTCGATCTCAACGGGTTCTCCGCCGCCGCCCGGGCACTCGCGGTGCCGAAGGCCGCAGTCAGCCGCGCGGTCGCGGACCTCGAGCGCACGCTCGGAGTGCGCGTGCTCGAGCGCACCACGCGCCGCGTGGCGCTCACCTCCGCGGGCCGGCTCGTCTACCCGCACGCGCGCCGCATCGTCGAGGAGTCGGACGCCGCGCGCGCGGCGATCGCGCTTTTGCAGTCGCCGCACAGCCGCCCGTTGCGCGTGGTGGCCGATCCCACCTATGGCCGCGTGTTGCTGTCGCCGCTCGTGCCGCGCTTTCTCGAGGCCTTCGCGCAGGCGCCGCTGGATGTAGCGCTCGATGCCACGCGGCTCGCCACGGGCGCCTGGGACGTTGCGATTCGTACGCGCCCGCCGGCCGACGCGGCCGTCACTCAGCGGCTGCTCGGCGCGCCGCCCGCGCTGCTGTGCGCAACGCCCGCGTACCTGCAGCAGCACGGCGTGCCGGAACGCCCTGATGACCTGCGCGCGCATGACCTGCTGACGCCCGAAGTATCCGGGCAGCCGGAATTCCGCCTGGCGCTCGCTCGCGGCTCGCAGCGTGCCGAGGTGCCGCTGTCCCCGAAGCTTGCCGTCGACGATCCGGCCGTGCTGCATGCGGCCACCGCGGCCGGTCTTGGCATCGGGCTGCTGCCGGAGTTCCTCTGCCGCCAGGGGCTCGCCACCGGGCGGCTGAAGCCGGTGTTGCCGGAGTGGGGCGTGCCGCCGGCGGATGCGCTGTTCGCGCTCTACCCGACGGCCCTCGAGTCGGATGCCCGCGTGCAGCAGTTCGTTGATTTCCTGGCCGCAAACATCGTGCCGGCGCTGGCCGCGGCCCCTGCCGCCCGCGCCTGAGAGAAAGCCCGGTACACTAGAGTCGATGTACCGTGCACCCGTGCGTGACGTGCGTTTCGTGCTCGAGGAGCTCCTCGGTGCACAGTCGCTGAACGCCTGTCCGAAGCTCGCCGAGTACTCCAACGAGCTCGCGCAGTCGGTGCTCGAAGAGGCGGCGCGCTTCGCACAGACCGTGCTCGAGCCGCTCAACCGTCCGGGGGACACCGCCGGGGCGCGCTGGACGGAGCAGGGCGTGGTCACCGCGCCCGGCTTCCGCGAGGCGTACCGCCGCTTCGTCGAAGGCGGCTGGCCGGAGCTCGGCGCCGACCCCGAGTACGGCGGGCAACGCGTGCCGCGGGTGTTGGCGATTGCGGCGGCCGAGTTCTGGGCCTCCGCCAATCTCGCGTTCAAGCTCGGCCCGATGCTGACCCACGGCGCGGCGCATGCGCTCGCGCTGTGCGGTAGCGCGGCGCAGAAGCAGCTCTACCTGCGCCGGATGGTGCGCGGCGATTGGACCGGCACCATGGTGCTGACCGAGGCGCAGGCGGGCTCGGATCTTGGCCAGGTCCGCACGCGAGCCACCCCCGAGGCCGATCACTACCGGCTGTTCGGCCAGAAGATCTTCATCACCTGGGGCGATCACGACCTCACGGAGAACACCATCCACATGGTGCTCGCCCGCATCGACGGCGCGCCTCCCGGGGTCAAGGGCATCTCGCTGTTCATCGTGCCGAAGGTGCTGGTCAACGATGACGGCTCGCTGGGGGCGCGCAACGACGTGCGCTGCCTGTCGATCGAGCACAAGCTCGGTATCCACGCGAGCCCGACCTGTGTGCTGGCCTTCGGCGAGCGCTCGGGTGCCGTGGGCTACCTGGTGGGCGAGCCGGGTCGGGGCCTCGAGTACATGTTCATCATGATGAACAGCGCGCGCCTGTCGGTGGGGAGCGAGGGCTACGCGGTCGGCGAGCGCGCCTTCCAGCGCGCGCTCGACTGGGCGCGCACGCGCGTGCAGGGCCGGCCGCCGGTCCTGTCGCCGGGTGGCGGACCGGCGCCGATCATCAACCACCCGGACGTGAAGCGCATGCTGCTCATGATGAAGTCGCAGACCGAGGCGGCGCGTGCGCTCACCTTCTACGCCGCCTGGCAGTTCGACCTCGCCGAATACGGCACCGACCAGCCTGGGCGCGCAGCCGCGCGTGCGCGCGGCGAGCTCCTCACGCCCATCGTCAAGGGTTGGTGCACGGAGATCGGCAACGAGGTGAGCGCCATCGGCGTGCAGGTGCACGGCGGCATGGGTTTCATCGAGGAGACCGGGGCGGCGCAGTACATGCGCGACGTGCGCATCACCACCATCTACGAGGGCACCACCGGCATCCAGTCGAACGATCTGCTCGGCCGCAAGCTCGGCAAGGACCACGGCGCCGCCATGGCGGCGCTGCTGGCCGACGCGCGGCGCGAGCTCGAGGCTCTGCCGGTCACCGATGCGGCGGCGGAAGCCGCGCGCCGCGCGGCGCTCGAGGCGCTCGAGCGGCTGGCGCACGCCACCCAGGCGCTGCTGCGGGCGCTCGCCACGCGGACCGATCTCGCGCTGGCGGTCTCGGTGCCGTATCTGAAGCTCTGTGGCTACGTGCTCGGCGGCTGGCTGCTGGCGAGATCAGCGGCTCTGGCGCAGGCCGGAACCGCCGGCGCCGAGCGCGATTTCTACCGCGCCAAGATCCGCACAGCGGCTTTCTACGCCGTGCAGGTGCTGCCGCTCTCGGGCGCGCTCGCGCAGGTGGTGGAGAATGGGGCGGCGAGTGTCACCGACACCGACGCGGCGCTGATCTAGCGGTGGCGCCGCGAGCGCCGTGCGGTCGGCACGCGCAGCACGAAGTGCGGCGGCTCGTTGAGGTTCTGCAGGAACAGGCGCCGCGCCTCGGGGGATAGCGCCGCCCAGTCGACCTTGTGTGCCTGCAGCGCGCGCAACTGCCGGTCGCTCACCCGGGCGCAGGCGCGCCCTGCCGCGCGCCAGGAGCGCGGCAGGCGGTGCGTGGCCTCGTGGCGCAGCAGGTCCGCGACGCTGGCGGCGACCAGCGGGTCGCGAGTCAGCTCGCTGTGAGCGACGCGCGCGTACACACAGCGCGCCCCGGGGAGCGCGGCGCTGACTGCGGGCACCGTGCCGTCGCCGTGGCGCGTGAGCGTGTAGAGGAAGTCATCGCCCCGGCGCGCGACCGCGGTGACGGTCTCCACCCCGACGCCGACGATCGCGCTGAAGCGCCGGTCGGCGGGCGCCAGTAGCCGTTGCGTGGCGCGCGCCCTTTCGAGCAGCTCGACGCGCGGCTGCGGACCGGAACGCGGCCACGCCGCGCCCTCGAGCAGCTGCGCGTCCGCAGCGCAGACGCCCGTGGGCAGCAGGTCATAAAGACTCGGAAAGGTGTTGAACACCGCGCTCGAGAGCTCCTCGGCCGAGGCACGCGCGGCGAGCTGCGCCAGCCTGCGCACTACGGCGTAGGTGCCACGCACCGCCTGCACCGCGGCGAACGAGCCGCAGTTGGGAGTGCCGAGCAGCACCAGCCGCTCGACGTGCCCCGTCCCGGGCTCGGCGAGCGCGGCGCGCGCCACCAGCCCGCCCATGCTGTGCGCGACCAGCGCCACGCGCGGCGCCGGCGCCGCGCGCAGCCGCGCCGCCAGCGCCCGGCCGAGCTCGGCGATCGACAGCCGCCAGTCGTAGTCGAACAGCTCGGCGGCGAAGCCGCGTGCGCGCAGGTACAGCTTCAGCGGCAGGTACGAATAGAGCACCGCGCCGAGCGGCACGATGGGCGCCGGGCCGCCGACGCGCAGCGCGCTCAAGCGCCCCTGCTGGATGTCGATCGGATCGAGCCACAGGATGTCGTCGGGGAGCGGCGCGGGGCGGCGTAGCCCGAGCTGCGAGCCCATGATGCCCGGCACGATGAGCACGCGCATCGCATCGGCGGCGAGCGCTACCCGCTGCGCGCGGCGCGCCAGAGTCGCGAGCTGCCGGTACTCGGCGCCGCCGAAGTAGGCGCTGAGCTCGGCGCGGTGCGCGCCCGCGGCGAGCCACTCCTCGATCTGCGCGTCACTCCAGGCGCAGCGATCGTAGGGAGTGACGTGATCGCGCGGCGGGTCGGGCGCGCTCACTCGGGCTTGAGCGGCCGCACGCGCGCGCTCACCGCGACGGTGCCGCCGCCGGCGAGCTGCAGCTCGAGCGGCACCTCCTCGCCGACCGCCAGCGGGTGCGCAAGCTCCATCAGCATCACGTGCATGCCCCCCGGCGCGAGCTGCACGCTCGCGCCCGGCGCGACGGTGACGGCTCCCGCGGGACGCATGGTCGATTCCCCGTGCTCAACCTTCGACACATGAATCATCGCATCATGGGCCAGTGCCGAGCGCACGCCGGTCACGGTAACGGGTGTGCTGCCGGCGTTGTGCAGCGTCATGTAGGCGGCGGCCACCGCACCGCCCGGGGTCGCGCGGATCCAGGCGTCCAGCACCTGCAGTGCGGGCGGCTGCGCACCGGCCGCACCCGCCAGCCATGCGCTGAGGCAGGCACCGAGCAGCACGCGCGGAGCATTCACGGCGCGGCAACCTCCGGGTGAGGCGCGCGTGGTGCGCGCTGCGCAATTATGCCAGACGCTCGCCGCGCTACGACCGGCTGCCCGAGTGCTCCGCCATCAAGTCGCACAGCGCCTCGATCGACTGGCGCCGCGCGGTGCTGCGCCTCCACACCGCGCCCACCTGCCGCACCGGTGCGGGCCGCACGAACGGACGGATCGCGACCCCGCGCGCGCTGCCGGAGCCGCCGCGGGCGGCGAGCTCTGGCAGCAGCGTCACTCCGGCACCGGTGGCCACCATCTGGCGCAGCGTCTCGAGGCTGGTGGCGCGGAAGTCCTGGCTGTCGCTGACGCCGGCGCGGGCGCAGACCTCCAGCGCCTGGTCGCGCAGGCAGTGACCGTCCTCGAGCAGCAGCAGCCGCTCGCCCTTGAGATCCCCGACGCGCACGCTCGGACGGCGCGCGAGCGCGTGTCCTTCGGGCAGCGCCACGGTGAACGGCTCGCTGTACAGCTCGCGCGCCTCGAGGCCGCCGAGCTCGACCGGCAGCGCCAGGATGCCGAGGTCGAGCTCGCCGGCGTGCAGCTTCTCGAGCATCGGCGCGGTCTGGTACTCGTACAGCATGAGCTCGAGCCGCGGCAGACCTCTGCGGATCGCGCGCGTCACGCGCGGCAGCAGGTAGGGGCCGATGGTCGGCAGCAGCGCCACACGCAGCCGGCCGGAGAGCGGATCGCGCTGGCTGCGTGCCAGCGCGACAACCTCGTCGCTCGCCTCGAGGATGCGCCGCGCGCGCGCCACGATCTGCTCGCCCGCCTCGGTGAGGGACACGTTGTTGGGCGTCCGCTCGATGAGCTGCACGCCGAGGGAGTGCTCGAGCTTCTTCAGCTGCGTCGACAGCGTCGGCTGGCTGACGAAGCAGCGCGCCGCGGCGCGGCCGAAGTGCCGCTGGTCGGCCACGGCCACCAGATAACGCAGGTCCTTGAGTTTCAGTTCCATGGCCGCTCAATATATGGCATCTATCGGATTAATCAAATCAATCTATTTGAATGATAGCAGTCCCGGACCCATCATGGTGACCGAAGCCGCAAGGCACTGTGTTCATGGCCATTGTGAGAGGTATCTTCATGTCAGGCGTTGGTCAGAAGTTTCCCGCGTTCGCGCTCACCGGTGTCGTCTCCAACGACATGCACAGCGCTTTCCAGCCGTTCAGCCATGAGAGCTTTCCCGGCAAGTGGAAGGTGGTGTTCTTCTGGCCGAAGGACTTCACCTTCGTATGCCCGACCGAGATCGCCGCCTTCGGGCACCTCGAGAAGGAGTTTCGCGCGCGCGATGCGCAGCTGTTCGGCGCCAGCGTCGACAGCGAGTACGTGCACCTCGCCTGGCGGCGCGACAAGGAGGAGCTCAGGAAGCTCCCGTTCCCGATGCTGGCGGACGTCAAGCGCGAGCTGTCCGGTGCGCTCGGCATCCTCGATCCTGAGGCGGGCGTGGCGCAGCGCGCCACCTTCATCGTCGATCCGCAGGGCGTGATCCGCTTCGTCTACGTCACCGACCTGAATGTCGGCCGCAGCCCCGAGGAAGTGCTGCGCGTGCTCGACGCGCTGCAGACCGATGAGCTGTGCCCGTGCAACTGGCAAAAGGGTGAGGACACCCTCAAGGCGGCCTGACATGAGAACACTCGAAGGCATCCGCGAGGCGCTCCCCGGCTACGCCCGCGACCTGCAGCTGAACCTCGGATCGGTGTTGACGCCGGCCGGGGCACCGGGCTTGAGCGAGCGGCAGATCTGGGCGGTGGCACTCGCCGCCGCGCTCGCCTCGCGCAATGCGGCGTTCAGCCGCGAGCTGCAGACGCTCGCGGCTCCGCACCTCGATGCGGCGCACGTCACCGCGGCGCACGCCGCCGCGGCCGTCATGGGTATGAACAACGTGTACTACCGCTTTCTGCACCTGGTGGAGGATCCCGAGTACGCGAAGCTTCCGGCGCGGCTGCGCATGAACGTCCTGGCGAGCCCCGGCATAGCGCGCGCCGACTTCGAGCTGCTGTCGCTCGCGGTGTCGGCGATCAACGGCTGCGGGACCTGCGTCGCTTCCCACGAACGCCAGCTGCGCGAGCACGGGCTGACGCGCGAGGCGGTGCAGAGTGCGGTGCGTATCGCCGCGACGGTGCACGCGGTCGCGCGCGTGCTGGAGAGCGATGCCGGCATCGAGCACGCGGCCGCAGCCTGACCGCAGGCGATTTTTCCAACGGACCGGTCGCGGCTGGCGGCCGCGCGGCGCGCGGTACCATAATCGCCGCCGCGTGTCCGCTATCCCGTACCCACTGGCCGTTGCCGCGGTGCTCGCGCTCGGCATCGCCGCCGCCTGCCCGGCGGCGGCGCGCACGGTCACGGACGACCTGGGCCGGCAGCTCGAAGTGCCGCGGTCGCCGCTGCGCATCGTGAGCCTCGCCCCGGGAGCGACCGAGATGCTGTTCGCCGCCGGCGCGGGAACCCAGGTGATCGCCACGGTCGAGTATTCGGACGAGCCGCCGGCGGCCCGCCGAGTGCCGCGCATCGGCGATGTGGTCGCGATCGACATGGAACGGCTGGTGCTGCTGCAGCCGGACGTGGTCGTGGCCTGGCCCGACGGCGGCAACGCCGCGCAGCGCGCCGGGATCGCGCGGCTCGCGATTCCGGTCTACGACCAGCAGGTGGGAAGACTCTCCGACCTCGCACCCGCGGTTCGCCGCCTCGGCGTCCTCGCCGGCACCGAGCGGCAGGCCGCGGCCGCCGCTACCGCCATCGACGCGCGGCTCGAGGCGCTGCGGCGCAGCTTCGGCGCCGGGCGCTCGGCTGCGCATCCGCCCACGGTGTTGCTGCAGGTGTGGAATCGCCCGATCTACACGGTCGGCGGCCGGCAGCTGCTGAGCGACGCCCTCACCGCCTGCGGAGCGCGCAACGTGTTCGCCGATCTTCCCGAGCCGGGGCCGGTGGTGGACATCGAAGCGGTGATTGCCCGCAATCCCGACATCATCATCGCGGCCGCTCCCCCGGGAGAGGCTGGCGCGTGGCTCGAGGACTGGAAGCGCTTTCCGACGCTGACGGCGGTGAGCCGCGGGCGGCTCATCGCGTTCGACGACCCGGCGCTCAGCCGCCTGGGTCCGAGCGTTATCGGCGCCACCGAGGAGCTGTGTCGGGCGATCGAGCACGTCGGCCGCTGAGGCTCGTGTGCCCGACGCGCGCCCGTCGAAGCCGGTCGTGCAGTCTGCCCTGCGGCATCAATCGCGGAAGTTGTTGAACTGCAGCGGCACCCCGAGCTTCGCGCCGCGCAACAGCGTCATCGCCGCCTGCAGATCGTCCCTCTGCCGGCCAGTGACCCGCACCTTGTCTCCCTGCAGGCTCGCCTGCACCTTGAGCTTGGAATCCTTGACGATGCGCATCAGTTTGCGACCGGTCTCCTGATCGATGCCGTGGCGCAGCAACACCTCCTGGTGCGCGGCAGAGAGCGTCGTCTGCGGCTCCTTGACCTCGAGACACTGCAGATCGATGCCGCGCTTGGAGAGCCGCAGCTTCACGATCTCGAGCATCTGTTTCAACTGAAAATCCACCTGCGCGCGCAGCGTCACGGTGAGTTCCTGCAGCTCGAAGCGCGCGCCGGTGTCCTTGAAGTCAAAGCGCTGCGCCAGCTCGCGGTTCGCCTGGTCGACGGCGTTGGCGACCTCATGCGCGTTGAGCTCGGAGACGGCGTCAAACGACGGCACGGCGCGCTTAGCTCCGTCAACGCCCGCGCACGGCGCGGCGCGGCCGCCGCCCGCTGCGCTTGGCTGCCTTGCGCGCCGCTGGCCGCTTCGTTCCGGGCGATGGCGCGGGCGGGGTGCGCGCCCGCACGGCCGGCGCGGCGCGCGCGCGATGCGCGCGCACCAGCTCCATGAACCGCGGCGTCGGACCTACGTCCTCGTACACCGGATCGCCCTGCTCGTCGGTGGCGATTACGCGCTGACCGGCGACGTAAGGCATGGCGGCGGCGAGCTCGGCGAGCGCCGCGCTGAGGAGCTCGGTGGTCAGCTGCTCAGGCGTGCGGCCGGGGAACATGTCGGCAAGCGCGGCCAGGCGGGCGGCGTCGTCGAGCGGCAGCCGCACGGCGAATTCGCGCGCGCTGCGCGGCGCGGCCGCCGTCTCGCGCCAGCTTTCCAGCAGCTCTTTGAAACGCAACTGCAATACTCCGCTCGCCCGCCCGGGCGCGCATTCTAGCGAAAAGCGCTAGCATCGGCCGCATGCTGGCTTGGAGCCGGCGCCGGGCAACGGGAGCAGCCATGTACGACCATGTCGGTTTCAAGGTGAAGGATGTGGATGCGAGCGCGCGCTTCTACGCGGCCGCGCTCGGGGCGCTCGGCTACGAGCAGGGGTTCAGCGACGAAAGCACGGTCAGCTTCGGCCCGCAGGGCGCACCGGCGCTGTGGCTGTACGGCGATGAGCGCCTGGCGCACTCGCTGCTGCACGTGGCGTTCAGCGCCTCGAGCCGTTCGGCCGTCGATGCGTTTCATCGCGCCGGGATCAAGGCCGGCGGGCGCGACAACGGCGCACCGGGGTTGCGTCGCGATTACAGCCCGAGCTACTACGCGGCGTTCCTGCTCGACCCCGACGGCAACAACATCGAGGCGGTCTGCCGGAAGTAGGCGCGGTACGCTTGACGGGCCCGCGGCCGGACGGGGATACTCTGCGCCAATGTCGCAGCCCCGCATCCCGGCGCGTTCCTGGTGGTGGCGCACTTCATAACGGAGTGGGCTGACGGTTAGTTTTTCCCCCGCGACTCAAGCAGAATCCGACGACACCAGAAAACCCATCTCCGGCTCACCCCCGGGATGGGTTTTTTGTTGTCCGCGTTGAATGGAAGCCATAAGGCAGCGCAAAGGTAGAAGGCAGTTGCCGGTGCAATTCGACATCATGGGCGATCTCGACACGCCGGTCTCGGCGTTCATGAAGCTCGCGCCGTTTTCACCGCGCTTCCTCCTCGAGAGCGTCGAGGGCGGCGAGCGCCTGGCACGCTATTCCTTCATCGGCTTCGGCACCGGACTCGAGGTGCGGCTCGACGGCACCGGACTCACCCTCGGCGCGGAACGCCGGCCGGTGCCGCGCGACGGCGCGCAGCTGCTGGCGGCGCTGCGTGCGGCACTGGCGCGTGCGCCGCAGCCCCAGGCGGACGTCGCCGGCGTGCCACTCGCCGGCGGGCTGGTGGGGTACGCGGCCTACGACGTGGTGCGCTGGTTCGAGCGGTTGCCGCCACCCGCCGGACGCGACGCGGGCGTGCCGGCGCTGCATTACGTCGCGCCGCGCTCGATGCTGGTGTTCGATCACCTGACCCGCGGCATTGCGCTGGTCCATGCCGGCTCGGCCGACGAGCAGCGCGCGCTGCGTCGCGAGGTGGTGCAGGCACTGCGCGGTGCGCTGCCGAACCGGCGGCGCCGCGGGCGCTACGCGCCGCCGTCAGCCGCCTGGGCGCGCGCCGATTACCTCGCGGGCGTACGGCGCACCCAGGAGTACATCGCCGCGGGCGACGTCTACCAGCTGGTGCTCGCGAGCCGCTTCGCCGGCCGGCACGAGCTCGATCCCTTCCAGGCTTACCGCGCGCTGCGGCTCATCAACCCGTCTCCTTATATGTATTACTGCGCGCTCGGCGACGTGGCGGTGGTCGGCTCCTCTCCCGAGGCACTGGTCAAGCTCAACGGGCGGCGCGCGCAACTGCGCCCGATCGCCGGCACGCGGCCGCGCGCCGCCGACCGGGAGACCGATGCGGCGCGCGAGGCGCAGCTGCTCGCCGACCCCAAGGAGAACGCCGAGCACGTGATGCTGGTCGATCTCGCGCGCAACGATCTCGGGCGCGTGGCCGCGGCCGGAAGCGTGCGCGTCGAGCCTTACCGCACGATCGAGCGTTACAGCCACGTCATGCACATGGTAAGCGGCGTGCACGGCGAGCTGGCCGCCGGCCGCGATGCCTTCGACCTGTTCGCCGCCGCCTTCCCGGCCGGCACGCTGGTCGGCGCGCCGAAGGTGCGCGCCATGCAGATCATCGACGAGCTCGAGCCGGTCAGCCGCGGCCTGTACGGCGGCACGGTGGGCTACTTCGGCGCGCGCGGCGACATGGATCACGCCATCACCATCCGCACGCTGGTGTTCCGCGGCGACGAGTACAGCTACCAGGCCGGCGCCGGCATCGTCGCGGACAGCGTGCCGGAGACCGAGCACGAGGAAGTGCTGGCGAAGAGCGCGGCCATGGTGCGGGCGCTCGAGCTCGCGGAGGACGGGCTGTGAGCGCGCGGTTGCTGCTGATCGACAACTACGACTCCTTCACCTACAACCTGGTGCAGGCGTTCCTGGTGCTCGGCGCCGAGGTCAGCGTCTACCGGAACGATGCGCTCGAGGTGCCCGCGGCGCTGGCGCTCGCGCCCTCGCACCTGTGCATCTCGCCCGGGCCCGGCACGCCGCGCGACGCCGGGGTCTCCATGGATATGATCCGCGCCTTCGCGGGGCGCATCCCCGTGCTTGGCGTGTGTCTCGGGCACCAGTCGATCGTCGAGGTGTTCGGCGGCCAGGTGGTGCGCGCCGAGCGCCTCATGCACGGCAAGACCTCGCTCGCCGGGCACGACGGGCGCACGTTGTTCGTCGGGCTGCCGCAGCCGTGCGAGGTCGGGCGCTACCACTCGCTCATCGCCGCCCCCGCAACGCTGCCGCCGGTGCTCGAGGTGAGCGCGACCACTGCGCAGGGGGAGATCATGGCGGTGCGCCACCGCACGCTCACCGTCGAGGGCGTGCAGTTCCACCCCGAGAGCATCCTCACGCCGGAGGGCCCGCGGCTGCTCGCCAATTTCCTGCAATTCACCGCCGGCGCCCGCGCGCCCGGGGATGGAGCGGGCGATGCAGCCGCGTGAGCTGCTGCAGCAGCTGATCGAGCGGCGTGACCTGAGCGCGGGTCAGGCCGAGGATCTGCTCGCGCACCTGACCGACGCGAAACTCCCGCCCGCTATGGGCGGGGCGCTGCTCGCGGCACTCGCCGCCAAGGGAGTGGCGGCGCAGGAGCTGTGCGGACTTGCGCAGGCGATGCGCCGCAGGGCGCGCCGTCCGATCCTGCCGCCCGGTCTGCGCGCCATCGACGTCGTCGGCACCGGCGGCGATGCCTCCGGGAGTTTCAACATCTCGACCGGCACGGCGCTGCTCACCGCCGCCGCCGGAGTTCCGGTCGTGAAGCACGGCAACCGCTCGGTCTCGAGTCAGTGCGGCAGCGCCGATGTGCTGGAAGCGCTCGGGCTGCCGGTGCCGCTCGATGAGGAGGCGGCCGGCAGATGTCTTGCGGCCAGCGGCTTCACCTACCTGCATGCTCCGCACTATCACCCGGCGACCGCGGGCGTGGCTCCGATCCGCAGCGCGCTCGGCGTGCGCACCGTGTTCAACATTCTGGGTCCGCTGGTGAACCCGGCCGAGCCGCCGCTGCATGTGATCGGTGCGTTCAGCTTAGAGGTGGCACGCCTCATGGCCGAGGCGCTCTCCGGGCTCGCCATCGAGCGGGCCTTCGTCGTGCACGGCGCCGCGGGTTGGGACGAGCCGACCCCGATGGGGCCGTTCACCGTGTTCGATGTGCGGCCCGGGCACGTAGCTTCGCAGGTGCGCTCGCCCGAGGATTACGGGCTGCGCCCCTGCAGCGCCGCGGATCTCAAGGGCGGCGATGCCGCCTGCAATGCGCGCGCACTCACCGCAGTGCTTTGCGGCGAGGATCGCGGCGGCCATCGCGATTGCCTGCTGCTCGGCACGGCGCTCGCGCTCGAAGTGGCGGGCGAGATCTCCGACCCGCGCGCCGGCATCGAGCGCGCGGCGGCAGCCATCGATGGCGGCGCCGCGCGGCGCGTACTGCAGGCTCTCAGGACGCAGCCGCGGCGGGAGCCGGCGCCGTGAGCGCATTTCTCGATGAGATGGCGTCCGCGAGCCGCGCCCGGGTGCGCGCTGCCCGCGAGCGCCGCCCCGAAGGGGCGCTCGAGGAGACCGCGCGCGCGACTCCTGCGCCGCCGGCTCTGCGGCTCGCTGCGGGCGGGTTCGATCTCATCGCGGAGCTCAAGCTCCGCTCGCCGGCCGCCGGCGCGCTCGCCGCCCCGGGTCTGCACGACCTCGACGCACGCGTGGCGGCCTACGCGCGCGCGGGAGCTGCCGCGGTCTCAGTGCTCACCGAGCCCAGCCGCTTCGACGGGTCGCTGGAGCACCTGCAGCGCGCGGCGCGTACGCTCGCGCCGCTCGGCGTGCCGGTGATGCGCAAGGACTTTCTCGTCGATCCCTACCAGGTGCTCGAGGCCCGCGCCGCCGGAGCGGGCGGCGTGCTCGTCATCGTGCGCATGCTGTCGCGTTCCGACATCGAGGCGCTGCTCGAGTGCGCGCGCGCGCACGGGCTGTTCGTGCTGCTGGAAGCGTTCGATGCGCGCGACATCGAGGTGATCCACGAGCTTCTCGCGACCGGGCGCCCCGGGCCGCTCTTGCTGGCGGGCGTGAACTGCCGCGACCTGGCGACCCTCGAGGTCGTGCCGGATCGACTCATCGAGCTCGCCCCGCTGTTGCCTCAGGGGGTGCCGACGGTGGCCGAGAGCGGCGTGGCCTCGGCGGCGGACGCGCGCCAGGTCGCCGCCGCCGGTTACGCCCTCGCGCTCGTCGGCAGCGCACTCATGCAGGGCAGCGACCCGCAAGCTCTGGCCGCCGGACTACTCGCGGCGGGCCGCGCGGCGCGCCAGGGACACTAGCGATGTGGATCAAGATCTGCGGCATGACGACCCCGGCGGCGGTGAGCGCGGCGCTGCACGCGCAGGTGGATGCCGTCGGCTTCGTGTTCGCCGATTCGCCGCGGCAGCTGACGCCGCAGGCGGCGGCCGGGCTCGCGGCGCCGGTGCGCGGGCGGATCCGCTGCGTGGCGGTCACCCGCCATCCTACCCGCGAGGCGCTCGATGAGATCCTCGCGGTGTTCAAGCCCGACGTGCTGCAGACCGACATGGCGGACCTCGACGAGCTCGGTCCGCTGCCGGGAGTGGAGTTGCTGCCGGTTCTGCGTGCCGGCGAGGCCGTGCCGCAGCGCTTGCCCGGGCGGATCCTCTTCGAGGGACCCGCGAGCGGCGCCGGAGTCGTGTGCGACTGGCGCGCGGCCCGTCAGCTCGCGCGACGCACCCGGCTGGTACTCGCCGGCGGACTCAACGTTGGTAATGTCGGGGCCGCGCTCTCGGCCGTCCGTCCGTTCGGCGTCGATGTCTCGAGCGGGGTGGAGGAGGAGCACGGTGTGAAGAGCCCGCTTAAGATCATGGCGTTCGTAGCGACCGTGCACGCCGCCGCCGCGGACGACGGTCGCACTCCGGCAAGCGAGGATCCCCTATGACCGTTCCGGCTCACTCACCCGATGCCGCACGCCTGCTCGCCGAGCTGATCGCCGGACGCTTCCCGGATGCCCGCGGCCGCTTCGGCCCCTTTGGCGGGCGCTACGTGCCGGAGACGCTCATCCCGGCGCTCGATGGCCTCGAGCGCGGGGTGCGCGAGCACTTAGGCACACGCGAGTTCCGCGACGAGTTCGCGAGTCAGCTCAAATCCTGGGTCGGTCGTCCCACCGCGCTTACCTACGCCGCGCGGCTCTCGGCGCGCTGGGGTGCGAAAGTGTGGCTCAAGCGCGAGGACCTCGCACACACCGGCGCGCACAAGATCAACAACGCCATCGGGCAGGCGCTGCTGGCGCAGCGTCTCGGCGCCCGGCGCATCGTCGCCGAGACCGGCGCGGGTCAGCACGGCGTGGCGAGCGCGGCCGCCTGCGCGCGGCTGGGGCTCCCATGTACCGTCTACATGGGCGAGATCGACATGCAGCGCCAGGCACCGAACGTCGGACGCATGCGGTTGCTCGGCGCGCAGGTGGTGCCGGTGACCTCCGGCGATCGCACGCTGCGCGCCGCCATCGATGAGGCGATGCGCGACTGGGTGTCCGACCCGCTCGGGACCTATTACCTCCTCGGCTCGGTCGTCGGCCCACACCCCTATCCTTACCTGGTGCGGGAGCTCCAGGCGGTCATCGGCCGCGAGGCGCGCGAGCAGCTGCTCGCGGCGACCGGCCAGCTGCCGGATGCGCTGATCGCTTGCGTCGGCGGCGGCTCCAACTCCATGGGCGCCTTCCATGCGTTCCTTGCCGACGCCCAGGTCGAGATCATCGGCATCGAGGCGGGCGGGCGCGGTGCGGGCCTGGGGGAGAACGCCGCGACGCTCGCCCACGGCCGCCCCGGGGTGCTGCACGGCAGCTACTCGATGCTGCTGCAGGATGAGCACGGCCAGATCCAGGAGACGCATTCGGTGTCGGCCGGGCTCGACTATCCGGGCATCGGACCCGAGCACGCACTGCTCGCGTATGTCGGGCGTGTGCGCTACCAGACAGCAAGCGATCAGGAAGCGCTCGCGGCGGTGCGCGCGCTGAGCGAGTGCGAAGGCATCCTGCCGGCCATCGAGAGTGCGCACGCTCTCGTGGGCGCCGAGCGCTGGGCGCAACGACACCCCGGCGGCACGATCCTCGTTTGCCTGTCCGGCCGCGGCGATAAGGACATGTCGACCTTGCAGCAGACGCTGCTCGAGGCGGAGGAAGCCCGGTGAGCCCGCGGGAGCGCATCACCGGCGCGATCCGCACCGCCGCCGCGCGCGGCGAGCCTGCGTTGGTGGCGTACCTGACCGCCGGCTACCCGCGGCGCGAGCGCTTTCGCGAGCACCTGCGCTCGCTCGCCGCCGCAGCCGACGTGGTTGAGGTCGGCGTGCCGTTCACCGATCCGATGGCCGACGGCGTCACCATCCAGCGCGCGAGTCACGCCGCGCTCGCACAGGGTGTCACCCTGGGGTGGATCCTCGCCGAGCTCGGGGCGCTCGGGCCGCAGCGTGCCCCGCTCCTCCTCATGAGCTATCTCAACCCGCTGCTCGCCTTTGGCTTGGATCGGCTGGCTGAGGCCTCGGCCGCAGCCGGCGTCTCGGGGTTCATCGTCCCGGACCTGCCGCTCGATGAGAGCGCCGAGCTGCAGGCAGCGCTCGAGCCGCGCGGGCTCGCGCTGGTGCAGATGGTGACGCCGGTCACCGGCGCGGCACGCCTTGCGGCGCTCGGCGCCGGGAGCCAGGGCTTCGTGTATGCGGTCACCATGACCGGCACCACCGGGCGCAACGTCGCCGTGCCCGACGAGGTACTCGCGTATCTCGAGCGGGTGCGCGCGGCCTGTGCGCTGCCGGTGTGTGCGGGCTTCGGCATCCGCAGCCGCGCGCAGGTGGAGCGGCTGCGCGGCCACGTCGACGGCGTGGTGGTGGGCTCGGCGCTGGTGGAGGTGCTCGAGCGCGGCGAGGATCCGGCCGCGTGGCTCGCGCAGTTGCGCGCGCGTTAGCATGGAGGGCCTCATCATCCCGGCGCGCTTCTGCGGTCCGGCGAGTTCCTCGAACGGCGGTTATTTTGCCGGACGGGTGGCGCTACTCGCCGGCCGCACGGTAACAGTGCGGCTGCTGAAGCCGCCGCCGCTCGACACCGAGCTCACGGTGCGCGCGCAGCCGGACGCGACCCTCGAAGTGCTGGACGGCGAGCTGCTGGTCGGCGAAGCGCGACCGACCGCGCTGACGCTCGAGGCGCGGCCCGCGCCCGGGTATTTTGAGGCGCTGGAAGCCTCGCGGCGCTACGCGGGGTTTCGCCATCATCGCTTCCCGACCTGCTTCGTCTGCGGCACGCAGCGCGTGCGCGGCGACGGCATGCGGATATTCGCCGGGCCCATACCCGAGCGCGATGGGGTGGCGGCGCCGTGGGTGCCGGACGCCTCGCTCGATCGCGGTGACGGCAAGGTGCGCCCGGAGTTCATGTCGGCGGCGCTCGACTGCCCGGGCTATTACGCGGTCGCGCCCGATGACCGCATGATGCTGCTGGCGGAGTTCACCGCGCACGTCGACCGGCTGGTCCACGTGGGCGCTTCGTGCACGGTGGTGGGCTGGCGCATCAGCTCGAGCGGCCGCAAGCACGAGGCCGGCACTGCCCTCTACGACGGCAAGGGCGAACTGTGCGGCAAGGCGCGCGCACTGTGGATCGAGCCGCGCGCGGCGGCGGAAGCGGTCGCCGATCAGCTGGGCTCGTAGAAGACACTTCTCGCCGGCCCGCCCCAAGCTGAGCTCGCGGCGGTCATCTGGACGATGGTTCGCGTGCCGGCTGTGAGTCCTGGCTCAGTGCGCGGTCGGAAGCCCTTCGTCTGCGATGGGTTTCTCCTGCGGTCCGGGCCCGTCTGTCGCAGACAACCCGGAGCGCTGACTGCCGCCGATGCGCAGATCGACGTTGCCCGGCCGACCCTCCCTGAGAGACCGGAGCTGATCGAGGTAGTCGGGAACCACCGAGGACCTTTCGGGCGGCGAACTCATTGCGGTGAGCTCGGGTTCAAAGCCTTGCGTGCTGCCGCCGGCTACGAACGCTGCGGAAGTGAAGCCGAGCGCCAGCGTCCGCCTGAAGACACGACGATCGGGCGGTGCGGGTAAAGGCTACGATGCCAACGGCAACGCGACGGCGCGCCAAGGCAACTCGATCGTCTGGTCGAGTTATAACTACCCGACCACCGTGAACGCCGGCAGCGGCTCGACGGCTGAGACGGTCGCCTTCGCTTACGGACCGGACCGCAAGCGCTGGCAGCAGATGTATACCGGGAACGGCACGAGCGAGACCACCAATTATGTCGGCGGACTCCTCGAGGTGGTCTCGAGCGGCTCGGTTACCGACTACCGGCACTATATCTACGCGGGCGCCGAGCCGGTCGCGGTCTACTCCCGAAAGACGAGCGGGGTAAACACCTTCAGCTACCTGCTCTCGGATCACCAGGGAAGCCTCACGGCCATCATCAACAGCAGCGGCACGCCGGTCGTGAACGAGAGCTTCACGCCCTTCGGGAACCGGAGAAACGCGCTAACATGGTCCGGGCCAAACACAACCGGCAATCTCACCGAGATTGCCGGGATCACTCGCGAGGGCTACACGTTCCAGACCGCGCTCGGTCTCTGGATGGGCATGAACCACATGAACGGGCGGGTGCAGGATGCGGTGACCGGACGGATGCTGTCGGCGGACCCGCGCATCTCCGACCAGACAGATGCCCAGAACTACAATCGCTATAGCTACACCAATAGCAATCCATTGACCTACTTGGATCCGACTGGATTTACCGGGTGCCCAAAGAATGGATGCTTGCCAAATAGTCCTCCTCCTCCCGGCGGACTTGACTTTACAGGTGGTGTCTCCGCGGGCATGTATGCCAGCATGCTTTCCTCAGGGACGTACGCGTCGCTTCAATCCTTCACTGTTCAGTCGGGGTCAACATCTGTCAACGGCACCACAACGTCAGTTGGGACCTTCGTCATGCAGGGCGGTAATCTGCTCGGGGAATGGCTGAATGGGCAGTGGATCCCTTGCACGGACCCAGGATGTGGTGACGGTTCTAACGGAAGCTTGCAAGGCCCAACGGGCAACCCGGCAGGGCTCAGTGCGAATAACTCTGGGCCGAGTGGTCCATCTGGCAGTCCAGCACAAAATCCCGCCAAACAGGCGCCGGTGACGCCGACCACGACGCCGCCGAATCCTCACTCATGGGTTTGTGATGCCGGCAACGCGCTGGAATCAACAGCGGCTAAAGGGAATTCGGTCGGACAAGGTCTGGAGACGGCGGGAATGGTCGTTGCGGTGATTGGCGGCGCCGCGGCTGGGCCTGAAGGCGCCGCGCCTGGGGGAGTTGTGATGGCAATTGGAGGTGCCACGACACTTGGGTCCGCGGGCGCCCAATTTATCGGCGGTTTACTACAGCTCGGCAGTGACTGGTCCACGGGCATTCAAAATGTGCAAGCTGGTGGCGCGTCTCTTCTTACTGGAAGTGCATTTCTCTTCGCGCCAGGTTTTTTTGGGCTCCCTGGTAGTAACGGTGTGCAGAGAGCTTTTAATAGAAACTTGAATCTTGGGTTTGCGCTCGGAGGTGCTGGCGTCGACGCACTAAACGCGTCTCTCCCCGGGATGGAGCCACAACAGGCAAATTGCCCGTGAAGGCTGTCGATCCTTAAAAACACAAGGAGCGCGTACGTGAATGACAAGCTGTTTAGGATTCTGTGTGCGGTTCTCGCTCCCGTTGCTATTGGCGCCGCTGCAAATTACTACCTGGATCTTGGTTGGTTCGGGAGTCGCGCAAGGTTGGTGCTGTCGGTAACTCTGCTACTCACTTGCGTTCTCCTGGCACTTTCACGTCGCACAGTCCGGAAGAACGGGTGAGACAGTGTGCGGATTGGTCCGTGATCTTCTGGATTGTCAGTTTGGCGCAGCCGGTTCTGGTGGCTTCCGAACAGCAACCCCTTTTCTGCACCTTCTACTACTGATGGCCGCGTAGCCACGTATGACAGTCGAGTCGATTCTTGAGTTAGGCTGGATAGGCTCGCAGTTGCTCTTGTTGTACATCATGAGCGTAAGCGGGCCGTGAAAGAGCGTGCGTTCGCTGCCGATTTGGTTCTGGTGCATTAGCGGCCGACCCGTGGTATCCGCTCACGACGCCTTTGGCAACGTGAACAGCGACACCATGACCGGCCCGGCGTGACCGGGCGCGTGACGACGACCAACAAATTGGGCGAGCGAGACGGCCGCCTTCGCGCCGGCCGCCCACTCAGGGCCGCACGGCTGCGGAGGCCCACTCAGCCTCGGGGCATCAGACCGCTCAGTCGCGCGGCTGCGGCACGATGCGGATGTAAGGCCGCGGCGACTTCCACCCTTTCGGATAGGTCTTTTTTGCCTCTTCATCCGACACCGAGCCGCTGATGATCACGTCCTCGCCCTGCCGCCAGTTCGCCGGCGTCGACACCTTGTGCTTCGCGGTGAGCTGCAGCGAGTCGATCACGCGCAGCACCTCGTCGAAGTTGCGGCCGGTGGACATCGGATAGACGAGGATCAGCTTGATCTTCTTGTCGGGGCCGATGACGAACACGTTGCGCACCGTCTGATTGTCGGCCGGCGTGCGCTTCGACGGGTCGCCGGAGGCGCTCGCGGGCAGCATCTCGTAGAGCTTCGAGACCGTCAGATCCGGATCGCCGATCATCGGATAGTTCGGCGCCACGCCCTGCGTCTCCTTGATGTCGTTGGCCCACTTCGCGTGGCTGTCGACCGGATCGACGCTGAGCCCGACGATCTTCACGCCGCGCCTCTCGAACTCCGGCTTGATCTTCGCCATGTAGCCAAGCTCGGTCGTGCACACGGGCGTGAAGTCCTTCGGGTGCGAGAACAGCACGGCCCAGGAGTCGCCGATCCACTCGTGGAAGCGCAAGCGCCCCTGGGTGGTGTCCGCCTGAAAGTCCGGGGCAATGTCGCCAATCTTGAGAGTCATCGCCGTCTCCTCGGATTTGTCTGAGATTCCGTGCGCGAGCGCACTCCATGGAGAAGGCGCTCGCGATGCAGGAGGGTAGGCGCCCTAGCCTACTCCCGTCGCGGCGCGGGGTTTAGGGCAGATTGATCGGAGCTTATAACCTCCTGATGGGTCGCCCAAGAGCGCAGCTTCCGCCTGACCCCCGGGTTGCGGCCCTTTCCCTACGAGCGCTTGCCGCGGCCCCGCAACTCGTGGTCCGCGACGATGCGCGCGGCCAGCTTGATCGAGGTCTGCACGCGAGCAACCTCCCCGACATAGCTGTGCAACGCCGCCTCCGCCCGCCGGCGCACGGCAGCCGAGGTGATCAGCCGGTGGCTGGCCAGAGTCGCAATGTCTTCGCGGTCCTGGCTCGAGAAGCGACCGAGCTTGCTCACCGCCAGGTCGAGGGGGGAGAGCAGGCGTACCTCGAGGATGTCCGCCTTTCTGCCCTCGAGCGTGAGCGGCACAGAATCGTCGTGCGCCTCCTCGTGCAGCAGACCGAAGGTCTCGTTGTACTGCCGATCGAAGTAGAGCAGGTGCGCCGCCCCGTCGGCATCCTGGTAAGCGACCTCGAGGTTCTCGGGCAGTGCGATGCGGTGCGAGAACGCGGCGTCGATATCGCGCGACACCCGTGCGCCGGTGTAGAGGTGCAACGCTGCACCGCCGGCGACATACATGCGGACCGGCAGCACGCGTCGCGGCAGGCCGGCGAGCGCAGCGCCGATGCGATCGACGATCTCGCGAAACGCCGCGATGAACTCCGGTCGGGCGTTTGGGTCAGGTCGCACGCAGGCTGCGGGAATCGACCAGAGGCAGGAAGCGACTCGGTCGCACCGGGCTGCGCTCCAGCCAGCGGTTGAAAACCGCCACCTCGCTGGCGCCAGGATGCAGATCCTCAGCCAGACCCAGCAGCGCACGACGATTCCGCTCCTGCGAGCTGGCGAGCATGACCGCGAGACCGGCCATGAAGAAGTGCGGCCCGGCGCGCGCCCAGCCTGCTGGCTCGTAATTGCCCGACACGCACAGACTCACCAGTAGCTCCTCATAGTCGCGGTCGACGTACGCCGGGAAGTGACCGTCAGGCGTCGAGCCGGGCGCACGTCCGCCGCTCGCCCCGAGAGTTGCGCCGACCGCCCGGGCGAGCGCACTCAGCGTCTCGAAATCGCAGGTCTGGCGGCTGCGCAGTCGCGAGAGCGTTTCCTTGCGCACCCGCGCCCGCCGGGCCCATTCGGTATCGGTGAAGCCGAGCGTCCGGGCACTCCGGGTAAGCTCGGTCAGAAGAGGCGTCAGCATGCACGGTGACTTAGGCATCAACAACAGCCTGCAGGCTGTTGACGTAAAAGTCAATCAGTGAGCCGACCGACCAGGAGCTCCCGGAGCCTGGCCGCTGGTCGCCGCAACGCCGCCCGACATGTGCGCGCTGCGCCAGGCGCCGAACCGGTAGTAGAGCACCGCGAGCAGAGCCGAGAGCGCCGAGGACACGAGGAAGCTCCACCACACCGCGTCCGCGTGGTAACGCCCGAGCAGCACGATGGCGAACGGAAAGCGCACTCCGAGTAGCGACAGCGAGAGTATGACCAGCGGGGCCATGACCGCGCCGGTGGCGCGCACCACGCCGAACAGCGCCACCGAGATCCCGAAGAAGATGAACGAGGGGGTGACGATGCGGTTCATGTTCGTGGCGACGCCCAAGGCCGCGGAGCCTGCCGGCAGGAACAGGCCGAACACGCGGGTGTCGAGCAGCTCGAGCGCCAGCGTGATGGAGCCGGTGAGCAGCACGCTGTAGAGCACGCCGACCTGCGCAATGCGCGTGACGCGCTGCCACTCGCCGGCGCCGACGTTCTGGGCGGTCATGGCCGAGAGCGCCATGCCGACCGCGAACGCCGGCATCTGGATGTAGTTCCAGATCTGCAGCGCCGCGCCGAACGCCGCGGTGGTGTCGACGCCGAAGCGGTTGACGAGCGTGATCATGAGCACGCCGCTGAGCGAAAGCACCAGCAGCTGGGCGCTCATCGGGATCCCCTTCCTGATGAGTGTGCCCACGACTGCCCAGTCGGGCCTGAGCAGCGCGAGCTCGTTCCGATGCAGGCACAGCACGTTGCGGCGCCGGTACAGGTGACGTATGAGCGCGGTGAGAGATACCACCTGGGCGACGAAGGTCGCGAGCGCGGAGCCGGCAATGCCGAGGCGCGGCACCGGTCCCAGCCCGAAGATGAACAGCGGGTTGAGCGCGATATCGATGCCGACCGACATCAGCATGAAGTAGAAGGGCGTCTTCGAGTCGCCGGCGCCGCGCAGCACCGCCATGACGAAGGCGTACAGGTAGAGAAAGGGGAGCGCGAGGAAGATCACGCGCATGTAGGCGACCGCGAGCTCGAGCGAGTCCGGGGGCGTGCTCATGGCAATGAGTAGCGGACGGCAGAGCACGAGCCCGGCGACCGCCATGGCAAGCGAGATGCCGGTGAAGAAGGTGGCGCTGGTGCCGACCACGCGCTTGGTCTCAGGCAGGTTGTTCGCGCCGATGTTCTGGCCGATGAGGATCGTGGCGGCGAGCGCCACCCCGAAGGCCGCGCCGATTAGCAGGAACATCACCACGTTGGCGTTCGAGGTGGCGGTGAGCGCGGCCTCGCCGAGGAAACGTCCCACCCAGATGGAGTTGACCGAGCCGTTGAGCGACTGCAGCACGTTCGCCAGCAGGATCGGCAGCGCGAACCTGAACAGCCCGATGGGAATCGAGCCCTCGGTGAGAGTCCGCGGCACTCAGGCTCCGCGCTTCAGTCCGTAACCGACGGTCGCGATCGCCGCCGCCAGTACCACCCAGGCGGCCCAATCGCGGGCGTGGCTCAGCGCGAGCCACACCAGCGCCCCGATCAGCAGCGCCGCCCCGATCGCGAGCGCATCCTGCCGCCGCCTGGCCAGCCGCAGCTCCGCGCGCAGCTGCGCCAGCTCGGTCGCGTCGGGCGCGGGCGCGCGCAGCGGCACCTCCCCGCGCGCGAGTCCCGCGATCAGCAGCGGCAGTCCGCGCGCCGCCTCGAGCAGCTCCGGCGCATGGTTGCGCAAGCTGCGCGCCAGCGTGCCAAGGCTCACGCGCTCGCGCATCCACTGGCGCAGGATCGGGCTCGCGGTGCTCCAGATATCGAGCTCCGGATACAGCTGTCGTCCCAGGCCCTCGACGTTGAGCAGCGTCTTCTGCAGCAGCACCAGCTGCGGCTGGATCTGCACATTGAAGCGGCGCGAGATCTCGAACAGCCGCAGCAGGATGCGGCCGAAGGAGATGTCCTTCAGCGGCCGGTCGAAGATCGGCTCGCATACGGTGCGCACCGCGGACTCCATCTCGTCGATGCGCGCGCCGGCCGGCACCCAGCCGGACTGAAGGTGCAGCTGCGCGACACGCCGGTAGTCGCGGTCGAACACCGCGAGGAAATTCTCCGCCAGGTAGTACTGGTCGCGCGGATCGAGCGTGCCGACGATGCCGAAATCCACCGCCGCGTAACGCGGCTGCTGCGGATCGTCGACGATCACGAAGATGTTGCCCGGGTGCATGTCGGCGTGGAAGAAGTTGTGGCGGAACACCTGGGTGAAGAAGATGCGCACGCCGTTCTCGGCCAGCCGCGCGATGTTGGTGCCCGCGGCGCGCAGCGCCGCCAGGTCCGAGATCGGCACCCCGTGAATGCGCTCCATCACCATGACGTCGCTGCGGCAGTGGTCCCAATAGACCTCCGGCACGTACAGCTCGTCCGAGCCGGCGAAGTTGCGCTTCAGCTGCGAGGCGTTGGCCGCCTCGCGCATCAGGTCGAGCTCATCGAGGACCGTCTTCTGGTACTCCGCCACCACCTCGCGCGGCCGCAGCCGCCGCCCCTCGGGCCAGTAGCGCTGCGCGAGCTCGGCGAGCGCGTGCAGCACCTCCAGGTCGCGCTCGATGAGCGCGCGCATGTCCGGGCGCAGCACTTTGACCACGACCTCCTCGCCTCCCGGCAGGCGTGCCGCGTGCACCTGGGCGATTGAAGCGGCCGCGAGCGGTGTCTCATCGAAGCTGGCGAACACCGCGGTCAGCGGCACGCCGTAGGAGCTCTCGATCAGCCGGCGGGCTTGTGCGCCCGGGAATGGCGGCACGCGGTCCTGGAGCCTGGCGAGCTCGTCGGCGATGTCCTCGGGCAGCAGGTCGCGCCGCGTGGAGACCGCCTGCCCGAATTTCACGAAAATCGGCCCGAGCTCCTGCAGCGCGAGCCGCAGTCGCTCGCCGCGGCTCGCCTGGCGGCGCCGCGCGAACCACACCAGCGGCGAGAGGAAGAACAGGAAGCGCAGCGGCCTGTATAGATGAGTGGCGCGCACGAAGTCGTCGAGGCCGTGCCTGAGAAGCACGCGCTGGATCTCGATCAGCCGCGCGAGCACGCGCAGCTTCACCGCGTCGCCACCCGCGTCACGGTACGCCGCGCCGCCGCGCCAGCAACTCGAGCCGTGCAGCCGCGCGATCGACGTCCTCGCGCAGCGTGTCGACGCCGCGCAGGAACTGCTCGCCTTCGCGGCGCGGCACCAGGTCGCCGCGCTCGTGGCCCAGGTACTCGGCAAGGTTCACGAACGCCGTACCGGCCGCCCGGCGCGGCAGCCGCAGCGCGGCGCGCGCGACCCGTCCGAGCCGATGCGCCGCCACATCGCCGACGAGCAGCGCCAGCTCCTCCTCGGGATCGGGCCGCAGCAGCCGGCCGAGCTCGCGGAACTGCTCGGCGAGGTGGGTATCGCCGCTGATGACGACGTCGCCGCGCTGCACGACCGCTTCCGGGCTGTCGCCGGCCAGCCCCCACAGGGCCAGCACACCGCCGGTGAGCGTGGTATCCGCCGGCGCATCGCTGCGGGCGATGCCGAGCGTCACGCCGTTGGAGGTCACGCGCAGCCGGGTGAGGCCGGGAACCTCCACCGCCAGGCTCCGCCCGGCGAGCTCCGCGCACAGCGCGCGCGCGCGCACCGAGCGCGGCAGGCCGCGGTTCGCGAGCTGCTCGAGTGTTCCGGTCAGCACACTGGCGGTTTCCTGCTTCGCATCACGCGTGCCGCTAGTAGCGGTAGCCGCGGTGCACGGCCACGATACCGCCCGACAGATTGTGGTAGCGGCAGCCCTCGAGTCCGGCTGCGCGCATCATCGCCAGCAGCGTCTCCTGGTCGGGGTGCACGCGGATGGATTCGGCGAGATAGCGGTAGCTCGCGGCGTCGTGGGCGACCAGGCGCCCGAGCAGCGGCAGGATGCGCAACGAGTAGGCGTCGTAAAGGGGCTTCAGCCCCGGCAGCCGCGGGCGCGAGAACTCGAGCACCAGCAGCTGCCCGCCCGGCTTGAGCGCCCGCCGCATGGACTCGAGCGCCGCCGGTTTGTCGGTGACGTTGCGCAGCCCGAAGCCGATGGTGATGCAATCGAAGCTGCCGTCGGGGAACGGCAGCCGCTCGGCGTCCGCCTGCACGCACACGGTGCGCCCGGCCAGGCCGTCGTCGATCAGCCGGTCGCGGCCGCGCGCGAGCATCGCGGCGTTGATGTCGGTGAGCACCACCAGGCCTCGCTCGCCCACCTGGCGCGCGAGCCCCGCGGCGAGATCGCCGCTGCCGCCGGCGACGTCCAGCGCGCGCTGCCCGGCGCGCAGGTTCGCCAGCGCGAGCGTGAAGCGCTTCCAGATCCGATGGGTCCCCGCGGACATCAGATCGTTCATCAGGTCGTAGCGCCCGGCGACCGAGTCGAACACTGCGCGCACGCGCCGCGCCTTGTCGGCGCTTCGCACGCGTTCAAAGCCGAAGTCGGTGGAGCCCTCGTCTGCCATCGGTGAAGCGCGCCTGAGGCCGGATGAGACGCATTCTAGACGATCGTGCACCCCGCACGATCGTGGCGCGCGCGCCTTCACTGCAAGATTGAGGTTGCATTCTGCTGCGCGCGGTGCGCACAATCGCCGCCGTTCAGGGGGGTCTTGCAAAGAAGCGGGCCAGGCAGAAATGTCTGGCCCGCTTTTGTTTTCAGCGCCGCACCTGTCACCGCTTACCCGCCGTGCGCCTGCGCGCGGCGCTCGAGGTAGCGCTGCCATTTCACGGCGTGCTCGCGTCCGAGCTCGTGCAGATATTTCCAGGTGTAGAGGCCGGTGTCGTGGCCGTCATCGAAGACCAGCTTCACCGCATACTGGCCCACCGGCTCCACCGCGGTGATGCCGACGTTCTCCTTGCCGAGCACCAGCACTTCCTGGCCTGGCCCGTGCCCCTTCACCTCCGCGGACGGCGAGTGCACGCGCAGATACTCGAACGGCAGCTCGAAGCGGCTGCCGTCGACGAAGCTCACCTCGAGCACGCGTGCCGCGCGCCGCAGCCGGATCTCGGTGGCCAGGGGGTCGGACATGGTTCGGCGCGCAGTATAGGCGCACCTGCCGCTGAGGGACGCGTGCACTGCTGCGATGCAGCATAAACTGGTCCAAGCGCCTGTGAACCCTGGTGAAACCTGCGGTTGAGGCTGCAAAAGGCGTCGATTAACGTCCATCACGAGCGATCGCGCGCCTCTATACTCACGCACCTCGCGTATCTCCACGAGGGCGAATGGAACCGACCGATACCGCAAACCCCGACTACTACCATCGAGTTGTGGATTGCCAGTGGGCGTGCCCCGCCCACACCGATGTCCCCGAATACATCCGACTGATCGCGCAGGGCCGCTTCACCGACGCCTACATGGTGAACCGGCACTCCAACGTGTTTCCCGGCATTCTCGGGCGCGTCTGCGACCGGCCGTGCGAGCCGGCGTGCCGCCGCGGGCGTATCGAGCAGAAACCGGTCGCGATCTGCCGCCTCAAGCGCGTCGCCGCCGATCACCGCGACGACATCACCGGCCGCCTGCCGAAGATCCCGAAGGCGAAGAACGGCAAGCGCATTGCCTGCATCGGCGCGGGCTGCGCCTCGCTCACCGTGGCGAACGATCTGATGCCGCTTGGCTACCAGGTGACGATCTTCGAGCAGTACGGCGAGCCCGGCGGGCTGATGCGCACCAACATCCCCTCGTTCCGCTTACCCGCCACGGTGCTGAACGAGGAGATCGCGATGATCACGGGGATGGGCGTCGACCTGCGGCTCAACTCCCCGGTCGCGAGCATGCGCGAGCTGCTCAGCTCAGGCGGCTTTGATGCGGTGTTTGTCGGCTCGGGGGCGCCGAAGGGCAAGGAGCTCACGCTTCCCGGACGTGACGCGGGTGCGGCCAACATCCACATCGGCATCGCCTGGCTCGAGTCGGTGGCCTTCGGCCACGTCGACAAAGTGGGGCGGCGCGTGCTCATCATCGGTGTGGGCAACACGGCCATGGACTGCTGCCGCACCAGCCTCAGGCTCGGCGCCGAGAGCGTCAAGGTCATGGCGCGCAAGCCGCGCGGCTTCTTCAAGGCCTCGGTGTGGGAGCTGGACGACGCCGAAGAGGAGAGCGTCGAAATCGTCGTCAACCGCTCGCCCAAGGCGTTCGTGATCGAGAACGGCAGGCTGACCGGGATGCAGTTCGAGCGGATGGAGTACGACCTCGACGGCGCCGGCCGGATCACCGCCGAGCGCGTCGTGGGCGAGGAGTTCCTGCCGGCGGATGACGTGATCCTCGCCATCGGCCAGGAGAACGCCTTCCCGTGGGTCGAGCGCGACCTCGGCATCCGCTTCGACAAATGGGACGTGCCGCTCATCGACAAGACGACCTTTCAGTCGACGCTGCCGCAGGTGTTCTTCGGCGGCGATGCGGCGTTCGGACCGAAGAACATCATCTGGGCGGTCGAGCACGGCCACCAGGCCGCGATCTCCATCCACCGCTACTGCCAGGGCGAGCAGGTCACCGAGCGGCTGGCCCCCGGCATCAATCTGCAGAGCCGCAAGATGGGCATGCACGAGTGGTCGTACGCCAACGACTACACGCCGGTCGAGCGGCGCCTCATGCCGCACGTGTCGCTCAAGGAGCGCTTCAAGAAGCTCAACATCGAGGTCGAGCTCGGCTTCACCGCCGAGCAGGTCGCACAGGAAGTGCAGCGCTGCCTCAACTGCGACGTGCAGACGGTGTTCAGCGCCAAGCTGTGCATCGAATGCGACGCCTGCCTCGACATCTGCCCGGTGGACTGCCTCACCATCACCCACAACGGACCGGAGCCCGAGCTGCGCGCACGCCTCAAGGCGCCGGCGAAGAACCTCGCGCAGCCGCTGTACGTGTCGGCATCCTTACCGCAGACCGGCCGCGTGATGGTCAAGGACGAGGACCTGTGCGTGCACTGCGGGCTGTGCGCCGAGCGCTGTCCGACCGCCGCCTGGGACATGCAGAAGTCCGAGCTCCTTTGGCCGCTCGCGCAGGACGAAGCCGACGCCCTCGCGGCGGCTGAGCCCAAGATAGCGTAGCGAAAACATCATGCCAGCAAGCAGCCCCGCGCGGGTCAACGATTTCACCGTCAAGATTGCCACCGTCAACGGCACCGGATCGGCGAGCGCCAACACGCTGCTGATGAAGTCGATCTTCAGGAGCGGCATCCCGGTGATGGGCAAGAACTACTTCCCGTCCAACATCCAGGGCCTGCCCACCTGGTACGAGATCCGCGTCACCCGCGACGGCTACGTGGCGCGCTCCGGGCAGGTCGACATCATGGTGGCGATGAACGCCGAGACCTACGCGCGCGACGTCCGCGAGGTCGCCCCCGGCGGCTACCTGGTGTACGACTCCACCTGGCCGCGCCCGGCGCTGCTCAAGCGCGAGGACATCGGCGTGCTCGGCGTGCCGCTCGCGAGGCTCTGCAACGAGAACTTCAACGGCGTGCGCACCCGCATCCTCATGAAGAACATCTGCTACGCCGGGGTGCTGGCGGCGCTGCTCGATCTCGACCTGGCGCACATCCGCCAGCTGCTCGCCGAGACCTACGCCAAGAAGCCGCAGCTGGTCGATAGCAACATGAAGGCGATCCAGCTCGGCTATGACTACGCGCGCGAGCACTTCACCTGCCCGCTGCCGCTGCATGCGGCGGCGATGGACGGCACCGACGGCCACATCATGATCGACGGCAACACCGCCGCCGCGCTCGGTTGCCTGTTTGCCGGCGCAACCGTCGCGGCCTGGTACCCGATCACGCCGTCCACCTCGCTCATGGACGCATTCAAGATGTTCGCCGACCGCACGCGCGTCGACCGCGAGACCGGCCGCAAGAACTTCGCTTTCATCCAGGCGGAGGACGAGCTGGCCGCCATCGGCATGGTGATCGGCGCCATGTGGAACGGCGCGCGCGCCTTCACCGCGACCTCAGGTCCCGGCATCTCGCTCATGAACGAGTTCCTCGGGCTCGCCTACTACGCGGAAGTGCCGGCCGTGATCTTCGACATCCAGCGCGTCGGTCCCTCCACCGGCATGCCGACCCGCACGCAGCAGGCTGATCTGCTGCTGTGCGCTTACGCCTCGCACGGCGACACGCGCCACGTCTGCCTCTACCCGGCGAACCCCGAGGAATGCTTCTACATGGCGCTGCAGGCCTTCGATCTCGCCGAGCGGCTGCAGACCGCGGTGCTGGTGCTGTCGGACCTGGACATCGGCATGAACGACTGGATGTGCCGCGACCTGAAGTGGGACGACAGCTACCGTCCGGACCGCGGCAAGGTGCTCTCCCGCGAGGAGATCCTCGGGCTCGACAAGCTGTACCGCTACTTCGACAAGGATGGCGACGGCATCGGCTACCGCACCATGCCCGGAGTGCATCCCAAGGCCGCCTACTTCACCCGCGGCTCGGGACACACGCAGTACGGGGTCTACACCGAAGATCCGGCCGAGTACCAGGTGGTGCTCGACCGGCTCATGAAGAAGTGGGACACCGCCAGGAAACTGGTGCCGCGCGCGGTGATCGATGCCACCGCGGGCTCGAGTGTCGGGATCGTGTCGCTCGGCAGCTGCGACGGCGCGATCCACGAGGCGATGCACGTACTCAAGGAGCAGGGAGTCGGCCTCGACTACATGCGCGTGCGCGCCTTCCCCTTCAGCGAGGACGTCGAGAAGTTCCTGGCCGCGCACGAGCTGCTGTTCGTCGTCGAGCAGAACCGCGACGCGCAGCTGCGCGCGCTCCTCACCCTGGAGACGGCGGTCGACAAGGCGAAGCTGCGCTCGCTGCTGCACTACAGCGGTCTGCCCATTTCATCCGCGTTCATCGTCGAGGGGGTGCTGACGGAGCTCGCGCCGCGCCGCCCGGCGCTCCAGCACGGTGCCGCCCATGGCTGACGCCCGGAGAGCGACATGACCTTCATCGCCAAGCCCAAAGTACGCCACCCCTCGCTCCCGGCGAATGCGCTCGGACTCACCCGCCGCGACTACGAAGGGGCGCTGTCGACGCTGTGCGCCGGCTGCGGTCACGACTCGATCACCGCGGCGATCGTCGAGGCGAGCTGGGGGCTGTCGATCGAGCCGCAGAACATGGTGAAGCTCTCGGGGATCGGCTGCTCGTCGAAGACCACGGCGTATTTCGTCTCCGGCGGCCACGGCTTCAACTCCGTGCACGGCCGCATGCCCTCGATCGCCATGGGCGCCAACGCCGCCAACCGCAACCTGACCTTCCTCGGCGTCTCCGGCGACGGCGATACGCTCTCGATCGGGCTCGGGCAGTTCTGCCACGCGATCCGCCGCAACCTGAACATGCTCTACATCATCGAGAACAACGGCGTCTACGGGCTCACCAAGGGGCAGTTCTCTGCCTCGGCCGACATCGGCACACGGGCGAAAAAGGGCGAGGTCAACTTCCAGCCGCCGATCGACCCGGTGCTGCTGGCGATCACCCTCGGCGCGACCTTCGTGGCGCGCAGCTTCTCCGGCGACAAGGAGCAGCTGGTGCCGCTCATCCAGGCGGGACTCAAACACGGCGGCTTCGCGCTGATCGACGTGCTGTCGCCGTGCGTCACTTTCAACGATCACGAGGGCTCGACCAAGAGCTATGCCTACACGCGCGAGCACTACGAGCCCGCGGTGCACGCGGATTTCGTGCCGCTCGAGCGCGAGATCACCGCCGAATACGCCGCCGGCGAGACCTTCGCCGTGGTGATGCACGACGGCAGCCGCATCGTGCTGCGCAAGCTCGACGCCGCCTACGACCCGACCAACCGCACCACCGCGGCGGTGCAGATCCAGGAGCGCATGAAGCACGGCGAGTACCTGACGGGACTTCTGTACGTCGATGCGGACCCGCACAAGAGCGCCTTCCACGTGGTGAACGGCACGCCCGATGCGGCGCTCAACAGCATTCCCTACGAGGCGCTGTCGCCGGGCTCGAAGGGGCTGGAGAAGGTCCTGGCCCGCTACCGCTAATAGCTGCTCGCGCCCAGCGCGTAGCGGACCGCCAGCTGCAGCTCGGTCTCCGTGAGGAGCGGCGGCCCGCCGAGGTCCGCGCGGCTGGAGGAACTGCTTATCACCTGCAGCCACTCGAGCGTAAAGCGCCAGTGCGCGTCAGCATTGAACACATAGGCTGCGGTCCAGGCATGCCCGCTCTGCGCGCCGAAACCGTCAGCGCCCACGGAGTCGACCTCGAAGCGGTCGTAGCGCACGCTCAGACTATGGCGCCCGAAGCGCTTCGACAGCAGGGCAAATTCCGCCCGGAACGGCCAGCTCGACAGCGCGCCCGGCCAGTCCGCGCCGGTGGTGGTCTCACCATCCAGCCACTGCGCGATCCCGGTCCAGCCGTAATCGCCTTCGATGCGCACGCCGGCGCTGTTGAAGCGCGTGTCCTGGGAGTAGTTGGCGACCGAGGCGTCATCAACCTCCGGTTCGGCGCGGTTGTCCCAGCGCAGCGCACGCAGCACCACGCGATCGAGGTAGCGTAGTTCGATCCCCGCGTAGACCCCTTCGCGATGATCGAACTGCAGGAACGGCTCTGCGCCCTCGAGGGGCGCGGCTCCGGGCTGGCCGACACGGCCGAACAACGGGGTCTGCCGGTCGGTGAGTGCGAAGCCGTCATTTGCGAGCACCACGCCTGCGCCCTGGTTCCAGCCGAACACCCCGCCGGTGACTCCGAAGTCGAAAGCATGACCGCTGCGTGTGCCGAGCCAGTCGAGCGTTCCCTCGAGTCCGATGGTGCGCACCTCGAGGGCCAGCCAGCTGTTGATGGCCGAGAACGACAGCGTGTAGGGCGACTCCCAGCCGGCGGCGCGGTTCTCGAGCGAGATCGGCGGGTAGAAGGCGCCGGCTTTCAGGCGGAAGCGCAGGCCGTTGCGCGGATAGGGACGAAACAACAGGTAGGCCTCGGTGAGACCCACTGGGCTGCGGTCCTTGTCGTCGAACATCGAGGCGTCGAGGTGCATGCTCCACAGCTCGCCGAGCGACTGTGTGAGCGCGAGCCGCGCACGCCCGAGTTGCAGGCCGTCATCCCTGCCGCTGAAGCGCGTGGTACCGAGACCGCCCTCCATGAACGACGGCTCGGCATCCGAGCTCACCAGGCGCAGATCCAGGCTCGCCTCCCAGTCGGTCGCGCCGCGCGCGCCGGTCGCTGTCAGCATCGCGAGCGTGGCGAGCGCGAGCGCCGCGCGGCGGGCGTGGCGCGGTGGCGCGCTGAGGTCGGCGAAAGCTCGCGGCGGTTGCACGTGCAGCCTCAGTAGTCCCAGGAGTGTGGCCGGTCGGTGAGCGGTGCCGGCTGCAGCGATTTCACCAGGCGGATCGTGAGCTCGGCGCGATCGGTGTCACGCACCGTGAGCTCGCGCTCGAGGTCGGCGGCCTCATCGCGCAGCCGCGGGTGCCAGATCGAGATCTGGTAGTGCCCACCCGGCACCTCGATCGACCACGTGCCGCTGGCATCGGTGCGCCCGTAGTACGGCGCATCGGTGACCAGCAGGTAGGCGAGCATCTCGTCGTGGATGTTGCAGCCGAGCGTGACCACGCCCGCCTGGTCGAAGTGCACCGGCGGATAGGGCGTGCCGTGATACAGCGGCAGCTGGAAACGCTTGGCCGGCGAGAACGAGTAGATCTGATGGCTCACCGAGTCACTGTTGGGAAAGGTCACCGTGGAGCCGACCGGGATGACCATGAGATCCGGCACGAAGGCGCGGTTTACCTGGTCCATGACCGCATGCATCGCTGCGGGTTTGCGTGCCGGTGCATCGAGCGGCCACGCCGTGACCACCGCACCGGGCACCGCGCGGCCGCCGGGGGCGTGCACGGTGATGACCAGCGTCGCGGCCGGCGCCACGGCGCCGGTGAGCGCGCCGAGCAGCGCCACCAGGCCCGCCAGGGCCCGGGGCACAGACACGGTATGACACGCACGTGCCGGAGGTCTCATTCCCGCACTCGAGTCCTCGCAACTGCTGCGGCGGAGCCTCACGATGGGGCAGGGCATTCGAGCGGGTTTCATGGGCAGCTTCCGCAAACGGCTTCTCGTGCTGATCATCGGGCTGGTGATCGTCACGCAAACTGTGACGCTTGCCGCAGTGCTGGCCAGCACCCGCAGCACGGTCGAGGCGCGCGCGGCCGAGCAGCTGAGCTCAGGCGGCTCGCTGGCGCAGCAGCTGCTGCGCTTCCGCGCCGGCCAGCTGGCGAGCGGAGTCGGGGTCACGGCGGCGGACTTCGGCTTTCGCGAGGCGGTGGCGAGCGGCGATCCCCTCACCGTGCTCTCGGCGGCCCGTAACAACGCCCGGCGCATCGGCGCAGACATGGTGCTGGTGCTCGACACCCGCGGCCGGGTGCTCGCTTCCAGCGCCCCGGCAGGCTCGGGTGCCGCCGAGGCAGTCAGGCGGCTGTTCAAGGACGCCGACACGCGCGCCGAGCCCGCATTCGTGGCGTTCGATTCCGAGGCCTATCAGCTGGTGCTTGCCCCGGTGCGCACACCCGACACCGTCGCCTGGGTCGCGATGGGCTTCCTGGCCGACGATGCGCTGGCACAGAAGATCGAGGAGCTGGTCGGGTCGCAGGTCGCGATCGCGGTGCGCGGGCCGGACGGTGTGCTGCGCGTGGCCGCAACGCTTCCGAGCGGCGAGCGCGCCGGGCTTCTCACGCCGGCGCCGGCTGGCGCGGGTGCCCACGTTGCGCGGCTTGCCGGCACGGAGTACCTGACATCCGCGCGGCAGCTCGAGGGGCCGGGGGATGCAGTCCAGGTGACTCTGCTCAAGCCGCTGCGCGAAGTGCTCGCGCCCTACCGCGAGTTGCGCAGCGCGATGTTGCTGATCGACGGCATCGCGCTGCTGCTCGCGGCGGTGATCGGAGCCGTGCTCGGGCGCAGCGCCGCCCGCCCGCTCGGCGAGCTGGCGCGGGCCGCGCAGCGCATCCAGCAGGGACAATATCAGACGGCGGTGAGCGTCTCCGGCGGCGATGAGTTCCGCAGCCTCGCGCAGACCTTCAACTCCATGCAGCGCAACATCGCCGAGCGCGAGGCGACTATCACCTTTCACGCGCAGCACGATCCGCTCACGCAACTGCCGAACCGCATCTACGCCACCGAGGTGCTGAGGCAGCTCGCCGCCGGCGAGAAGCGCGGCGCGCTGCTGCTCGCCGAGCTGCGCAACCTCCGTGACATCAACGCCTCGCTCGGCCTGGCGGTCGGTGATGACGTGCTGCGCGAGGTCGCGCACCGGCTGCGCCAGAACGTCGGCAGTGACGACACCGTGGCGCGCCTCGGCCAGACCCAGTTCCTGGTGATCGTGCCCGCCTGTTCCGCGGAGCGCGCGCCGCTTTACGCAAGTCAGCTCGCCGGCGCGATCCACACCGGCTTTCACCTCGCGGGTTTCGGTCTCGACCTGCATGTCGCCTGCGGCGTGTGCCTGTTCCCCGAGCACGGGCGCACGCCGGACGATCTGCTGCAGCGCGCCCAGGTCGCCCTCGAGGACGCCGGCGATTCGCGCACCGGCGTGGCCGTGTACCGCCCCGGCCGCGACGATCAGTACCGTCGCCGCCTCACGCTGATCACCGATCTGCGCGGCGCAATCGAGAGCAACACTCTGACGCTCGCCTACCAGCCGCTCGTCACCATGGCGACGCGCTCGGTGCGGGCGCTGGAGGCGCTGGTGCGCTGGACCCATCCGCAGCTCGGCCCGGTGTCACCGGGCGAGTTCGTGCCGCTCGCGGAGAGCACCGGCGGCTCGCGCCGGCTCACGGACTGGGTGCTCGCCGCGGCCATCCGCCAGCTGGGCGAATGGCACCAGCACGGCCTCGAGGTGCAGTTGGCGGTCAACCTGTCGGCGTCCGATGTCCTCGACCCGGGCCTCGGCGATCAGATTCTGGGACTGCTCAAGAGCCACGCAGTGCATCCCACATCGCTGCTGCTCGAGATCACCGAGAGCGCCGTGATGCGCGATCCGCAGGGCGCGGCGCGCAACATGCAGCTGCTGCGCGTCGCCGGGGTGCGTTTCGCGATCGATGATTTCGGCACCGGGCATTCCTCGCTGTCGCAGCTGAGCCTGCTGCCGGTCGACGAGCTGAAGATCGATCGCTCGCTCGTCACCCAGGCGGTCGGGGGTGCGGTCACCATCGTCACCTCGACCATCGAGCTCGGCCACAGCATGGGACTGAAGGTCGTCGCCGAGGGCGTCGAGGATGCCGCGGCATGGAGCCTGCTGCGGCGCCTGGGTTGCGATTACGCGCAGGGCTACCTCATCAGCCCGCCGCTCCCCGCCGCCCAGGTTGCTCCCTTCGTCCGCCAGGCCAACCAGCTGCTGCCGGCATCCGACGCCACGGTGCTGCAGATCCGCGCGCTCGACCAGCTCGCCGGACGTTCCAAGCGCTGATGCGGGGGCGCCAAAGCCGCGACTCTGGCGCCCTGTGCCGCGGCCGCGACGGGCGCCATTCCCACCCCGGCGGTTGTGTCGCAAATACGACAGCTGCTGCTTGTGTCCCGCCCTGACATTGGGTATCGTCCGCGCCGGTTCGTGACCTTTCCCTTTCCTGCCGCCTGCCGCCCGTTAACCGCGAGTTGGCTTCCGAGTCTGTAAAGCCGAATCGTTCTCGACCAGGTGGCAGTGCGTGCGTCGGCGGCTCAATCGTTCTTCGGCGCGCAATCCTGCCGGTACCGACCGTTTCAGGAGTTTGATTGCATGACGAAGATCTATGTTGGCAACCTGCCGTTTTCCGCCACTGACGCCGAGGTGCGCGAGCTGTTCGCGCAGCATGGCACCGTCGAGTCGGTGAGCCTCATCACCGACCGTGACACCGGCCGGCCGCGCGGCTTCGGGTTCGTGGAGATGTCGCGCGCCGATGCGTCGCGCGCGATTCAGAATCTCAACGGCAAGGAGCTCGGCGGACGCGCGCTGCGTGTCAACGAGGCGCAGGAGCGTACCGGTGGTGGCGGCGGCGGCGGTGGCAACCGCGGCGGCGGCGGCGCCCCGAAGCGCTGGTAAGCCAAAGGCTCAAAGCCTCTGAAGGGCCGGCCCGCAGCCTCACTGAGGCGGTGCGGCCGGCCCTTTTGTATTGAGCCGAGTGCGTTGACAGATTGACAGTCAGACGGAGTTGAGTGGCATGGGCAAGGGCGATCCAAGAACCCGCCGCGGCAAGATCTACCAGGGATCATTCGGCAAGCTGCGTCCCAAGGACCCGGCGAAGAAACGCAAGAAGCTGGCGAAGGCCGCGAAGCGTTAGGCCGCAGCGCAGGCCGCCAAAGTCGGCCTGCTCAACGCCACGGCTGTGGCGCGCGCGAATCGGCGGCGCCGAGCTTGCGTGCCAGACAGGCGCGGATGAGATCGAGCGCGCTCGACTCGTTGGGCGGCAGCTCGGCCACGCTCGGGCCGAGCGGCGTCGTGCGGGCTCCCCAGCGCAGCAACAGCGCGCCGTAACTCAATCCCCCGCCGAATCCCGGCAGTAGCAGCAGCGCCCCGGGCCGCACGCGCCCCTCTTCGAGTGCATCGCACAGCGCGACGGGGATGGTCGCGGCGGACATGTTGCCGTGGCGCGCAATGTTCACATACATGCGCTCCATCGGCACACCGGTGCGCTTGGCGACCGCCTCGATGATCCGCAGGTTCGCCTGGTGCGGCACCACCAGGTCCACGTCGTCGGGTGTGAGATTGACGCGCGCGAGCGCCGCGGCGCTTGCCGTCGCCATGCCCTGCACGGCGCGCTTGAAGATCTCCTGTCCCTCGAACTGCCAGCGCGTGACGCCGTAGAGCACTCCGCGGTTGGCGTACCAGCCGCCCATGCCCTCGACCCGCAGTGCCTCGCGCGCCTCGCCGTAGCAGCCGAGCTTCTCGGCGAGCACACCTTCCTCGCGGTCGGTCGCTTCCAGCACCACCGCCGCCGCGCCGTCGCCGAACAGCACCGCGACGTCGCGGTCGGCCCAGTCCATGAAGGGCGAGATGAGCTCGGCACCGATCACCAGCGCACGGCTCACCACGCGGGTGCGGATCAGCGCGTTGGCGGCCGACAGGCCGTAAAGAAAGCTGGTGCAGGCGGTGTTGATATCGAAAGCGCCGGCCGAGTGGGCCCCCAAACGCCGCTGCACACCGGAAGCCATGTTCGGCACCTGGTCGTCGTGACTGCAGGTGCCGAAGACGACCAGCTCGATGTCGCTGCCGGCCACGCCTGCGGCCGCGAGCGCGCGTGCGGCGGCGACGTAGGCGAGCTCCTCGAGCCCGACGTGCGAGATGTGCCGCTCGCGGATGCCGGTGCGGCTGACGATCCACTCGTCGCTGGTATCGAGAATGGTGGACAGGTCGCGGTTGGTCAGCACCGCCGGCGGCAGGCACTTGCCCCAGCCGGTGATCGCCGCGCGAGTCAGTGTGGCGTTTTCGCTCATGGCGGCCCTCGCTCCTCGAGATCGATCAGCGCCGCGCGCGGCACGCGCCCATTGCGCACATCGACGCCCTCGGCCCGCAGCCGCCGTGCCTGCTCGGCGTGCTGGCGCGAGGACTTTGCAAACACGATGCGGCCGCCGACGCCCACAACCCGGTGCCACGGCAGATGCAGCTCCCGAGGCGCGATGCGCAGTGCGTAGCCTGCCTGGCGCGCGCGCCGCGGCAACCCTGCAGCCCGGGCCACCGCGCCGTAGGTCGAGACGCGCCCGCGCGGGATGGCGCACACCACGTGCCAGATCGCCTCGAGCGCCGGCTCGGGGGGAGGCCGGCGCTCAGGTTCCGGGTCTGACCGCATCAGGCGCGTAGTCGAAAGAATCGAAATACAGCCGCTCCGCCGGCAGCCCGTGGCGCGGAAACGCCGCGCGCATCGCCTCGATCATCGCCGGTGGTCCGGCAGCGTACACCTCGAACGCGCTCAGGTCGGGGTAGTCGGCGAGCACCGCGTCGTGCACCCAGCCGGCGCGGTGGTGGCGATGCTCGGCAACACTGGCCTCCGACAGCACAGCAGTGAAGGCGAGCTGTGGGTGATGCCCCGCCCACTCGAGCACGCGCTTCTCCTCGTACACGTCGGCGGCGTGGCGCGCACCCCAGTAGAAGTGGATGTCGCGCCGGATGCCGGTCTCGAGCATGTGCCGCAGCATGGATTTGAGCGGCGCAAAGCCCGTGCCGCCGGCCACCATGAGCACGGGACCAGTGCCGTCCCGGTAGCTGAACTGGCCGATCGGGCCCTCGATGCGCAGCAGCGACCCCACCGTCAGCCCGCCGCCTGCGGCCGGGCCGTCGCCGAACAGGCGCTGCGTGAAGCCGCCGCCGCTGACGCGCCGCACGTGCAGCTCGAGAAGCCCGCTGTCGTGCGGCGGGCTCGCAATGGAGAAGCTGCGCCGCCGGCCGCCATCGAGCAGTACGTCCAGGTACTGCCCCGGCTGAAAGCTCAAACGCTCCACCGCCGGCAGCCGCAGCATCACCTGCATCACGTCGGGGGCGAGGGGCGTGAGGTGCTCGATCCGGCACGGCAGCGTCTTGATCTCGACCTCGGTGACGCTCGCGACGAGGCGGACCTCGACGGTGAGATCAGAGAGCGGCCGCGCCTGGCACAGCAGTACCTGGCCGGCAGCCTGCTCCTCTGCCGTGATGCCGAGCGGCCGGCCATTGTCGTAGCGGATCTCACCCCTTGCCAGGCGCGCACGGCAGGAGCCGCAGTGCCCGGACTTGCAGCTATGCGGCAGGTTGAGCCCGGCCGCGAGCGCAGCGTCGAGCACCGCCTGGGCACGGGCCACCCGGAGCGTGCGGCCGTGCGGCCGGATACGTACGGTGTATTCGTCGCTGCTCAAATGGCTAGACTATAACCTCCCCAAAGCGGTCGGCGGCGCCCTGAGCGAGCTGCGGCCGTTTGCAGGCACCGCCGGACCCGGCAGGCCAAGGAGGCTGGCATGTTCGTGAACCCCCCCGCGGACGAGATCGCAGAGCTGCTGCGCTCCGCACACACCATCGCCGTCGTCGGGTTGTCGGCAGACCCTACGCGCCCGAGTCACGGCGTGGCGCGCGCTTTGCAACGCTTCGGCTACCGAATCATCCCGGTGACACCGAGCGCCGAAGCGATCCTCGGCGAGACCGCCGTGCCCTCGCTCGATCAGCTCGGCGAGGTGCTCGATCCCGACGAGCACGTCGACATCGTCGATGTGTTCCGTCGGCCCGAGCACGTGCCGCGGATCGTCGCGGACTGCATTCGCCTGAAGATCCCGGCACTGTGGCTGCAGGATGGGGTGGTCGACCAGACCTCCGCCCAGGTGGCCACCAGCGCCGGCATCTTCACCGTCATGGACCGCTGCCTGTTCCGCGACCGCGCGGCGCTGCGGTAGACCATTGGAAAAAAGGCGGGGCTTTTGCCCGCCAGGCTTTACGCTATCCTTGGCAGCCGATGCGCATCGATTTCACGAAGATGCACGGAGTCGGAAACGACTTCGCGGTCTTCGAGGCGCCCGCGGCGGGCGGGCTGCTCGCGCCTGAACGGGTGCGCGCGCTCGCCGACCGCCGCACCGGCATCGGTTTCGATCAGGCGCTGGTGCTGGAACCGGCGCGGCGCGCGGACAGCGCACTCTTCTACCGGGTCTTCAACTGCGACGGCGACGAGGTCGAGCAGTGCGGCAACGGTGCGCGCTGCATCGCCGCGCTCCTCTTCCGCCGCGGCAGGAGCGGACCGGGCGCCATCACGCTCGAGAGTCCCGCGGGCCTGGTGCATGCCCGCGCAGCCGGCGGGGGCGGGATCTCGGTCGACATGGGGGTGCCCGACTTCGATCCGCGCTCACTGCCGTTCGAGGCGAGCGCCGCGGCGGACAGTTACCCGTTGGACGTCGCCGGCCGCAGGCTCGCGATTGGCGCAGTTTCCATCGGCAATCCTCATGCAGTGCTCGTTGTCGAGTCGGTGGACTCGGCCCCGGTCGCGACTCTGGGTCCCGCGATCGAGCGCCATGCGCGCTTCCCGAAGCGGGTGAACGCCGGCTTCATGGAGATCGCCGACCGCGGCCGCATCCGTCTGCGCGTCTACGAGCGGGGCGCCGGCGAGACGCTCGCCTGCGGCACCGGCGCCTGCGCGGCGGTGGCCGTCGGCCGGCACCGTGGGCTCCTCGACTCCGAGGTGCAGGTGGGCGTGCGCGGCGGCGAGTTGCGGGTAAACTGGGCGGGTGTCGGGGAGAGCATCTGGCTGACCGGTCCCGCGGAAGTTTCCTTCGAAGGTCATCTCGAGGTTTAGCACGAGGTCTGGAAGCACATGACGACAAGAGAGGCTCGCGGTCTCAGCGCGGCGGATGCCGAAGAGGAGTCGATCTCCGGCTACCTGCAGCGCAACCCCGATTTCTTCGAGCGCCACCAGGGAGTGTTGGCGCGGCTCAGGCTACCGCACGCCCGCGGCGGCGCGGCGATCTCCCTCGTCGAGCGCCAGATCGAGGTGCTGCGCGAGAAGCAGGCGGCGCTGGAGGCGAAGCTTGCGGAGCTGCTGCGCGTGGCGCGCGCCAACGACGCCATCGCCGAGCGGCTGCATCGTTTCACGCGGCGGCTGATGCGCGTGGTGCCGAGCGGCTGCGCAATCGGCCCCATCGAGGCGGGCCTGCGCGAGGACTTCGATGCGTTTCACGCGGTGCTGGTGCTGATCGGCGCGCCGCCCGCGGGCGCCGCGGCGCGCTTCGTGCGCGCCGTGACCGTGGATGATCCGAACCTCAAGTCCTTCGATACGCTGTTCGCCAACGGTAAGCCGCGCTGCGGTCAGGCACGCGACTCGCAGCGCGAGTTCCTGTTCGGGCCCGAGGCCGCCGAGATCGGCTCGGTGGCGCTGGTGCCGCTCGGAGACAAGGGCTCCGTGGGCCTGCTCGCGCTCGGCAGCACCGACCGCGATCGCTTCCACCCCGGCATGAGCACCGAGTTCCTGTCGCGCATGGCGGACCTGATCGCGGATGCGCTGAGCTCGAGCGTCGCGGGCTGACGGCCCGGCTTGGGTCAGGCCCTGAGGCCGCGGCGCTCGTTCAGGCAGTCATGACTCCCGCGGCTCTCGAGTGGGTGGCCCGGTTCCGCCGCTACCTGAGCGCCGAGCGCCGCCTGTCCCCGCATACCGACGCGGCCTACGCACGCGATCTCGCGGCGCTGGTGAGGTTCTGCGACCGCCAGCGCCTCGCCGACTGGAGCGCGCTCGACTCGCAGCACGTGCGCGGCTTTGCCGCGCGCGAGCACGCGGCGGGCCTCGGGCCGCGCAGCATTCAACGCCGGCTGTCTGCGCTGCGCAGCTTCTTCGAGTTCCTGCTGCGCGAGGGCGCAGGCGCGCGGCGCAGCGGCGGCGCCGGCGGTCTGGCGCGCGTGCTCGCCAACCCCGCCCAGGGCGTGCGCGCACCGAAAGCGCCGCGACGGCTGCCACAGACTCTCGATGCCGACCAGATGGCGCGGCTCCTGCAGATGCCTGCAGGTGGGGGGCTGACCGCGCGCGACCGGGCCATAATGGAGCTGCTCTACTCCTCGGGACTGCGATTGGCGGAGCTCGTCGGCCTCGACCTTGCGAGCATCGATCTCAGGGACCGCACCGTGCAGGTGCTCGGCAAGGGGCGGAAATCCCGCATCGTTCCGGTGGGGCGCTATGCGGTTGCAGCGCTCAAGGAGTGGCTGAAGGAGCGCGCTGCGCTCGCGCTCACCGGCGAGAACGCGCTGTTTGTCGGCCAGGGCGGCCGGCGTCTGGGGCCGCGGGCGGTGCAGAGCCGCGTCAAGTACTGGGCGCGGCGTCAGGGACTCAACATGCACGTGCACCCGCATCTGTTCCGGCACTCATTCGCCTCGCATCTGCTTGAATCGAGCGGGGAATTGCGCGGAGTACAGGAGCTCCTGGGGCACGCCGACATCGCCACCACCCAGATCTATACTCACCTTGATTTTCAGCATCTGGCCCGCATTTACGACGCTACTCATCCGCGGGCGCGGGCGCGCAGGAAAGCCTGAAGGCCGCGCAACTGAACGGCTACCTCCATGACCATCGCTACCAGCTTCGATCCCCACGGCACCACCATCCTCGGCGTGCGTCGCAACGGCGCGGTTGCGCTCGGCGGTGACGGTCAGGTAACCCTCGGCAATACCGTCATGAAGGGCAACGCGCGCAAGGTGCGCCGCCTCGCCGACGACAAGGTGCTGGCCGGCTTCGCCGGTGGCACGGCCGATGCCTTCACACTGTTCGAGCGCTTCGAGGCCAAGCTCGAGAAGTACGGCAACCTCATGCGCGCCGCCATCGAGCTGGCCAAGGACTGGCGTTCCGACCGGTATCTGCGCCGGCTCGAAGCGCTGCTGCTGGTCGGCGATCCGACCAAGCTGTTCGTCATCTCCGGCAACGGCGATGTCATCGAGCCCGACTACGACGTGGCGGCCATCGGCTCGGGCGGCCAGTACGCGCTGGCCGCCGCGCGCGCGCTGCTGGAGAGCTCGCAGCTCGATGCGCGCAGCATCGTCGAGCGTTCTCTCAACATCGCCGCCGATATCTGCATCTATACCAATCGCAACCTCGCGATCGAGGAATTGAACGCGCGCAAGGACGCCAAGGTCTAAATCGCACATGTCAGCCGCACTCACGCCCCGGGAAATCGTCCAGGAGCTCGACAAGCACATCATCGGCCAGGCCGCCGCCAAGCGCGCGGTCGCGATCGCGTTGCGCAACCGCTGGCGCCGCATGCAGGTCGAGGAGCCGCTGCGCCAGGAGATCACCCCGAAGAACATTCTCATGATCGGCCCGACCGGGGTCGGCAAGACCGAGATCGCGCGGCGGCTCGCCAAGCTCGCCAACGCGCCGTTCGTCAAGGTGGAGGCGACCAAGTTCACCGAGATCGGCTACGTCGGCCGCGACGTCGACTCGATCGTCAAGGACCTGGCGGACGTCGCGGTGAAGATGACGCGCGAGCAGGAGATGGCCAAAGTGCGCGAGCGGGCGCTCGATGCCGCCGAGGAGCGCGTGCTGGACACGCTGCTGCCGAAACCGCGCATGATGGGCTTCTCGACCGACGAGCCGGCGTCGGCGCGCGACGGCGACACGCGGCAGAAATTCCGCAAGATGCTGCGCGAGCACGAGCTCGACGACCGCGACATCGAGATCGAGCTGCGCGCTTTCCCCATGGGAGTCGAGATCATGGCGCCCCCCGGGATGGAAGAGATGCAGCAGCAGCTGCAGTCAATGTTCCAGAACCTGAGCGGCAACCGCACCCGTACCCGCAAGGTGAAGGTGCGGGAAGCGCTCAAGCTCCTCACCGACGAGGAGGCCGGCAAGCTCATCAACGAGGACGAGCTGAAGATCCAGGCGCTCGCCAACGCCGAGCAGAACGGCATCGTGTTCATCGACGAGATCGACAAGGTGACGCGCCGCCAGGAGACCTTCGGCGCCGACGTGTCGCGCGAGGGCGTGCAGCGCGACCTGCTGCCGCTGGTCGAGGGCTCGACGGTTGCGACCAAGTACGGCCCGGTGAAGACCGACCACGTGCTGTTCATCGCCTCGGGCGCTTTCAGCCTGTCGAAGCCCTCCGACCTGATCCCCGAGCTCCAGGGGCGGCTGCCGATCCGCGTCGAGCTCGACTCGCTCAAGGTGGGCGACTTCGTGCGCATCCTCACCGAGCCGGACGCCTCGCTGACCGCGCAGTACAAGGCCCTGATGGGGACCGAGGGCGTGCCGGTAGAGTTTGGGCCCGACGGCGTACGACGCATCGCCGAGATCGCCTTCGACGTCAACGAGCGCACCGAGAACATCGGCGCGCGGCGCCTGCACACGGTCATGGAGCGGCTGCTGGAGACGGTCTCCTACGAGGCGGCGGAGCACAACGGCCGGGGCGACAGCCAGGCCACACTGGTCGTGGACGCGAAGTACGTCGACGATCACCTGGGGGCGCTCGTCAAGGACGAGGACTTGAGCCGCTACATCCTCTGACTCGCCTCACCCGCGGCGCTCTACCGCCGAACTATCTCCCAAGTGAACGGCCGTCGTACCTCACACGGTACTGATGGCTCACTCCGCAAGAGATACAGCATTCACGGCTTCAGCCCGCACCCAAGCGGGATGCTGGTGCATGCAGGGTTCAGGCCTTTGTGGCCAGCGGTGGCTTTCGTGCCATTGCTGGTCCTCGGGATCGCGTACCTCCTGTACGCGGCCCGACGGAGACTGCATGAGTCGCGACTGGTTGCGCGAACGCGCCGTCGCACACGCATTTAGCCGCGGAGCGCCCGGGGTTACCGGGCGCTCCTCCTGCCACTGCCACCGCGCGCGGCTACGGCAACTTGTACGTGAAGTCCAGACCCGCGGTGAGCGGCCGATTGACGAGGTAACGTACGAAGGCATCCATCTGCAGGACGATCTGCGGCTGTGGGTCAAGGATGGCCCGCTCGTTCGAGATGTTGTTCACATACATCGTCGCGGTCCACCGATCCCCTGCCAGGCCGAGCCGCAGGTTGGCGAACCCGTACGCCGGCAGATGCAGCAGGTACGTATTGACGTTCAGCAGCGTAATGGACTCGCCGTACGGTGTATCGGTGCGGGTGCCGATGTAATTTCCCTCGAGCGATCCGATCACCGAAAGGTTGTCGGTCACGGGGTGCTTCCAGCGCAGGGTCGCCGACGCCGTGAATTCCGGGATGTCGGGTACGCTGTAGCCCGAGGGGTATCCGGTGATTGGGCTGGCCTCGGTGAACTCGGCATTGGTGTAGCCGGCGTTCAACCCGAAGGTCCATTCCGGGGTGAGGAGTGCCTGCAGCTGCCCCTCGAGGCCCCAGATGCGCGCATCGCCGCCGTTGGCGGTGATGCCGAATCCGGCCAGGTTGGTCGCGAGCTGCGGGTTGGTCCAGCGCTCGAAGTAAGCCGAGAGGTTGGCGATCAGCCGATGATCGAGCAACTCCGATTTCTCTCCGACCTCGTAGTTCCATACCGAGTCCGAGGAGAAGGTGGAGGGCGCCTGCAGCGTAATGTTGGGATTGCAGACCGAGGTGAGCAGCACCTTCGCCTGCAGCGCGCATTCGTTGGCCACCAGCACCGCATTGGGGTTCCCCACCGCAGCCACCGGAATTGGCTGGTTCACGCCGCCGAGGCGAAAGCCCTTGGCGACGGTGGCATAGAGCAGGACGTCGGGGTCGACCTTGTAGCTCAGGTCGAACTTCGGATCGGTCCCGCTCGCGCTGTTTGAGGTGCCGGTGTCGTAGGGCTCGTAATTGTTGACTCCCCCGTTCACGGTGAACACCCCGAATTCCGTGTTGGTCTGAGAGAGGCTGTAGTGGTAGTGGCGCAGTCCCACCGTGCCCGTGAGATCCGGGATGAACTGCCACGAGAGCTCGCCGAATTCGGCGTTTTGAGTGATCGTCTGCGGCTGGTGGTCGACGTAGAGATTCGGGCCGCCGAGTATCGGCGTTGCCTGCGGCGCCAATACCCACTCGTCCCACTCCGAATACAGGTCCTGGTAGAAGTAGCCGACGAGCCACTGCAAGGGGCCGGTGCCCGTCGAAGTCAGGCGCAGCTCCTCGCTGAACTGCCGGGTGAAGTCTTTCTCGGTCGCGCCCGGTCCGTTGGGCTCCGGACCCGTGGGCCCGATCCCGGTCGGCGCATCGTAAACCGGTATGCCGACGGCGGCGCCGTCCTCCTCGGTGCCGTCCTGCGATATGAGAAGGTTGCGCGCCCAGTCGCCCGTGGCCGAGGTGATCGTGAAGCCCGGGGCCTGGTATTCGATCTTCAGGCTTCCGAGCGTGAATTTGTCGCTCTGCGGCTCGGGCGTATCGTAGATCTCCCAGTGAGCCTCGGTGCTCGGCACGGTCGGATGGGTCGGATTACCGTTCACGTCGACGGCATCCGGGCCGCCCTGCTGGGTCTGTTGCCACATCACCATCGGTGTGATCGACAGGTTGTCCATCGGCTTCCACAGCAGCGCCGCCCGCGCCGAGTCGACGGTTGTGGTGTTGGAGCCGGTGATCTGCTCCTGCAGCGGTGCCGTGTAGAAATTGGACGGCCGCGTCACGAACGGAAAGGCTCCCGGGTCGACTCCGACCGCGCCGTCCTGGATGACGTTGCGGTCAATCCAGCCGCTTTCGGAGTCGTGTGTTGCCACGATGCGCACCGCCGCGGTGTCCCCGATCGGCAGGTTCAGCATGCCGTTGATCTTGTTGTTGACGTCGCCGCCGTCCGCCGTGTAACCCACGTCGGTCTCACCCGAGGCCGCGAACGCGCCGAGCTGCGGGGCGGTCGGCACCAGCTTGACGGTGCCGCCCATGGAGCTCGAGCCGTAGAGGGTGCCCTGCGGACCCCGCAGCACTTCGACCCGGCTCAGATCGTAGAGCGTCGGATCGATCTCCACCTTGCCGACCTGCGCTGCGGCCGGTGATGACAGCGGCACCTCGTCGAAGTAGAAGCCGACCTGCGAGGTGTTGCCGCCGGCGGAGTTCAGGCCGCGCATTTCGAATTCGGTCTGCCCGGGGCCGGAAGTGCGCATGGCGATGCCGGGTACTGACTGAGCCAGGGAGTTGAAGTCGACAATTCCGCGGTCCGCGATCTCCTGCGACGTCACCGCCGTGATGCTCGCGCCGGTGCTCTGAACGTCGGTGGTGCGCTTGGTCGCCGTGACGACCACTTCCTGGAGTTGATCTCCGGGAGCGCCGCTCGCGGGCTGGGCTTGCGCCTGGGCCTGGGCGTATGCATTTCCAGCGAGAGCCAGCCCCAGGGTCATCGCGATCGCCGGCGCGATCGTGCTTTTTGCTGTGCTCGAAATCATGGTGTTGCTCCCCTCCCGTGATTGTTGTCCGGATGAGTACGGCTCGCCGGACGCCGACGTTATTGTCTTAGTATACGTGCAGATGCAAGTTAAAAAACGTTGATCACCGCCGTTGTAGATTCGCGACACGGGTCCCAATGACGCGCGCGGATCGACTATGCTGCTCGGCCTTCCGGGTCCAGAGGCTCGCCGATTTGAAATCCCGAATTCTTCAGCTCGTCATCGGCTTGTGCGCGCTGGCCCCGGCCCTGGGATCCGCGGCACAGCCCGCAACCACTTCGAGCGGCAGCATGGATCGGGACCTGATGGAGGTCACCATCCCGCAGCTGCATCGCTACTACCAGCAGCACAGGTACAGCGTATTGCAGGTCGTCGATTGGTATCTCGCGCGAATTGCCCGCTACAACGGCGTCTATAAGCCGCTCGAGCAGGTGTTCGACGCCGAGGCCCGCGCTGCCGCGGCGCGCGAAGACCGCGAAGCGGCCGGGGCGCACGGCCCGCTGTGGGGAGTGCCCATCGTCATCAAGGCCAACACCAGCATCGAGGGCAAGGTCACGACCAACGGCTGGGAAGGCTTCGTCGTGCCGGGTCACGAGCTCATCGCACCGCGCGATGCCACGATCGTCACGCGGCTGCGCGCCGCGGGCGCGATCATCCTCGGCCACACCAACATGCCGGACTTCGCGAACTCCGATACCACCCGCAGCAGCTCGTTCGGGCGCACCGGCAATGCCTACGACGTGCGCTTCTCGCCCGGCGGCTCCTCCGGCGGGACGGTGACGGCCGTAACGGGCAACATGGCTGTGCTCGGGAACGGCACCGACACCGGCAACTCGATCCGCATGCCGGCCGGGACCAGCGCTCTCATCGGCGTGTTCCCCACGCGTGGACTCGTGAGCATCGCCGGGATCGCGCCGCTCGACTGGCTACTCGACAACACCGGGCCGATCGCCCGCAACGTGACCGACGCCGCGACCGCCCTCGGCGTGATGGCGGGCGAGGACCCGCTCGATCCGGTCACGCAGGGCTCCGCCGCCAAGGCGCAGCCTGGACCCTACACGCAATATCTCAAGAGCGATGCGCTCAAGGGCAAGCGCTTCGGCGTACCGGCATTCATCCTCGCCGGCATCGGTATCCCGTTCCGCGGCACACCGGCGGTGGTGCCGGACGGAGCGGCGGCGAAACACGCCGACGATGAGGCATGGCCGCTCGATCCGCGCACGCGCGCGGCTTTCATGAAGGCGGTCGAGGAGTTGCGCGCGCTCGGTGCCACGGTGGTCATGGATGACTCGGTGCTGCCGGAAAGCTTTGCGCACAGCGCATGGCGGATTGCCACCTATCCCTACGGCCGCGAAGGCACGGACCTGTTCCTGAAGAATTTCGGCCCGGCGCAGTACCACTCGGCCGCCGACTATCAGCGCGTCATGGGCGCGCCGCTCGGGGCACCCATGATCGGCACCGAGCCGGGCAAGTCGGAGTTCGATTACGGCGACATCAAGATCAATCAGCGCACGCTCGAGACGGACCCCGACGCCGAGCGCAACTTCTACGGTCCGCGCCGGCGTACGCTCGCGCAGTACCTCGACACGATGGATCGGCTGCACCTCGACGGCTACGTCTATCCGTCGAGCCAGATGCCGCCGGTCGACGAGACAATGCCCCAGTATGGCCAGGTAACCGACGGACCGCATTCGGCGACCAGCTGGGTGAACATGCTGGGAGTGCCCGCCGTGGTCGTGGTCGGCGGCTTCTACGGCAGCGGGCTTCCGTTCGGCATGGAGTTCTCGGCGCGCCCGTTCCGCGACGGTGACCTGCTGGGCTTCGCCTATGCCTGGGAACAGGCGACGCATCATCGGCATCCCCCGGTGCTCGTCGAGACGGGACTCCTGCCGATCGAACACTGAGGTCAGCCGATCAACCCGCGGCCCGCAGCACCGCGGCGCCGGTGATGGCCGCAACGCTTGGTGTGCCCGCCTGGCGCATGATGGCGGCGAGCTCGCGGTTGAGGATATCGATCACCGCCTCGACTCCGCTCTGACCGAATGCCGCGAGTCCCCACGCCTCCGGTCGGCCGATGCCGACCGCGGTCGCCCCCAGGGCGAGCGCCTTGAAGACATCCGTCCCGCGACGGATCCCGCCGTCGACGAACACCGGCACCCGGCGGCGCACCGCCGTCACGACCTCGGCCAGGCAGTCGATTGTGGCGCGCAGCGTCTCCTCGTTGCGCCCGCCGTGGTTGGAGACAATGACCGCATCGGCGCCGTGCTCGACCGCCAGCGCCGCATCCTCGCCGGTGACGATGCCCTTGATGTAGAGCCGCGCCTTCACCTGCCTGCGCAGCCTGTCGAGCCAATCGAGCGTGAGATCCGGCGGCTGCAGCCGGCTGACATGCGACACGTCCAGCCCGGAGAACATAGGCCCGCGGCGCCACATGTCGTGCGAATTGTTGCGGTGGCAGGCGAGACAGTTGCGATTGTCGGCGCGCATGGCGCGCCTCAAGGTCTCGTTGTTGCGCGGGTCGACCGGGGAATCGACCGTCAGCACGATCGCGGGACACCCCGCGGCCTGCGCGCGTCGCACGATCCCGAGCGTTACCTGCCAGTCGTCCGTCGGGTAGAGCTGCTGCCAGGGAGCGTGGCCGAGCGCGGAGCTCACCGCATCCAGCGGGGTGGACGTGCCGCTCGAGAGCATCAGCGGTGTGCCGCGCTCGCGGGCGGCGCGTGCCACTGCAAGCTCTCCTTCCGGATGGAAGGCGCGCATCGCGGACACCGCCGACAGGTACAGCGGGCTCGGCCAGCGCTCGCCGAACACGGTGCGCGACGTATCCAGCTGACGCAGGTCGGCGAAGCGCCGCGCGCGGATCTCGTAGTGATTGAAGGCCTCGTGGTTGCGCGCCACCGTCAGATCGTCGTCGACCCCGGTGGCGATGTAAGCGAAATGCGCCGGGGGCAGCGCGTCGTGCGCCAGTGGCTCAAAACCCATGACATCCAGCACCTGCCCAGCGGAGGTGACCGCTGGCGGCGCGCGCCGATAGAGCACCGCGGGCGGCGGCGTGTCATCGCCCCTGGCCCACGACCACAGAGCCGGCAGCGCGGCGGCTGCGCCTAGAAATGCGCGCCGCGTGAGCGGCGGGTTGCCTCGCGGCATCCGATCCCCCCTTCGATCAGATTCTGAATCTTTCCTTGAGCTCCCCCGCCATGCGCCGGCTCACCGCGAGCGGCGCTTCGCAGCCGCGCAGACGTACGAAGTACTGGCCATCGGTGCCGCGCTCGATGCGCTCGAGATACTTGACGGCGATGAGCGCGTTCCTGTGGATGCGCACGAAGGCGTTGCCGAACTCGGTCTCGAGCAGCCGCAGCGAATCCTCGATCAGGTCCTCGCCGTTCACGTGCCGCACGGTGGTGTACTTCTGGTCGGCGAGGAAGTACTGCACCGCCTCGAGCGGAATCAGGTTGAGTCCCTCGCGGCGGCGCGCGGCGATGTGCGTGCGCCGCGCTTCCGCGCCCGAGGCGGCGAGCCGCTGCAGCTGCGCGCGCGTCAGGCGTCCGGCGCGCACCAGCGCCGCGGCCAGCTGCTCCTTGCGGACCGGCTTGAGCAGGTAGCCCACCGCATGCGTCTCGAACGCCGAGACCGCGTACTGATCGTAGGCGGTGGTGAAGATGACGGCCGGCGGCTCTTCCAGCACGTTCAGGTGACGCGCGGCCTCGAGGCCGTCCATACCGGGCATGCGCACATCGAGCAGCACTACGTCCGGCGCCAGCTCATGCGTCTGCGCGAGCGCTTCCCGCGCGCTCGCCGCATCGCCTACCGCCTCGACATCCGGGATCTCCGCGAGCAGGCTCCGCAGCCGCTCGCGCGCCGGCAGCTCGTCGTCGACGATCAGGACCTTGAGACGTGCCGGCGCGTTCATGCCGGGGCGGTGGCCGCCGGCGGCGACGCAACCGCCGCCTTCTCGATGAGCGGAAAACGCAGCGTCACGATGTACTCGGCGTCGAAGCGGCCCGACTTCATGAGCGCCCGCTCGCCGTACATGAGGTCGAGGCGTTCGCGGATGTTGGCGAGCGCCAGTCGGTTGCTGTCGCGCTGCACCGGGCCGGCCCCGAGGGGATTCTTCACCACGATGGTGATGAGCCCGGCGCTTACCTCACCGGTAATGCTGACGGTGCCGCCTTCGGGGCGCGGCTCGATGCCGTGATAGATGGCGTTCTCGAGCAGCGGCTGGATCACCAGGCCGGGTACCAGCGCGCTGCCCGGGAGCGAGTCGGTCTGCCACTCGACCTTGAGGCGGCTGCCTAAGCGCAGCTGCTCCATGCGCTGATAGGTGTGCGCGACCTCGAGCTCCTCGGCCAGCGTGATGACGTCGCGCTTGTCGCTCAGGCTGGCGCGGAACAGGTCGGCGAGATCCTGCACGGCGCTCTCGGCGCGCGGCGGGTCCGAGCGGGTGAGCGCGGCGATGGTGTTCATGCTGTTGAAGAGAAAGTGCGGCCGGATGCGCGCCTGCAGCGCGTGCACCCGGGCAGCGGCGCGCAGCTCGACGCTGAGGCGCCACTCGTAGGCGACGTAGAAGTAGCGCAGCGCGAGGGCGCTCACGATCAGTCCGATCCACACGTTGCGCACCACGAAGCTGACCGGCTCCGTCGGGAACAGCGACGGGCCGATGAAATCGGCCGCCATCGGGCTGCGCCCGATGAGATACACGCACAGCGAGATCACCGCGACCAGGACCGCAATGAGGGCCAGCACTGCGGTGGAATAGGCCCGCACCGAGAGCTGCACCAGCGAGCGGCGCAGCGCGCACAACAGGCCCGCTCCGGCGAGTCCGACCCACAGAAGGAACAGCGAAGTGCGCGCCAGATCGGTCCAGAAATCGACCGCCGGGCTCTGACGCGCGAGCGTCAGCAGGAACGCCGTCAACTCGAGCATCAGCACCACGGCCAGCGTCGTGCGCGAGGTGCAGAAATCCGGCAGGTAGTCCGAGCGCGCGGCCGCGCCCTCGGTCTTCATGCAGGGCGTGGGGACGGCGCACGCATGATGTTGGTGCGCTCGAAGAGCTCCTCCTTGAGCAGGTAGGTGACCGAGATGTCCTCGTCGCCGTGACCGCGGGAGATGAGCTCTGCGTACTCCTTCAGCATGCGTTCGACCACCGGCAGCTCCACGCCGAAGCGCGCCGCCATGTCGTGGCAGATGCCGAGGTCCTTGGCATGCAGCCGCACCCGGAAACCCGCCGGATATGTCCCGCGCATCATGTTCGGCGCGCGGTTCACGAAGTACCAGGACGAGCCCGCCCCCTTGCCGAGGGTGTCGATGAGTTTGTCGAGCGGCAGCCCCTGGGCGTGCGCGAACGCCATCGCTTCGGCGATCGCGTCGATGATGCCGGCGCACATGATCTGATTGGTGGCCTTGGCGGCCTGTCCGCTGCCGGTCGGGCCGAAATAAGCGATGGTGCGCCCGAGCGCCTTCAGGATGGGCTGGGCGCGCTCGAACGCCGCCTGGTCCCCGCCCACCATGATGGCGAGCGTGCCGTCGCGCGCGCCCTCGACACCGCCCGAGACCGGGCAGTCGAGGAACTGCGCGCCCTTCGGCTCGAGCAGCTGTGCCGCCTGCCGCGCGGTCTCGGCGCCAATGGTGGAGCAATCCAGCATGAGAGCACCGGACTTGAGCCCGGGGGAAAGTCCGCGGACGACCTCGAGCACATCGGCGTCGGCGGACACGCACGAGACCACCGCATCGATCTGGGAGGCGAGCTCGGCGAGAGTCGCGGGAGCCGCTACTTTGAGCTCCGCGGCCAGCTGGCGCGCCTTGTCAGGCGTGCGGTTCCAGACCGCGGTGAGCAGTCCCGCGCGGGACAGGTTGCGCGCCATGTGGATACCCATGGCGCCGAGTCCGACAAAAGCGACTGACATCGTGGACTCCGTGCGGTGGTCTCGCCGCGCGCCACTATAGAGCGTCGCTCGCGTGCACGGAAATCGTGGCCGGTGCGCCCCGCAAAAACCTCAGGGCGAGGTCGGGTTCGGGGGCGTCGCTGGTTGCGGCGTGACCTTCGGCTCTGGGATCGGCTGCGGGTTGATGGGCTGCGGCTCGGGGATCGGCTGGTCGGGCTTCCACTCCGGCACGCTGCCGCAGGCATCCTGCACGGCCTGGCGAGCCTGCTCGCGGTAAGCATCCGCGTCCTCATCCGACAGGAAGGTGCGATCGCCGTTCGCATCCTCCTTGTACACGCGGCGCGCCGCGATGGACTTGGTGTAGCGCGCCTTGGCCGCTTCACACTGAGTGGCCTTCGCCTTGGCGACGTCCTGCTGCACGGCGCGACTGTTGTCCTCCGCGCTCACCTGCTCGTGGATGCGGCTGCTCTGCGCCGATAGAGACGAGGAGGAGTCCGATGAGCTATCGGGACGCGCGCGGCCGGTGGTCTTGATGACTACCGATCCGGGCACCCACTCATCGCTGTAGTGCGGAACGCCCTGCGCGTCGATCCAGCGGTAGACGTCGGCATGCGCCACGGTGAACGCGCCGGCGAGCATCAGGGCCGTGATGGGGACAAGTCGCGACATAAACGCCTCCCGCCGCGGCAGTATGGCGGCTCGCGCTCCCGCAACCTTTGAACTCCGTCACACCGCGTGAGGGGCGCCGCCGCACCGCATCACACGATACATTAAAGATCGTAGGCCCGCTCGCCGTGGGCGGTGATATCCAGGCCCTCGCGCTCCTCCTCCTCGGGGACCCTGAGCCCTACCACCCGTTTCACGATGTAGAACCCCGCAAAGGCGACAGCCGCGGTCCACGCGAACACCAGGCAGACGGCCTTGAACTGGATGAGGAGCTGCGTCCAGATGCCGGGGTAGCCGGTCGCGCCCGTCACCCAGTCCGTGGAGCCCGGGCCCCCGAGGGATGGGTCATTGAATATGCCGGTCATGAGTGCACCAAAGATGCCGCCGACCGCGTGCACGCCGAAGACATCGAGCGAGTCGTCGGCGCGGATCAGTCTTTTCAGTCCCGTGACGCCCCACAGGCATACCACTCCGACCCCGAGGCCGATCACGAACGCGCCCGGGATGCCGACGTTGCCCGCCGCGGGGGTGATCGCCACCAGCCCCGCAACCGCACCCGAGGCCGCGCCCAGCATCGAGGGCTTGCCCTTCAGCAGCCACTCCGCGGACATCCACGACAGCACCGCGCAGGCGGTGGCGAGGTAGGTGTTCATGAAGGCGAGCGCGGCCGAGCCGTTGGCTTCCAGCGCCGAGCCCGCGTTGAACCCGAACCATCCGAACCACAGGAGCGAGGCCCCGATCATGGTCATGGTGAGACTGTGCGGTGCCATCGGCTCCTTGCCGAAGCCGACGCGCTTACCGAGCACGATCGCGCCCACGAGGCCGGCAACGCCGGCGTTGATGTGCACCACCGTGCCGCCGGCGAAATCGAGTGCGCCCCACTGCCAGATGAGCCCACCGGTGGCGCTCACGGCCGCGGCGCCGGGACCTGTGGTGTAGGCATCCGGCCCCGGCCAGTACCACACCATGTGGGCGATCGGGCAGTAGCTGCAGGTGAACCAGATGACGAGGAACAGCAGTAGCGCGGAGAATTTGATGCGCTCGACGAGCGAGCCGAGGATCAGGCAGCAGGTGATGGCGGCGAAGGTCGCCTGGAAGGCGACGTACACCAGCTCATAGAGCGGGGTGTTGCGGCTGAAGGTTGCGACGAGCGAGAAGGTCTGAGTCGCGGGGTCAAAGGTGCCGTGGAGAAACAGCCGGCTGAGACCGCCGATGATCGCGTTGCCCTGCGTGAAGGCGAGCGAGTAGCCGTAGATGCACCACAGCACCGTGATGAGCGAAAAGCCGACGAACACCTGCATGAGCACCGACAGCATGTTCTTGGTGCGCACCAGCCCGCCGTAGAAGAGCGCGAGCGCCGGCACCGACATGAGCAGGACGAACGCGGTCGAGGTGAGCATCCAGGCGGTGTCGCCCTTGTTCGGCACGGGCGCTGCGGCGGCAGAGGCGAGCGCCGGGGCGAGCCCACCTAGGACTCCCGACCACACTCTCACGGTGCGCATCGTCTTCGGCTGCATCGGCGGCTTTCTCCGGCTTGAGATTCGCGGGCGGTCGCCGGGCATTTCGGGTGGTTCACATCGCGACACGCCCCCCACGCGCACCGCGGTGCGCGTAAGCTGGACCCGGCGCGCAATCCGGGTGCAGTTTCCGTGCCATTGGGGATGCCGATGCATTTCCGGGACTTGCGCGCGACGTGCCGCGCCCGTTGCACTGTCTTGGAGCTTGTCTGGAAAACTGCGCCCCAATATGGCGCATGGGAGAACGCATGGACCCGTTGCGCATTGACGAGATCGCACGCCGCCTGATCGAGCGCGTGCCCCCGGCGCTCAAGGCAGTGCGGGAGGATCTGGAGAACAATTTCCGCGCGGTGCTGCGCGAGCGCTTAGCCAAGCTCGACCTCGCGACCCGCGACGAGTTCGATGCCCAGACGCGGGTGCTCGAGCGCACGCGCGCGCGGCTGGAGACGCTCGAGGCGAAGCTCGCGGCGCTGGAAGGTGCCGCCGCCCCCGAGCGCTCCGACCGGGACCCCTCGAGCCCCGAGCCACCCGGCTGAGCGACCGGCAGCTCGCGCGGAGCCCCGGTGGCATTTGCCCGCGTCGCCTGCCGGGCGCAGCTGGGACTGAGCGCGCCGCTGGTGCACGTCGAGGTGAGTCTGGCGGCCGGGTTGCCGGCTTTCTGCATCGTCGGCCTTCCCGCCATGGTGGTGCGCGAGGCGAAGGAGCGCGTGCGCGCGGCACTGCTGAACTCGCGGTTCGAGTTTCCGGCCGGCCGCATCACCGTGAATCTCGCGCCCGCGGACCTGCCCAAAGAAGGCGGCCGCTTCGATCTGCCGATCGCGCTCGGGATCCTGCTCGCCTCGCGGCAGATCGCCCCAGCGACGAGGGGCACGCCGTGGGAAATCTCCGAGGCGCGTGAGTTCTACGGCGAGCTGGGCCTGACCGGGGAGCTGAAGCCGGTCCCGGGCCTGCTGCCTGCCGCGGCGCAGGCGCAGCGCTGCGGGCATGAGCTCATCGTGCCGCGCGGCAACGCGTGCGAGGCCCGCATCGTGGCGCCGCAACTGGTGCGCGCGGCGGATACGCTCCTCGAGGTGTGCGCGCACATCGCAGGTACTGCACCGCTGCCTGCGGATCGGGCTCCCGGTCGCCCTGTCTCGGGCGTTGTGTCGCCGCCGGTCTCTCCCGACCTCGCCGAGGTGCGCGGCCAGCTGCACGCCAAGCGCGCGCTGGTGGTCGCCGCGGCCGGCGCCCACAGTCTCCTCATGATCGGGCCGCCGGGAACGGGCAAGAGCATGCTGGCGCGGCGCCTCCCCGGGTTGCTGCCGCCGCTCACCGCCGCCGAGGCCCTCGAGGTTGCCGCAATCAACTCGATCAGCGCCGGCGGATTTCGCGGCGAGTCGTTCGGCGAGCGACCCTTTCGTGCGCCCCACCACAGCGCCTCATGGGCGGCGCTCGTCGGCGGTGGCGCCCGCGCGCGTCCCGGTGAGGTGAGCCTCGCCCACCACGGTGTGCTATTCCTCGACGAGCTGCCCGAGTTCGGGCGCGCCGTCCTCGAGACGCTGCGCGAGCCGCTCGAGACCGGGCTGGTCGCCGTGGCGCGCGCCGAGCGGCGCACCGAGTACCCGGCGGCGTTTCAGCTGGTCGCCGCAATGAACCCCTGTCCGTGCGGGTTCCTCGGCGAGCCGTCGGGAAAATGCCGTTGCACGCCCACCGAGGTGCTGCGCTACCGCGGGCGCGTTTCAGGTCCGCTGCTCGATCGGCTCGACCTGCAGGTGGAGGTGCCGCGGGTGCCGGCGAGCGAGTTCGCCGGGGAGGCCACTCAAGGCGCGGGCAGTTGCGAGGCGGCGCTCATCGTCGCACGCGCTCGCGAGGTGCAGTTGGCCCGCCAGGGAGTCTGTAACGCGCGGCTTACCGACGCCGGCGTACAGCGCTGGTGCGTGCCCGACGAGCGCGGCCGGCGGCTGCTCGACACCGCGATGCAGCGGCTGGGACTCTCCGGACGCGGGCGTCAGCGCGTGCTGAAGGTCGCGCGCACGATCGCGGACATCGAGGGGCGCCCGACGATCGCCGCGGCGCAGGTCACCGAGGCGCTCGCGCTGCGCACTACTGCGCCAGAGACACCATGTAATCGACGGCCTGCTTGACCAGGTCGTCCGGCAGATCCGGTCGACCGCCCTTCGCAGGCATGACCCCGCCGCCCGGTCCGCCCTGGTAGCCGTTCAGCGCGTGCTGGTAGAGCGTCGGCTTGCCCTCGGCGATGCGCGGCGCCCATGAGGTCTTGTCGCCCGCCTTCGGTGCCCCGGCGATGCCCTGCCCGTGGCACACGCTGCAGGTCTGCTCGAACAGCTCCTTGCCGTTCTTCGGGATGGCCGCCACCGCGGCGGTGCCTGCGCCCGTGGGCGTCTGCTCCTTGATCGCGAGCGCCGAGTTGTCCTGGCCGGCGACCGCCTCCTGCGACAGCGGCGCAACGCGGGTCGCGATCTCCTTGGCGTAGGCCGCCTCGCTCTGTTCCGCCACGTCCTGCGTGTGGCCGACGGCACGCGCGAAGACGAAAATCCCGATCGCAATCGCGACCAGGATTCCTATGATCAGGCTGAAGGTGTTGATGAAGTGCGTGTCCTGCTTGCTCACAGCGTCACTTTCCGCGCATCCCGCCCTGGGCGCGCAGTATAGCGGCTTGAACCGGCGCCTCGTAGATGCGCTGCCGTGCGCCGCGGGCCAAATAGACGCTCCAGGCGGCTGCGGGTATCATCGCCCGCCCCGCGCCCGTAGCTCAGTTGGATAGAGTGGCAGCCTCCGAAGCTGCAGGTCGCTGGTTCGAATCCAGTCGGGCGCGCGATTCCCAAGCAACCGGCCCCGCATCGGGACGCGCTACGGCCGGTGCTCGAACGCCGCCAGGTCGTCGACGAGCTTGATGAGCTTCTCGGGACCGCCCGCCTTGCCGACGTCGGTCGAGTACTTGCCGTTCACGACCAGGAACGGGACGCTCTCCACGTGGTAGCGCTGCGTCAGCTCCTCCGCGCGCTGCAGGTCGGAGGCGACCGTGAAGGAGTTGTAGGCGTTCTTGTAGTCATCCGCGCTGATGCCGTTGCGCACGGCAAACGCCTGCTGCATCTGCAGACTTTCGTTCTCGTCAGCGCTGCCGAGGGGCGACTGCTGGTGCTGGATAGTGTCGAAGGCCTTCTCGATGAGGTCCGGGCGGCCGAGCGCCTGCAGCGTATAGAAGAGGTGTGCGTGCGCGCGGTGGATCGCCTGCCACATCACCGGCACACGCACGAACTCGACGTACGCGGGCTTGGTCTTCAGCCACGCGCGCACATAAGGCTCGAGCGCATAGCAGTGCGGGCAGCCGAGCCAGAACACCTCGAGCACTTCGACCTTCCCCGGGGAGACGCTGGTCGGCTGTCCGGGCACGATCGGATCGTAGTTGACCCCCGGCTGCCATCCCGGGAGCTGCGCGGCGGTCGGGGGCGGTGCGGCGATCTGCTCCAGCGAAGTGTCGCTGCGCTCCGGGGCATCGGTGCCCCCGCCCGACTCCTGCGATGCGGTCGCTTGCTGCGTCGCGCTCTCTGCGGGCTGGGCGGCGGAGGGGGGCGCCTGCGCCGGGGCGGCCTGGGCGGGAGCGGCGGCCGCAGGCGCGGGCGCGGGCGTCTGGCGCGAGCAGGCCGCAACCCCCAGCGCCAGCAGCGCTGCCAGTACGAGCGATCGGGTCATCCGGGAAGTCCTCGCTGACACCTTCAGCGCATGCCCTGAACGTAGGAGGCTACGTCGCGGATCTCCTCGGGCGTCAGGCGTTTGGCGATCGTCAGCATCATTACTGCATTGGGATCGCCGGCCGGCGCATTCGCTCCCGCATAGCGTGCGCCGCTGACGTAGTCGTTGAGCTGCTTCACCACGTACACCGACTGCTGCGCCCGCAGCGCCGGGTAGCCGGCCGCGAGGTTGCCGCGGCCGACAGGCCCGTGACAGGCGACGCACGCGGGCACATCGCGTGCGCGATCGCCGCTCAGGTACACCGCCTCGCCCGCCTTCCAGTACGAGGGGTCCGCTTCGAGTCCCGTGGGCGTCTGCGCCTCGTAGTACACCGCAAGATCGTCGATGTCCTGATCCTTGAGGGCTGCGGCCAGCGGCTTCATGGTGGGGTTGTCGCGCGCACCCGAGCGAAACAACCGCAGCTGCTCGGCGATGTAGACCGCGTTCTGACCGGCGAGGCGCGGCCATTCGGGATTGACGCTGTTGCCGTTCGGGCCATGACAGGCGGCGCAGAGCGCGGCCTTGGTAGCGCCGTCGGCGACCTTACCGTTGGTGAAGGGCAGTGACGGCGTTACGGGCGGTGCGGGCGGTGCCGGCGCGGGGGCCGCCGCAGGCGCTGCACCCGCGGCAGTCGCGCCCGTGCCCGGAGCGGCCGCGGGCGCCTGGGTCGCGCTCGCCGCGGACTGCGCCGCCGACTTCGCGGCCGGTGTAGCCGCGGGCGATGCGGGCGGGGGCTGCGGTGTCGGTGCGATGGCTGCCGGGGGCGCGTTGGCCGGCGCCGGTCCGGTCTGCTGCGCCGCCGCCAGCGCGCCCGTCAGTACGGCCGCCGACGCAACCCACCCAAGTCCGGCCACTCTCGAGATTCTGCGCATAGCTCCTGCGTCCCCTTCGGCTCCCGCTGCCAAGGGCGCCGAATTGTACACTACGACCGTGCGCCCGCTTTCCACGCCTCGGAGCCCATGAGCCGCTTTCGGGGAGTACGCTTTCTCACGAGCGCCGCGAGCCCCGGGCAGTTTCCGCCGGACATCGGCGCCGAGGTCGCATTCGCCGGGCGTTCCAACGCCGGCAAATCGAGCGCCATCAACGCCATCGTGCGGCGGCAGGGGCTGGCGCGCGCGAGCAAGGCGCCCGGGCGCACGCGGCTCGTGAACTTCTTTGAGCTTGACGCGGGCCGGCGCCTCATCGATCTCCCGGGTTACGGCTACGCGAGCGCGCCGGCAACCGAGCGCCGCACGTGGGCGCCGCTCATCGACGCGCTGCGCGCGCGTGCCTCGCTCCGCGGACTATTCGTGATCGTCGACGTGCGTCGGGGCATCACGGTAGGCGACGAGGGGCTGCTCGAATGGGCCTCCCCGGGGCACCGGGTGCACGTGCTCCTCAGCAAGGCCGACAAGCTCAACCGGAGCGAGGCGTCGCGGGCGCTGGGTGCGGCAGCCGCGCAGCTCCAGGGCCGGGCGAGCCTGCAGCTTTTCTCGGCGCTCAAGAGTACGGGCGTCGAGGAGGCGCAGCGCACGCTCGAGAGCTGGCTCGGGCAGGCTTAGGCCTCCGCAAATAAAAAACCCCGGCGACTTCGTAGAAGCCGCCGGGGCAGACTAACCCGGTACAGGTCTCAATGAACCGGGTCAATACCCGCTCAGGGAGGGAAGCGGGGAGTGCTATGCACTCGATAAATTAGATGGGGCCCTACCTTGCGAGTTCCAGTTTTTTGCCAAAAAAATAGCTTTTCAAATCATAAGTTTGCTTAACAAGATGTATCACCAGCGCAACAAATCGCGCGAGGTGCCCGCGTACACGCGCCGGCCGCTTGGCTGGCGATCAGCCCGCGCTGTCAGTGCGCCTCGTCCCAGTTCTTCCCCCAGCCCACGTCCGCCCTGAGCGGTACGCTCAAGTGCGCCGCATTCACCATGCGCTCGCGCACGGCGCCGGCGACTTCCTCCTCGGCGCCCTCGCGCACCTCCAGCACCAACTCGTCGTGCACCTGCATGATCAGGCGCGCCGGTGAGTCTGCGCGCCGGCACCAGGCGTGCACCGCAATCATGGCGTGCTTGATGATGTCGGCTGCCGTGCCTTGCATGGGGGCGTTGATCGCGCTGCGCTCGGCATACTGGCGCAGCTGCGGGTTGCCCGAGCGGATGTCGGGCAGATACAGCCGCCGACCGAACACGGTCTCGACGTAGCCCAACTGGCGCGCGCTGGCGCGCGTCTCATCCATGAACCGCTTCACGCCCGGGTAGCGCTGGAAGTAACGGTCGACGTACTGCTGCGCGGCGCCGCGCTCGATGCCGAGGTTGCGCGCGAGGCCGAAGGGCGACATGCCGTAGATGAGGCCGAAGTTGATCACCTTGGCCGTGCGGCGCTGGTCGGACGTCACCGCCGCGGGCTCGACGCTGAATACTTCCGCGGCGGTCGCCTGGTGCACGTCGTGATCGGCGGCGAATGCCGCCATGAGGCTCGCATCCCCGGACAGGTGCGCCATGATGCGCAGCTCAATCTGCGAGTAATCCGCCGCCAGCAGCACGTGGCCCTCGGGGGCGATGAAGGCCCGGCGGATGCGCCGCCCCTCGGCGCGGCGCACCGGGATGTTCTGCAGATTGGGATCGACCGAGGACAACCGCCCGGTGGCGGCCACCGCCTGTGCATAGTTGGTGTGGATACGCCCGGTGCGCGCGTCGACCTGCTCCGGGAGCTTGTCGGTGTAGGTGGACTTGAGCTTGGCGAGCGCCCGGTAGTCGAGCACGATCCGCGGCAGCGCATAGCTCGTGGCGAGCTCTTCCAGCACGTCCTCGGCGGTCGAGGGCTGGCCCGTCGGGGTCTTGCGTCGCACCGGCAGAGCTAAGCGCTCGAACAGGATCTGCTGCAGCTGCCGCGGTGACTCGATGTTGAATTCGTGGCCCGCTTCGCGGTGCGCCTGCAGCACCAGCTCCTGAAGCTGCCGGGCGAATTCGCGGCTCTGCGCGCGCAGCTGCTCGCGATCGACGAGCACGCCGTAGTGCTCCATGGCGAGCAGCACCGGTATCAGCGGCTGCTCGCACTCCTGGTAAAGGCGCGCCAGCGCCGGCAGCGCCTCGAGCTGCGGCCACAGCGCCCGGTGCAGCCGCAGCGTGACGTCGGCGTCCTCAGCGGCGTACTCGCTCGCCTTCTCGAGTGGCACCTGGTCGAAGCAGATCTGCTTTGCGCCCTTGCCGGTCACTTCCTCGTAGGTGATGGTCGTGATCCCGAGATAGCGCCGCGCATCCGAGTCCATGTCGTGATTGGTGGCGACGCTGTTCAATACGTAGGACTCGAGCATGGTGTCGAAACGCATGCCGTCGAGCGCGATGCCGGCGTTCAGCAGCACGTGCGCGTCGTACTTGAGGTTATGGCCGACCTTGCCGCGTCGGCTGTCCTCCAGGATCGGCTTGAGGCGCTCGAGCACCCGGGCGCGATCGAGCTGCTCGGGCGCCCCCGGATACACGTGTCGCAGCGGCACGTAGGCGGCACTGCCCGGCTCGATGCAGAACGAGACACCGACGATCTCGGCCTGCATGTAATCGAGACTCGTCGTCTCCGTATCGAAGGCGAAGAGCTCGGCCTGCGACAGCGCTTTGAGCCAGCGCTCGAAATCCTCCCAGCGGGTGACGGTCTGGTACTCGCGGGCCTGCACGGCGTCGGCGGCGACGCCTGCTGCCGCGGCGCTCGTCGGGGCGCTCGTCTCGGCACCCGTTGCGGCGCCTGTTGCGGCGCCGGCGGCGGGCGCTGCGGACTCGGGCTCCAGCTGGCGCAGCAATCCCCGCAGCTCATAACGGGTGTACAGCTCGCGCAGCCTCGGCGTATCAGGCGGCCCGGGTGTCAGGTTCCAGGCCTCGGGTGGCAGCTCGACGTCGACGCGGATGGTGGCCAGACGGCGCGACAGCTCGAGTGTCTCGAGCCCGGCGCGCAGGTTCTCGCCGACCTTGCCGGGTACCTCGGCGACATGCGTCAGGAGATTCCCGACTTCGCCGTACTGGTTCAGGAGCTTCGCCCCGGTCTTCGGTCCCACCTTGTCGATGCCCGGAATGTTGTCGGAGCTGTCGCCGACCAGCGCCAGGTAATCGACGATCTGCTCCGGGTAGACGTCGAACTTGAGCTTCACGCCCTCGCGGTCGAGCACCGTGTTGCTCATGGTGTTGATGAGCGTGATCGAGCCGTCGACCAGCTGCGCCATGTCCTTGTCGCCGGTGGAGATGAGCACGTGCTCCCCGGCCTGGGCGGCGCGCCGCGCCAGCGTCCCGATGACATCGTCCGCCTCCACCCCCGGCACGCACAGCAGCGGCAGCCCCTGCGCCTTGATGATGTCGTAGAGGGGCTTGATCTGCGCGCGCAGGTCATCGGGCATGGTCGGCCGTTGCGCCTTGTACTCGGCGAACAGCTGGTCGCGGAAGGTCTTGCCCGGTGCGTCGAAGACCACGCCGATGCGCCGCGGCTGGTAGTCCTTCATGAACTTCACCAGCATGTTCAGCACGCCGAGCACGGCACCTGTCGGCTCACCGCGTGAGTTCGAGAGCGGCGGCAGGGCGTGAAACGCCCGGTAGACATAAGAGGAGCCGTCGACGAGGACCAGGTCGGGAGCAGGGGCCATGGGCGGAGAAATCTGAAGCGGGCCGCGAGTATAGCGGACGGTAATCCGTCACAGTCCCGCGGGGTGCGTCAACCAGCCGGCCGGCTGGCGCGCTATACAGTCCATTGCACGAGCCTCGAGGACGCCCGCGGCATGCAGCAGCCATTCACCTCCGCGATCGCAGCGAATCGCTTCGGGCTGGGCGCCCGACCGGGAGAGCTCGCCGCCATCGGCAGCGACGCCCGCGAGTGGCTGCGCGCGCAGCTCACGGCTCCTGCGTCGTTGCTCGTGGATGGTGAGCTGCGCTCTTCGGCCGACGTGCTCACCGAGGCGCTCGCGCTGCGGCGCGAGATCCAGAGCGCGCGCAAGTCGGGTGACGCGGCGCAGGTCGAGAAGCTGCCCCAGCTCCTCAGGCCGGTCTACGTCGCGGAAGCTACCGCGCGCTTGAGCAGCGCCGTGAGCAGCGAGCGGCCGTTCACCGAGCGCCTGGTGCAGTTCTGGAGCAATCACTTCGCGGTTTCCGTCGACAAGCAGCTGCAGGCCGGGCTCGCAGGCAGCTTCGAGCGCGAAGCCATCCGGCCACACGTGCTCGGCAACTTCGGCGAGCTGGTGCGCGCGGCCGAGACGCACCCGGCGATGCTCTTGTACCTCGACAACCAGGAGTCGGTCGGACCGCACTCGCAGGCGGCGCTGCGCGCGGCGCGACGCAAGATCGGTATCAACGAGAACCTCGGCCGCGAGATTCTCGAGCTGCACACGCTTGGGGTGGGTGGCGGCTACACGCAGACCGACGTGACCACATTCGCCGAAGTCATCACCGGCTGGTCGATCGGCGGGGATAACGCGCGCTTCGGCGGCCGCGAGCCAGGCAGCTTCGTGTTCCGTGGCGAGCTGCACGAGCCCGGAGCCAAGGTGGTGCTCGGGCGGCGCTATGCGGATAGCGGCTTCGGACAGGGCGTGGCGGTGCTCAACGACCTCGCCTGCCATCCCGCGACCGCGCGCCACATTGCGACCAAGCTGGCGCGACACTTCATCGCCGACGAGCCGCCGCCCGAGGCGGTCGAGCGTCTGGCGCGGGCTTTCACCGCGAGCGGCGGCGATCTGCCGACGGTGTACCGCGCGCTCATCGATTCGCGCGAGGCGTGGGTCGAGCCGTTGGCGAAGTACAAGACGCCGAACGACTATATCGTCTCGACCTATCGGGGACTCAGTCTGGTGGTCGACCCGGGTCACGGGCCGCTCGGTCCGTTCGAGCTCCTCGGGCAGAGAACCTGGTCACCGGGGTCGCCGGCAGGATGGCCCGACCGCAGCGCCGACTGGGATGGCGCATCCGCGCTCATGAAGCGGCTCGAATGGGCGGATCAGCTCGGCAACCGCCTCGCCGGCCGTCGCGATGCCGTCGAGCTCGCCCCGGCGCTGCTCGGCGCGAATCTCACGGCTGCAGCCCACAGCGCCATTGCCCACGCGGCCAGCGCCGCGCAGGCGCTGACGCTCATGCTCGCCGCGCCGGAATTCATGCGGCGCTGAAGTTCGCAAGCGAGGAGGAGACCCATGTCACGCATGCCCCGCCGCGAGTTCCTCGGACTTTCCGCGCTCGCCGCCACCGGCGCGTTCCTCACGACGCGCGTCGCCTTCGCGCGCCAGAGCGAGCGCGCCCGGCGCTTCGTGCTGGTCATCATGCGCGGCGCGCTCGATGGACTGGCGGCCGTGCCACCCTGCGGTGACCCGGCCTATGCCGGACTGCGGCGCGAGTTCGCGCTCGCCGCGCCGGGCGGCGGCGCGCACGCAGCGCTGCCGCTCGACGGCTTCTTCGGACTGCATCCCTCGCTCGGCTTTCTGCAGCAGTCGTACGCGGCGCGCGAGCTCATCGTGTTTCACGCGCTCGCCAGCCCTTACCGCGAGCGCTCGCACTTCGACGGCCAGGACGTGCTCGAGAACGGCACGGTCCAGCCGCACGCGCTGCAGACCGGCTGGCTGAACCGCGCGCTCGCGCAGGCGTCGGAACGCCCGGCGCACGAGGCCGGCGTTGCGCTCGGCCAGAACGTGCCGCTCGTCATGCGCGGGCCCGCCGAGGTGGCCTCGTGGTCGCCGTCGCGGCTCGCGGCGCTCGATGAGGACACGTTCGCGCGCATCACTGATCTCTATGCCGGCGATAAGCTGCTGGCGCCGCGCCTTGCGGATGCGATGGCGGCGGACGCCATGGCGGGAAGGGACGCGGACTCGAGTGCGGTCGGCGGCGCCATGGGCGGCAACGCGGGCGCCAGCGGCACGGCGGGTGCCGCCGCGCAGACCGCAGCGGGCGGCGGGGCCGGACGTTACGCCGAGATCGTGCAGGCCGCGGCCGGGTTCCTGCGCCAGGACCAGGGCCCGAAGGTCGCGGTGTTTGATACCACCGGGTGGGACACGCACGCCAACGAGGGCGGCGCCGAAGGCCAGCTCGCGGGCCGGCTGGGGCAGCTCGACGCCGGACTTGCGATTCTCAAGCAGCAGTTGGGACCGGCGTGGGCCGACACGGCGGTGCTGCTGGTCACGGAGTTCGGCCGCACCGCGGCGATCAACGGCACGCGCGGCACCGATCATGGCACGGCGACGGTTGCGCTACTGGTCGGCGGCGCGGTTGCCGGAGGTCGGGTGATCGCCGACTGGCCAGGCCTCGCGCCGCGCGCGCTCTACCAGGGCCGCGATCTCGCGCCGACGTCCGATCTTCGCGGCGTGCTCAAGGGACTGCTGGCCGAGCAGCTCGGGGTGCCGTCCCGCGCGCTCGCCACCGACGTGTTTCCCGACAGCGCGAACGTGAAGCCGCTCTCGGGGCTGTTGCGCGCCTAGTTGGCGCCGTGCGCTGCAGCTGACGCAACGGGCCTTACTGCGGCGGCTGCGTATTGTTGTCTTTGTCGTTTTTATTGGGCGTCGTGCCGCCGGGCTGTGCCGTGCCCTGCGACGTTGACGGCGACCCGGTCGATGACGGCGTCGACGATGAGGTGGGCTGCGCCGGCTGCGATTGCGCGCCGGCGGGAGTCGCGGCCGTGTGATTCTTATCCGGCAGGTACAGCGGGCCTTTCAGTCCGCAGCCCGCCGCGAGCAGCGCCGCGGCAATAGCGGTCAGGACGACTCTCATGTGTACATCGGCTTGCCGTCTTTGAGCGCAAGCCAGCCGCGGATCACGCGGTACGCGATCCACACTCCCAGCGCCACCAGGCCGATCCAGGCAGTGACGAAGCCGATGAAGATAATCATGAACGGCGCCGACACCAGCACGATCACGATCGCCCACAGGAGCGCGTACCAGAAGGTGCGGATCTGCCAGCGGAAGTGCGATTCGAGATAGGTGCCGACGGTCGCCGAGCGGCGCGCGTAGTTCATGATCACCGCGATGATCGAGGGCAGTCCGCCGACGAAGCTGCCGACGATGGTGTGCGCGGTGCTGACGCCGATCAGCACCGCGAGCGAGTGCAGCGCGTAGATGACGTGCGTGTAGCTGACGAGCGCCGGGTCGACGCGGGTAGCGTCGGCGGTAATCGGCGGACTTGGGGTCGACATGGTGGGCCTCGTGTCAGGTTGGCGCCGCCCGCGGGCGGCGCTCGACGATCGCCATGGTCAGCCGCGAGACGCACACCAGCCGCTCACTCGAGTCGCGGATCTCGATGTGCCACACGTGGCTGCGCGCGCCGAGATGAAACGGGCGGGCGGTGCCGGTGACGGTACTGCCGGCGGGCACGCCACGCAGATGATTGGCGTTGATCTCCTGGCCGAGGCACATGTACCGATCGGTGTCGATGCAGCACATCGAAGCGACGCTGCCGAGCGATTCCGCGAGCGCTACCGAGGCGCCACCGTGCAGCAGCCCGTAGGGTTGCACCGTGCGCTCGTTGACCGGGAGCGTCGCGCGCAGGAAGTCGGGGCCGGCCTCGGTGAAGACGATGCCGAGGAACCCGAGCATGCTGCGGCCGGCCCGTTCCGTCAGGGCCTGCGGATCCGGGGCGACGCGCCAGATGCTCATGGCCGCTAGTCTAGCGGTTTGGGCGCCGGCAATCTCCGTGAGTTACCGCTCGTCGTCCGCCGGCATCGTCAGCTGGTTTACGCGCAGGAAACCCGTCACCTCATCGAAGGGCACCGGCCGGCTGACGAGATAGCCCTGGATCTGGTCGCAGCCCAGCAGGCGCAGCCGCTGCGTCTGCTCCTCCTCCTCCACGCCCTCGGCGATCACCTCGAGCCGCAGCGCGTGGGCGAGCGAGATGATGGTCTGCACCAGCGTCATCGCCGCCGCGTCCTTCAGCATGGCGCTGATGAACGAGCGGTCGATCTTGAGTGCGTGCACCGGGAGCTTTGCCAGATGGCTGAGCGAGGAGTAACCGGTCCCGAAGTCGTCGATGGCGACCTGCACGCCGAGCGCGCGCAGCTCGTGCAGCTTGCGGATGTTGTCCTCGACATTCTCCATGGCGAGGCCCTCGGTGATCTCCAGGTCGATGCCGGCGGGCGTGCCGCCGGCGCGGATGGCGTGCTCGAGAGTGCGCACGAAATCGCGCTGGCGCAGCTGCAGCGGGGAAACGTTGACCGCGACGCGCAGCGGCGCCAGACCCTGCTCGGTCCATCTGCGGTGATCGTGTGAGGCGCGGCGCAGTGCCCACGCGCCCACCTCCAGGATCATGCCGTTCTCCTCCATGAGCGGGATGAACTTGGTCGGTGCGACCAGCCCGAGCTCGGGGCTCTCCCAGCGCAGCAGTGCCTCGAGCCCGACGATGCGCCGCGTCGCGGTAGCGACCTTCGGCTGATAGTGCAGGACCAGCTCGTCCCTTTCCAACGCGCGTGCCAGCTGGCACTCGAACGGGAACCACACCGCGGTGCGCTCGCCCAGGTCGGCCGTGTACGAGACCTGTCGCTCACGCGTTTCTTTCGCCTTGCGCAGCGCCGTCTCGGCGTTGACCAGCAGAGTCTCGACGTCGGCGCCGTCGTTCGGGAACGTCACCAGGCCCGTCTTGACGCCGACCCTGAGCTCGCTCCCGTCCACGATATACGGCTCGCCGGAGCACACGCGCGCGATCGCGGCGATCAGGCGTTCCGCTTCGGCCCGGTCTCTGACGCCGGGCACGACCACCGCGAAGTGATTGGAGGCGATGCGCGCGGCCGAGCCGGCACCGGCAATGGCGGTCTTTTCCAGCCGTTCGGCGAACTGGCGCACCAGCGCATCGCCGGCGTGCCGGCCGAGCGATTTGTTGAGCGAGCGCAGCCGCTCGATGTCGAGCAATGCGAGCCCGACTCCGCGCTGCGACGGGCCGGCGGCCTGGAGAAACTGCGCCAGCCGCTCGGCGAGCAGGTGGCGGTTGGCGAGTCCGGTGAGCTCGTCGTAGAGCGCGAGATGGGCGGCGCGCTCGCTGTTCGCCAGGTGTTCGAGCGCAAACGAGATGTCGGCCGCGAGCTCGAAGAGCAGCTTGACTTCCACCTCGTCGAAGTGACCCTTGAGGGGCGAGTACATCGACATCAGCGCAACCACTCTCCCCGCCACCATCAGCGGCAGAAACACGGCCGAGTGGATCGCGAACCTGGCCATTGCCTGTCTGAAGGGGACGCGCGGGTCGTTCTGTGCGTCGTTGGTGATCGCCGGTCGCCGGCTCTGCAGCATCTCGACCAGCAGGCTCGGCGTGCCGCCCTCGGTCTTCAGACGGAACACGGCCTGCCGCAGCCAGCGGACGCTCTCCTCGTGACCGTGCCAGGCGACCGGCTCCGCGTCGTTCCTGCGCTCATCGACCAGATGGATCGAGACGGCGCCGAACCCGCCGGCCTCGTGGGCGATGCGGCAGGCTTCGCGGAACAGCTCATCGCGGTCGCGGATGCGAACGATCGCGGCATTGATGCCGCTCAGCATGGCGTGGACGCGGCTCAGCCGCTCGATCTTCTCCTGCTGCGCCTTGCGCTCGGTGATATCGCGCGCGATCGTCACGATCACCGGGCGGTCGTCGATGGTGAGCGCCCGGCGATACAGCTCCGTCCATCCTTCGCTGCCGTCGTGCCGGACGAAGCGGCTTTCGGTGCGGGTGCCGCGCTCGCCCGCGGCGATGACCGCATCCAGCTCGCGGCGGAACTCCTCGTGCGTCTTGCCGAGCACCTCGAACGGGGGTTTCTGCAGCAGCTGCTCGCGCGTGAAGCCCAACCTGCGGCAGGCGGTCTCGTTGACAAAGAGGAAGCGCATCGTGTCGGGATCCGCCAGGAAGATCGCATCCACGGTCGCGTCCATCGCCGCGCGGAAGCGCTCGAGCTCCTGCTCCGCGCGCTTGCGCAGGGAGATATCGCTGACGACCGAGACGAACTGCTGCGGCCGGCCGTCGACGCTGCGCACCAGCGAGGTGGTGACATTTGCCCATAGGTATGAGCCGTCCTTGCGCAGCAGCCGCATCTCCCGCTCGTAGGGCGCGCCGCTTCCCTGGACGAGGCTGGCGCGGCGCTCGGTGCTGACGGCGATGTCGTCCGGATGGGTGACATCGCGGATGTGAAGCTTGAGCGCCTCGGCTTGCGAATAGCCCAGCAGAGCGCAGTAGGCCTGATTCACCGAGCGCAGCTCGCCCTCGAGCGAGCTGCGGACGAGACCTACCGCCGCCTGCTCGAAGGCGACCCGATACCCGTCCTCGCTTGCCGGGGGCTGCTCACGGGGTGGTTGGCCCGTCCTGCGCTTCATCACAGCTACTACTTTCGGCGACGCGCCCCGCACGGGCACCCCGGGAAAAGCGGGGCCGGGCCGGAGGGAAACCCCCGGGGACACGCCCGGCGTACGGGCGTCGGCGCAGCGGCGCTCAGCTGTCGAGGGAGACGAGTCCGGTGCGGATCGCGTAACGGGTCAGGGTGGCGACGTCGTGAATCCCGAGCGCCCTCATGAGCTCGCCGCGGTAGGTTTCGGCCGTCTTGACGCCGATGCCGAGCTTGGTTGCGATCTCCTTGGTCGTATGGCCTTCCGCAACCAACTGCAGCACCTCGCGCTGACGCTGTGTCAGTCGCTCGAGCGAGGTCCGCTCACTGTCCACCCGTTTTACGCAGGCGGCCACCAGGTGTTCCGACACCACCGAGCTGAGGAACGTCTCGCCGCGCGCGGTGGCGCGGATCGCCAGTTCCAGCTCGGCCGGATCGGCGCTCTTGACGAGGTAGCCCGCAGCGCCGGCGCGCAGCGCCTTGAGCACCGAATCCTCGTCCGCGTTCATGGACACGATGACCACGCGCGTACGCGGGAAGGCGCGCGCGACCCGTGCCGCCGCGTCCAGGCCGTTGAGCTCGGGCATCATGATGTCCATGAGGGCCACGTCCGGGCGGTGGGCCGCGATCAGGCGCAGCGCCTCGCGACCGTCCGCGCCCTCCGCGACCACCTCGATGTCATCGAGTGCCCGCAGCAGCGCACGCAGGCCGGCGCGGAAAAGCGTGTGGTCGTCCGCGAGCATGACGCGGATCGGTATCCTCGAGTTCATGCCACCTGCTCGGCCGGCAGCGCGGCCGGCGCGGCCAGCGGGAGTGAAACGCTGATACAGGTTCCGTGCCCGGCCCGCGAATCGATGCGCAGCTCGCCGCCGAGAATCTGCACGCGCTCTCTCATTCCCAGCAGGCCGAGATTGCCGCGACTCGCGGCTCGCTCGAGAGTTCTGCCGGCATCGAACCCGAGGCCATCGTCCCGCACGGCGAGCCGCAGTTGCCCGTCACTGTGGCTCAAGTCGACCCGGACGTGTTGCGCGCGTGCGTGCCGCACGACGTTGGTGAGCGCCTCCTGCACGACGCGGAACGCGGCGATCGCCGCATCTCCCGACACCTCGCCCGCCTGACCCACGACGCGGATGTCGATGCCGGCATGCTGGCGGTGCTCGTCGGCGAGCCACCGCAGGGTCGCATCCAGGCCGTCGCTCTCCAGCATCGTCGGCCGCAGCTCGAGCGCGAGGCTGCGAAGTTGCGCGGCTGCGCGTTGCACCAGGGCCATGCTCTCTTCCAGGCTGTCCTGGGCCGCTTCTCCCGCCATGCCCCGCGCCGCATGCAGATGCAGCGATATGGCGGCGAGCAGCTGGCCGAATTCGTCATGCAGCTCGCGCGACAGGTGGCGGCGTTCTTCCTCCTGGACTGCCAGCAGCCGCCGGGAAAGTTGTTGCAGGCGCTTGGCGGACTCGCGCAAGGCCTCTTCCGCGCGCACGCGCTCGGTGACGTCCTTGTTGACGATCACCGCCCCGACGATCAGCCGCTCCGAGTTACGGATCGGCGCCGCGGAGTTCTCGATGGTCCTGCGCCTGTCATCGGACGTGTCGATGTCGATGAGCTCGTTCAAGGTGGTTCGCCCTTGTGCGAGCGCCCGTACGGAGGCCCATTCCGCCGGCGCCAAACTCCTGCCGGACTCGTGCCAATAGCCCCTGATCCCGGCCCACCGCTCACGGCCCGGGGCGACGATGCCATCGCCCCAGATGCCCCGCAACGCCGCATTGGTGAGGATGATGTCGCCCGCCTGATCGGTCACCGCCATGCCCACCGGCAGCGTGGCGAGGACCTGCCGCAGGAGCTCGCGGCTGTCGCGCGCCGTTTCCTCGCACCGCTCGCGTTCGCGGTTTTGCGCAAGCAGCGCCACGTTGTTCCGCTGCAATTCGCGCTGCGCCCGCCTGAGGGACTGAGCCGCACCCCGCTCCGTGGCGCTGAGCCACGTCAGATAGCAGGCCGCGGCGCCCAGTGACAACAGCCGCACGAGCTGCAGCGGCTCGCCGGCCGGCGGGGCATCCGCGCGCAGCGAGAGATAGCCGAGGCCAAGAATCGAGAGTGCGGTTGCCAGCAGGGCGGGCCTGGTGCCGCCGAGCCAGGTACTGAGGATGACGGCGATGAGCAGCACCGCCACCGGCGCCGACTCCTGCCAGCGAGCCTGCATCAGCGCGAGAGCGGCGACTGCGGCTGCGACTGATACCACGGCCACCCCGTAGCCGAGCATCGCAGGCCGCCTGAGACGCTCCAGTGGATCGGACGACACTTGCCGGACTCCAGATTTCATACTCCGGCGCGCAGCCGCCGGTTCCCACCGCTCCTTATCCTTACACTAGGGCCATTTTCCCGTATTGCAACGCTCAGGGATTGCATCCCATTGCCCTCACTTGCCAACGCTTGCTGTGTTTGCGGCGACGGCTGCCGAAAGCTCGCCGCTGCGTCAACGGTGAGCGCGGCGAAACTGGCTGGGGGTGAGCCCCGCCAGCGAGTGAAAGCTGCGTGAGAAGTGGGCCTGGTCGGCGAAGCCGACGGCGAGAGCGATATCCACGATGGGTTGCGCGGTGTGCTCGAGCAGCTGCGTCGCTGTTTGTATCCGCTGCTCCAACAGGTAGCGGTGCGGGGGCAGCCCGGTGCTCATCTTGAAGGCTCTGGCGAAGTGATGCACCGACAGTCCGGCGTGCGCGGCCAGCTTATCGAGCGTGAGGTCCTCGGCGAGGTGTGCCGCGACGTACTCCGTGACGCGCCGCAGGCCGCCCGGCGGCAGTCCTCGCCGCGGGGACTCGGCGGCGAAGTGGCGTTGCAGATCATCGAGCAGCGAAACGCGCGGTTGCGTCAGGAGTGTTGAGTCGAGTTTGCCGACGCGGCCGCGCGCGGCAGCCACCGGCGTCGACACGAGAGCAAACAGCGTGTCGCCCCCGCGCACGGCGCGCAGACGTACCGGATAATCGGGGCCGGTGCCGCGCCGGAAGATCAGACCGCCGGGCGCGAACAGGCTCCACACGCTCATCCCCGCTCCGATCGCTGGCGAGTCGACTTCGAAGCGCCGCCGGGCACAGCGGTCGGCACCCACGACACGCTGATCCCGGTCGACGGCGAGCAGCCCTGCCGGGCGATCCGGTTGCGGAGCGATCGCGATGATCCACTCGCGCACGAAGCGCTCGCGGAACAGCCGCTCCTCGATCTGACGGGCGCAGCTCACGACCAGCGGCAACGTCAGCGCGTGGGCCTGGGCCGACAGTCGTGGATCGATGGACGATACATCGAGCACGGCCACCAGATGGGCCTCGGCGTCGAACACCGGGGCACCCGAGCAGCTCAAACCGGTGTGGCGCGTGCGAAAGTGCTGCGTCTGGTGCACCGTCACCGGACGGGACTCGGCGATGCAGGTGCCGATGCCGTTGGTTCCCTCGACCGCCTCCGACCAGACGCCGCCGACCCATGTGCCCCAGTAGCGGAAGTCCGCCGAGCGCTGGTCGCTCCCGCGATGGTCGATCGCGACCCCGTTCGCGTCGCACAGCAGGGTGACGTAGCCGGTCGCGTCGACGATCCTGTGCAGCCGGTCGAGCTCGGATTGAGCGGCCGCGGCCACGCTCTCGATGGGCTCCCGCGAGCGGCGCAGGGCGCTGTCGGACAGGATATGCGGGGGCTCGCGTGCCTCCGGGTCGATGTGGTGGATTCGGGCACTTCTTTGCCAGGAGCGCGAGACCTCGTCCACTTCGAGGCTGCCCGCTGCGCCCTCGATGGCGGCAAACACCGTTTCGACGTGCGGGTCGTGGACCGCAGTCACGGGCCGGGCGGGATCTCACTCATGCCGGGATTTTACGCCCGGCGCCGCCCCGAGGCTCACGCTGCTGCCGCTGGTCTGACGGGTTGCGCGGTGGCAATCTGCGTCGGCTACGCCAGGGCCGAAGGAGCCGCTCCGATGACCGACCTGAGCTTTCCGCCGCCGCCGCTGCCGACCGTCGCCGTGGCCGGCAGCGCGCAGCGTTTCCCGGTGCATCGTATCTACTGTGTAGGTTGGAATTACGCCGACCACATCCGCGAGTTAGGGACGCAGCCCGCTCCGCCGGTGTTCTTCACCAAGCCCGCGGATGCGGTGGTCGCCAACGGCGCGGCCGTCCCTTATCCGCCGCGCACCGCCGACTTCCATTACGAGATCGAGCTCGTGGTCGCGATCGGGCGCGCCGGGCGTGACGTTGCGCCGGCGCGCGCTCTCGACTGGGTGTTTGGTTATGCGGCGGGCAACGACCTGACGCGCCGCGACCTGCAGACCGCCGCCAAGAAGAAAGGTCAGCCCTGGGACACGGGCAAGGGATTCGATTCTGCCGCGCCGGTCGCTGCCATCCGTGCGGCGAGCGAGGGACACGTCTCGAGGGGGCGCATCTGGATGAGTGTCAACGGCGAGGTGCGCCAGGATTCGGACGTGAGCCTGATGATCTGGGACGTCCCGCACATCATCGCCGAGCTCTCGACTTTCTATGAGCTCAGGCCCGGTGATCTGATCTTCACCGGCACGCCCGCGGGCGTCGGCGCGCTGAAACCCGGCGATCGCCTCGAGGGCGGCGTCGAGGGACTCGAGGTGCTGCGCAACAGCATCGCGCCCGCGGTGTCTTCCGGTGGAGGGACGGCGTGAAGCTCTACGGCTACTTCCGCAGCTCCGCTGCCTACCGGGTGCGCATAGCGCTCAACCTCAAGGGGGTGGACTGCGAGTCCGTGCTCGTCGACCTGCGCGCCCCGGTAAGCGCCCAGCACACCCCGGAGTTCCTGGCGCTCAACCCGCAGGGTCTGGTACCGGTGCTGGTCGACGGCGCGACGGTGCTCACGCAATCGCTGGCGATCATCGAGTACCTCGATGAGCGCCATCCGCAGCCGCCGCTGCTGCCTGTGGCGCCGGTCGACCGGGCGCAGGTACGCGCGCTCGCACTCGCCATTGCCTGCGACATCCATCCGCTCAACAACACGAGCGTGCTCAGCTATCTGCGCACCGCGCTCGCGGCGGACGAAGCCGCGGTGAACGCCTGGTACGCGCACTGGGTGGCGCGCGGCCTGCGCGCGCTCGAAGCGCAGGTGGCGCGGCTCGGGGGCGACGGCCGGCACATGTTCGGTGGCTCGGTGACGCTCGCCGACGTGTGCCTGGTGCCGCAGATGTACAACGCGCGCCGCTTCCACTGCGACGTCACTCCCTATCCGACGCTGCGCACGATCTGCGCACACCTCGAGACGCTGCCGGCATTCGCGCGTGCCGCACCCGACGCGCAGCCGGAGGCGCTCAGGGGCGCGAGCGCCTGACGAACGCGACGTAGCCGGCGAGGAACTGCTTGAGCTGCTCCTCGACGGCGGCGTCCTTGAGGTTGCCGCTCTCGTCGAACACGTTGCCGGCGCGCGCCACCGCCAGCCGGCCGCCGAACCAGGCGTGCGTGCCGAGCGTGCGCAGCACCGGGAGCCAGGCTGCCTGGGAGAGCGTGGTGCCGAAGTTGCCGGGCGAGGCGCCGATGACCGCGAACGCCCGCCCGCTGAACACCCGTTTCACGTCCGCCGGCGGGCGCGACAGCCAGTCGATCGCGTTCTTGAACACCCCGGGAATGCTGTTGTTGTACTCCGGGGTCACCAGCAGCACGCCGTCGGCCGAGGCCACCGCGTCTTTCAGCTGCGCGACCGCCGCCGGAATCCCCTGCGCCTCGACGTCGCCGTCGTAGAGCGGGATGCCGCGGATGCTGGCGACCTCAAGCGTCGAGTCTTCGGGCATCAGGCGCGTCGCCGCGCGCAGCAGCGCGGCGTTGTGCGAGGCGCGGCGCAGCGCCCCGGCAATTCCCAACAGTCGGGTCATGGCTCCTCCGGGCCTTTGAGCCGCGCGGCGACCCGCTGGTAGGCCTCGCGGAACGGGATGCCCTCGGCGACGACCAGCCGATTGGCTTCCTCGGCCGCGTGGATCGCGGCGTCCATTCTGATCGATTGCGGGCGGAACTGCAGTCCGGCTATGGCGGGCGGCAGGATGGCGAGCGTCGCGGCACCCAAGTCGATGGCCCGGAAGAGCGGCGCTTTCAGCAGCTGCAGGTCACGCTGGTAACCCGAGGGGAGCTTGGCGCACACGCCGAGCGCTTCCGCGAGACACGCCTGGGCGGTCGCCGCGCGGCCGCGGATCAGCTCGAACACGTCCGGGTTCCTCTTCTGCGGCATGATCGAGGAGCCGGTGGTGAAGGCCTGCGGCAGCGCGACGAAACCGAACTCGGCGGTGGCAAACAACAGCACGTCGGCGGCGAAGCGCGACAGGTCCTGCAGCAGCAGCGCGATCTCGAACAGCAGCTGCGCCTCGGCCTTGCCGCGTGACAGCTGCACTGCGGTCACCGGCTCGTGGACTTCGGCGAACCCGAGCGCCACGCGCGTCGCCTCGCGATCGATCGGCAGTCCCGGCGTGCCGTAGCCGGCCGCAGATCCCAGCGGGCTCTTGCCCAGACGCCGCTGTACCTGGCGCAGTCCGGCGGCGTCGTCGCGCAGCTCCGCGGCGAAGCCGCGCGCCCACAGCGGCACCGAGCTCGGCATCGCCTGCTGCATGTGCGTGTAGCCGGGGAGCGCTGTGTTTGCTTCGCGCGCCGCGAGCGCTTCCAGCGCCGCGGCGCAGCTTTCTACCCCCGTCGCGAGCTCCTCGGCCGCCTCGCGCAGATACAGCCGCAGCGCCGTCAGCACCTGGTCGTTGCGCGAGCGACCGAGGTGGATGCGCCCGCCCGCCGGGCCGATGCGAGCCGTGAGGTGCCGCTCGAGGGCCGTTTGCCCGTCCTCGTCGGCGAGCTCGATGCGCCACAGCCCGCGCGCGTGCTCGTCGGCGAGCGCGCTGAGCCCGGCGCGGATCGCCTCGAAGTCGGCCGCGCTGATCAGGCTCTGCGCGCACAGCATGCGCGCGTGCGCGATCGAGGCGGCGACGTCATGGCGCACCAGCCGCTCATCCAGCGCGTAGTCCTCGCCGGCGGTGTATTCGAGGACGCGCGCATCGAGCGGCGCGCCCTTGTCCCACAGCCGTCTCATGCCGGGCCCTGCTGTTCGGCGGGCGTGAGCGCGTTGATGTCAGCGACGATCAGCGTGCCGGTGCCCTCGTTGGTGAACACCTCGCCCAGGATCCCTTCCGCGGAGTGGTATGACACCACGTGCACGCGCTGCACGCCGCCGCGGATCGCGTTCTCGATCGCCTTGGCCTTCGGCAACATGCCGTCGGCGATGCGCCCCTCGGCGCGCAGGCGCGCGAGTCCGGCGAGGTCGGTGTAGGAAATGAGCGAGCGCGGGTCGGCGACGCTGCCGAGAATGCCGGGCGCGCCGGTGCACAGGATCAGCTTCTCCGCGCCCAGCGCCGCGCCGAGCGCGCCCGCGACCGTGTCGGCATTGATGTTGAGGAGCGTGCCGGACTCGTCCGCCGACAGCGGGCTCACCACCGGCATCAGGCCGTTGTCGAGGAGCTTGATCAGCACCCGGGTGTCCACCGAGTCGATGTCGCCGACGAAGCCGTAGTCGACCAGCGCGCCGACGTCCCCGGTCGGCACCGGCGGGCGCTTGTGCGCGCGCACCAGACCCGCGTCCACGCCGCTGATGCCGACCGCGTCGATGTTGAGGTCGCGGCACATGCCGAGCACCCGCGTGTTGATGAGCCCGTTGAGCACCATCGCCGTGACGTCGATCGACTGCTGGTCGGTGACGCGCCGCCCCTCGACCATGCGGGTCGGCACGCCGAGGGCCACCGACAGCTCGGTGAGCTGCGGCCCGCCGCCGTGCACCAGCACGACGCGCACGCCGAAGTAGTGCAGGATGCCGATCTGCTCGACCAGCGCGCGCGTCGTGGCGGTGTCGGCGAACACGCCGCCGCCGGCCTTCACCACGAAGGTCTTGCCCTTGTACATGCGGATGTAGGGCGCGGCGCTGCGCAGTGCGCTGATGGCGAGGGCCTGGTCGCTGCGATGCATGATCATGTGGCGATCCTTGAATGGCGGCGGTTCATTCCCTGAGCAACTGGTAGAGCACGGCCATCGCCGCCGGCAGGCGGTTATAGGCTTCGCGCTGCACGACGCTGCGCGGGCCGTCGAGCACCTCGTCGGCGATCGCGGTATTGCGCCGCACCGGCAGGCAGTGCATCAGGCGGCACTCGGGTGCAGCGCGCGCGAACCATGCGGCACGCACGCACCAGTCGGTGAGCGCCGCACGCAGCCGCGCATCCGCGGCGACGTCCCCGTAGCAGCCGGTGGCGCCCCATTCCTTGACGTACAGCACGTCGGCACCCTCGAGCGCCTCGGCGCGCGAGGCGGTCTCGCGCACCGAGCCGCCGGCGTTTGCGGCGGCGCGCCGCGCACGCTCCATGATCGCCTCGGGCAGCGCGAAGCCCTCCGGCCGGAGCACGACCACCTGCATCCCGCGCAGCGCCGCCATGTGCACGGCGGCGGCCGGCACCGCCAGCGGCAGCGCGCGCGGATGCCACGCCCACGACAGCACGAAGCGCCCGCCGCGCGGCACGCCGAGGTCGTCCATGGTCTTCCAGTCGGCGAGCGCCTGGCAGGGATGATTGCTGGCTGACTCGAGGTTGATGAGCGGCTTGTCGATGAGGCTCGCCATGGCATTGAAGGTGACCTCGGCGAGATCGCTCTCCAGGTGCTTGCCTTCGGCGAACGCGCGGATGCCCAGCGCATCACAGTAGGCGGCCAGCGCCGGGATGCCTTCGCGCACGTGCTCGGCGGCTGCGCCGTCCATCACGGCATGCGCCCGGGTCTCGAGCTGCCAGCTGCCCTGGCCGGGGTGGATGACGAAGGAGCTGCCGCCAAGGCGTGCCATGGCCGCCTGCGAGGAGGCGAGTGTGCGCAGCGACGGATTGAAGAACAGCAGTCCCAGCACCTTGCCCGCGAGCGCGCGCGGCTCGGGCTGTCGTTCCAGGCGGCGCGCGAGCTCGAGCAGCGACAGCACTTCCTCGCGCGTGCAATCGCCGAGATCCACGAAGCGCTTCATGCGGGCAGATCGCGCAGCGCGTCGCGCAGCATGTCGACGTGCTGCTCCTCGAGGATGTAGGGCGGCAGCAGCCGCAGCACGTGCGGGTCGGTGGCGGTGCCGGCGAGGATGCCGCATTCGAGGAGCTCGGAGTGGATCTCCCGGGCCGGACGCGAGGTGCGCAGCCCCACCAGCAGCCCAGCTCCCTGGCAGCCGGTGACCGGGCCGACCACACAACTGCGGCGGATATAGGCGCCCATCCGCCGCACGCGCTCGAGCAGCCGCTCCTCGCGGATGGCGGCGATCACCGCGTTGATCGCCGCGCAGGCGAGCGGACCGCCGCCGAAGGTAGTGCCGAGAGACTCGGGTCGGAGCGCGGCGCTGGCGAGCGGCGACAGCAGCAGCGCTGCGCACGGGAAGCCGTTGCCGAGCGCCTTGGCGGTCGTGAGCATGTCCGGGCGTACCGCGTAGAAGTTGGCCGCGAAAGGCTCGCCGGTGCGCCCCATGCCGCACTGCACCTCGTCGAATATCAGCAGCGCGCCGACCTCGTCGCAGCGCGCGCGCAGCGCTGCGAGGAACGCCGCGCCGAGATCGACCGCGCCGGCGAGCCCCTGCACCGGCTCGACGATCACCGCGGCCGTATCGCGCGTCACCTGGGCGGTGATCGCGCCTGCATCGCCGCGCGGGATGAAGCTCACGTCGAAGGGCGTGCGCGGGAATCCGTACCACTTCGCCTGCGCACCCCAGGTCACCGCACCCGCCGCGGCGGTGCGCCCGTGGAATCCACCCTCGATGGCCGCGACGTGCGCGCGCCCCGTCATGCGCAGCGCCACCTTGAGCGCGTTCTCGTTCGCCTCGGCGCCGCTGTTGACCAGGAACACGCTGGCGAAGGGCAGCCGCGAGAAGCGCGCCAGGCGCCGCGCGGCCTGGGCGCGCACTCGCATGGCCACCGCGTTGCTCTGGAACTGGCAGCTCTCGGCCTGGCGGGCGAGCGCGGCCGTCCAGGCGGGGTGCGCGTAGCCCAGTGCGGCCACCGCATGCCCGCCGTACAGGTCGAGCACCCGCTCGCCGCGGCTGGTGGTGAGCCATACGCCCTGCGCCGAGGCGACCTCCAGCGGGTACTGCGAGAACACCGGCGCGAGAAACTCGTGTTGCCGGGCTGCCGCCCGGATGCCGCTGTCGGTCGTGGCCGAGATTCGCTTGTGCTTCGACATGGTCCGCGCCCTCAGGTCCAGCCCGGGGCAGGTGCGGTGAGCCCCGCGGTCTCCGGCAGGCCGAAGATGCGGTTCATCCATTGCACGGCGCCGCCCGCTGCACCCTTGGTGAGATTATCGATGGCGCACAGCACCGCGACGGTGCGGCCATCGGCCGCCGCTGACAGCCGTGCGTAGTTGCTCGCGGTCACGTCCTTGAGGCGCGGCGCCGCCTCGGTGACGCGCACGAACGGCGCGCGCGCATAGAACTCGCGCAGCGCCGCCAGCACGCCCTGCGAGTCGAGCGGGCGCGCCAGCCGCGCCTGCACGGTCACATGGATGCCGCGCGCGAAGGGACCCGAATGTGGCACGAAGGCGAACTCGGCCTCGACCCCGGTGGCGGCGCGCGCACAGGCGACCACCTCGGGCAGGTGGCGGTGCGTCAGTGCGTTGTAGCTGTAGAGATCGCCGTGGCGCAGCGGATGGTGGGTGCCGTCCACGGGCTTGCGTCCCGAGCCCGTGCTGCCGGTGACCCCGGACACGAACAGCATCGGAGCCGCGAGCTCGAACGACAGCAACGGCACCGCGGCGAGCAGGATCGCGGTGGCGAAGCAGCCGGGATGACCAACGTGCGGCGTGCGCAACTCCTGGAGATGCTCGGGCAGCGCGCAGGTGAACTCCGCGAGGCGCGCGGGCGCGGCGTGCGCGTGCCCGTAGACGTTTGCATAGCTCGCGGCCGCCGCGTAACGGAAGTCCGCCGAGATGTCGACCACGCGCGGGGCGACTCCCGCGTTGCTGGTGGCGGTGAGCAGCGCGTCGATGAGGGGCGCCGCCGCCCCGTGCGGCGCGGCCGAGAACACTGCCGACTGCGGCAGCCCGCACAGCGTCCTCTCAACTTCTGCCTGCGAGGCGAAGCGCTCCTCGGGATAGGCGCTCGCCAGATGTGGAAACGCCGCGGCGAGCGGCTCGCCCGGACGGCTGTCGGACATCGCCGCCGCGAGCCGGAAGTGCGGATGCAGGGCGAGCAGCCGCAGCAGCTCCCCGGCCACGTAGCCGCTGCCGCCGAGCACCACTGCCGGAATCGGCGCGCTCACTGCGGCATGCCCGCTTTGACGCCCAGCGCCTCGATCACCCGATCGCCGAGCGCCGCGCCCTCGCTGAGCGCGTTGAACGCCGGCACACCGAGCTGCGTCCTGATGATCTCCACGCCCACCTTGTTGTCGGTGGCAGGTCCCGTCACCACGCACGGCTCGATGCCGAAGCGGTCGCGCAGCAGCTTCACGCCCCCCCAGGCCGCGACCGGGTCGTTGGCCGAAAGACACACGCCGGTGAGCGCGGCGCGGATGTCCGGGCACTCGAGGATCGCGTCGACTCCGTAGGTGCCGAGGATGCCGTCGCCGAGCTCGAACAGCAGCACGTCGGGCTTGCCGGCGGACAGCTCGGTGAGCATGGTGCGGGTGAGCGCCGGTCCGTTGAGCCGCGTCGTGGTGACGACGCCGAGATCGGTGAAGATCAGCGAGCGGCGCGCGCCGGCGTCCTCCATGGCGTGGATGTCGCGGCGCAGCGAGACTCCGGTCGCCTTGAAGGCATCGACAGTGAGTCCGCGGTGCCGCATGCGCGCGATGATGGCGCAGGCGGCGGCAGTCTTGCCGGCCTCCATGCAGGTGCCGGCCAGCGCCACCACCGGCAGGCCGCGGGCGTCGAGCGGCGCATGAACGTCGAGCGCCTTGCGGCCGACCCGGGCCGGCACGCCGATGCGTTCGCCGAGGTAGGGGAAATTGAGCGCCACGCCGAGCACGCGGCAGTCGAACGGCTTGCCCTTCTCGGGATTGATGGAGTCGCAGATGCCTAGCACACCGCCGATGTTGAGCATCTGGATGACATCGCCGGGCGCGAGCGTCGGCGGTACGTGGCCCGAGTAGCCGAACAGCGCCTGACGATGCCCGAGCGCCCCCGCCACGATGTCACCCGTGCCGACCTTCGCCATGCGGCCGCTCACCAGCTCCAGCGTGTTGTAGGTCGACTTGTTGTTGAGCACCTCGACCACCACCACCACGCCCTCCTCGGCGGGGATCTCGGACGCGACGCGTACCTCGTGCGACAGGCCGCAGGCCTCGGTGACCGAGGCGAGCTTGTCGACCACGATGCTGCGCATGCCGCTCACCATGTCAGTTCTTCCCGGGCTCGCCGGCGCGCGCGTGGAACATGCCCGGGAGCGAGACGATGCGGGAGAACCCGAGCGCATCAGCCGCGGACCACTCGCCCGCGGCCTCGCCATATACGCCGCGGGAAGCGGCCATGAGCGAGAACGGCGACTCGACGCCTTCGACGAACACCGCACCGGCGTGCAGCAGCAGGTGCACCTCGCCGGTGACGCGGAGCTGCGAGGACAGCAGTAGCGCCTCGATGTCACGGCATACCGGGTCGAGCAGCTGCCCCTCGTGCACCAGGTCGCCGTAAGGCTGAGCCAGCTGCTCCTTGATGCGCTGCTGCCGGGCGGTGAGCACCAGCTTCTCGAGCTCGCGGTGCGCGGTGAGCAGCACTTCGGCCGCAGGCGCCTCGAAGGCGACGCGCCCCTTGGTACCGATGATCGTGTCCCCGAGGTGTATGCCGCGGCCGATCCCGAAGGGCGCCGCCAGCGCCTCGAGCGCCTCGATGATCCCGACCGGCGGCTGCGCCGCGCCATCGAGGCTCACCGGGCGCCCCTGCTCGAAGCCGAGCACGTGCCGCTCGGGCGGGCGCGGTTCGCTGAAGGCGCCGCGCGTGAGGATCCAGGCCTCCTCGGGAATGCTGCCCGCGGAGGTGAGGGTTTCCTCCCCGCCGATGGTGACGCCCCACAGGCCGCGGTTGACCGAGTACTTAGCGCCCGTCGGCGGCAGCGGCAGCCCGCGCTGTCTCAGGTACTCGAGCTCATCGGCGCGCCTGAAGGCCTGATCGCGCACCGGCGCCAGCACCTTCAGATCCGGCGCCAGCGTCCGCAGCGCCACCTCGAAGCGCACCTGATCGTTGCCGGCGGCGGTGCAGCCGTGCGCCACGGTGTCGGAGCCCAGCTCGCGCGCGAGCCGCGCCACCGTCTGCGCCTGCATGACACGCTCGGCGCCGACGCACAGCGGGTAGAGCTGGCCGCGCCGTACGTTCCCCATGATGAGAAAGCGCAGCACCTGCTCGAAGTAGGCGGCACGCGCATCCAGCTGACGGTGCGCCACGGCGCCGAGCGCGCGGGCACGTGCCGCGAGCGTCGCGGCTGCCTGTGCATCGATGCCGCCCGTGTCGACCGTGACCGTGATCACCGGACGGCGGTGCTGCTCGGCAATCCACGGCACGAGGAACGAGGTGTCGAGCCCACCGGAGTAGGCGAGCACGATGGGCGCGGCGCCCGTGGTGTGGGTGGCGGCGGCCATCGTCACAGCGGAAAGAGCGCGCGCAGGCGCGCGATCAGCTCGTCCTGGGCGCGCGCGCTCGCAGTGGCGATGAAGATGGTGTCGTCGCCCGAGATGGTGCCGGCCACTTCCGGCCATTCGGCCCGGTCGATCGCCACCGCCACGCTCTGCGCGGCGCCGATGGTGGTGCGCAGCACCGTGAGCGACGGTCCGGCGCGGCGCAGCGCCCGCACGAACTGCGCCAGCGCGCCGAAATCCCCGTTGGCGCGGCTCACCTCGTCAGGCGGCAGCACGTAGCGGCCGCCCGCTTTGAGGACACCCAGACCGCGCAGGTCGCGGCTGATGGACGACTGGGTCACCTCCAGGCCGGTCTTCTTCAGCAGGCGTACCAGGTCCTGCTGCCGCCGCACCTGCCCCGCGCGCAGGATGCGCACGATGGCGCCGCGCCGTTCAAGTTGGTGTGCATCGCTCAGCATGGGTCGCTCAATACCAGCCGTGGACTCTACGCATAAAGATGCGCATGGTATGCATTTTAATGCACGAGCGTCAACCTCAAGGCGCACCGCAGCGGCGACTGCCCGAAGTAGCCGCGTCGTCCTCAGCGCTCGATCGAGTACACCAGGTCGGCACCGCGTGCCGTGCCGATCTCGCTCCTGACCGTCCAGTGGTCGCCGAGCGTGTAGCGCAGCTTGAAGGTGTTCAGCGTCTCGGTGATGCTCGTGCCGTAGCTCACGTACAGGCGCGGCGAGAGATAGCGGCCGATGACGACCGAGGTCTCGTTCAGCATCGGGTCGGTCTCGAGGCTCACGTCCGGCAGCCCGACGCGCGAGCCAATCTGTGCGGCCAGCAGAGCGGCGCCCTGGCCGATGGCCGCGTTGTTGGGATTCTGCGCCGAGCTCAGCGAGCCGCCGGCGAGGATCAGCGACACGATCTGCGACTGCGGCAGCGGCGGATCGGAGAAGAACGAGATGATCGGCTGGCGCAGCGTGCCGCGCACGTTGACGCCGGCGGTCACGTCCGGGAATTCCTTCTGCGCGCGCAGGTCGACGCCCGGGTTGTCGATCGGGCCGCCGGTGAAGATCAAACGGCCGGTCTTGATGTCGAGCTTGCGCGCGTAGGCGAGATACTGACCGTCCATCACCCGCAGCTCGCCGGTGCCGCGGGTGATGGCGTCGTAGCCGCTGCTGACGGTGACGCTGCCGACCACCCGTCCGGTGAGTCCCGAGACGTCCACCGAGACCTTATCGCCCAGGGTGAGCGTGACCGTGCTCACCACCTGCAGGCGTGCGGTCGACTGTTGCTGCTCGGCGCCGACGATGGTCTCGTCCGGGGAGACCAGCACCGCGTTGGTGATGTCGCGCGGCTGAATCTTCGCGTACGGGATCGTCACCTTGCCGCTGACCTCGATGCGCCGGCCTTCGATGTTGAAATCGAGATCCGGTGAAGCGTCGATGTGCGCTTCCGGGAGGTCGGCGACGCGCAGGTTGCTCCCCTGAACGTGCAGCTTCCCGTAGGGCTGTAGATTGCGCCACTCGAGATGCCCGCTCGCGGCGGCGCTGCCCGCGCCGGCCTGCGCGCTGCCCTTGAAGTCGACCCCGGCGTCGCTGAAGCGCGCCTCGAGAGCCGCCTGTCGCATCCTGAGGTTCACCTGGTAGAGGTCGAGCTCGCCGTTGGTGAGCTTCAACGTCCCGCCGAGGCGCGGCGCGCCGACCGTGCCGGCGACGTCCACGTCGGCGTTGAAGTGGCCGGCGGCCCGGTCGATGTCGGGAAAGTACAGCGACAGCAGCTCCAGGTCCGCGGTCTGCGCATGCAGCGCACCGCGCAAGGGCATGTCCTGCCAGGCCGCTGCGCTGCGCTGTGCGTCGAGCTTGGCGCTCATCGTTCCGACCTCGCCCTCGGACAGCTCGGCGTCCGCGCTCACCGCGGCCGGCGTCGCCGTCGCGGTCAAGGTGCCGGAGCCGATGCGGGTGTGCTCGATCCGGTTGCTGATCAGCTTGTGCGACAGCACCGCATCCTGGAGCTGCACGCGCAGCGTGCCCGTGACGGGCTGCTGCGCGCCGCCCGCGAGCCGCAGCAGCGCATCGATCGTGCCCGCGTACTGCACCGCCTGCGAGCTGCCCGCGGTCAGTGCCCCGAGCGGCAGTTGTTTGGTCATGAGTGATGCGGTCCAGTGCGCCGGGCTCCAGTCGGCATCCAGGCATACCGCGCCCGGAGTACCCGCGAGGCACAGCCAGTCGACGCGCACCCGCTCGGCTGACGCCGTGAGAGCCACGGAATGCTGGAGCGCGAGATTCACATCCCCGCTGCTCAGGGCGAGCGCGGTCAGCTGTCCGTCGAAAACTCCGCGGCTGTAGGGCCCGCGCACCTGCGCGGTGGCGGTCAGTCCGGTGGCCTGCGCGGTGAGCTGCACGGTGTAGTCCGCCGGCGGCCCGCGCAGGGTAAGCGCGGCGCTCTCGAGCGTGCGGCCGCCAAAGCGCAGGTTATGCAGCCGGGCGTTGATGCGCGACTCGCGCCCGGCGGCGTCCGGATTGAAGTCAACGTCCGCGTCGAGGCTCTCGAGTGTCAAGCCGTCGTAGCTCACGCCCCTGGCGTGTCCGCTGGCGGCGATCAGCGGATCTGCGAGCGTGCCGCGCACCGAGCCCTGGGCCTCGAGATGGCCGCGGCTGCCGGCGGCGAGCAGGCCCAGGTCTTCGGTAGTGAGCGCGAAGCGCAGGTCGACCGCGTTGTCGATGCGGCCGTCGAGCGCGAGACTGGCGCCTCCGACCCCTACACGCACCTTCGCGAATGTCCAGGTCGAGCCCGAGTGCGTGAGCGTGCCGCCGCCGCTGGCCCGCAAGCCGCGCAGCCGGCCGCCGAGATTGCTCACCGTTGCGCTGATGTCGCCGTGCGCACCGAAGCCGCGCCCCTGGGCCGCGAGCTGCAAGCTCAGGCTCCCGGGCAGGTCGGCGCGCAGGCTCGCGGGATTGATAGCGGTCGCCGTGCCTGCGACCGACCAGGTGTCGTGCGGCGACCAGACCACCTCGCCGTGGACGGTGGCGTGACCGCCGAGGAGGTCGACGTCCGCGCGCTCGAAGCTGAAACGGTCCTTGCCGAGCGCGCCGTCGACCTCGAGCGGCAGCGCCTGAAATCCGGCCGGCTTCAGCTCGCCGCGCGCCTGCACGTGGTAGGGGAGCTGGCCGGCGAGCGTGAACTCGCCCGCCTTGCTCTCAACCGCGACGTCGCGGCCGACGAGCGGCCAGCGAAAGTTGTTCCAGCTGCCCTTGAGATCGAGCCTCGGTCCCCCCGGGACGATGGCGATCGAGCCGGAGCCTGCGGCGCGAGCGCCGGAGGCGAGGTGCCGGGCTTCCATATGCCTGGCGACGAGAACGTGCGCGGCGAAGCCACCGGTGAACTCGGCCTGGAACACACCGGCATGCAGCCCCTGCGGGTTCAGCGGGCCGTGGACGCTGAACTGATCCGCATCGCCCGTGAACGCCAGGAGACCGCTGATGGCGCCGAGCGGGCCCGCGGCGCCCCAGGCCGCCAGGTCGAAGCTGCGCACCTGGGCATCGCCGACGTAGTGAAAATGCCCGGTCAGCTCGAGCAGCTGGCCGTTGACGTCGGCGCGGAACGGGCTCACCGCGTGCGCCACCACGTTCAGGGCGTTCAGGTCACCGCGCCCCGCGCCGTACGCGATCCACGCCGGCTGACCAGGCAGCTGCCAGTCGAGATGCCCGTGCGCCTCGATTCCGAGCGGATCGGTGGCGCGCAGCTCGCCCGTGGCGGCAAGGTGCGCGTCCTGCCACTGGCCGTCGGCGTTGAAGATGCGGATCGAGCTGTGGCGGATGACCGCGGCTCCGCTCACGTTGGTCATCTCCATCCGGAAGCCGTTGTACACACTGACCACCGCGTCCCCGACCTGCGCGTGCTCGACGCTGATCAGCAGCCAGCGCGGCAGGAAGGTCGGCGGACCCGACGTCGACGGCGTCGTACGCCGCTTGACCTCGATGACGGCGCGCTCGACGCTGGCGTTGGGCGCGCGGATGGTCTGCAGCAGCAGCGGCCTGAGCGCCACGCGCACGCTGATGCCCTCGAAGGTGAGGTGCACCAGCCGGTGATCGATCTCGACGCGCTCGACGTGCAGCCCCGAGTGGACCGTCCCGCGCACGCCGACGATCGTCAGACGCACCGGGCCGAGCTGCTCGGGCAGGTGCCGCACCAGGAACTGCAGGCCGCTCGCGGTGAACAGCGCCGAAGCGAGCAGCGTCACCGGCGTCACTACCACCACGAGGATCAGCACACCCGCGGCGATCAGCAGCAGGCGGGAGCGGAGAGTGATCTTGCGCGCTTCGCCCATGGCTCAGAGCTTCGGCGAGAAGTTGATGTGCAACCGCGGGCCGGCACCGGGCACGTTGAGCGGCTGTGCGATGTCGATCCCGAGCGTCATCACCGGCAGGCGTACTCGCAGCCCGACCCCCGCGGAGTAGTACAGCTGCGTGCCGAAGTGATCGAAGGCGTTGCCGTAGTCGACGAAGGTGGCTACCCCTAAGTTGTTGGGCAGGTCGCGGATCACTTCCACCGTGCCGGTGATCACGTCCTTGCCGCCGACCTTGATGGTGCCGGCGACGCTCTGGCAGGCACCGCTGGCGGTGCGCAGGAACTGGCCGTTGGGGCCGGTGGTGCACACCGGGTCGGTCGGCGACAGCTCGTTGTAGTAGAAGCCGCGCACGCTGTTGTCGCCGCCGGCGAAGAAGCGGTAGATGGTGGGCAGATCGCTGAAGCGCGACACCAGGCTGGCGCCCAGCTCGTCGCGCAGCAGCAGGTGCCACTTCCTGCCGAGGCGGAACACCCGCTCGGCCTGCATGTGCAGCTGAATGAAGTTGGAATCCGAGCCGAGCACGCTGTCGGAGCCCTTGAGCTCGGCGAAGAACGGATGTTCGAACAGCGGCTCGCCGAGATAGCCCTTGGGTACCGAGGCGAGATCGAGCTCGGGTACCAGCAGCCGGTCGGTGGTGGTGCCGTTGATGTCCTCGCTGGTGGTGCGAACCGCGTTCAGCTGCCAGACCGTCTGCCAGCTGCCGGCGACGTCGGTGAAGCTCGGGCCGGCGGACAGAGTGTAGGCGGTGACGTCGTCGAGGATCTGCTGCTCGACCTTGCCGTTGAGGCTGATGTTCTCGAGCGCGGGGTCGCCGACCGGGATCACGTAGTGGGTCTGGACGTTGTAGCGCGTGATCTGCGAGAACTGCGTCTCGATGCTGAAGCTGTGGCCGCTGTCGTTGATGCGGCGGTCCTCGTAGCCGAGCGTGCCGCGTATGCCGGTATCGGTGGCGTAGCCGCCGCCGAAGGAGTAGCGGTTGCGCCGGGCGGGATCGGCGCGGATGTCGATCGCGACGATGTGTGTGGTGTGATCCGGGTCGCCGGGGTGCACCTCGAGGTTGGCGAAGTACTGCGCATCATCGAGAGCAAACTGCGTCCGCAGCACCTGTGTCAGGTCGTAGGGCTCGCCCTGGCGGTAGCGCAGGTAGCGCCGCACCAGGCTGTCCTTGATGACCTTCTGGTGGATGGTCGTAGCGCCGAAGCGGTAGCGCTCGCCGGTCACGAGCTCGAGGGCGATGTCAGCCGTGTAGTGCGGCGGATCGACCAGCAGCTCGTTCCTGCTCAGGCGCGCGTCGAAGTAGCCGTAGGTCGCGGCGGTGCGCTGCAGGTCACCCTTGATGGCCTCGTACTGGGCCTGGTTCAGGGGATCGCCGACGTGCAGCGGCAGGTGCAGCAGGATGCGCTGAAACTGCGGGTCGCTCTTGCCCGGGCCGTCGACGCGCACCTGGATGTGCGCCACCTGCACCGGCTTGCCGGGCTTGATGTCCACCACCACCTTCCACACGCCGCGGCCGAGATCGGTGACGGTGGACTGCACCTGCGGCTCAAAGTAGCCGAACGGCCGCAGCGCCGACTGCGTTTCGCGCTCGACGCGGTTGTGCAGCCGCGCGACCGTGTCGGCATCGAGGGTGACACCGCCCTTGCTGTAGCGCTCGAAGCTCAGGTAGGCGAGCACGTTGGCACGCAGCTGCTCGTCGACGCCGCGCACCTCGACATTGACTCCGGGGGCTGCTGCGAGCGGTGCGGCGAGGAGACAGCCAATCGCCGCGCACACGCCGAGCATCGGGGCTCGCCGCTGCCGTCGACGAGCCCGAGGCAAGGCATTGCGTTGCACCATCTCAACGTGCGAACAACGATTGGACGCGGATTCTAGAGCCTCGCAAGCACCCCCGCTCGGGCAGTTCGCTCGCGCTGCTCCGGCCCTGGAGTCAGAGTGCGCGTTGCGGCCGCAGTTCCGCGCACCCGCGCGCGCATCGTAAACATTCAACGCGGCAGCGGCCGCGGCGCTTACGGCCACTCGGTGGCGTTCAGCCGGAATTCAGTTTCGCCGGCGGCTTCGCCCGCCGCATCGAAGCGCCGCTCGGCGATGTACGCCGCGCCACCGGGCTCGAGCAGCACCACGGTCGAGCAGCGCGTGCCGTACACCGGATGCAGCACGAACGGCGCCGACAGCACCTGCTGCCACTCGCGCGGCAGGCCGCCGGTCGCGGCGGCGCTGGCATCGCTGGCCGCCTGGCGGCGGTCGTTGAGCAGTGTGAAGAGTCCCGCGACCGTGGCGCGCGTCGTGCGCAGCCACTCCTCGAAGCCGGCGCGCACCCGCAGCAGCTTCGGCCACGGCGTGTCGAGCAGCTCGTTGGACAGCCCGTAGACGCCGGGCGGCAGCGTGCGGGCGAACGGCGTCGCGCGGTTCGAGCCGTAAGCGAGGGTCGCGCCGTCGGCGAGCAGCAGGTTGAAGCCGGCGTAGCTAGCGGCCTGCGGCTCGAGTTGCGCCAGGAATGCCGTCGGCCCGGCCGCTCCGCTCAGGTACTGCGGGATCAGCCCGCCGCGCGACGGCGCCGCAGCCCGCGGCCGTTGCAGCTCGCGGAAGTTGGTCACCACGGCGAAACGCCGCTGCCGGTCGAGGCCGAGCCAGGTGCCGTGCGCCCGCAGGTCGCGGCCGGCGATCAGCGGCGCGTCCGCCCACTTCGCGAGCGCTGCGGCCGGGCGCTCGTGATACTCGTCGCGGTTGGCAGCGACCACCAGGCGGTAGCGCGGATGCACCTGCCACGCGAGCACCAGCAGACACATCGAGGTCAGGCCGCCTCGTCCAGCCAGGCGGAGATCAGTCGCCAGGAGATCGCCTGCGACGGCGGCGCCAGCACTTCGCCCGAGTGCAGCTGCGCGCGCGTGAACCAGCGGGCGTCCTCGAGCTCACCGCCGACGCGCACCTGGCTCGCGGGGCTTGCGGTCGCGCGGAACCCGAGCATCAGCGACGCGGGGAAGGGCCACGGCTGCGAGGAGTCGTAACTCGCGCTCAGTACCTCGACGCCGGTCTCTTCCGCGACCTCGCGCGCCACCGCGTCCTCGAGGCTCTCGCCCGGCTCGACGAAACCGGCGATGGTGGAATAGCGTCGCGCCGGCCAGCTCGCCTGCCGGCCGAGCAACGCACGCTCGCCGTCGCTGACCAGCACGATGATGGCGGGATCCAGGCGCGGGTAGAACTCCTCACCGCACTGCGGGTTCGGGCAGCGCAGGCTGTGGCCGGCGCGCTCAGGGATGGTCGGCGTGCCGCACACGCCGCAATGGCGCGTGCGTGCGCGCCAGACCGACAGCGCGCGCGCGTACGCCAGCAGTCCCGCCTCGTCCGCCGGCAGTACGGTGGTGAGCGGCCGCAGCTCCTCGAAACGTGTGCCCTCCGGCGGGGTGAGCGCTGCGGCGGCCGGCAGGTCGACGAGCACGCAGCGCGCGCCGCCGAACCAGCCGAGCAGCACCAGGTCGCGGGAAGCGGCCGCTCGCACCGGCGGCGCATCGCCCTTCAGGAAGGCGATGCGCGGCGGGAAGCCTGCCCGCAGCAGCTGCGTCGTGCCCCTGGCCAGCAGGTAGCGCGTGTCGCGGTCGGCGCGCGCGCTCGCTTCCCAGGAGGCATCCTCGCGCGCCTCGGCGCGCCGCTCGAGATACGGGCCTGCGAAGAAGTTGGGCCGGGCGTCAGTCATGCTGCCTTCGGGGGTGGATGCCGGCGCGCATTCTAGGCCCACCCCGGGAAATCGCGCATCCCGTGACCGGCGAGCTTGCGGCACCAGAATGCGAACGGCTCCGCGAGGGAGCCGTCCGGGGGGGTTCGCCGCGCCTTGGCCGCGCCGCTTCAGGTACGGAGGCTGCGGTCAGTGCGTGCGCTGCGCACTCGAGCAGTGGTGGCAGCGACGCTCGCGCAACGGGAAACACTCGGTGACGAGGAGGCTCCCGCACACGGTGCAACCCGCGAGTCGCAGCTGATCGCCGCGCGTCAGCGCCGTGGCGAGGAACACCGCGTGCTCGAACGAGATCTGCGCCGCCGGCAGCAGCGCGCGGTACGCCTCGAACGCCTGGCACAGCAGCTCGCCGCGTGTCAGACCCGGCTGTGCGGCCGCGCTGCCCGCTGTGCCCGTCGGCACCACGCCGAGCAGCGACAGCACGCTGGCGAGCACCGCCGTCTCCTGCTGCAGGCGCGGCGAGCGGGTGAAGTAGGTCACCTGGTGCGGCGACTTGCCGCGATGCCGCGGCAGGTAGCGACGCGCCTCGCTCATGTAGGAGCGATAAAGTTTGCGGATGCGGTCGTCCGACAACCCGGTCCAGGTGCGGATCGTCTGCGTGCGTGCCTCATGCTGCAGGAAGCGCAGCGCCAGCTCCATCCGCAGCCGTTCGCGGCTGTAGCGATCGTCGGAGATGCGCATGGAGACTCCTTGCGGCAGGGTCTGTGGCGGGGTCTGTGGGCTCCGTTGATTTTGGGAAAATTTT
>DATNKO010000043.1:0-20589 GCA_035603345.1 Steroidobacteraceae bacterium | reverse complement strand
AGAGCCTCGTGTTCGTCGGGGTGCACATTAAGTACCGCGAGATCACGCCCATGGTCTTGAGCGGCGTGCTGGGCTTCCTCATGGCGTTCATCGCGTACGGCCGGATGGTTCTGAGGCCAATCCTCTGACCAAACGACAAGGCGGGTTAGGCCTCAGGAGATACCCGTGCTCAGCTCAGTTGCTCATGTTGCTCTGGTTGTGCGTGAGCATATTCGAGCAAGAAGCAGCAGCTCACTCTACTTCTTCGATTACGACAACCATGTCTTTGAGTTGGACACGGCCACTTTGGAAGAGGAGCTAAAAACTGAGGCTTAGCGGGGGTAGCTTCGCTTGACGCTTGTGCCAGTTGGATACGCGCGCGAATCCGGCCGGGTCGTATTCATTACTGAGGCCGAACGCATCGAGGATCTGCCAGAGCACATCTCGCTTCCTTACCCAAGATTTGTGCTGCTGCTGGCTTATGCGCATCGCGATGTTCCGCCACACCTCGCGGAGGCTCTGGGCAAGCTGCTGGACACTGGCTGCGTTTACCTTTGCGCCTGGGGTCCCGGCTGTGAGTACGTCCACGACATCATGGATGATGTTGTGCTCGACCGAGAGCTTAAAGGCGGCCCCGAGCAGACGATCATGACGACCTGGCACGCCGATGAGCCCCTGCAGGAGGCCATTGATTTCGCGCTGCGACACGCGGAACCTGCTGATGCTCTCGCGCAAGGCTGTGACGCGATAGTATTGGCGGCAGTGGGCGACTCACAATGGGCGCAGGCACTCCGGAACTTAACTCCACCATTTTTGGGGCCGGTCCTCTAACAATCGTTGGAGCGGTCTCTGAACGTTGGTGGTTATCTGCCGCGGGCGCTGCAAGACAGAGTGCGCCCGCGGCGCTGATCGGCCGCCGTCGCGCAGCCCCTCAACGTCACCGTTAGGCCTCAGTAATGGCTGCTGCTGCACAGATTCGCACCTTTGTTGCCTGGTACACGCCGGAGATCGCGGCGCCCAAACGGCGAAGCAGGCAACACGGATGCAGTACGATAAAGCATTCTGGCTGACACCCAATCCGGAGGTCCGCATGGCCACACCATTCAGGTCAACACGAGACGTCATCGTTCGTACTGGCGCTCTTGCGCAAGCGGTAGAGTTCTACACGTCGGTGCTCGGTTTTCGAATCTCCAGCAGGGCGGCAAACATCGTTGGCTTCGAAACCGGCTCGTTCTGCCTTTACGTCGAGAGCGGAAAAGAGCAAAGCCCCGTGTTCGACCTGCTGGTGCCGGATGTTCCAGCGGCAAAATCGCGTCTGCTGGCGGCCGGTTGTGTCCTGATTGAAGAGGATCCAGCCTTGCCTCGCTGTTACATACGGGATCCCTACGGATTCACGTTCAACGTTGCCAAGGCTGCTGGCGCCGTTTAGCGGGTTGGAGGGTACCTGTGAGGCGCACATGGACGATCATCGGCGTTGGTGATGTGCATGGCAGCTTCAAGTGGTACCAGTCGCTACTCGGGGTGCCGGGGACAGCTCCTGCCCATGACTATTGGGGTCAAATCATCGACGCGGATGGGACGGTCCTGCTTTGCCTGCACGAGTGGGGTGCTCATGAGCATCCCTCGCTGACGAGCCCCGATCACGCGCAGCCTGGCAACGGCCTCCTGTTGTTTTTCCGTGTCGACGATTTTGACTTGTCGCTGACCAGAGCACGCGCTCTGGTCGCTCGGTTCGAGGAGGAGCCCAACCGGAATCCGAACACCGGAACCATGGAGTTCTCACTCCGAGATCCGGACGGCTATTACGTCACGATCAGTGCGCTCGCTGCGGCCTGACAATCGTTGCAGGGGTGCTGGGCGGCGCCTCCACTTCCAAGATGCGTATCCTTCGATTGAACCACGTACAACTCGCGATGCCTCAGGGCCTCGAAAATCAGGCGCGGGGCTTTTACGGCGACGTCCTGGGCCTGCGCGAGATTCCCAAGCCGGTGGAACTCGCGGCACGCGGCGGCGCCTGGTTTGACCTCGGCGGAGCGCAGCTGCACCTGGGCGTCGAGGCTGAATTCCGCCCCGCCAGGAAGGCCCATGTCGCGTTTGATGTTGATGACTTGGACGCCCTTGCTGCTCGGTGCCAAGCTGCGGGATACGCACCGCGTGCGGACGATAAAATTCCCGGCATCCGGCGTTTCTTTGTTGATGATCCATTTGGAAACAGACTCGAGCTTGTTGAGGCGCGCGGTTCCGGAGGCACATGACTCGCGCGGCGCGCTCTAAGGACATCACATGGACTTGCTATCAGTCGTTCTAGTTGGCCTCGTGGTCAGCCTCGTGATGAGCTCTGTGCTCTCATTTGTGATCCTTCCCCCGACGCGCGCGATACTGCGCCGGCTATGCGCTGCAGAGGAGTCGGTGGCGTTCTGGACGCGCTTTACGGTTCTGATGCTTTATCTTGGCCCGTTGTTAGTGACGTTGATCTTTGGCGTACCGTACAGCAGCGAGTTGTCCTTGAAACTCACGACGACTGATGTAATGGTGCGCGTAGTCAGTGCGGCGCTGGTCGGGTCCTTCTTGACGCTTGGCGGCATCGGGCTTCGCATTGGAACGCTGCGTCAGGTCATAACTGGCTCCTCGCCTGCTACGAAGAGAACTGACGATGAGCACATCAGATAAAGTGTCCCCTGGGGTTACTGAAGCCGGCGGGATCCGCATCGCAAGCCCGGGTCACGCGGTCTTCGCGGCGACCATGATCGCCATCGGAATTCTGGGCGCGGTCAGGGGGAGTTTCGCCGCGGTGTGGGGGCCGGTGCCCGAGGCCATGCCCGCACGCGAGGCACTCGTTTATCTCTGCGCCTTGATATCGCTCGCCTGCGGCATGGGGCTGTTCTGGCGGCGCACGGCCGCCCCCGCTGCCCGCGCGCTGCTTGCCTATCTCCTCGTATGGACGCTGGTGTTCAGAGCGCGCTTCATCCTGGTTCACCCGACCGTGGAAGGTGTCTATCAGAACTGCGGTGAGAACGCGGTGTTGATCGCGGCGGTGTGGGTGCTGTATGCCTGGTTCGCCGCCGACTGGGACAGGAAGCACCTCCGTTTCGCCACCGGTGACCAGGGCGTGCGCATCGCCAGGGTGCTCTACGCGCTGGCCATGATCGCCTTCGGCCTGTCCCATTTCTTCTATCTCAACCTGACGGCCCCGCTGGTGCCTGGCTGGCTGCCGTGGCCTGTGGCCTGGGCGTACTTCACCGGGGCTGCCTACCTCGCGGCGGGCGTAGCGATACTCATCGGCGTGTGTGCACGGCTGGCAACCGTTCTCTCCGCGTGGCAGATGGGCCTGTTCACGCTGCTGGTTTGGGTACCGTTGGCAGCCGCAGGCCACATGTCCCCCTCCCAACTGGGTGAGCTCGTCGTCTCCTGGGCGCTCACTGCCGGCGCCTGGGTGGTGGCGGATTCCTACCGCGGCACCCCGTGGCTTGCCATGGGCAAGCGCAAGCTTGCGAACGGGGGCCAGGATGCCTAGGGTTGCTCGTGCGAAGGGATCGATATGCACCACTCCCGTCTCTGTGCCCTGTTGATCGACTGCAACACCCCCGACGTGGACGAGGCCGCTGACTTCTGGGCTCGAGCGTTGGGACGAGCGGTAGACCCTGAACACCCGGGCACCCGCCGGAATTACCGCATGCTGGAGACGCCACCGGACGAGCCCCTGGTGCAGATTCAGCGTGTGAGCCACGAGAGTCGCGTTCACATAGACATCGAGACCGATGACATCCCGGCCGAAGTGGCCCGGCTGGAGAAGCTGGGTGCGACAGTGGCGAATCAACTGGAACGTTGGGTCGTGATGCAGGCGCCCACCGGCCAACGCTTCTGCGTGGTACGCGTGCAGCGTCCCGGCTTTCCGAAAAACGCCAACAGTTGGGACTGAGTGGCCGCGCGCCTGCCCCTCGACTCCGCCGCCCGATCTCGCCATGCTCCTCACTCCGGATAAGCCAGCACTTCGACGATGGCGGCCGTGGCTCGTGGCGCTGCTCGTGGCCGAGATCGGCTGGTTCGCGCTGCTCCGTCCTCGAGTCGCTGGAGACCTTGGCGCCATTTTCATGTTGGCGCTGCTTCCTATGACAGTTGTTGGATACGTTTACCTGATGGCGGCGGTCTCCGCATACCTTGCTTCCCGAGAGTGGGATTTTCGGCTGCGGCAGGTAATCGTCATCATGCTCGGGCTCAGTGCCGGGTGCTTCGTGTTCGCGCTGCTGTGGCTCGCGAAGGTGCATTTTGAGGGCCAGCTCGGCTGAAGGTACCCTCTCGACCGTGAACCACCCATTCACCATTCAGTACTCAGGCAATGTCGAGGCCTGCCGCGCCGAAGCGCGGATCCTGCGGCCGTCGGCGCAACCGGCCGATACTCCACTCGCCGTCGTGTACGAAACGTCGCAGGGGTTCATCGTGAGCTACCCCGGCACGGCGCCTGCGGCACGGCCGGCATCGCCGGAGCTCGATGCCGCGATTGCCGAGGCGCGCGCCGAGCTTCTGCACTACATCAATCGCAAGGGAGAGCCGCGGCCGGCGGGCATCACGCGCGCGGGTCTGTCCCTGTGGCTCATGGAAAGGGATGATGAAACCGTCATGGGAATCGCTCTCGAGTGATGCTGAGCTGGCTCAAACGCCGGCAGACGGACGCAACACCCGAGGAGCGCGCGCGCGGGTTTATGCGCGTGGCAGGCATCGTCCTCGGATTTTTCGCCGTCGCCTTCGTGGTGGGCGCGTTTCAGGTCCTGGGCGCGTTGCACTCGGGCAAAGTGTGGAGCAATTTTCGCGGCCAGGTGGTCACCCGCAACGAGATGCACCACGAGCTCATCCTGCTCGCGGTCGGCGCCGTGTTGTGCGCAGCACTGTCGTGGCGCTGTCGCCGGTTCTGGCGCCGCGGCGAGTAGGGATCGCCGGCAGCCACGTCCCGTGCCGCGCTCCGGCGGCCGCAGCATGCCGCGTCGCGACTTGACGGCGCCCTCCGGAAAGCACATCTATAGCTGCGGCGGCCGCGCGAACCACGAGCATAAACGGCTCCGCCAGGAACCTTGGCAACTTCGAGGGGAGAACCGACATGTATTACCACGCGTGGGGTCTGCCGTGGCTCATTGCCGCGGTGGTGGGCATCATCCCGTTCTGGCGCATCTGCAACCGCGTCGGGCATTCGCCGTGGCTCAGCCTGCTGATGGCAGTGCCTCTGGTCAACGTCATTTTCATCTACTTCCTGGCGTTCTCGGAGTGGCCGTCGCAGAAGAGCGCACCGGCCGCGACACCCTGAGAGCACTCGCCGCATCCTGGTGCGCGCTGTTGGTGGGCCTGGCGCGCCCCGCGGTGCGCCGCGGTCCCGCACGCCTTACTCGGCTTCGGCCTTCACCGGACGGCTCATGAGCTCGCGTACCGCGTCCTTCGCCGGCAGCCGCTCGTAGAGCACGCGGTAGACCCCGTCGCACAGCGGCATCTCGACGCCCGCCTGCGCGACCACCGGGCGCATGGCGCGTGCCGCGGCGTAGCCCTCGACCGACTGGCCAATCCTCTCGAGCGCTGCCTGCGGATCGTTTCCCGCCGCGAGCAGCAGCCCGAAGCGCCGGTTGCGCGACTGATCGTCGGTGCAGGTGAGCACCAGATCGCCGAGCCCGGCGAGTCCCATGAAGGTGGCCGACTGCGCGCCGAGCCTCGTGCCCAGGCGGGTCATTTCCTTCAGCCCGCGCGTGATGAGGGCGACGCGGGTGTTGGCGCCGAAGCCAAGCCCGTCTGACAGTCCCGCGCCGACCGCCAACACGTTCTTCACCGCACCGCCGATCTCCACTCCCAGGATGTCGGTCGAGGAGTAGGCGCGGAAGTTGCTCGAGCTCAACTCGCGGGCGAGCGCTTGCGCGTAGGCCGCATCGGGCGAGGCGATGGTCATGGCGGTGGGCAGCCCGGCGCCCACTTCGCGCGCGAACGTCGGCCCGGAGAGCACCGCGATGCGCCGTTCGGGACCTAACACCTCGCGCGCGATCTGGTGCGGGAGTCTGCCGGTCTCGAGCTCGAAGCCCTTGGTGGCCCAGGCGACATGCATGCCGTCTCCAAGATGCGGCGCGAGCTCACCGAGCAGCGCGCGGAACGCGTGGCTCGGCACCACGATGAGCACGTCGCGCGCCCCGGCAAGGGCTGCGGGCAGGCTCCCTTCGACCTCAAGCGAGGGCGGGAACTCGACCCCGTCGAGGTAGCGTGCATTGCAGCGGCGCCGCGCCATGTCGGCGAGCTGCGCGGCATCGCGGCCCCACAGGCGCACCGGCCGGCCGCCGCGCGCGAACTGCACGGCGAGCGCCGTGCCCCAGGAGCCGGCACCGAGCACGGCGACCGGGTCGCGCACGGCGCGCCCGGGCATGTCAGTTGGTCGCGCCCTGGGGCTGCGTCTGGTTGGCGGCGTACAGCGCGTCGAAGTTCACCGGCGGCAGCAGGAACTGCGGGAAGCCGCCCTGGCTGACGAGCTGTGAGACCGCGCTGCGCGCGTACGGGAACAGCACCGCGGGGCAGACAGTGCTCACCGCGCGCTTGAGATCCGCCTCGGCGAGATTGCGCATCAGGAACAGCCCCGCCTGCTTCACCTCGACGAGAAAGATCGTGGTGTCGTTCTGCTTGGCGGACACCGTCACCGTGAGTACCACCTCGCGCGCCTCGCCGCTGGTCTGGCTCGCCGCGGTCTGCAGGTCGAGATTGATCTGCGGGCTCCAGCCGCCCTCGACGCGCGGTCCGTTCGGGGCCTCGTAAGAGCAGTCCTTCAGGTACACGCTTTGCAGCGACAGTACCGGACCCTGTCCTCCCATCATCTCGGGCATCGGTACGGCACCGGAAGATTCGTTGGTCATTTCATAGCTCCGTTTTTGAGAATCGGATCGAGCGCACCGGCGGCCTCCAGCTCGTACAGATCGTCGCAGCCGCCGATGGGGCGACCGCCGATGAAGATCTGCGGCACCGTGCAGCCGCCGCCGCGCGCCACCATCTCATCGCGTGCTCCGGGTACCGCGTCCACGTCGATCACCTCGAACGTAATGCCCTTCTGCTCGAGAAGGCTCTGGGCGCGCGCGCAGTACTGACACCAGCCCGTTACAAATATCACCACGTACGCCGTGGCCACGGACGACTTCCCCCCGGGCCCTTCAGGCCCGCGTCAGCGGCAGGTTGTCCGCACGCCAGGCGGCAAGTCCGCCGCGCAGCGAGAACGCCCGGGTAAACCCCTGACGGGCGAGCTGGCGCGCCGCCGCGGCGCCGGCCGACCCCGAGTCATCGTAGACCACGACGGCCTTTTCCTTGTGCTTTTTCAGCGTGTCGCTCGCCTGGAGCAGCTGCTCGCCGGTCACCGGGCGGGCGCCCGCGAGGTGTCCGGCCTGATACTGCTCCGCCGGCCGCAGGTCGAGCACCACCGCCCCCTGGTTCATCAGGCGGATGAGCTCCTGCGGCGAGACGGAAATGAGACTTTCCGCCCGCGCCCGCATCTCGTATACAGCCACCAGGGCTGCGACGGCCGCGGTGGCGGCAGCGAGCCAGGAGTGATGGCTGACGAATTCGAGGATTCGATCCATGGGGGTGCAGTCGGTGCCGGGGGCGAAAAAGGCCGCGCATTATAGCCTCCCGCTGCCTTGCGGGAGGCTGGCGCCGATCCCGGTCCGCCGGCGGCGGCTCACGGGCCTCCTTCCCGCCTTGCTGGCGCTCGGCTGGCTGCTGGCCGCGCCGTACCCGGCGGTGGCCACGCCGACCCCGCCGCAGTCGCCGGAGGCGCGCAAGGCCGAAAGCGACCTCGAGGCCGTCAAATCGGAGATCGAGCGCGTGACGCGCGAGGTGAGCGCCGAACAGGTCGAGCGGGACCGCATGACGCGCGACCTGCGCTCCGCGGAGATCTCGGTCGGCAAGGCGCGCCAGATCCTGAGCGACGTGCGCCGCCAGCGCGCCGAGCACGCAGCACGGCGCGCAGCCCTCGAGTCGGAACAGCACGATCGCGAGGCCGAGCTCGATCGCAATCGCGATGCTCTCGCCGGGCAGCTGCGCGCCGCCTACCTGATCGGCCGGCAGGAGCCGCTCAAGCTGCTGCTCAACCAGGAGGACCCGGCCCGTGCCGGGCGGATGTTCATCTACTACGGCTACTTCGGCCGCGCGCGCGCCGGGCAGATCAAGCTGATCGAGGACGACGTGCAGCGCATCGCACAGCTCGAGAGCGAAGTCGACGCCGAGGACCAGCAGCTGGCGCTGCTCGAGACGCAGCAGCGCGCGCAGCTCAGCGAGCTCGAGCACTCGCGCCAGCAGCGCACGCAGGCGCTCGCGGGGCTCGAGGCCGAGGCGCACACGCGCGCGCAGAACCTCGAGCGGCTGCGCGCCCAGCAGGCCGGACTCGAGAAGCTGGTGCGCGAGCTGCGGGCCGCCGTCGAGCGCCATCCGCTCGAGGCGAACGATGCCTTCTCGCGCCTGCGCGGCAAGCTCGCGTGGCCGGTGAGCGGGCGGCTGGTGGCGCGCTTCGGCGATGCGCGCGCCGGCGGCGTGCACTGGGACGGGGTGCTGGTCACCACCGAGCGCGGCTCGCCGGTCAAGGCGGTATGCGACGGACGGGTGATCTACGCCGACTGGCTCCCCGGCCTCGGGCTGCTCACGATCATCGATCACGGCGACGGGTACCTGAGTCTCTACGGCCACAACGAGCGGCTGTACAAAGCGGTGGGCGAGCACGTGACGGCCGGGGACACCATTGCCGCAGCCGGCGACAGCGGCGGCAGCAGCCAGCCGGAGCTGTATTTCGAGATCCGCAAGGGCGGCAAGCCGGTCGATCCGCGCCCCTGGTTCAAGGCCCAGGACCCCTGAATTCCGGGGGTCTGGCGCGGGCGTGAGGCCCCCGGTCACAGCCCCGTCGGGCACCCCCCTGGCGCGGGTGTGACTGCCGTCTACGTTTTGCGCGTTGCGGTGGCAGGCAGGCGGCGGATTCGCCAACTTGCGCAAGGCGCTACCACGACATAAGAGCAATGGTGGCGCCTGCGATAACCGGATTTCCGAGCGAGATCGGCGACCGACCCATGAGCGCGCCCCCAGCAAACGAGCCTGCGGCCGGACCGCCCGCCTTCCGGGTGGAGCCCTATGCGCGGCTGGTGCGCTCGCTCCTGCCGCGCGCCTCCAGCATTGCGATGTTCGGGCCGACCGGCGAGCTCATGTGGTCTTCCGAGACCACGACCGGGCCCGATCTCATGAACGTCGTGGACGACGCGCTCAGCGGCGCGCGTACCAATCCGGGCAGCGGCGGCCAGCTGCGCCTGCTCGCCGGCAACCAGCCCGTCTACCTCTGCCCGATGCGCGATGACGCAGGCCAGCTCCTGGGCGTGGTCGCGGTCGTGTGCCGGCCCAGCGACTCGCAGGACAAGAAACCGCAGGACTTCTCGTTCGCGCACTCGCTGCTCGCGCCCGCGCTCGAGTGCCTGCGCCGCGAGCTGGTGACGCATGTCACCATCGCCGACCTCAACGCCGTCGTGAGCGAGCTGAACCGCGACCTCGGGCTGCTGCTCACGCACGGCGCGAGCGAGCAGAGCTCGGCCGCGGCCGATGGCGCCGGCGACCTGCAGCTGCTTCTGCAGCAGACCGTCGAGCACCTGCGCGCGCTCACCGGTGCGCTGTTGGTGCCGGAGAAGAACCTGACGCTGTTGCGCGCGGCCGGCAGCGGCTCTGCCGATGCGCGCTTTCTCATGCGTGCGCACCGCAAGCTCCTGGCGCTCGCTCAGGGGCGGCGCGAGCCGCTCATCATCAACGAGATCGCCGTCGCCGTTCCCGACACCTACCCGTACCGGGTGCTGTGTTGCGCGCTGCGCTCGCGCGCCGGGCGCTGCCTCGGGGTGCTCACGCTGCTGCGGGACGAGACCGGCGAGCACTTCACCGAGCGCGACGCGCACATTGCGCAGATCCTCGCGCGCAAGTCCCTCGACATCATCGAGAGCAGCTACGACGCCTTGAGCGGCCTGTACACGCGTCCCGCGTTCGAGCGCCGCGTGAGCGCCGTGGTTGCCGACCCGAAGACGCGGCAGCGCTGGAGCGCCCTTTACATCGACGTGGATCAGCTGCACGCCATCAACGAGAAGTCCGGCATGCACGTCGGCGACTCCGTGCTCAGCCAGATCGGCGAGCTGGTACGCAGCCGCCTGCCTCCCGGAGCGTTCGGCGCGCGCATCTCCGGCGATCGCTTTGCGGTGCTGTTGCCCGCCCAGGTGCAGGACGCCGAGCGCTTCGCTCAGGCGCTGCGGACCGGAGTCGAGCAGCTGTCGGCCGTTCAGGGGGACACGCGGGCGCCGATATCGATCAGCGTCGGCGTGGCGCTCCTCGACGGCAACGCCGCCGAGCTGGCACACGTGCTGGCGGCCGCCGAGACCGCCTGCAAGGCGGCCAAGGATCGCGGCCGCAATCGCGTCGAGGTTTATCAGTCGAGCGATGCGAGCATCGTGCGCCGCTATGCGGACATCAGCGTCGCCGGGCAGCTGCGCGAAGCCATCGACGCGGGGCGGCTGCGGCTCGACGCGCAGCTCATCCTGCCGTTCGCTGCCGCCGACAACGCCCGGCCGCACTACGAGCTGTTGCTGCGCATGATCGGTGACGACGGCCAGATCATGGGTCCGGACAGCTTTCTGTCGGCCGCGACGCGCTACCAGCTGATGCCGGTCATCGACCGCTGGGTGGTCAACCACGTCATCGAGGCGCTGCAGCCCCGCGCGCACGCGCTTGCGGGCAAGGCGCTCGGCTTCACCATCAATTTCTCGGGCCAGTCGCTCAACGACGAGACCTTCGCGGACTTCCTCATCGAGCGCATCGGCTCGAGCGGGCTCGACCCGGACCTGCTGTGCTTCGAGCTGACCGAGAACGCCACCGTGCAGAACCTGACGCGCGCGGAGGCGCTGATGCGCCGCCTGCGCAAGCTCGGCTGCGGAGTCGCGCTCGATGATTTCGGCACCGGGCTCTCTTCTCTCTCGTGCCTGCGCCAGCTCCCCGTCACCATGCTGAAGATCGATGGCAGCTTCGTGCGCGACGTGCTGAAGGATGTGCGCGCCGAGTCCATGGTGCGCGCGGTCGCGCAGCTCGCCCGCGGCATGTCGATCATCACTGTCGCCGAGTACATCGAGACGGAGGAGATCGGCGATCGCGTCTCCCAGCTCGGCGTCGACTACGGCCAGGGATTCGCGATCGGCAAACCGCTGCCGCTCGCCGACCTGCTCGCCGAGATCCCTGTGGCGGGCGCGCCCGCGTCCGATCGCGCCGCAGCTGTGGTCTTGCCGGATTCCCGGGTGCCGGATTCCCAGGCGCCAGATTCCCAGCTACCGGACTCCGAGGTGCCGCTCGTGAGCGAGCCCGCCGTGAAGGCGGAGTCGGACGGGCCGGCTCTGACTGCGGCCGCCTTTGAGGAGTCGGACCCGAATGCAGTCACCTGCGAGTCCGTGGTGCTCGAGACCCCCGACGGGGAGAGCTCGGATACCGCGCCGGGCGATGCCGGGGCCAGCGACGGCGTGTCCGTCGATGCCGCGGCAGCCGATGGCGCAGCCGGCGGCCATGTCAGAGGCGGCAACGGCGCGCTGAGCGATTACGGACTGTCCGTCAACGGGCTGGCCGACGACGGACTCGCCGAAGCTGATACTGGACTCGCCGACGCGGACACTGAACTGGCCGACGCAGCGCTGAGCGATGGCGGGCTCTGCGACAGCGAGACCACTGAGGCGGAGGCCGAAATTCTCGACGCGCTCGATAAGATCGCCGCGAGCGATGCGGCGGCCGCGGGCGAGGACGCAGCGGCGCTGGCCGCGGTGGCTCGCCTGCCCGCGAGCGGCCGCGCTGCGAACAACGATGATGCGACCGACGTGCAGCCCGAGCTGGTGGTGTGGTACCCCGGCGCCGTGCCGTGAGAGGGACCTCAAGCCCATGTACCCGCGCCCACGCACGTTCCTGACACTCGTCGCCGGGGCGGTACTGGGATTCGGCGGCGCATTCGCCACCGGGGTGGTCGCCGAGCGCACCGGCGAGGCTGCGCGGCCCGGCATGCAGCCGGTGCTGCCGTGGGAGGAGGCAACCCGGTTCGCGGAGGTCTACGAGCGCATCAAGCGCGAGTACGTTCGGGACATCGACGACCACACGCTGATGGAGAAGGCCGTGCGCGGAATGGTAGCGGGGCTCGACCCGCACTCCGCCTACCTCGACAGCGAGGAACTGGAAGAGATACGGCTGAGCACCATGGGGTCATACCCCGGTGTCGGGATCGAGGTCTCCCCCGCCGACGGGACCGTCAAGATCCTGCGCACGTTCGAGAATTCGCCCGCGCAGCGCGCGGGACTCCGGCCCGACGATGAGATCGTGCGGATCGACGCCGTGGAAGTCGGCGCCGACCTGACGGGCGCGATCGCCCGGCTGCGCGGCCCGACCGGCAGCATGGTGAGGCTCACCATCCGGCGCTCCGGGGTGCCCGGGCTGATGGAGTTCCCGCTGCGGCGAGCCGAGGTCGAGGTGAGCAGCGTGTCGGGGCGGACGCTCGAGCCCGGCTTCGGGTACGTCCGGATCACGACCTTCAGCGAAACGACCTCGGCGGACCTGAGCCAGGCGATTGGTACGATAAAGAAAGCCAATCCAATGGGTTTGAAGGGACTTATACTGGATTTAAGAGACAATCCGGGCGGCGTACTCGAATCGGGTGCTGCCGTGGCAGATGACTTCCTCGAGCAGGGCGTGATCGTTACGGCCGATGGGCGTACCCCCGAGGCGCGCTTCGAAATGGACGCCACGCCCGGGGACCTGATCGACGGCGCCCCGCTGGTGGTGCTGGTGAACGGAGGCACCGCGTCGGCCTCGGAGATCGTGGCCGGGGCCCTGAAGGACCACGCGCGGGCGGTGCTCATCGGCACCCGTACCTACGGCAAGGGGTCGGTGCAGACGGTCATGCCGCTCGCGCACGGCGGTGCCATCAAGCTCACCACATCGCTCTATTTCACGCCCTCGGGCGCCTCCATCCAGGGCAAGGGCATCGTGCCGGATATCGTCGAGGAGGAATCCGCCGCATCGTCCGCGGGACTGGCAAGGGGCGATGGTGGGCCGCCGCCGGCGCTGCGCGACCGCGACGTACAGATGGGCCTCAATACCCTCAAGCACTACGCCGCGAGGACCGACCGTTCCGGCCGGATGCTGGCCGCCCGAGCGCTGGTGCCCTGAGGCGACCCCGGCCCGGACGGACGGGTCGCTGACCCGCTATCCTGCCGCGCCATGCTCCCCTGGCTCATTGACCTCGTGCTGCACCTCGACCGGCACCTGGTCGAGCTGCTTTCCAACTACGGGCCGTGGATCTACCCGATCCTGTTCGCCGTCATCTTTGCCGAGACGGGACTGGTCGTGGCGCCGTTTCTGCCGGGGGATTCGCTGCTGTTCGCGGTCGGCGCGCTGGCGGCGGTGGACTCCAGCGGCACGCTGCGCGCGCCGCTTGCCAGCCTCATATTGGCGAGCGCCGCGGTGCTCGGCAACATGGTGAACTACAGCGTCGGGCGGGCCATCGGTCCGCCCGCCTTCAGCGGCCGCTACCGACTGCTCAAGGTCGAGTACCTCGAGCGCACCGAGGAGTTCTTCCGCCGCTACGGCGGACTCGCGATCGTCCTGTCGCGCTTCATACCCATCATCCGCACCTGTGCGCCATTTGTCGCGGGCGTCGGGCGCATGCCCTACGGGCGATTCTTCGCGTACAACCTCGTCGGCGGCTGTGCCTGGGTGCTGCTGTTCATCTGGGGCGGCTGCCTCTTCGGCAACATTCCCCTGATGAAGCAGCACTTCGGCTACGTGACGCTCGTCATCATCGCCGTCTCCCTGGTGCCACTGATCGGCGCGGCGCTTCGCCGGCCGCCGCGGCCGCGCTGAGCAGCCGCCCGGGCGCGCACCCTCAGGATCTCAGGATCAGCACCCGGACGGCGCCGATCAGGCCGCCGACGAGCAGCACCAGGTTCGGCGCGAAGCTCAGGCCGAATCCTGAGTGCCTGCCCTGCGCTGACTTCACGTAGCCGCGGAAGTACAGCGCGCGCCCGATGATGAACAGCCCGCCGAGCGCGGCCGCCACCACGGCATTCACGTAGTACGCGAACAGGAGCATTGACGGCACGAAGACGATCAGCTGCTCGAGGGTATTGGCCTGCACGCGGAAGTAACGCTCGAACGTCGCATCGCCATGGGTCGCCGGCGCCGGTACGTTGTAGGTCTTGCGCGCACGGGCCACCGCCAGGCCGAACAGCAGGAACTCGACCAGCGCCAGGGCGATGACCAGATGTACGAGTGCCATGGGAATGGGTTCTCCTTGCGGCGTGCAGCACGGACGATGGCACAATGGGCCATGGGCGAGAAGGCCAGGGGTTATGCGCACCGGGTCGACATCGATGCCGACGCGGGCGTGGTGTGGCGCGCGTTTACGGAGGAGCCGCTGCTGGCGCGCTGGTGCTGCCCCGGGGTGGAGATGCAGCCCCGGCAGGGGGGACTCTTCCGGGCGCGGGTCGACCGCGTGACCGAGCTCGAGGCGCACATCGACGTGTTCGAGCCTGGACGACGGTTGCGGCTCATCTACCTACCCAACCCGCAGCTGCCGCCGGCAGACAGCGTCATCACCGACGACTTCCTGCTGGATGCGGTGCCCGACGGCACCATCGTGCGGCTGCTGGGGTCAGGGATCCCGGCCACTCCCGCGTGGGAGGCCCAGTACCTGCGGCTGCGCACCGGCTGGCTGCAGGCGCTCAACCGGCTGAAGATCATCCTCGAAGCCGGGCCCGGCACCGGAAGCAGGCCATGACCGGATTTCTGTTGCGTGCCGCGATCACCGCCATCGGCTTGTGGATTGCGACCGTGTGGGTGCCGGGAGTGCGCATCGACAGTCCCACGACGCTGGTGCTCGCGGCCGTCCTCCTCGGCGTCGTGAATGCGATCGTTCGACCGATCCTTTTCATCCTGACGTTGCCGCTGACGATCATCACGCTCGGGCTGTTCCTCCTGGTCCTCAACGCCGCCATGGTGGCGCTGGTCGCGTGGATGCTGCCCGGCTTTCACCTGCACCATTTCACGGCGGCGCTTCTCACCTGGATCATCGTGTGGATCACGGGCTGGATCGGCACCTCGCTCATCGGTCATCGCGGCTTCGAGCGTTACTCACGGCGCTGAGCGCGCCAGCCCTTCAGACCGCGAGCGATCGGCCCACGCGGCGGTAGAGCGCGTAGATCACGAGCACGAAGCCGAGGCCGCCGAGCCACTCCGAAGCGGTGGTAAACGAGTCGCCCACCACGCCGATCGGGAACTGGTTGTTGGTGAAAGCCACCAGCGCCGTGAACACCACGGCCAGCACACTCTCGCCCACGATCAGACCGGAAGCGAGCAGCACACCCAGCTGCTTCATGGAGCTCGGTCTGGCACTCCGGTCGGCGCGCCGGTCAAACCACCAGCCGACCACTGCGCCCACCGTGACCATCAGCGTCGCGGAGGTGGGAAGGTAGATACCCAAGCCCACCGCCAGCGGCGGCAGGCGCAGCGAGCGCGTGGTTTTCGAGAGCAGCCAGTCGACGGCGATGATGGCAGCCCCGATGAGGGCGCCCCAACCCATCAATTGCCACTTCTCCGGGTCGTTCTGGATCACCGCCTGGGCGAGGGCGGAGATGAGGCCCGCCTGGGGCGCGGGCAGGGCGTGGGCAGTCGCGCCGGGAGCGCCCGCAAAACCGTAAGCCTTGTTGACGAGATCGAGCACCGGCGGGATCACCAGCGCACTCGCGACTACGCCGATCACGAGCGCCCACTGCTGTTTGGAGGGCGTGGATTCCACCAGCTGGCCGGTCTTGAGATCCTGCAGGTTGTTGTTGGCGATGGCCGCCACGTTGAATACCACCGCCGTCACGAACAGCGCGTACGCCACGAGCGCCTTGCCCATCTCCGGCGGGAGCGAGGATTTAACAGTCACCACCAGGAACAGCGCCGTGGTGGCCACCACCAGAATGCCGATGCCGGAGAGCGGGCTGTTGGAGGCGCCGATCAGCCCCGCCATATAGCCGCACACCGTGGACACCAGGAACCCCAGCACCACCACGATGACGATGCCGCCGACGGTGAGCAGCAGCGCGTGCTCGCCCAGGCCCGCGCTGGTCGCGAAGTTCCACAGCAGCCAGCAGATGGGCAGGATGCACAGCAACGACACGAGGCCCACCTGATCCACGGGAATGTCGTGCTCGGTGCGCGCCAGGGTGTCGCCTTTGCCGGCCTTGCGCGCCCGGGACGAAGCCATGGCGCCTTTGAGACCCCCGATCACCGGCTTCACGAGTCTACTGAGCGTCCAGATGGCGGACACGGCGATGGCGCCGGCTCCCACGTAACGTACATAGTGGCTCCAGGCATTGTGCGCCATCACTTCCGCATCGCCCGCGGCCGCGTGCAACGCACTGAAGTGCGGCACTCCCCAACCCCAGCCGATGAGGGCGCCCACGAACATGGCGACGCCCACGCAGATACCGACCAGATGGCCGATGCCGAACAGCGCGAGCGACAGCTGAAAATCGAAGCCCGTGGCCGGCGCCCGCGGGTCGGCACCTAAGCGGAAGCTGTGGGCCACGTCCCCCAGGAACAGCCGCGTCTGTACCAGCACCAGGAACAGCGCGGAGACCAGCGAGCCCAGTAGCACGGCTTTCAAGCCCTTGTCGGTGGCTTCCACCGCATCCTTGTCGGTCACGTCGCCCGAACCGACCTTGATGACCTGGGCGCAGGCGGTCCCCTCGGGATAGGGCAGATCCGACTCCGTCACCAGCGCGCGGCGCAGCGGGATGGAATACATCACCCCGAGGATGCCGCCGATGGCGCAGATCGCGACCGACTGCCAATAGGGAAAACCGTTCCACCACCCGATCATGATGAAGCCGGGCAGCACGAAGATGATCGAGGAGAGTGTGCCGGCGGTGGAGGCCACCGTCTGCACGATGTTGTTCTCCTGGGCGCTGGTGTTGCCGAGCCAGCGCAGCATCGCCATGGATATCACCACCGCCGGGATGGAGGTAGAGAAAGTGAGCCCGGCCTTGAGCCCGAAGTAGACGTTGGCGGCGGTGAAAATCACGGTGAGCACCACGCCCAGGACCAGTCCCCGCAACGTCAGCTCGATGCGCGGTTGCGTTTTCATGCCGCGGAGCGTCAGCTCGGCGCTCGATTCGCTGTTCATGGGCTCGACCCCCGGTTGTTGGTGTTATATACGGCGCTTCAGCTGCGACGACGGTGCGTCAGCCGCGCGCGCCGAGCGCGTCCTCGAGCAGCGTGGTGAGCGGCTTGAGAAAGAACGATTCGGCGGGCATGAGGCACGACTCGATGCCGTGGCGTGCGAGAGTCGCGGCCACCACCGGCCCTACGGCGGCGACCAGTGTTTGCGCGAGCCCGGCGGTGACTTCCGCCGGCGGGGCGACGGCGAACAGCCGCTCCACCTGCGGCGTGCTCGTGAAGGCGATGGCGTCCACTTCGCCCGCGCCCAGGCGCGCGATGAGCGCCAGGACGGCCGCATCGTCGGCGCCGTCGGCGTACACGTAGGGCGCGACCGTGTGCACGCTCGTGCCAGCGCGCTCGAGGAACTCCATCAGCGGCCGGTTGGGCTCGGTGCCGTAAAGCTGCACGCCGACGCGGCGCCCGGCGAGCCTCTCGCCGGCGAGACTTGCGATGATGCCCGCGGTCGTGGGCGGGGAGACCGCGATATCGGGCTTGAGTCCGAGCTCGCGCAGCGCGCGCGCGGGCTTCGGTCCCCGCGTGATGCGCCGTACCCGCGCCAGCGCGGCGAGGAAGGCGTCCTTCGACTGCGGCTCATGACGCTCGATGCACCGGAGGATGCGCCGCAGCCCCTCGCCGGTGGTGAGGACGAGATCGTCGAGCTCACCGCGCGCCAGGCGCGCGCTGAAGTCGAGCACCGGAGCGGGGTCGGGCGCGTCGCGGATCGCGACCAGAGGGCAGCGCAGCACGCGCGCCCCGCGCCGCTCGAGCATCGCGGCGAACACCTCGAGCTCGCGCGTTTCGGGCACGGCGACCGTGCGGCCGGCCAGAGGCTGCGGGTCCATGAGTGCGGCATCTTGCCACGGCGGCGGGTACGGCGTCGGGATGGCGCTGCGCTATGCTGCGCGGGCGGCGCAGCGGGTTGCGTACAGCGCGCAGGGGAGCAGCGGCTCATGGGCAAGGTCTTGTTCGGGATCATCGTGCTGGCGGTGCTCGCGTTCGCCGGGTTCACCTGGGTCACGCTGCACTGGAGCTACTCGGAAGGCGAGCGGGCGGGTTACGTGCAGAAGTTCGCCAAGAAGGGCTGGCTTTGCAAGACCTGGGAAGGCGAGATGGCGATGGTCACCATGCCGGGAACGCTGGCGGAGAAGTTCGCCTTCACGGTGTCGAGCGATACGATCGCCGCGAAGCTCAACGCCGATATCGGCAAGCGCGTCGCGCTGCACTACGAGCAGCACCGCTGGATCCCGAGCTCCTGCTTCGGCGACACCGAGTACTTCGTAACCGAGGTGCGGGTCGCGGAATAGCGGCCGTTGCGCGGCTTACGCACACCGGGGGTGCAGCCGCACCCTCCGATGCCCGGAAAGTGATCACGCAACTCGTCCCTAGCCCCTGCCACGGGCGGCCCTGACAGCCCTACGGCGCCCGCGGCTGCCATCTCCGGGGTGGCACGGCGGTTGCATCGCTCCTTACTGCGTATGGACGCTCAACCGCGCCTCGCGGCCGTTGGCCAGCTGTCGACCTTATTCTCCGGCAGGCCACAGCGAGCGTGCGACCGTCATCGACCGCCGGGCGCGGCGCGTTCATACGCCCCATCACCCTGCCAGCCGCACTGCTGCCCCTTGTTCTGCTCCTCGAGCCACTGCATGAGCGGCTGGAAGTACTCGACGATCGCCCCGGCGTCGATATCGCGCGAGCCGGTGAGCTTCTCGAGCGCGTCCTGCCAGGGCTCGGACGCGCCGAGACTCAGCATCGCCGCGAGGCGCCGGCCGGCTTCACGGCTCCCATAGATAGAGCACTCGTAGAGCGGGACGCGGCTGCCGGCGGCCGCGCACAGCGCCTTGTGGAACTGGAACTGCAGGATGTAGGAGAGGAAATAGCGCGTGTAAGGCGTGTTGGAAGGGACGTGGTACTTGGCGCCAGGATCGAAGTCCGCCTCGGTGCGCGGCACCGGAGGTGCTACCCCAGAGTAGCGCCGGCGCAGCTCCCACCAGGCGCTGTTGTAGTTCGCGGCGGTGACTTCGCCGGAGAAGACTTTCCAGCGCCACTCGTCGATCACCCGACCGAACGGCAGGAAGGCGATCTTCTCCAGTGCCATCTTCATCTGTTGGTTGATGAGCATCTGCTGGTTGATGAGCGCCTCGTGGCCCGGCGCCGCCGGCGGAATCAGCCTGATGCTCGCCAGGTACTCCGGCGTCACCGACAGGTTGACGGTGTCGCCGATCGCCTCGTGAAAGCCGTCGTTGGCGCCGTCGCGGAACAGGTACGGCTGCTGCGCATAGCTCAGGTAGTAATAGACGTGTCCGAGCTCATGGTAGATGGTGTAGAGGTCGTGCTCGGTGGGCTCGAGGCACGCCTTGACGCGCACGTCGCCGGGGAACGCCATGTCCCAGGCGCTGGCGTGGCACACCACTTCCCGGTCGCGCGGCCGCGTCAGCATGGAGTGCTGCCAGAAGCTCGCGGGGAGCGGCGCGAATCCCAGCGAGGTGTAGAAGCTTTCCGCCGAGCGCGTCAGTCGCACCGCGTCCCACCGCTCGCTCTTCAAGCGCGCGTCCGCCGTAGCGACGCCGGCTCGCGGGTAGGGCCGGAGGATGTCCGGATAGATCTGCGTCCACTGCTGCGCCCACATGTTGCCAAGCAGGTGCGCCGGGATCGGCTTGCCCGGCGGCACCTTGTCGGCGCCGTAGCGCTGCGCGAGCCGCGCGCGCGCGTAGCACTGCAGACTCACGTACAGCGGCTTCACCTGTTGCCACAGCCGCCCGGACAGTTCCTCGAAGGCCTGCGGCGGCATGTCGTAACCCGAGCGCCACATGACGCCGAGGTCCGCGAAGCCGAGCCCGCGCGCGCCCTCGTTCGCGAGCGCCACGAACTCGGTGTAGTCGTCGCGCATCCCGGCGCCGATGCCGTGCCAGCCCTTCCAGGCATCGAGCAGCTGCGCGTAGTCGCGGCTCGTGGCCATGATCTCCTGCAGCTGGTCGAGGGTCTCGCAGGACTTAGGTCCCCGCGGGCAGTACTTGCCCTCGCCATACATGCTCTGCATGCGCGCCTCGAGCTGCGTCATGCGGGCGCGCTTCTCGGGATCATCGGGCGCGGGGGCGGCGACGTTCAGGCGCAGCTTCATGAGCGCACGCGCTGCCGCGGGCTCGAGCGGCTGCCCGTCGTAACGCTGCGCTTCTGCGACTGCACGGCTCAGGTAAGCGAGGTAGCGCTCGGTGGCGCGGGCGTTGAGCAGCTCCGTATCGGGGGTGATGTAGGTGTCCTGGGTGAAGCTTGCCGCCTGCGCCTCCTGGGCGAGCACGGTCAGCTCGCGGTTGACGCGCGCGACGAACTCATCGGCGGTCTCACTGGCCGCGCCTTCGGCGGGCG
>DATNKO010000059.1:0-107810 GCA_035603345.1 Steroidobacteraceae bacterium | reverse complement strand
CTGGTACTCCACGTGCGCCGTCGAGATCGTGATCCCGCGCGCTTTCTCCTCCGGCGCCTTGTCTATCTGGTCGTACGCCACGAACGTCCCGCCGTTGGTCTCGGCCATCACCTTCGTCAACGCCGCAGTCAGCGTCGTCTTCCCATGGTCCACGTGACCAATCGTCCCCACGTTTACGTGCGGCTTGTTGCGCTCGAATTTCTCTTTGGACATGGAAGTTTTCCTAACTCTGGCGAATCAAACACCGGTTACCCGGTCGACTGGAGCCCACGACCGGAATCGAACCGGTGACCTCGTCCTTACCAAGGACGTGCTCTACCGACTGAGCTACATGGGCTCGCGGCTCAGACGTCGACACGCGATCAAGCTGGAGCGGGTGATGGGAATCGAACCCACGTCATCAGCTTGGAAGGCTGAGGTTCTACCATTGAACTACACCCGCTGCTGATGGCATCCCTCTGCCGGCTCGCGAACCGACGAAGGTTCGCTCCCTCTCCCTCACACGCGGGTGGTGGAGGGGGAAGGATTCGAACCTTCGAAGGCGTAAGCCGGCAGATTTACAGTCTGCTCCCGTTGGCCGCTTGGGTACCCCTCCGCAAAACGAGCCGCGTATTGTGATTTCAGAGGGTTAAGGTGTCAATTAGCCTGGCGCGGTATTTGCTTGGCCTCCCTGCCGCGTGCCCGGCTCCGCCTCAGGCGCAGCCGCGCGCAGCAGCCGCTCGACCGCCTCGGGCGACGCAAGCCGCGCGCCTCCGGGCCTGAGATCGCGCGGCAGCTCGATGGGGCCGTAGCGGTTGCGAAGAAGCCGGCTCACTTCGAACCCCACTGCCTCGAACATCCGGCGAACCTCCCGATTGCGACCCTCTCGGAGCACTACCCGGAAGCTCGAGTGGCCACCGCCGCGCGCGCGTCCCGCTCCGGCGCCCGCCCTGGCCCCGCGCAGCTCACCGCCCCGGCCGGCTCGATCGGTATGCTCCGCCCGGTCCGCCACGATGAGATCAAAGCGCCCCGGGCCATCGGCGAGCCGTACCCCCTCCTGAAGCTGTCGCAGCACCGCCGGACCCGGCTCACCCCGCAGCCGTACGAGATACTCGCGCTCGACTGCACTCGAGGGGTGCATCAGCCGGTGAGCCAGCTCCCCGTCGGTGGTGAAAAGAAGGAGTCCCGACGTGTTCACATCCAGCCGCCCTACGTTGATCCAGCGCCCGGCCTTCGGCTGCGGCAATCGCTCGAACACGGTCGGCCTCCCTTCGGGGTCGCGACGCGTGGTGACCTCGCCAGCCGGCTTGTAATAAAGGAGTACCTGCAGGGTCCCTGACGTATGGCCTAGCTGAAGTTCAAGTCTCACCCCATCCAGCCGCACGTCGTCTGCGGCGCTTGCCTGGTCCCCGAGCCGGGCGACCCGGCCTCCGACCGTCACGCGCCCGGCGCGGATCCAGTCCTCGACGGAGCGACGCGACCCCAGCCCCGCAGAGGCAAGCAGCTTCTGCAGTCGCATCGTAGGGTGTGATACTCCGGCGCTCGTTCCAGGGGACGGCGGCGGTCTCACGGTAGCAGCCTGAGAAGGAACATCATGATCTACGACAGCATCCTCGGCACGATCGGCAAGACCCCCATTGTGCGCATCAACCGGCTGGGGCCAAAGCACGTCACCCTCTACGTGAAGTGCGAGTTCTTCAACCCACTCTCCTCCGTCAAGGACCGCCTTGCGATCGGCATCATCGAGGACGCCGAGCGCAAGGGCACGCTCAAGCCGGGCCAGACGGTGGTCGAAGCGACCTCGGGCAACACAGGGATTGCGCTCGCCATGGTGTGCGCAGCCAAAGGCTATCCCTTCGTCGCCACCATGAGCGAGACCTTCTCGATCGAGCGTCGCAAGATCATGCGCATGCTCGGCGCGAAGGTAATCCTCACCCCGGCCGCCGAGCGCGGCAGCGGTATGGTGAGGAAAGCCGAGGAGCTCGCGAAGCGCCACGGCTGGTTCCTCGCGCGGCAGTTCGAGAACGAGGCGAACCCCGCGTACCACCGCAGCACGACGGGCCCCGAGATCATTCAGGATTTCGCCGGCAGGCGGCTCGACTTCTTCGTCACCGGCTGGGGAACCGGCGGCACCCTCACCGGAGCCGGAGAGATGATCCGGCTCGCCCGTCCCGACGTGCAGATCGTAGCCTGCGAGCCTCAGGGCGCCGCGCTTCTCTCGGGCAAGCCCTGGGCACCTCACAAGATCCAGGGCTGGACGCCTGACTTCGTGCCGAAGGTGCTCAGCCGCGAGGTGGCGCACCGGATCGTGGAGGTGGCGGATTCCGAGGCGGTGGAGACAGCCCGGCAGCTCGCGCGCAGCGAGGGCATCTTCTGCGGCATCTCCTCGGGGGCTACCTTTGTCGCAGCTCTCAAGGTGGCAGCCGAGGCACCCAAGGGATCGGTGATCCTCGCGATGCTGCCCGACACTGGCGAGCGCTACCTGTCGACGCTCCTCTTCGAAGGCATACCCGAGGGCGGCGACCCCGAGCCCTGATGCTATAAGTCGCCCTATGGATGCGCGTCAGTACGCAGCGTTGCCCGACCCCTTCCCCATGTGGCGCGGAGGCGCGCTGCACGGCGCGCGTGTCGCCTACGAGACCTGGGGCAAGCTCAACGCCGCGCGCGACAACGCGCTGCTGCTTTTCACGGGTCTCTCCCCTTCCGCGCACGCAGCCTCTTCGCCGAGCGACACCTCCGAAGGATGGTGGCAGGGGATGGTGGGCCCCGGGCTCGCGCTCGATACCGAGCGCTTTTTCGTCATCTGCGTCAATTCGCTGGGGAGCTGCTTCGGCTCGACGGGGCCCGCCTCGTCCGACCCGGCCACGGGCAAGCCCTACCGGCTGAGCTTCCCCGATCTTTCCGTCGAGGACATCGCCCGCGCCGGCTTCGAGACCGTACGCTCACTCGGGATAAGCCGCCTCGACACCGTCATGGGCCCCTCGCTCGGGGGCATGGTGGTGCTCGCCTATGCGGCGCTCTTTCCCCGCGCCGCACGGCGTCTGGTGTGCATCTCCGGGACCCAGGCCGCGGCCCCGTTCGCGATAGCGCTACGCTCGATCCAGCGCGAGATCATCACCAAGGACCCCGACTGGCGCGGCGGTAATTACGCCGCCGACTCCTCGCCGATCACCGGGCCGCGCATCGCCCGCAAGCTCGGCACCGTCACCTACCGCTCAGCCGCCGAGTGGCAGCAGCGCTTCGGACGCGAGCCAATCCGCGCCGACATGGCGAGCGGCGACCCCTTTGCTTCCGAGTTCGCGGTCCAGGGCTATCTCGAGTCCCTCGCCCAGCGCTGGGTCAACGTCTTCGATGTGAACTGCTATCTGTACATCTCGCGCGCCATGGACCGTTTCGACCTCGCCGCGCACGGCGAGCCCGTGGCGCTCTATCGACGCGCTGCGCTCGAGCAGGCACTGGTCATCGGCGTCAAGACCGACCTCCTTTTCTCGGTCACCGAGCAGCAGGCGATTGCGCGCGCGCTCGAGGCCGCCGGGGTCGCCACGCGCTTCGCGCCGCTCGACTGCATCGAGGGGCATGACGCGTTTCTCATCGACTTGAGGACCTTCGGCGCACAGATCGGCGCGTTCCTCGAGAGCCCTTCCTGAGAGCGCCCCGGGGGCCGCCGGGAGTGCTCCCTGAACGATTGCTTAATTGGCCTCGGGGCGCTCGGTTTGCATGCGCCGCGACATGGCTGGCGCGCGCAGCCGCAAGGCGGCAGAATTAGCGTGCAGGAGACGGGTGAATTAAGTTCACTGACAGCGGCGGCAGCCCGGCGCCCCGGCATAATGGGTGGCGGGGGCTCGATAAGAACTCGATAAGAAAATGATGCGATAAGAAGACCAGCAGTGGAACGCCGACTGCACACCCGACACCGGGCTCGCACGATCGTGTACATCACGGTTCCCGGCGGCCGACGCAAGCTCTGCAAGGCCGTGAACCTGAGCGCCACCGGCGTGTTCGTCGAGACGTCGAACCTGGGCCTGCGCAAGGGCCAGCAGGTGGTCCTCTCCTTCGCCATCAATCTCGGCACCATCACCAAACTCCATCGACGCACCGCGGTCGTCGCGCACGTCTCACGCGGCGGCACCGGGCTCATGATGGAGACCTACGCTGCCCACGCCTCGGGCTGAAGCCCCCGGGGCCGCCCCTCGCGCGCCGTACAGGATTTTTTTGTGTTCGGGGCGTCCGCGCCCCTCGCCTCACTTAGGAGTCAGGGTCACAGGGACTTCGATGATGGAGTCGACCGGCAGGCTGTTCTCGGCCGCGGCCTTGCGGATGGCCGCTTCGCTCGGGCCCTCGTACACGCAGTACGTCTTGGTCTTCTGAGCGTTGGCGTAGGACATCACCCAATGCACGCCGTACTTCGCATTGTTGGCGTTCACCTTCGCTTTGCTCGCGGCATCGAGCCCTTCCAGCGCGCCTGCGGGAAATGTGCGCTCGATCATGTAGCGGTGAGCGGCGGCGTCGGACATTGGTATACCCCTGGGTTGGAAGGGAGTATTAGTACTCGCGTGCCGTGGCAGTGGCAATGGGATGGGCCGGTCGCGCGCATCTGTGCTTAGATTCGGGTCTGGTCGTGCAACAGGAGAGTCCCGTGACGGACCCGAACCTCATCTCGCGCCGACAGCTGCTCAGGCGCCTGGCGCTCGGCGTTTCAGTGGCGACGGTGGCCCTGGCGCGCGCACCGCGCGCCAGCGCGGCTCAGCTGCCACTGCTCTCGCCGGGGGCGCAGGACGCGAAGGCCGTGCACTACGTGGAGGACGCCTCGCAGGCCAAAGGCGCGACCGCGGGTGCCAACTGCGCGAGCTGCGGCCTGTACGCGGGAGCTTCCGGCTCTGCGCAGGGGCCGTGTCAGATCTTCCCGGGCAAGGACGTCAAGGCCAAGGGCTGGTGCTCATCCTGGGCGCCGCAGATGTAGGCTGGGGATACGCGGCCGGTACCCTAACGACCGCGGGGAGGGTTGCCATGGCGATTCATCGACTGACGCTGGCCGGCGCCTGCGCCGCGTTGCTCGCGGGCTGCGCGTCCTCTTCTCATGTCCTGGTGGGCCAGGCCCGACCACCGATCTCGCCCGATCAGGTGCAGATCTATCTGCAGCCGCCAGCGCACTTCGAGCAGATCGCGACCCTCGATGCATCCAGCGGCTCGTTCGCCTCCGACCAGGCGAAGACGGACAAGGCCATCGCGAAGCTGAAGGCCGAAGCCGCCAAGCTCGGCGCGAATGGCGTCCTGCTGCAAGGTGTCGCGAAGCAGCAATCCGGATCCATCGGCCTCGGCCTCGGAAGCGCGAGCTACGGCCCCGGCTCCGCCGTGGGCGGCAGCGCCGCAGGCGCCGGGGGCCTGTACGTCAAGGACGCGAAGGGACTCGCGATCTACGTGCCGCCGGAGCCGGCGCACTGATCAACGCGCCGGCCGGTTGGCGCGTGCGGCGCTGCGGATGATGCGCGCGGTCGTGATCGGCGTGCACCCATCCTCCCTTCGAGGGAGCGGGCGCTCTCTCCACGTGAGAAACGCAGCATTCACTCGTGAGCGATTGTTGCCCTGCCATTCCGCTCTTACCTTATCCCCACACACCGACTCGATCGGAACCCGGGGAAAGGTCACGCAATGAAGCGCAAGGAAACACCAACAGCGACATGGGTCGTCGATTACAGCGCCGCGAGAGCTCATGCGATCAGATGGCTGGGTGATCGCTACCTGCTGGCAAAACCCATCAACACCCGCCAGGACGCCCGGCGCGCACTGACACCGGGCTTCTCGCCGCCGATGCCGGCGCACGACAGCGATCACACCAGCGGCGCGACGGCGCTCAAAGTGGCCTGAGGCGAACGACGATCAGGGCCGCGCGACCGGGACCGGCCGCGGCCGCATCGCCCACTCCCGGGCCACCCCTGCGGGGATCCCGGGTTCCGCCGAGGCCTTGCAGTACCGATCAATGAATGCCTGGTGCGTGGGCATCGCCGCAACGCAGCTCGCAATGACCTCCTCAACGTGCTCGACGAACCGATCGAGGTCCTGGTCGCTGATCCAGTCGACCGCCGGATGATAGGCCTCGGGCATCATGCGCTGCCCGAGCATCACCTGCACCCAGCTCGGGAGTGCGAACATCTCCGTGCCGTTGCGGAAGAAGAGCCCGCTGCTGCGGAAGAGCTCCATGTTCTCCCGCAGGCTCTCGGGGATCGACATCGTGCGGCAGTAGTCCCAGAACGGCGAGTCGTCGCGCTCGGTCGCGTGATAGTGCAGCACCAGGAAGTCGCGGATGCGCTCGAATTCGAATGCCGCCTCGGCGTTGTATCGATCGATGAGCGCCTGCCTGAAGTCCTGGCGCGGAAAGAGCCGCACCAGCCGATTGATCCCGGCCTGGATCAGGTAGATCGTGGTCGCCTCGAGCGGCTCGAGGAACCCGCCGGCGAGCCCGATCGCCACCACGTTCTTGTTCCACAGCTTGCGCCGCTTGCCACCCGTGAACCGCAGCTGCCGCGGCTCGACCAGTGCCTCCCCGTCGAGATGACTCATCAGAAAGGCACGGGCCTCGTCGTCGCTGATGAAGCGGCTCGAGTACACATAGCCGGTCCCGATACGGTGCTGCAGTGGGATGCGCCACTGCCACCCGGCCGCACGCGCCGTCGCCCGGGTGTAGGGAGTCAACGGACCGTCGCCGTGCGCGCACGGCACGGCCCAGGCGCGATCGCACGGCAGCCAGTGGGTCCAGTCCTCGTAACCCGTATGCAGCGCCTGCTCGATGAGCAATCCCCGAAACCCCGAGCAGTCGATGAACAGGTCCGCCTCGATGCGCGTGCCGTTCTCGAGGACCAGCGCCTCGACGAACCCGTCCGCAGCGCGCAGCCGCGTCCCGACGACCTTGCCTTCGATGCGCTTGACGCCGCGCGCTTCCGAGTAGCGGCGCAGATAGCGGGCGTACAGCACCGCATCGAACTGGTAGGCGTAGACGATATCGGCGAGCGGCGTGTCGGGCGGCGCATCCGCCGGTGAGACCATGAACTTGCACGCCGCCGCCGCCAGCGTATTCAGCGAATACGCGTCGATAGCCTTAGCGTTACCCCGGCGCAGCGCCTTGAGCCAGTACTGATGAAAGGGCAGGAGTCCCAGGTCGCGCCCGATCGTCCCGAAGCCGTGCACGTAGCGGTCGCCCAACCGCGCCCAATCGACGAAGTGAATCCCGAGCTTGAAGGTGCCCTGCGTCTGCCGGACGAATTCCCCCTCGTCGATCTCGAGCAGGCGGTTGAACTCGCGCAGATGCGGGACCGTCGACTCGCCGACCCCGATGATGCCGATCTCCTCGGATTCGACCAGCGTCACTTGCAGCCGCTGACCGAAGGATTTGCTGAGCGCCGCAGCCGTCATCCACCCGGCGCTGCCCCCACCGACGATGACGACGGAGCGAAGTGGCTCGCCAGCTGTCTGCGTGCAGTTCTGACCGGTCACGGCCACAGTCCTCAGATCACCACGTGAGCTGCGCCGTCAGCCGGAACGTGCGCGGGAAGCCGATGATGGGGCCGGTGTAGTTGTAAACCGGAGACTCGATGGGCTTGCCGGCCACCGGGGTCCAGATGGCCGCGTTCGGGTCGAAGTTGTGGAAGTTGAAAATGTTCAGCACGTCCACGCGAAGGGTGCCCTTGACTTGCCGGTAGATCCCGAACGACTTCGCCAGCGAGGTGTCGATGTCGTGATAACCGATGGTGTTCGGAATGCGGGCGTTGATCGGAGTGGCGTCCCCCCCGTAAGGGTTGCACACGGTGGGGCAAGCGAGGATGGCATCGACGTAGGTCGGCGTCGAGATCTCGCCCTTGGCCGAGAACGACAGGCCCCACGGCAGGTCGTAGCTGCCGGTCGCCACGAGTCGCCACTCTGGCACCGCCGTCGACGGCTCCATCGGGTAGTCCTTCGGGTTGGGCAGATCGAACAGATAGGCATTCGGACTGCCCTGATACGGATTCAACGGGCCGGCGACATTGTTCTGGTAGGCGTTGGAGTAGGTGACGGCCACCGATGCGCTCCAGCCCGAAGCCGTCGTGTACGCCTTGTCGAGCGACAGCGTGACCTGTTGGTTGGTGTCCTTGCCGGCGTTGTCCCAGAGGATGAGCGAGCCGTAGCCCTTCAGGCTCCCGCCGGCGCCCCACGGGGCGCCCTGGTTGTCGTAGTAGGACCCGTCCGCATAGCGCAGCCCCAGGTGACCGAGCAGGGCGTCGTAGCTCTTGATGTCCGAGAGCGTCAGTGCCGCATCCCAATCGGCGAGGCGCGTGCGGAACCCGATACTGAACTGATCGGAGTATGGCGTCTTGATGTTGTTATTGATCATGTCCACCTCATGCGATGAGGTAGACACCGGAATGCCCGCGAGGCCCCCCGGCGTCAGGTAGGCCGGATTCCAGGCGTAGCAGTGGTCGGCCGGATTCACGTTCGCCGCAGTCGCGCAGGGGCCGAACGAATCGTTGGTGAAGGGCGTCGGGAAGTAGATCTGCGGGTTGTTGTACAGACCAACCTTGGTCGTCTCGTACGCCAGCGTGTTGAAGAGGTTCCGGTCGTATGATCGGCCATAGCCGCCGAAGACCACGTACTTCTGATCCGCCTTGATGTCATACGCGAATCCCAGGCGCGGCGCGATGTCATCGGTTGGTGAGTGCCGATTTGAGCCGTTGCTGATGTAGTCATTGATGTTGATCCCCGGGTCTCCCGGGAATGACTTGGCGAGCAGCTGCGCATAGGTCACGTTGGGGCTGTAACCCGGCAGCGCCCCGGGTGAATTCAGCGCGCTGACCACAGCCGCCGGGGTCACATAGTTCTGCCACAGGGGCACCTTCTCGTAGTCCCAGCGGGCTCCGAGATTCAGCGTGAGGTGGCGGTTGACCGTCCAGTCGTCCTGCAAGTACAGGCCGATCTGGTCATCCTTCGACTCGACGCTCGGGGCACCGGACCCGGGGAAGCTCACCGGGAATTCCACCGCGTACGGGTTCGGGTAGACGCCGGCGCTCGAGACCCCCTCGTCGTAGACCGCGTCGGCGAGGCTTAGCGTGCCGGCCGTATCGACGAGGTCGACGGACTGGAAGCGCGCGCCCATCTTGATCGTGTGGTCGGTGAAGTTCGTGAAGGTCAGGTCATCCTGAAGCCCGGTGCCCGACTGCGCGTACCGGTATCCCACGCCCGCCCCGGGGCCGCCGACGTTAATGAGGGTATCGACAACCGTGACGTTGCCCGCAACCGGGTAGTAGTTGTATTGGAACTCCGGGCTGGGCTGGGCGTTGCTGTTCGAGGTGGTGTTCTGCTGCGTGACCCGCAGCTCATTCAGGACCTTCTCCCAGCTATGCGTCCAGAGGAGCATGTACCGGTTGTCGTCGTTCTCGTAGTGGGTCGCGGCCGTGGCCGCCGTCTGGCCGGCCGCTCCGACCAGCTGCCTCTCGTCGCGGATCTTGGCGGTAAGCTCAATGCGGTCGGCGTCCGTGGGCTCGTAGTCCAGCTTGGCGAAGCCCAGATCCTCGGTGAACGGGTTGGTGGTGGGCCCGAACTGCGAGGAGACGCTGGCCGGCAAAAGCGCGTCCGCGGTGGCCGGGGCGACGCCACCACCCGGAAACACCACGTTCTGCTCCGCGAGGGTCTTGCGCTCGAACGTGACGAAGAAATGCAGCACGTCCTCGATGATCGGGCCGCCCTCGGCGGCGCCGAACTCCCAGCTGCGTGCCGACTCTTTCGGTTGGCCCGCAGCCAGCTCGGCGGGCGTGGCCGCGCGCAGGTTCTGGTCGGTGAAGGTGAGGAAGGACTCGCCTTCGAACTGATTGGTGCCGGAGCGCGTCTGGGCCACGATGATGGCGCTCGCCGCGTCGCCATATTCCGCCTTGTAGTTCGACGTGATGACCTTGTACTCGTCGATCGCGAGCTGCGGGAAGGGATTGCCGGGGTCGCCGGCCTGACCGGGTCCCTCCTGTCCGGTGATACCGCCGAACACGTAGTCCTTCTGGCTAACACCATCGATGTAGACGTTGATGTTGCTGTAGAGCTGCGCGCCACCGCGCAGGTTCGTGTTGCCCTGGCTGTCGACGGTGAACTGTACGCCCGGTACCTGGTTGGCAAACTCCAGGAAGTTGCGCGTGTACTGGGGCAGCACCTCGATGTCGTGCAGGGAAACGACCTGCCCGACTTCCGAGGTCAGCGCCTCCTGATGGGTGGCATGGGTGCCGGTGATAGTGACCTGCTCCAGGAGGTTCAGTTGGGTCGTCGTGGCCACCTGCAGCGTGACCGGCTGCTCGGTTCCAGCGCCGGCATCGACGGTGTAATCGCCGGGCGGCAACCCCGGGATCACATAGTGTCCGTCACCGCCCGCCGTGCCGTGACGCGTAAATCCGGTCGCCGTGTTGTGAACAGTCACGGTGGCGCCCGGCGCCGCGTAACCCGCAAGAGTCGCGTCGGCCGTCTGTGCCCACAACGTGGTCGGTTGCGCCAGAATAGCCGCCACCGCCGCGGCGATCGCCGTGCGGTAAGCGCTCTGACGCGAGTGTTTGATACGGTGCCGGTCGCCCTCGATGGTCTTCCGATGACCGTCGAACAGGCACGACCCTCTAAAGGCTGACATCCCTGTGCCTCCTGTGCGACGTCTTGAGCGTCGTCACCCCAGCCGAAAACAACACCGAGCCTACTCCTCCGCGACTTGATGTCAAGAAGAAGCCGGACCAGGGTTTCTCGTAGTGCAGCATGAGGTCCGGACCGGAGCCGTCGGCCCACTGTTAGGTTAGTTGAGCCACCAACGTGACCGCCGGGCGCGCGCCTGCGCACCTGGATCGTGAGCACGGCCGTTGGGGTGGATTGATACCAACATCCTGGTCTACGCTCATCGTCGCGCCGAGTGGCACGGGCTGCGGCGGTGTGCGTGCGTGAACGTGCCTGGGAGTATGGGAATGAGAATGTCTTGCTTGAAGCGGCTGAAGTATTTCCCGCCACTGCTCACCGCCCTGGTCGCGTCCGTTTCCCTGGGCGCGCCGTTTACGATGGACGAAGCCCTCCACTACCCTTATGTGAGCGAGCTCGCGGCGGCTGCAGATGGCGATGCGATCGCATGGGTGCGGAACATCTCCGGAGTCCGCAACGTCTGGGTCGCCCGCGGCCCTGACTTTACGCCGCAACAAGTGACCCAGTACACCGAGGACGATGGCCAGGAGATCACTCACCTGACCTTCTCCCCCGACGGTGCGCGCCTGGTCTATGTGCGTGGTGGGGATCACGACGCGAACTGGCCTACGGAGGGCAACCTCGCACCCGACCCGGCGTCATCGCCTGAGCAACCGCTGGTGACGATCTGGGGCATCTCGGTTACGGGCGGCGCGCCGACAAAGATCGCGGAGGGCGATGCGCCGGCGATCTCCGTGCGGGGTCAGCTCGCTTACATCAAGGAACACCAGGTATGGACCGCGCCCCTCGACGGACAGGGCAAGCCTGAGCGATTGTTCTTCGATCGGGGCAAGGATGACGATCTGCAATGGTCGCCCGACGGTGCTCTTCTGGCATTCGTCTCCGATCGCGCGGATCATTCCTTCGTCGGCGTGTTCTCCTCCAAGGACGGCCCGCTCCTCTATCTCGCGCCGTCCACCGGTAAGGATTCATCGCCCCGCTGGTCACCGGACAGCGCACGTCTCGCGTTTGTACGGCGTCAAGGCGACGGCGGCCCACCCAGGCCGCTGCTCACCCGCACACCGGACCCCTGGTCGATCTGGGTCGCCAACGCCGCGGACGGCTCGGGCCATGCCGTGTGGCAAAGCCCCGACACGCTCGCCGGCTCCTACCCCGACGTTGAAGGGAACGCCAACCTGCACTGGGCGGCCGGGGCGCGACTGGTATTTCTTGCCTATCTCGATGACTGGCCCCACCTCTACTCGGTTGCGGCCGCAGGCGGTGAGCCACCACTGTTGCTGACGCCGGGCGCCTTCATGGTTGAGCACGTCGCCGAAAGCCGCGATGGCCGATTCATGATCTATGACGCAAACACCGGCAGCACACCGGACGATGGCGACCGCCGTCACCTGTTTCGCGTAGCGGTGGATCACGCCGGCTCTCTCGCCCTCACATCCGGGACGACACTCGAATGGACGCCGGTGAGTGCGGCAGCGACCCGCGTCGCGTTCGTCACAGCGGGCGCCCGGGAGCCGCCGGCCGTCGGCATGGTCGCCCTCGATGGGCGAGAGCGCTCGACGCTCGCCGCCGGCGCATTGCCCGCGGATTTCCCCGTTGCAAAGCTGCTGGTACCGAAAGCGGTGGCATTCAATGCCGCGGACGGAACGCGCGTGCACGGCCAGTTGTTCGACTCGACCGCCACCGCAACGTCACGAGGACACTCCTCGCGTCCGGGAATCATCTTCGTGCACGGTGGTCCCCCGCGCCAGATGCTGCTCGGCTGGCACTACATGGATTACTACAGCAACGCCTACGCCGTGAACCAGTACCTCGCGACCCACGGCTACATCGTGCTCTCGGTCAACTATCGACTCGGTATCGGTTACGGAAGAGCGTTTCATCAGCCGGAGCACGCCGGGCCCCGCGGCGCAGCCGAGTACCAGGACGTGCTCGCCGCCGGACGATTTCTGCAGGGACTGCCGCAGATCGATGCGAGCCGCATCGGTATCTGGGGCGGATCCTACGGGGGTTACCTGACGGCGCTGGCCCTGGCGCGCGATTCAGAAGTCTTCAAGGCGGGAGTCGACCTGCATGGGGTCCACGATTTCACACGGACCCGCAGGTTGCCCGAGGCACCCCCCACACGCTACGAGAAAGGTGACCTCGAGGAAGCCACCGCCGTCGCCTGGCAAGCATCGCCGGATGCCAGCGTCGACGGCTGGAAGTCGCCGGTGCTTCTCATCCAGGGCGATGACGACCGCAACGTGTCCTTTCAGCAGACCGTGGATCTCGCGCGCCGACTCGAGGCAAGACACGTCCCTTACGAGGAGCTGGTGCTGCCAAACGAGATCCACGGATTCCTGCGTCACTCTTCGTGGTTAAGAGCCGACACTGCCACTGCGGATTTCTTTGCGCGCATTTTCGGTGTTGCCGCGAATTGAGGCGGGTTGCAGCCCCAGCGCGCCCTGCTCACTCGAAGCACGGACCGATCTCGCGCACCTCCATCGTGGCCCACTGCGCCGCCGGGCACTCCTGCGCGAGCTCGAGCGCCTCGGCGCGCGTGCGGCAATCGATGAGGAAGTAGCCGCCGATCAGCTCCTTCGATTCCGTGAACGGCCCGTCGGTCGCGCGGCTCGAGCCGCCGCGCACCGCGACACGCGTCGCCTCGGTCTTCAGCGAGTTGACTCCGACGAGGAGCTTGCGGGCCTTGATCTGCTCGCTCCACGCCGCCATGCGCTCGAACAGCACTTGCCCCTCCGCGGGTGTGCGCTTGGCGCGGTCACCCTGCGGTTCGACGACCAGCAGCATGTACGTCATGAGCCTCTCCGTCAGGAAGTTGCGTCAGTGCCCGCGTGCGCGCACGCCGCAGCGCGGTCGAGCAGCAGGCGCTTCTCGCGCGCATTGCGCGTGAGCGCGGCGGCGCGCTCGAACTCCCCGCGCGCCTCCTGGTAGCGGCCGAGCCTTGTCAGCAGGTCGCCGCGCACGCTCGGCAGCAGATGATACGACCGCAGCGCGCCCTGCGCCTCGAGCTCTTCGGTGATCACAAGCCCCGCGGCAGGACCGTAGGCCATGGCCACCGCCACGGCGCGATTCAGCTCGACCACGGGTGAGGGCGCGACCCGCGCGAGCCCGTCGTAGAGCGCGGTGATCAACACCCAATCCGTGTCCTCGGCGCTCACCGCCCGCGCGTGGCTCGCGGCAATCGCCGCCTGCAGCAGGTACGGCCCGCGCGACCGCGCGCACGCCTCACCGCGCGCGAGCGCCAGCAGTCCGCGATGAATCAGGATGCGGTCCCACTGTGCGCGGTTCTGGTCCGCAAGCAGCACCGGTTCCCCGCCCGGGCCGGTGCGCGCGCGCAGCCGCGAAGCCTGGATCTCCATGAGCGCCACCAGGCCGTGGACCTCGGCCTCCGCGGGCGCAAGCTCGGCGAGGATGCGGCCGATGCGCAGCGCCTCCTCGCACAGCGCCGGACGCATCCAGTCCTCGCCGGCGGTCGCCGAGTAGCCTTCGTTGAAGATGAGGTAGATGACTTCCAGCACCGAGGCGAGGCGCGCGGCGATCTCCTCGCGGCGCGGAATCTCGAAGGGCACGTGCGCGTCAGCCAGCGTGCGCTTGGCGCGTACGATGCGCTGCGCGATGGTGGGCTCGGGCACGAGGAAAGCGCGCGCGATCTCCTCGGTCGTCAGTCCGCCGAGCAGACGCAGGGTGAGGGCGCTGCGCGCTTCGCGCGACAGCACCGGGTGGCAGGCGATGAAGATGAGCCGCAATAGATCGTCGCCGATCTCGTCGCCGGCACGGGCCTCGAGCCCCCCGGCGCTGAGCCGCTGGTCCATCTCAAGCTCGGCGCCCAGCGCAGCGTGCTTGCGCGCCCGCATGCGCACGTGGCGCGCCTGGTCGATCGCGCGGTTCTTGGCGGTTGCCGTCAGCCAGGCGCCCGGATTGTCGGGAATACCCGCAGCCGGCCACTGCTCGAGCGCCGCCACCAGTGCATCCTGCGCCAGCTCCTCCGCCAGCCCCACGTCGCGTGTGAAGCGCGCCAGGCCTGCGATCAGGCGCGCGGACTCGATGCGCCAGACCGCATCGATCGCGCCGCGAGCGTCGGGGACACGACCCGCGTCCGGGGTCTGTCGGGCATCCCGCTCGTAAGGAGCATCCGTGGCCGTCATGGCCACGGATGACACCATCGGAAGTTGCACCGCGCAAGCCAAGAGCACTCACGCCGTCTCGCGGGCCTCACCGGCCACCGCATGCTGGGGCTGCGCGCACTTGTCGGGCCGCGGCACTCAGTTCTTCGCCGCTTGCTGACCGCGCTGGCGCGCCTCCTGCGCGCAGAGCTCGGTGAAACTCAAGCCGAAGTCCTCGGTCTCGAACACTCTGCGGATCTCGACCTCCGCCTCGCGCTTCTGGAACGGCGAGCGCCGGATCCACTCCACGGCTTCCTCGATCGACTTCACCTGCCAGAGCCAGAAGCCGCCGACCAGCTCCTTGGTCTCGGTGAAGGGACCGTCGATCACGGTGCTGCGGCCGCCGCCAAATCTGACCCGAACGCCCTTGGAGCTCCCGTGCAGTCCCTCGGCCGCCAGCAGCACGCCTGCTTTCAGCAGCTCTTCGTTGAACCTGCCCATTTCGGCCAGCATCTCCGGATCGGGCAGGACGCCGGATTCGCTCCGCTCGTTCGCCTTTACGATCACCATGACTCGCATATCGTTCTCCTCCGGCAAACCAAAGGGGCGTCCTCGCCGTGTTCAAACCTACGACGAGCGACCGGAGCCGATCTCGACACGAAGTCGGCCACCGCAGCGATTTGTCTCAGCGATCCAGCGACGGGTAGTGCCGGAACAGATCCTCGTTGTTGAACGGCACTCGCCGCCCCGAGGCGACATAGCGCGCGATCCGCGGCCGCGAGAACACTGCATCGTGCAGTGCCGCGAGGCGCGGCCGCTTGCGCAAGGCGCGTGCAGTCGCGCGCGGGAACCCGTAGCGCAGTCCCGCGATCACCTGTGCCATCGAGAGATCTGCGTAGCTGCGCCGCCCGCCGACCATCCACGGAGCGCGGCCCGGATTGAGCTCGATGACGCGCTCGAAGTAGCTCAGGAACTTCGGCACGCGCACCGCGAGAAAGTCCTTGGTGCGCAGCCGGGCGGCCGCCTTCTGCTCTTCATACGCGTAGCCGTCCCCCAGGGGGTGATGGGTGCTGAAAACCTCCTGGTAGAGATCGAGGATCGTGAGCTGCAGCTGATGGGTCCAGAGCCGCCCCGCCGCATCGCCCGGGGCGAGCCTGAGTGCGTCGCCGAGGAACAGGAGGATGTTCGCCGTCTGGGCGATGAGCTGCCGGCCGGCTTTGAGGATCGGCACCGCGAACGGCGGGCGCGAGACGCCGCGCGCGGCGAGAGCCTCGAGGATCGCCGGCACGCCGCCGCCCTTTGAATCCGGCACGAGGGCGGCGTCGCGATACTCGGCCCCACCCTCCTCCAGTGCCAGGCGGACGAATTCACCGCGGCCCTGGATTCCGGGCCAGTAGTAGAGCTCGTAGGCCCTGCGGTGACCGTGTGCCTCAGCGATGGCCGAGCGCCCAGACATAGGCCGCCACTGCCGACAGCTGCTCCGGAGTGAGCTGCGCGCCACCCATGGGCGGCATGACACCGCCGTACTGCTTCGGGTGTGCGACGCCCTCGGTGATCGTGCGCTTCAATCCCGCGTAGCTGCCGTCGCTCCAGAGCCACGTCGGACCCTTGAGGCTCGGCCCCGTGGGTGTGCCCGCACCATCTGGCCCGTGGCACACTGAGCAGGTCGCATTCGCCGCCCGGCCATGGAAGATGTCATCACCGAGCGCCACCATGCGGTGCGTGGTGCCTGCCGGCGCCGGCAGGTTCTCGATGTCACCCGCATTCGCATGAACGCCCTCCGGCGGAAGTGCTCCCGCCGTGCCCGTGGCCCCGGCCGGCGCATCCGCCGGCGGACAGGGAGTGACGGCTGAGCCTGTATCCGCGCCTGCACCACCTGTCCAGACGATGCGATAGATGCGTCCGTGCGTATCGTCCGAGACATAGAGCACGCCATCGGGCCCCGTTGCAATGCCGGACGGTCGATGAGCCGCCGCTCCCGGCTCCTTGATGGCACCCGCAAAGCCGTCGGCGAACACCTCGCAGCGGCCGATCGCGCGGCCGCTGGCGAGCCGCTGGAACACCACGTTGTAGCCGCCCTGCGGGTAGGGCGCACGGTCCCACGATCCGTGGAAGGTAATGAACACGCCGCCGTGATAGCGCTCGGGGAAGCTCGTACCGGTGTAGATCACGGCGCCGTTCGGGGCCCAGTGGGCCGGGAAAGACGCAAGGGGCGCGAGCTTGTCCGCGCAGATTCCCACCTTGCGGCCACCGTCGCCGCCGTACTCGGGCGCGAGCACGAGTTTCTTCTGCGCTTCGTCGTAATAACACTCAGGCCAGCCGTAGTCCCCACCCTGCACCACGCGCATGAACTCCTCGGCTGGCTGCGTCGCCTCCTCCTCGGGCTTGTAGAGCGCCGGCCAGTTCTGGTGCAACTGGTCGCGGCCGTGTTGCGTGGTGTAGAGCTCGCCGGCCGCATCGAGCGTCAGCCCTTCGCCATTGCGGATGCCGGTCGCGTAGCGCTCGAGCGGAGAGAACCTCTGGAAGGTCCTGTTGGCGTCGTAGCGCCAGGTCCCGCCGCGGGTCTCGAGCTCGCGGCACGGGAAGATCCCGGCCGAGTCGAGCTGGCGGTTACGCGACTGGCAGGAGTTGGTGGCGGAGCCCAGGTCGACGAAGAGATTCCCGTCCTTGTCGATCACGAACGGGTGCATGGGGTGATCGCCCGTGAGCGGCAGCCCGTAGACGACATCAGTCGCCGGGCCCTTCGGCACGATCGAGTCCTGGCTGAGCGTGTAGCGCTCGATGCGATCCTTCTCTTCGGCAAAGAGCCAGCCCTTGTAGAGCGCAATGCCGGTACCGCCGCGCCCGCCCTGCTCCTGCGTGGGGCCGAAGCGCCTGACGACATCCGCCCGACCCGTACCCCTGGTGTCTTCGAGGGCCACGAGAAACCCGGCCTCCGGCGGGGTCTGGCCGTGGGCGGCGCGGGTGTTGACGTAGACGACGCCGTTCGGAGTCACGGCGATGTCGCGCGCCTGGCCGAGGTGATCGGCGAAGATACTGGCGCAGAAGCCGGGAGGCAGCGTAAGTCCCGCGTCGTTCACGCAAGTGCGCGGCTGAGGGGCTGCGGCGACGGCTGCGCCCGGAGCGTGAGCGGCCGCATCGTCCGCGCGGGCGGACGACTGAGCGCCCGACACACATAAAACCAGAACCAAGCAGGCGGCGGCGGTGACCGCCCGGCGCGGGTAGGGCAGACCATCCGGATGGCGATGCATGGAGCAAGTCCCTTCGGTCGAGAACGGAAGTCTTGTACTACCGCCGCGCCCGTCTGTCACGCCCGACAGCCAGAAGAATCATTCAGATAGACCGTACCGGCACGGCCGGCAGGATACGTGAAAGCCCGAGGTCAGCGCAGCGGCGCGCCAGGGTTGGGGGCGTCGCCCGTCGGTAGTGATTTGCCGGTTCCGTGGCAGGCACCTATGCGCGTGCACTCACATTGATGGCCGGCGCGGCTGAGCGCAGCCTCCTTGGTCGCTTGATCGAAGGCTGGGAGTTTCCGGCCGGGCAGCTCGTAGCCCTTGGTAGCCGCGTGGCACCGGCGGCAGAGCACCCGCGCGTTGTCGAGGCTGTTGTGCCCGTCGCGACGCAGGTGGTAGACGTCGAGATCCGCCGTATGGGTGCATCGGCTGATCAGGGGCTTCTCCATCCAGCGACTTCCTTTCGATCCTCTGCTGCCACGTCCCGGTAGCGGAGTCACCCGCGAGGTCCGGCGCCCTGAGAGCGCAACCGCAAGCCCACCGGCGCGCCAATCAGTCGCGCAGCGGATGCCGACTTACAGATCTGTCATGAGCCGACCAGCTGTCTCACGAAAGATCAGGGCGGCAGCGGCGCGTCGCCAATGGGGCTTATACTCGAGGCATGATCGGTGTTGAGGGGCAGGCAGCACCCGCGGCGAGTCCGCCAGCGTCGGACGTCGCTCCTCAGGTCTTGGACCCGGTTTCGCACCTGTCCGCGGTCTATCGCGACTACCCGGGGCTCCGCGCGCTGATCCTCAGGCGCGTGCGCGACCCCGAGGTCGCTGCGGACATTCTCCAGGACGCCGCGGTCACGACGCTCGAGAAGCTCCGCAACGGTGAGATTGCCCACCCGGAGAAGCTCGGCGGCTATCTCTACCGGGTGGCGCTCAACCACCTGCGCAATCACCGCCGCAAGGACCGCACGGCGCTCTCGAGTCCCGAGGGGCTCGATGATCTTCGGCAACCCGAAGACGACCCCGACTGGCAACGGGTCGGGCGGCCCGAATGGGCCGCGGCCGTACGGAGCGTGCTCGAGGAATTGCCGGGCGAGCGCGATCGTGAGCTGCTCGTGCGCTTCTATCTCCATGACGAGGCGAAAGAACAGATCTGCGAGGAGCTGCGGGTATCCCGGGAGAACTTCAATCGCGTGATCTTCCGCGCCCGTAACCGCTTCAGGGAGCTTCTCGAACAGCGCGGCTTCTGGAAGTCAGACTTCCTGACCGTCGTCGCGATCGGCCTGTGCCTCGCGGGTGGCATGGCTGCGGTCTCGGGAATTGCACACGGATTTTCAGGATCCGCGGCACAGGCGGTGGCCGCGGGAGATGCGGGGAACGCGCCGGGCGGCGCTTCGGTCCAGGGAGGTGAGACATGATGGACGTCGGCGCCGAGACGGACCAGGTGCGCGATTACCTTGTTGGACGCCTGTCCGAGGAGGAGCGCAGAAGCTTCGAGGAGCGGCTGGTGCGCGATCCGGAGCTGGTGCGTGAGTTCGAGCAAGCGCTGGAGTTTCGCGACGGGCTGAAGCAGTTGCAGGCGCAAGGCTATTTCATCAAGCCCCTCAGAAAGCCTGCCGCCAGGATGAGGGACCTTCGGATCTGGCTCCCCGCTCTCGCCGCCGCCGCCGTCGCCGGGCTTGCGTTGTTCCTGTGGACGCAGCGCAGCACCGCTCCCTCAGGCTTGCTGCTGCCCTCGACCGACGCGGCCGCCAGCGCGGGCGCTGCCGCGATCGCCGCGCAGTTCACCTTCGTCTCGATGCGGGGCGCCTCGACGCCCGATCTGGATCTGCCGTCGGGCGGGCTGGTCGAGTTTCGCGCCGCCCCGGGGATGCACCAGGCCGCGTCCCGCTACCGCATGACTCTCATCCGGAACGACGAGTCCGGTGCCTCGCGGTCGCTAGGCTTGCTGACGGATCTCGCTCTGGGCGACGACGGCTATGTACACGCCTATGCCAAAGCGGCGCGCCTCGCACCCGGCAGCTACGTCCTGCGCGTTGATTCCGGCACGGCCGGCGCCGGCGCGTCGGAGGAGTTCGCGTTCAATTTGCGCACCGGCGGCGGTCATTGAAGAGAATAGGTGCCACGGACATTCTTCCGAGACACCGGGCCTCGTGCCACTGCGGCGCAGTGGTATTGGAGCTTGAGCTACCAGACGGAATAGTCGACCCTCACCGCTGCAACTGTTCGATCTGTCGCAGAAAGGGGGCGATTGTCGCCTCAGTACCCTTGGCCGGATTGCGAGTTCTCAAAGGACAGGAGTCACTGGGGCTGTATCAGTTCAACACGAAGACAGCCAAACACTACTTCTGCTCCATTTGCGGCGTCTATACGCATCATCAGCGCCGCTCTAATCCCGAACAGTACAGCTTCAATCTCGGATGCCTCGAGGGAGTCAATCCTTTCGATATCCCGCAGGTCCCGACGCTGGACGGCGTAAACCACTCCGCCGACCAACCCCGCTGAGGGGGCGCCCGGGCGGCCATGCGGCGTACCCGGGCGCCGCCTTGCAGAGCCTGGAAGGTCAGTCCGGCGGACCCTGACCGTTGCCGTCCTGACGAGCCTGCACCGTTCCGGGAACGGCTTTGTGCGTCGCGGTCTTGATGACAACCAGGTCCGGCACGGAACCCTTCACGGCCATCGTCACGTAAAAGAGCCGCACAGTGTTGTAACCGATTGCGCCTTGCTCGAGATGCGGAACGACGCCTTCGAGCCGTAAGGTTCGCGAATCGCCGAGACTGGTCGCAGCTTCGATAGCCTTGCGGTAAGTATCTCGCTGCGACGGATCCCAGGGAGGAAGTCCCGTGAGGTCTTTGACCGGGTCTTTCCCCATGGGCGTGAAACTGACACCTTGCCACCCGTCACCGAGATATCCGGATGGGAAGTCCACAGAGAAGTGCGAAAGCTTCGCGTTGCCTTTGACATCTCTAAGATACCGCGGGCGCAACCGGAACTCGGGCTGCTCCCCGAGCGGAGTCTTCAAACTATGCGCAGCGCCAGGCCCCCAACTGTCGTTGAGCCTGACTCTCTTGTTGCTCCAATGATCCACAGCGTCTCCTCAGGGCCTGGTTGTCGTTACAGTGTTCACGTCGCGGATCGGCAGGCCTGGACCGAGCGCGACGACTGAAACCTGATACGCCGCCCACAGAGCCGGATCTGCAGTGGCGCTGCGCGAGAGGGCCGAGCGCATGGCGGTTCCGAGAGCGGCCGGCGCGCTCATCGAGTCGCGCAACATGTGTCGATACAACTCTGTCATGAGACGTGCACCGATCTCATCTGAGACCTGCCACAGGGACGCCACGACCGCCTTCGCTCCGCGAGCGAGCATGGTCGAGCTGATCCCGACCAGGCCCTCGCTAGGCACTTGCTTGCCGAGTGCCGTGTCACACGCGCTGAAGACGGCGACGTCTGCCCTTATTGTTCGCAGCAACAGGTCCGCCACCCGGACAGCGCCATCAACGAGGTCGCCGTGGGAGTCGTAGGAGCCGAGTATCAGCGCAGACAGATCCGGAACCTGCGCGTCGACGATACCATGTGTCGCAATGTGGATGTATCGGTACTGCGACCAGTCCAGCGCAAGAAGTCGCGCGCGCGTCGCATCGAGGCCGAGCAGTTCATCCACGCTTCCGGCCGGAAACTCTGCGGCGATTCCCGAAGCTTCCTGCGCCGTGAATGCCAAGCGGCGGTAGTCCTCGCGGGCGCGGTCCAATGGATCTCGCTTCGGCGCTTGAATTGGCTTTCCCGCTTCTTTAATGGGTGCAAGACGCGGGTCGTCCGGCTGGTAAACGGGGTCTGCAACGAGCAGCAGGGAACCAGGCGTCGCCGGCGGCGGACGATTTTCAACGGCGTCCAGCATCCAGGCCGCCGGCGTCACTGCGACATCGTGTCGCGCGATTACGAACGCCCCCGCCCCACCCCCTGGTGTAATTAACGCCGCAAACGGCACGTAGTCCAGGGCGCCATCGGGAATGACCACCCACTGTGGAATAGTCAATACCCACCGCTCGATAGGAGCCAGTACCTCGTCGCTCAGAGCACGCGAGTCCTGCATGCGAGGCTCGAGATGAATATCCACGAAGCGTGTCAGCGAACGTTGAAACGCTGTCGCCAGCCCTCGTATGCCCTCAGGTGATGACAGCCGCGTCCAGTGGATCTGGTCAGCCAGAACGACCCAGGCATAAGCCGACTCCGCTCCGAGCCAGTACGAGATGAGCGCAGTATTGGCCGGAACCCGGAGAACGGTACCCGGCGTAACGCCTCCTGCAGCGCGTCGTCCGTCGGGGCTCGCGCGCCCGGCGATGAGAGTGTTGAGGGTATCGATCTGCCTTTCGAGTTCTGCGATGTCGCTCATGAGGTGACGTGCGCGCGCATCCTCGGAACCCGCGGAGTCGAAGTGTTGTTCGAGAGCGAACTCGCGTCCGGCAAGCTCCTCATAGAGCGCCTCACGACGGCGAAACTGTGGTGCTAGCTCACGTCGGATCGCAGGTGAGTATTCCTCGGCCGCGACGTCGGCGAGAGAGCGAGCGCGCGAGGCATCGGCGGTTACGAACGCGGCCGCTGCCAGCTCGTCAGCTTGCCTCTCCTTTCCGGCTGCCAGCGCGTCGTCGTAGCTAGCTCGCAGTAACTCGATCTTCAGGTCGTAAGCCGCACGCAGAGGCGTTTGCAGTTGGAGACGAAACTCCGGATTCGCGGTTTGCAGACGGACCGCGTCGGCTTCCCGCAGCGCCTCGTCGACCGCAGCAAGAGCCTGTCGAGGCTCGCCGGCCACGCGCAGCGTTCTAGCGAGCTCCAGGTTAGCTGCGAACTCTTCATCGATGTTGCCGAGCCGGTGTAACCGCGGCCGGGCCTTTTCGAGATCGGCAAGTGCATCACGAGGCCGATCCAGCCTGCGCAGAATCGAGGCACGTTGCAGCAGCGCTTCAGCCTGAATGGCCGGGTCAGTCCCCACTCCTCTGGAGATCAACGCGTCAAGTTGCGATCTGGCTTCCTCCAAGTGACCCGCGGCCGCAGTATGCACCGCGAGCTGCATGGTGATGCGCTCGATTGATGCCTGTGCGACGGCGAGACTCAGCGCCTCGCGATCATAAGCGATGGCTTCGTCCACGCTGCCCTGGTCGGCATCGACCGTTGCTAGCGCCCGCAAGGTCTGCATGCGACCGCGGCGATCCAGCTCAACGGTGCGAATTGCAAGAGAAAGCTTTAGAAAATAGCGCGCGCGCTCGAGGTCACCCAGCGCATAGTAGTTGATACCGATTCCGAACAGACTCTGGGCGTCATAGTGAGGAAGCTGCACTCTTTCTGCAAAAGCTTTCGCGCGATCAAGGAGCGCAAGCGATTCATCGAAATGCCCGAGCGCGTAATCCACTAGCGCCGTGTTATTGAGCACAGAGATGTAGGTGTTTGGATACGGCTGCTCACCGACGTCCTGGCGCGCGCGCTCGAGGAGTTGCAAGGCGTCCGGCAGGCGCCCGAGGCCCCACAGGCACAAGGCCGTGTTCTGCCACGCTTGTGCGCGCCGCTGCAGCTCGTGGAGAGAGCCGAACAGCCGGCTTGCCACTCCGGACGCAGCCACACAGTTCGAGAAGCGAGCCTCGTTAAGATAGGTGAGCGCAATATTCGTCGACTGCACTGCGGCGTCGTAGCGCTCGCCTCGCCGCAGATGAAATTGGCGCAAACGCTCCAGAATGGTCCGAGCCTGAGCCAGAAGATCACCTGAGGACCTGGCATAACCGGGTGCCGGTCGACCGGCGGACGTACTCCGGCCGATCTGGATCCAAGCAGCAGCGACCAATGCATCTGCGCGTGCTTGGCGGTAAGGATCCTGCGCTGCCAGACTCGCCGATGCAGCCTGAGCCCATTGGACTGTCTTTGCCCAGTCCGACAGGTCCTGGTATTCAAGTGCGGCGAGCGCTAGCTCCGTTTGCCCGCGTAGCGCACGGTCAGCTGGTGCGTTGAGCCTGCGCTCCGCAGACTCGTAGTTCTCAGCCGCTCCGTGATATGCGTCGCGCGCGGCCCCGGAGCCGGCGGACGCAAGCCCCCGCGAGATCGCCTGTCCCGCGGCGTAGTGGGCATCCGCGGCCGCGAGGGTCTTGATGACCGCCAGACAGTCGGGCCGCGCATCGAGGCCGGCGAGATCGAAGGCACGCACGGTCGCCGTGCCCGCGGCGTTCGCGTGCTCCTTGCCGGTCACGCGCACGCTGATGGAGCCCGTCTCGGGCGCCGTGAGGACTGCCCGGCGCGTGCCAGTGCGCCGCTCCGGGTGGTCGGACTGACTCAGGAGCTCGCCCCTGGACCCGAGAACCTCCACCAGCGCGTCGTTGTCGCGCTCGATGACCTCGATGAGATACGAATGGCCCGGCGTGAGCGCGAGATTCACACTCGCCGGCTGTGTGCCCAGGGTCTTCACCGCAGCAGCGCTCGCCGTCGGTACACCGAGCGCCCCGGTGCACGACGTGCTCTGTGCCATCGCCGGCGCTGCGTAACCCGCGAGGGCGATCACGACCCAGGAATGGGCATGGGCCCTGCGATGCCGCAGTCGCGGCTGCGATCTGCCAGGGTCGGGGCCCGAGCTTTTCTTATCGTAGACGACCAATGGGCACTCGCGAGCACGCCTGATGGAGAGCAGGACCCGCCGCGCAGAGGTCGAGCTCCATCTCCGGGCCCCCAGCAGTCTATCGCGACTGGCCGTGCAGCGCGCAGACCCGCGCCTCGCGCTTGATCTCGACCGCCGCCACGCGCGGCAGCGAGCGAAGCTTCGGCAGATCGCCGAGCTCCACCGACCCCAGCAGCACGCCCACGCCGGCGAGCGTCGAGGTGTGCTCGAGCCCCAGGCGGCGGCAGGCGGCCGCCACCTGGTCAATCTGATTGCGCGCGTCGTCGGTGACTGCGATCGCGACCTTGACGCGGCTCAGGGAACGGTCCGGTCCTTGCTGTCGCTGACTTTCGGTGCGGGACGTCATCGCTCGATCCAGTGAGCTTCCGAGGACTGATCTACTGCGGCGCCTGTACCAGGCCCACGCCGACGTCGCGCACCGGCGCGGGGAGCTCGCGAAACGCCTCGAGCAGCAAATCGCGCAGCGCGGCACCGCGGGCCTGCGGATGCGCTTCCGCAAGCAGCGCCGCCACTCCGGCGACGAAGGGCGTCGCCATGCTGGTGCCGCTGCCGACCTGGTAGAGATCCGGGCGGGGCGCGGCCGAGACGATCGCCATGCCGGGGGCGACGAGACTGACTTCGCCCCCATTCGGGTTCAGGCCGCCGTTCGAGAAGGGCGCCACTTTCAGGCTCTGATCCACCGCTCCCACCGCGATGATCGAGGGACAGTTGGCCGGATGCTCGACCGGGGCGATGGTATCGGGCCGCTGGCTCTCGTTGCCGGCGGGCGCGATGAGGAGGCTTCCGGCGGCGAGTGCGCGTGCCGCGACGTGCTCGTAAACCTCGGGGTAGCCGTCGCCGAGATACACCGGGGAGCCGAGAGAGATCGAGATCACGGCGCAGTCGTGACCGACCGCCCAGTCGATGCCGGCGAGCACATTGCCGTCGGTGCCGCTAGCCTCGTCGTCGAGCACCCGCGCAACGTGTAGCTCGGCGGCGGACGCGATACCGTAGCGTGGCGCATCCCCGGGCTGCTGCGGACCGCAGGCGACGCCTGCGCAGAACGTGCCGTGACCGTTCGCATCCTCGACGGGGAGCTCCGCAACGAACGACTGCGAGACGATGCTGCGGCCGGCGAAGTCCGGGTGCCCGAGATCGAAGCCGGTGTCGAGGATCGCCACCCGGATGCCACGTCCCGAGTAGCGCGAGGACAGAACCTGAATCGCCTTGAGACCCCAGGTTTCGAACGCGGTATCGCCAAGCGGCAGCGCCGCGGCGCTCACGGGACGCACTGTCCCGCTCGCCCGCACGTAGCGCTCGGGCTCGACGATGAAGGCCCGCTGATTCGCTCGGCAGGCGAGCGAGCGTGCCTGGTCCGGGTCGCCATGAATGAGCGCCGCACCGACACGCTCGAAGAGAAGCCCCTCACCGAGCGCCAGATCAGTCCGGGCAGCGCTGCCGCCGAAGTCCGAGGAGACTGCAAGGCGAATGCCCGCTGCAGTGCGCAGCGCCTCCGCAACCATCCGCCCGACGCCCTCCCGGAACAACACCAGCTGCCGCCCGGTGTGCACGGCTCCGGCCAAGACTGGCCGGGTGCGCGTCCCGCAGTGGATCATCGATTGTGTTACCTCGACATCGCTGTCCAACGAAGCTCCCTCTCCGTCCTGTAGTCCCTGAATCCTAACTGTTACCGCGGGCCTGTGCGTCTCACGCTGGAGGTGTTGCGTCTCGCAAAGCCTGCGGGTGCGACGGGCAGGCAGTTGACGACAGATATATGCTGCGGCGGTCCAAGGAGGGTCTTCCGGGCGTGGCCGACGGATCGCGAACTCAACCCGGTACCGCAGCGACTCCTTATATACAAACCACGGTTCCGGACGGGGACAGCAGCGGCCAGCGCAGCTATGTCGGGTCAGAATGCCCAGAAAATCCGCGAGGAGATCCTCGCCTATCAGCGCATGCAGGGCGGCACTTCTGGGTCCTGGTACATCGGCATAGCCTCCGAAGTCGAGCGCCGTCTGTTCGGCGATCACCGCGTCCCAACGGCCAACTACTGGTACATCTGCCGCCAGGCCACAAGCTCAGAGGCCGCGCGGGAGGCCGAGCGGGCACTGCTCGCGCTCGGTTTCGACGGCGGGCCCGCAGGAAGAGACGAGGACGGCGTGTTTGTCTACGCGTACCTCAAAACGGCCGTGACGGAGCCCTGAGCGAATCCACTTGCTACGGCGGCGAGGGAAAGCGCGCCCCCTCGGCTAGCAGCCATTCGCGGAAGCGCGCGACTTTATCGAGCGCGAGATGGGCCGGCGGGCACACGAAGTAGTAGCCGTGCGCGGAGTGAATCGCGCGGCCTGCGACGGCGAGGCGACCCAGGCCGACCACATCGGCGACCATTGACCAGCGCGCCAGCGCGAGGCCCTGCCCCGCTTCCGCGGCGCGCACGATCGCAACAGCATCGTCGAACGCGGCGCCCGAGCTCGGCCAGACCTCATCGGGTCCGCCTTCCAGGAGCCAAGCCGTCCAGGGCTCGTAAGTGCTGTGCAGAAGCTTGTAGCGCGCGAGATCGCGGGCCCCGGCGATCGGTCCGTGGCGCTCGAGCAGTGGCGGCGTGCACACTGGGACCAGCCACTCGTCGATTACCTTCTCCGAGTGCAGGCGCGGCCAGCTGCCGCCGCCGAAGCGGATACCGGCGTCCATGCCGGTCTTCACGAAGTCGACGAGCTCGGTCGAGGTGTGAACCTGCACGTCGATGCGCGCGTGGCGCGCGGTGAACTCGGACAGTCGGGGCAGCAGCCACTGCGCGACGAACGAGGCGAGCATCGTGACCCGCAACGGTCCTGCGCCACGATCGGCGCGCGCCTCGTCGATCGCGCGCTCGAGGTCGGCGAGCGCCTGCTCGACCTTCGGGCGCAGCAGCTCGCCCGCGGCGGTGAGCTCGACCAGGCGGCCGTCGCGGCGGAACAGCGGCACCCGCAGGTAATCCTCGAGCGCCTGCACCTGCATGCTGGCGGCGGCGGCGCTCACCCCGAGGGCATCGGCGCCGCGCGTAAAGCTCTTGTGCTCGGCGACTGCGACGAAAACACGCAGGCTCCCGAGCGGCGCGCGCCGGTATGCCGGGCGCGGCGCAGCAGCGGCGGCGGCGGCGCGCCGAAGAGTCCCCTTGCGCGCGGGCGCCGCCGGCGGCGGCGAGGCCTTGCGGGGCAGCGCGGCGGGCGGTGGCGAGGCTTTGCTCTTGCGGCGGGGTTCGCGTGCGGCCACGGACGCGAATCATACGCTTTAAGCGTCGCTTAACGGCTCTTCAGCTCTTCTGACAGCGCGACGGCGTAGCGCCCGCAGGATGACACCCAGTCAAAGAGGATTCCAGGACTTCATCCAACACCAGGAGCACGCCGCAATGAACACCTACCGTACCACGAACGCCACCCGTTTCGTCACACTCGCCGCCGCCCTTGTGGTCACCGCCGTTGAGTGGACCGCTTTCTCGGAGATTCTCCTGCTGGTCAACCCGGCGCAGATCGCAAGCGCTCCGGTGGCGGATGCCTCGCCCGATGGAGCTTTGCCGGAAGTGATCGTCACTGCGCACAAGCCACGGCGCTAAACCCGCAGCCGCGGCGCCCTGATGCCACACGCGTCGGAGACCGACACATGGGAATGAAGCTCAGCGGCTCGCAACCTGGCGCGCCGGACGCGTCCCGGCTAGAACAGCGACCCGCCCTCGCCCACCATCGCCGCGCGCACCATCGGAATCGGCGGGCCGCCGTACGAGAGGAACTGGTCGTGAAAAGCGCGCCAGTACCGGCGCGGGTCGCCGCCGGCCCCCGCCGCCGGCTGCCGCGCCACCCAGTCCGAGCGCAACTTGCGGATCATCAGCTTGCCGAGGGTGTACTTGAGGTATGCCGGGTCGTAGGTGCCGCGCGCCGCCTGCTGGCGCGCGCTGCCTGGATCCTGGAAGGCGCGCTCCTGGAACATCCGCTCGGACTCGGCGACCGTCATCTTCCCAGTGTGCAAGCCGATCGCCGACAGAAACCGCACGTCGCGCAGCAGCGCCGCGGTGATCTGACCCACGTGCTGCTCGGGATCGCCGTTGCCGAGTCCCTCCTCCCACATCATCTCTTCGCCGTAATGGGCCCAGCCTTCCGCGTAGGCGTAGCCGACCCAGATGGAGGCAATCTTCGAGGGGTTGCGGTTTGAGTGCAGGAACTGCAGGAAGTGTCCGGGCCACACCTCGTGCACGCTGGTGTACAGCAGGTTCGCTTTTCCCGGGATGTACTCCTCGCGCTCCTGCGGCGTCCAGGACGGGTCAGGGGGCGCGATGTTGAACACGTACGCCACATTCCTGTCGTACGGGCCGGGAACATTGATGTAGGCGGAGTTGGCGCGGTTGTAGGGCGGCGCCTCGGCGACCAGCGGGCGCTCCTCGCTCGGAATGCTGACGATGCCGTTCTTCACGATGAAGGCGCGCAACTCTTTCAGCAACGCTCGCGCGCCTTCGACCGCACCGCCCGCGGGCTTGTCGGCGCGCACCTTCGCGACGCAGGCGGCCAACGTGCCCCCCGGCAGATACTTCGCGCAGGCGTCGGTGAGCGCGCGCGTATTGCGCTCGAGATCCGCCCGGCCCACCGCCAGCAATTGCGCCAGCGGCACATCCACATGCTCCGTCGTGTGCAGCATCTCGAGAAACAGTGGCTCACCGAGCGCAAAGCTGCCGGTGGCGTGGCCACGCTCGGACTCGAGCCACGCTTTCAGGCCCTCCATGGCCGCCGCCGCTGCGGCGGTCGCTTCCGACAGCTGCTTTTGTGCGGCCGGATCGTGCACCGAGGCAAACACCGCCGGGGCATCCTTGCGGAAGAACTCCGCGAAGCCGCCGAAGCCACCGATCCCTCGCTCGATGAAGGTCGGCGGGAGCGGGGTGCTCAGGTTCGCGCGGATGTCGGCGGCCAGCCCGGGGATCGAGCGCAGGTACCCGATGTATCCCGCAAGGCGCCGCGCCAGCGGCGCATATTTGCGGTTGAGGTACACGTCCGGATCGAGCTGTCCGATATACCAGGCGGGGTTCCGGAAGGGAAAGCGCGCGCGCTCGAGCCAGAACAGATCGCCGTCGATCACGGTCAGCAGGTACTCGCGCTCGAAGCGCTCAGCGGGCGTGAGCGCGGCCGCATCGAATGCCAGCGCCATATCGCGCTGCTTGTGCAGCCGGGCAACCTCCGCGGCGAGACCCCGCGCGCTCCAGTCCGGCATCCGACCGTCGAACTCGTGCCGTCCCTTGCCGACCGCGAAGAACGGCTGCGCTCTGAAGTAAGACTCCACGAAGCCGTCCACGAACTGCGGCCATGCGGCTCGCGGGGACGGAAGCGCAGCTGCCGTTGCCGGTGCGGCCGCCGAGACTGACTGCGCACCGCAGGCCGCCGTCAGTACCACCAGCATCCCGAGCATCAGTCGCTTCTTCACGTCGTTAGCCCTTCAATTCGCAGGCGAGCCGGACAGCCGGGCTGGCAATAGTAGCAGTGAGCGCCGTCCATTACGGAGTCGAGACGACGCTCGGTACCGCGGTCAATCTCCAGCGCTGAACCCGCGCCAGGCTTCCTCGAGCGCGCTGCCGATGCGCCCGGACCATTCCGCCCGCCCCGCTTCACTGCGAATCAAGTCCTGCCGGATCTCGATCTCGACGCAGGGGAGTCCGCGCGCTTCGGCGTGGTACGGCACCGTGTAGTCGGTCGCATCGCTCAGGGCGTAGGGCCGGTTCTCCGCCACGATCAGCCCCGGTTCCCGACGCAGGGCCTGCAACACGCGGCGCGCAAAGCGGCGCTCGCGATTGTAGAGGATGGCGGCGTGCATCTCGCGGCGCGCGCCCCTGAAGACGTCCGTCATGCTGTGCTGCGCGACGAGGACCGTAGAGTGTCCCCTGCCCGCGCGCTCATCCAGCAGCACGCGCAGATGATCGTGATACGGCTCAAAGATCTCACGGCGTCGTACCTCGATCTCCTCGGCGGTGAGCCCCGCGTTGCCCGGAATCTCAGTCGCCTCCGAAACGACGGGGATCGAAGTAGCAGCTTCGGGACGGCGGTTGCAGTCGATGACGAGCCGAGAGTAGTTCTGCGCAACGAGCGGCGCATCGAGCGCGGTCGCCACGTTTTGAGCGACCGCCAGGGCTCCGATGTCCCAGGCGATATGCCGTTCGAGATCGGACGGCGCGAGTCCGAGCGTGCCCAGGCGCTTCGGGATACGCGCGCTCGCGTGATCGACCACGATCACGAACGGCGAGGCTCCGCCGCGCCGGAGCTCGAAGACCGCGGCCGGTTCATCCGCCGCGAGCAATCGGTTGTTCAATATCACTCTTTCGGTATACGGGCGCCACGGCCTGCGTGGCATATTATCGGCAGGCGCGCCGGGCCGCCCACCCCGAGCACCTAGGAGAGCATCATGGATCTTCAGCTCACCGGAAAGACCGCCTTCATCAGCGGCAGCACTGCCGGGATCGGCCTCGCCATTGCGACTGCGCTCACGCGCGAGGGCGCCCGCGTCATCGTCAACGGGCGCACGGCCGAGGGGGTCCGCGACGCCATCGAGGCGGTCCGCCGCAGCACCGGACGGGAAGTGCTGGGATTTGCCGGCGACATGAGCCTCGCGCAAAGCGCCGACGAGTTGGTGCGGCGCCACCCGGATGTGCAGATTCTGGTCAACAACCTCGGCATCTTCGAGGCTAGGAGCTTCGAGGAGATTCCGGACGAGGACTGGCGGCGGTTCTTCGAGGTCAACGTGCTGAGCGGGGTGCGGCTTGCCCGGCTGTATCTCCCCGCCATGCGCAAGGCCGACTGGGGCCGGATCATCTTCATCTCGAGCGAGAGCGGGGTGCAGATCCCGGCCGAGATGATTCACTATGGCATGACCAAGACTGCGCAGCTCGCCGTATCGCGCGGGCTTGCGGAGGAGCTCGCAGGCACCGGCATCACGGTCAACTGCGTGCTCCCGGGTCCGACCAAGTCCCGGGGCGTCAACGACTTCGTCGACGCTCTCGCCAGGCGGGAAGGCAAGTCCTTCGCGGAGTTCGAGAAGGAGTTCTTCGAGAAGGTGAGGCCCACCTCGCTGATCAAACGTTTCGCCTCGCCTGAAGAAGTCGCATCGCTCGTGACTTACGTCGCGAGTCCCGTCTCGTCGGCCACCACGGGCGCGGCGCTGCGCGTCGATGGTGGCGTGGTCAGGAGCGCCTTCTGACCTCAGGCATACGCAACCATGGGGCTCGATGAGACCGACCGCGGCACCATGGCTTGACGGCCTGCTGCTGGCGCTCTGCCTGTCTGCAGCCTGCGCCGCTGCCGCGGCAGCCTCCGCCGACGCACCGCCTCACTTGGTAGTGCCGGTCGCACAGACGGGCGGTCCGCTGACTTTCGTCGTGTACGGCGATACGCGCTTCACGGAGCGCCCGGCGGTCGCAAACGCCGAGGCGCGCCACGCCCTCGTCGCACGGATGGCGGGTGACAACCCGGCGGCGATTCTGATCGGCGGTGACCTGGTCTACATGGGGTCCGATCCGGACGACTACGCGGTGTACCGCAGCGAGACCGCACAGTGGGCTGAGCGGAAGATCCCGGTCTTCCCCGCGCTCGGCAACCACGAGTTCAAGGACTGCAGCCCCGCGAGCGATGACAATGCCTGCCTCGAGAACTGGTGGCAGACGTTCCAGACCCTGAAGCTGCGTCCGTACCGTTGGTACTCGGTATCGATCGGGCCTTCGATCCTCGCCCTTCTGCTCGACTCCGATTCGCCGCTCAAAGCCGGCAGCGAGCAGCGCACCTGGCTCGAGCAGCAGGTGAGTGAGGCCAACGCCGACCCGCACATCGGCTTTATCTTTATCGTGCTGCACTACCCGCCGGTCCGCGACCCCATCTTTCCGCGCGGCAAGGACGAGGCGCAGGTCGAGCGTTATCTCTCGGCCAGCGCGACGGCCGGCGCGCTGCGTGCACGGGTGGTGGTCATCGGCAGTCATGTGCACAACTATGAGCGCTTCGACCGCGACGGCATCGTCTACCTCGTGAGCGGCGGCGGCGGTGCGAAGCCGGTGCCGGTGCTGCGAATGTCGCACGAGCTGTCGAAGCTCAGGACGGGGGTGAACTTCCACTACCTGCGCTTCACGCTCGAGGGCAGCCGCCTGACGGGCACGATGGTGCGCTTCGATGCGAAGCACCGCAGTGGCGATCCGTGGTCCGAGCCGGATCGGTTCGAGACCACCTACCGCCCGCGCGCAGCGGGCGCGTCCCTGGCGGCGCCGGCTACCCAGGCCGCGCGCTGACTTCATCGTTCGGCGCGCCGCGTATTGAGGTCACGTTCCAAGCTCTTGATTCCGCGAAACATGCGTTAAAGCGAGTGCCGCGCTCGCTGTCCGCCGCTCTTAAGTAACGTGAGGTCCGGCCGGTCAATGGGATCGCCTGCGACAGGCGCCGGAGTGCGCGCTTCGTGCTAACCTCTTCAGCAGAATAATTACTCCGCACACTCCTAGGGCGCCCGTGCCACAGACGGCAGAGGTCTTCCTCAGCTACTCCCGCGATGACCACGACCGAGTCTTTGACTTGGTCGAGAAGCTGCGCGCCGCCGGGGTGTCGATGTGGATCGACACGGGCGCAATCGACGCGGCGTCCCTCTGGAGCGAACAGATTGTCAATGCGCTCGAGAGCGCCAAGGTACTGCTCCTCGTCGTGACCGAGTCAGCAGTTCGCTCGGACAACGTGGCGAAGGAGGTCATGCTCGTCAGTGAGCGAAAGGGCCACATCCTTCCCGTGTATCTCGAGCCGACGGTCATTCCGCCGGCCTTGAGGTACCAGCTAGCGGGTATCCAGCACGTCGAGTATTTCAAGAGTGGCGATGAAGCCAGTCTCAAAACGATCCTGCGCGCCCTCGAGCGGGTGGGAGTCAAGCTCGCACCGCCGGCGCAGCCGAAGGCCGCGGCACCCGCTCCGGTACACGCCGAGACTCATGGCCCCACGAGCCGCGAGCGCGACGCATTGGCGGTGCTGCCGTTCGACAACATCAGCCCGGACCAGGAGACGGACTACTTCAGTAACGGGTTGACCGAGGAGTTGATCGCACGGCTGTCGGTGCTGAGCGAGATCGATCTGGTGTCGCGCTGGACGTCGATGCAGCTGCGGGACCGCAAGGAGGACATCCGCAAGGTCGGCGCCGAGCTCGGCGCGCGCTACATCGTCGGCGGCAGCGTCAGGCGGTTTCAGGATTCGGTACGCATCACTGTGCAGCTGGTGGACGTGCCTACCAACCGGCAGGTCTGGGGCAATACCTACAAGGGCAAGCTCGACGACATCTTCGATATCCAGGAGCAGGTCGCCCAGCAGATCGTCGAGGCGCTGAAGCTCAAGCTCTCCACCTCCGAGCGGGTTTCGCTCACCAAGCGTCAGACGGTCAACGCCCAGGCCTACGACCTCTACCTGCGCGGGCAGGACTATCTCTATCGCCTCACCAAGCGCAGCGTCGAGCGGGCGATTCAGCTCTTCGAGAAAGCCATCGAGCTCGATCCCCGTTATGCCGCAGCCTACGCCGGCTGCTCGAGCGCCTACGGACAGATGTATTGGCTGTTCGCCCGCGATCCGAAGTTCCGAGAGCGTGCCCAGGAGCTGAGCTTCAAGGCCCTGATGTACGACAATAACCTGGCGGAGGCCTACACGGCGATGGGCCTCTCCTATTTCATCGCGGGCAAATTCGAAGAGGCGAGCGCCTCGAGTCGCAAGGCCATCGAGCTCGATCCGGAGGATTTCATCGCACACTGGACCCTGGGGAGGATTCATTTCTCCCGCGGCGAGTTCCAGCAGGCCTACGATCTGTACCATCGCGTCATCGTGCTCAAGCCCGAGTTCCTGTCGGCGTCCGCGGACCTGAAGATGACTTGCGAGCGGCTCGGCTTGAACGAAGAGGCGGAACTCACCCGCACCAGGCTGCTCGAGCGGCTCCCGAATCACCTGCTACAGAACCTGGACGACGCGCGGGCACGCATGATCCACGCGATCCTACTGGCCGAGATCAATAAAAGAGATGAGGCCCTGCGCGAGTGCGACCAAGCGCTCGAGCTGAGTCCAGGCGATCCGCTAATGCTCTACAACTGCACCTGTTGCTATTCGCGGCTGGGCGAGGCGGACCGGGCCATCGACACGCTGCGACAATCAATCGCTGCGGGCTATGAGAACTTCGCCTGGCTGAAGCAGGATCCCGACATGAATCCGGTGCGCGACAACCCGAAGTTCCAGGCGCTGCTGGCCGAGCACTAGTCGCAGGAACCTTGCCGTGCCGTGAGTGACACCCTGCGCCTGAGCCATCGTCGGCTCGTCGCGGCAGGTAAAACGCCCCGGGCGGCGTAGAATCGGCTGACAGCGGTTTGGCACGATGCGATGACAAGGATGCCAGTGTTCCCAGTGAGCCCCGGGCTCCGCGTGCGGCGTGGCGTGGCAGCAGCCTTGTGCGCGCTCGTGCTGCTCTGCGGCGCATGCTGGCCTTCCGCCGCCGCCGACACCAAGCCGAAGCCCATGACCGCGATCTTCCTGGTCGCGCGCTCCGAGCTGCCCGATCCCAACTTCGCCGATTCGGTCGTGCTCGTCATGAACAACCTGGGTCCGGGTCCGGTCGGCCTGATCATCAACAGGCCGACGAAGATTCCGGTCTCGGAGCTCTTTCCGGATCTCAAGCAGCTCGCACCACTGCACGACAAGATCTACTTCGGCGGACCCGTCGAGATCCGCACCGTCTGGTTCCTGTTTCGCGCTCTCAAGCAACCCGAGCATGCGCTCCAGGCTTGTGACGGCGTCTACCTGAGCGCGGATAAGGAGTTGCTGCTGCGACTGCTCCACCGCGACAAGCCGATGGAAGGCCTGCGGATCTTCATCGGTCACTCGGGCTGGACGCCCGAGCAGCTGCAGAACGAAATCTCACGCGGTGATTGGACCTTGAAGCACGCCGAGTCGGACGCCGTCTTCCACGGTCAGACCGAGCACCCATGGCCGAGCCCGGAGAACGAACCCAGCACCTGACTCACGCGGCGCGCGGCCGAACGAATTCCCGCAAAGATGGCCATTTCGAGGTAGCAATGCTTTACGTACCGATCCCGGCGCGGTCGCTGGCAGCAAGCGTCGCCGCAGCCGCCGTCCTCTTTTTTGCCGGAGCGAGCGGCGCGGCAGAGCCCGCGCACCCTCCGGGCGATCCCGCGCGAGACACCACCAGCGTGCCGACCTCGAGCGTGCTCGGCGCCGAGAGTCCGCGCATTCACGGCGACGGCCGCGTGACCTTCACGCTGGCAGCCCACCAGGCCCACAGCGTCGAGATGGCAGGCGGCGACGGCTTGGGCAAGGGGCCCTTTCCGATGACGAAGGCAGCCGATGGCACCTGGAGCGTCACCATCCCGCCGCCCGTGCCGGGGTTTCACTATTACTGGTTTCTGCTCGACGGCGTTCAGGTCAACGACCCTGCGAGTCGCACGTATTTCGGTTACGGCAAGGAGACGAGCGGCATAGAGATCCCCGAACCCGGCGCCGATTACTACGCGATCAAAGATGTGCCGCACGGCGAGGTGCGTGAGAAATGGTATTTCTCGAGGACCACCGGGGAGTGGCGCCGCGCCATCGTCTACACGCCGCCGGACTACGAGACGAACCTCAAGCGACGCTATCCCGTGCTGATCCTGCAGCACGGGTCCGGTGAGGATGAGACCGGCTGGACGAGCCAGGGCCGGGCGCAATGGATTCTCGATAACCTGATTGCCGCGGGCCGTGCGGAGCCCATGATCATCGTCATGGATCGCGGCTACGCGCTGCGCCGCGGCGAGCCGGTCCCGGCCTTCACGAAGAAGCTAACCGTCGGGGAGCTTGACCGCCTATTCGGCACTTTCGGGGACGTCATCCTGCACGACCTCATTCCGACCATCGATGCGTCATACCGGACGATCCCCGACCGAGATCACCGCGCCATGGCGGGACTGTCCATGGGCGGCATGCAGACACTCTTTATCACCCTTCACCATCCGGATGAATTCGCCCACATCGCCTCGCTCAGCGGCCCGATCATGGGAGGGAGCAATGCGAGCCAGCCGGTAGACGAGAGCTTGCACCAGCCGTTCGACCCCGCTACCGGCTACGACGGCGCTTTCGCCGACCCCGCGAAATTCAACGCGCGGGTCAGGCTCCTGTGGTTCGGCGTCGGCACCGCGGAGTCCTTCATGCCGGGCATCGATGGCGCGGTGGCGGCGCTCAAGAAAAGCGGCATCAGGCTCGTGTACTTCCAGTCGCCGGGGACTGCGCACGAGTGGCAGACCTGGCGGCGTAGTCTCAACGACCTCGCGCCGCGACTGTTTCGCTGAGAGCTGCTCGCGGCCAGGCCGCCGCGCGCCAAGCCTGGCGGGTGTCGCGACTAAGTCGCCGGTCGCGGCGGCTGATCGATCCAGGTCCAGTCCTTGGCGGATGCGCGACAGCCGCCCCCACCCGCGCCCGTCCAGGCGCGGCCGCGCAGTGCGCGCCCGGTGTGTGCCCCGGTCGGCTCTCCGTCCTTGAGCGCCAGCCGGCCATTGATGAAGACATCGGTCACGCCGGTTGCGTACTGCATCGGCTTGGCATAGGTCGAGTGATCCTGGAAAGTCGCCGGGTCGAATATGACGACGTCGGCGAACGCGCCCGGCTTGAGCCGCCCGCGATCGGGCATCGACAACACGTCCGCAGGGAGAGAGGTCGTCTTGCGCACCGCTTCCTCGACCGTCATCAGGTGCTCCTCGCGCACGTACTTGGCGAACAGGCGCGCGAAGTTTCCATAGGCGCGCGGGTGCGTCGAGGACTGCAGGAATACGCCCTCGGGAGCGCTCGACTCGGCATCCGACCCCAGGCTCACCCACGGCAGCACGATCTGCTTCGCGATGTTCTGTTCGCTGATGATGGTGTAGGCCGCGCCGACCCCGGCGCTGTCTTCGATCACCAGATCGATGATCGCATCCTCGGGGCTGACCCCGCGCTTCTGCGCGATCGCGGCCAGCGTCTGGCCGATGACCGGCTTGAGCCCGGCGCTGCGCGTGGAGAGTATCAGCACACCGCCGGCTCCGGATTGCTGATAGAGGTTCTCCCAGTCCTGCGGGTGCCGCTCGCGCATCGCGGCAATCACCTTGGCACGCACCGCCGGATCCTTGAGCCGCGCCACCATGGCCTCGGGACCCCCGGAGTGCACCCACGGCGGCAGCGAGGCATCGAGCGCAGTGGCGCCCGCGGTGTAGGTATACATGTCGGCCGTGATGCGGATGCCGGCAGCGCGGGCGGCGTTGATCATCGCAACCACCTGGTCGCGCTTGCCCCAGTTGTCGGGGCCGATGAACTTGAAGTGGTGGATCTCCGCAGGTGCGCCGCTCGCGCGCGCAATCTCGATGCTCTCCCTCACCCCATCCTCGATGTGATCGCCCTCGCTTCTCATGTGCGCGGTATACATGCCGCCGCAGCGCGCCGACTCGCGCGCCAGCTCGATGAGCTCCGGCGTGCGTGCATAGTTGTTGGGGGCGTAGATGAGCGCCGTGGTCACTCCCAGCGCTCCTTGCTCCATCGCCTGGTGAACGAGGGCACGCATCTCCGCGAGCTGCGCGGCAGTCGGCTGCACGTCCCCTTCGCCCAGGACGTAGGTGCGCACCACGCCCTCGCCGACGAAGCTCGCGACGTTGGGGGAGATGCCGCGTTGCTGCAGGTGATCGAGGTATTGCCCGAGCGTTGACCAGGTCACGTCGTACTTGAGGTCGCCCTGGCGCTCCTTCATGTGCCGCGCCATATCCGGCGACAGCGGCCCCATCGAGTCCTCCGTGAAAATGTCGGTCGTGATTCCTTGGCGGAGGCCGCTCACCGCCCGGCCATCGATCAGCAGCGATTCCTCCGAGTGCCCCATCATGTCGATGAAGCCCGGCGCGACCGCCTGCCCGCGCGCGTCGATTTCGAGGCGTCCGTGGCCGGCGGACTCTCGTCCGACGTAGGCGATGTGGTCACCGTCGATGGCGAGCTCACCCGCATAAGGTGCACCGCCCAGGCCGTCGTAGATCATCGCGTGACGGATCACCACGTCGTGGACCTGCGGATCCGCCGCCCAGGCGCAGGCGCTGGCGAGTGAGAATGCGGCGATTCGCGCGACTGTCCGGCTAAGCATGGCTGCTCTCTCCGCTTACTTGCGCGCCGGCGTGAACAGCAGGTCCTGATAGTCCCAGCTGAAATCCGCAATCGGCGACACGGCCTTCATGGTGATGCGGTCGATCTTTCCGTCTGCATCGAGGTTGAAACTCACGTACGCCGGCTCGATCGTGTTGTCGTCGAAGCGCGTGACGAAAGTGTCGTACTGCCAATGCTCGAGTGTAGCCGTCATGCGCGGCGTCGACTTGAAGTCGATCCTGAGCCTGCCGTCGCTGGAGGTGATCTCGATGTTGCCGTACCAGGGATCGGAATAAGTCCCGGCATAAGCGCTCACCGGAAGGGACGGCCCGACGGCCGCCGGTTTGGCGGTCTCGGTCTTGAGCTCCTTCAGCGCCCCCTGGACCCGGCGCTGCTTCTCCGCGCGGAACCGCGCCACCCAGTCGACATGCGGCCGCCCGAGGTAATGATCGAGAAGCTCATACATGAGTCCGCGGATGATCTCGCCGTCCTCGCTGTTGATCTCGATGGAGAAACCGACGTGCTTCTCCGGGATCAGGACCACCGCGGTGAGGAACCCGAATACCGCCCCGCCGTGCCAGATGATCTTCGTGCCACCGTACTCCGTGACGTCCCAGGCGAGCGCGTAAGCATTGAACATCGGCTCGGTGGCTTTGAGCGGCGGCGGCAGCGCATGGATGGGCTCGAGCACCACCGGTGTCCACATCTGCTCGTGCGCCGCCTCGGAGAACAGCCGCCCGGACTGCCCCGGCAGCCGCCCGCCGTCGAGCTGGATCTGAAGCCAGCGCGCCATGTCGTTTGCGCTCACGGTGAGCCCGCCGGCCGGGGCGCCGTTGCGTCCGAGCTCGTCGCGTTCGTTCAGCATGATCTGCGTGCCGACACCGCGCATGCCACCGTCGAGACGCGCGTGCGGGTAGGCGCGATCCACGTCGGCGAAGCGCTCCGGCTCGTCGGTCGTCGAGTGCAGCATTCCCGCCGGCTTGAGCACGCGCTCGGCGACGAATTTCTCCCAGGTCTCACCCGTCACCGCCTCGATGAGCTGCCCGGCCACCATGTAGAGCACGTTGTCGTAGGCGAAGCCGTACCTGAAGCTCGTGTGGGGCTTCAGGTACCGGAGCCGCCGCACTGACTCGGTGCGCGTGAGGTTGGTGCGCGGCACGAACAGCAGATCCCCCTCTCCCAGACCGAGGCCGCTGCGATGCACGAGCAGGTCGCGGATCGTGATCTCGCGCGTGACCCAGGGGTCGTACATCTGGAACCCCGGCAGGTGATCGATGACGCGATCGTCCCAGCCGATCTTGCCTTCATCGACGAGGATTCCGAGCGCGGCGACCGTGAAGGCCTTGCCGGTCGAGCCCGTGGGGAAGATGGTGTCGGCATCCACCCGCTCGCTGCCGCCGACAGCCCGCAGGCCAAACCCCCCGGCGAAGGTCACGCGGTCGTCTTCGACGATCGCGATCGCCATGCCGGGCACGCCGACCTCTTTGCGCGCCGCCTCGACGCGCCGCTCGAAGTCCTGCGGCGGTGCCGCGTGCGCAACCGCGGTCACGAGGCACACGGCCGCCGCCGCGGCCATGATCCTGATCTTCGTCATGCGATTCCCTCCCGCGCCACCGTGCCGGTCGTCAGCCGCGCGACGCCGACGGTCATGAGCGGCAGTACGTAAACCAGCAGAAAGGCCGCCGCGAGCAGCCGATAACCGCGGGCGATGAGCGTCACCAGCCCGAAGTGCTCGGCGAGCAGCATGCAGACGGTGAGAGTGACCAGCGCGATTCCGAGTCGGGCCCGGCGCCTGAGCTCCGTCCCGCGCCGGCGATGCCAGGCATTGCCGATGCGCTCGTTCAAGGCGTGCACCGCGCCCGTGCCGCTCTCCAGGAGCGCGCCGAAGATCATGAGCTGAAAGAGGTAGCGGAACGCCGGCAGGTCGAGACGCTGCAGCAGGAAGTCCGACGGCAGCGTGGCGGCACCGATCTGCGGGTAGTAGGCCATCATGCAGGCGAAGAACATTACTGCCGGCAGCATCGCGAGCGGCCCCGCGACGATGCCGGCCACCACCGCGTCCCGGGTGCTGGTGAGGTGCCTGAGCACCGGCAGGATCACGACGGCCCCGACGATGTTGTAGCTCGCATAGGTGACCCCGCCCGCCACCCAGCCGTGCATGGGCGCGGGTGCGGCGAACCCCTGCGCGATCCGCCCGCCGAAGCGAGTAAGCGCGAGCAGCAGGAAGAGCGCGTAGACCCCGTAGAGGAGGAACGACACGTAAGTAAAGAGCCGCTCGACCGACGGCGTCCCGTAAGCGGTCACGAGCGCGATCGCGACCATGAGCGCCAGCGTGCCGACGAGGGTTGGAAGCCCGAGTGTTGCCGCGCCGATCGCGCCGGCCGCCGCGCCGAACACCGCGAGGATCAGCACGACGAACAGCACATACGCCACCTCGAACGCCACCCAGCCGGGTCCGAGGAGCGAGCGCACGAATGTCAGGTAGTCGCGTGCGCCGCTGGCGCGCGCGAACAGGAACGTCGCGACGCACACTGCGCTCCAGATCACGGTGGCGAGCGCCATCGCAGCGATCCCGCCCCACGGTCCACTCGGCAGAAAGAACTCCGCGAGCTCACGGCCGGTCGCGTAGCCGCCGCCGATGACCACCGCCTTGAAGCCAAGTCCGGGCAGAATGAAGCGCTGGAAGCGGGACGGCATCACTCCGCCGACGGGCCGCCCCACACCGCCTCGTCGCACCAGATCCTGCCGTCGGTGTAGAGCACGGCGCGCTCGCGATCGTGCTTGAGGAAAGTCGGCCCATCGAGATCGACCACGTCGCAGAGCTGCCCGAGCACGAAGGCGGGCGCCATCGCGAGACTCGTCCCCATCATGTTACCCACCATCACCTTGAGCCCGAGCCGGCGCGCCTCGTGCGCCATCGCGAGTCCCTCGGTGAGCCCGCCGCACTTGTCGAGCTTGACGTTGACCACGTCGAAGCGTCCGACGAGGCCGGGCACGTCGCTCAAAGAGAGAGCGCTCTCGTCGGCGGCGATCGGGATGGGCGAGTCGATCTTCTCCAGCCCCGCTTCACGACCGCGCGCCACCGGCTGCTCGATGAGCTCGACGCCCGCCTCGCGCAGCATGCCGATGAGCTGCGGCAGCGCCTCGACGGTGTATCCCTGGTTGGCGTCGACCCCGATCCAGACCTCAGGGCGCGCCGCGCGCACCGCGGCGACTCGCGCTGAGTCGAGCCCGAAGTCTCCCGTCAGCTTCAACTTCAGCGCGCGCGCTTGGGCGTAACGGCGCGCACCCGCCGCCATGACCTCGGGCGGCTCCGCGCCGAGGGTGAAGGTCGTCACCAGGGGCTCAGGCTTCCGGACCCCCGCGAGCGCCCACACCGGCCGGCCGGCACGCTGTGCTTCCAGCTCCCACAGTGCGCAGTCGAGCGCGTTGCGCGCGCCGCCCGGCGGAAAGAGCCGCTGGAGCGCCGCCCGATCGATGCCGCGCTCGATCACGGCGCGCTTGGCCTCGATGTCCACCGCCATGCGATCGACCAGGTCATCGAGATAGAACACCCCCGAGGCCTCGCCCCGGCCGCGGTGTACGCCGTCGTCCAGCGTCACGACGACCGCGTCCTGGTGCTCGAACACGAAGCCGGTGATGCGGAACGGCGCCGAGAACTCGAGCTTCTCGACCGCGACGGTGAGTCGGAGCCCGGGCATCAGTACTGGATCCCGAGGTGCAGCAGCCTGAACTCGAGTCCGACCCACAGCGTCGTGAGCGCGGCGATGACCAGCACGACGCTCCAGACTTTCGCCGGCCAGCGGCGCCGTCCGCGCCACACGGCCGCGAGATTCCACAGCATGAGCGCGAGCCCGCCCCACAACGCCACGATGCTCAGCAGCTGCGCCAGGATCAGGAGCGGATCGAGCCGCCCGCCAAGAGTCCCGGTGTCATGCAGGACCAGGGCGATGAACAGCCCCCACAGGCCGAGCGCTGCGACGACGGCCAGCGAGCCGATCCGGCTCCAGCGATAGGCACTCATCGAGCCCGCATCGAGGGCGAGCGGCGTCTGGTAGCGACGGCGCACGATGACGGCCACGGGCCACAGCAGCACGGTGAGGAGCAGCGCTGCGAAGCTCGCAAGCAGCAGCGGCATCAGCCAGCTGCTGTTGGCATACCACGGTACGCGGTCGAACACCATGAAGGGCGAGAGCTCGTTGAAGCTGAAGCGCACGGGCTTGTCATCCACCAGCTTCGCGGATGCAAGATCATGTCCCTCGACATCCTGCCACACGAAGGGCGCGATCTCGACCCAGTGCCGCGGCTTGCCATTGGGTCCCGGGAAGGGCAGCACCAGCTCGCCTTTCTTGTTGGCCCCCACCTTGGTCTGGCCGATGAAGCCGATCGCCTTCAGAAAGCTGCTTTCCGAGCCCCGCGAGACCTGCCACGAACCGCTCATGAGCGCCGCGTGCTCCGCCTGCGTCTTCTCGCCCACCTGCTCGGTCACCGGATGCGGCACGGCGGCCGGGAAGTAGCGGTCGGCGAAGTCCTGGAACAGGACGTTACGGAGCGTCCCCGCCGCGCCGTCCTTCCCGAGGCTGTTGAAGGACATGTAGAGACCGGTGTTGTCCTTGAGGAAGAGATGGAGCGAAGTGTGGAACCAGTCGGTGTCGCCCAGGTGCGCGATCACCTCGCGGCCGTTGATGTTGGTCTCGAAGAAGCCGAGCTCCATGCGATCGAGCCGCGGCAGGATGGTCAGCGGACTGTTGTGCATCTGTTCGGCAATCGCGGCGGAGAGAATACGGTTACCGTGATATTCGCCGTCCTGCAGATGCGCGATCATGAAGTGCGTCATGTCATCGGCGCTGGCCGACAACGAGCCGGCCGGCGCTGGACCGATGTACTCGAAGGGCTGCGCCTCGCCGGAGGCCACCCGATAGCCCTTGGACATGAGCGGCTCGAGCGCGGCGGGCAGCGGCTGACGGAAGCTCGAGTGCTTCATGTCGAGCGGCTCGAAGATGTGTTTCTCGATGTAGGAGTAGAAAGATTCGCCCGCGACGCGCTCGACGATGTAGCCGGCAAGCGATGCGCCGTAGTTGGAATAGGCGGGCGTCGTGCCGGGGGCAAAGATGCGCTCGGGCACACTCTCCTTGAGCAGCTGCTCGTAGCTCGGCAGGTCGTTCTTCGCGGAGATGATGCCGCGGGCGTGCTCCTCGAACCCGGCGGTGTGCTGCATGAGGTTTCGCATGGTGATCGGCTTGCCGTCGCGGCCGGTAACCTTGAAGTCAAGGTACTGGTTGATGTCGGCATCCAGATCGATCTTGCCCGCCTCGACCTGCTGCATGACCGCGGTCCAGGTGAGCAGCTTGGTCACCGAGCCGGGACGGAACAGCGTTAGCTTCGGATCGACCGGCGTGCGCTTCTCGACGTCCGAGAAACCGTAACCGCGCTCGGTGACGACCGCGCCGTCCTTGACGATTGCGACCACTGCGCCGGCGATGTCACCGGTCTTCAGCGCATACGGCAGATAGCCGTCGAGCCAGGCGTTGGCATCCTCGGCGGTCAGCGCGACGCCCTGCGCGGGCACCGCGGGCACCGCGGGCCGCGCGGGCGCGGCGGGCTGCTCCGCTGCCTGCGGCGTGGATGTCTGCTGCGGGAGGCTCTTCTGGGTCGGTGCCGGTGCGGGTCCTTGCGCCTGCGCGACCGCAGAAGTCAACGTCGCGGCGGCAAGCACGGCCAGAAGCGTTTTTGTGTTCACGATTGCTTTCCTTCTGCCCGATCTCAGGCCAGGCATGAGTCGACCAGTCGTTCGAATTCGCGCCCCGGGCGCATCGGGTCCGCCACCGGCAGCCTCAACTGGCCGCTTTCGCGCGCCAGGAGATCCCGCGCCTCGATGGGATTGAGGTGCGAGGTGTTGAGCGAGACGCCTGCGCAGCGGATCGCCGGATTGGTGCGGCGTCCGAGCAGCGCGGTGAGCTCGATCGTCTCGGCGATGCTCGGTATTGGATAGTCCGGGTAGCCGAGCACACGCTCGCGTCCGGGTTGGTGACAGACCACGAACACATCCGGCTGGCTGCCGTGCAGGAGCCCGAGCGACACTCCGGCGTAGGCCGGATGCAAGAGCGACCCCTGACCTTCGATCACGTCCCAGTGGTCGGCGGCGGCGTCCGGACTCAGCATCTCGGCGGCTCCCGCCTCGAAATCCGCCACCACGGCATCCATCGGCATGCCGCCGCCAGCGATCAGGATCCCGGTTTGGCCGGTGGCGCGGAAATCAACCGCGCGACCGCGCGCGGCGAGAGCTCGGGCCAGGGCGAGCGCCGTGTACTTCTTTCCGAGCGCGCAGTCGGTGCCCACGGTGAGCAGGCGCTTGCCGGTGCGCTTGCGCCCGGTGGCGATCGGGATGTTCGGCGGCGGCACGCGCACATCGATCAGGGCGCGGCCACAGCGCGCGGCCGCGGTCGCGAGGCGTGGCACGTCGGCGAGCTTGGCGTGCAGGCCGCTCACGAGGTCGAGCCCCGCTTCCAGCGCTTCCACGAGTAGCGGCACCCATCGCTCGCCGATGATCCCGCCCACGTTGGCGACGCCGATGACGAGGCCACGTGCGCCGCGGGCCCGCGCCTCGCGCGGCGTGAGGCGCGGCAGCCCCGTCGACACGGTCGCCTCGGCACACGCCCACTCACCGACGCAGCGCTCGGGTATCCAGTCGCGCAGCCCGAACGCCGTCTTGGCAAAAGCGGGCTCGGTGGCGTCGCCGAGGAACAGCAGATAGGGAGAAGGCAACGGATGGAGTTTCTCCGACGGGCGCGCAGAGGCGTTCACTGCCGGCTCGCTCCAGCGCCGCGCTCCTCGAGATGCCGCTCGAAGTAAAGATCCGCGGCCTCGTAGAAGCGCATCCACGAAGCATAGCGGGACAGATTGTGAATCTCATTCGGCAAGATCATCTCGTCGTGGTCGATGTGATGCGCGCGCAGCGCTTCGATGAGCTCGGCCGATTGGCTGAATGGCACGTCGCGGTCGTCATCGGCCTGGACGACGAGCACCGGCGATTTCCACGCCTCTATCGTCGCACTGGGCGAGGACTCGAGCGCGAGGCGGGTCGCCTCGGGGCTCGCGGCGGCCGCGCCGATCGCCTTGAGGAACGTGGCCCAGTTGTAAAGCCCGGCGTAATCCACACCGGCCGCAATGTCCGCCGAGGCGCGCGCCAGGCCGAGCGCCGTCATCAGTCCGCCGTAGCTGCCGCCCCAGATGCCGATCCGGTGCGCATCGACATCCTGGCGCCCCTTCAGGTACGCGATGGCGCCGAGAAGGTCGTTGAGCTCGCTTGCGCCCCCCGCGGCCGCTCCCGGTGCCTCGCGGAAGTCGAGTCCATAGCCGCTGCCGCCGCGATAGTCGACGGAGAGCACGAGGTAGCCTTCCGAGACGAAATACTGATTGAGCGCATACATGAAGCTGTACGCATCCATGGGGTGAAACCCGAGCAGCATCTCTCGCTCCGGCCCGCCGTGGAAGAAGAGGATCGCCGCATGTCGCCCGGCACCCTCGTGGCGCGGCACGAAGATCTGACCGTACGCCGTTTGGCCGTCGTGCGCCGGGAAGCTCACGCTCTCAGGTGCGACGAGCTGCGCTTGCGGAAAGGACTGGGGCAGGCTCCCGGGCGCAAGCGGCTGCCAGCGGTCACCGACGAGCATCACCGGCTCGAGCGGCTGCGTCGCATCGCTCTTGAGCGCATAGAGCGTTCCGTCGGCGCTCATCTGCGGCGCATCCTCGATGGCGGAGCCGCTGCCGGCACGCGCCGGGGAACCGTGGTCGGGATCGACGGACCAGACGTGGAGGCGCTCCCGATCGTCCTGGTTCGAGGAGTAGACAAGCCGGGAGCGATCGGGGCTCAAGGCCAGGTGAGCGATCTCGAAGGATCCCGAGGTGACGGCGAGCGCCGTTCCGCCGCCTGCCGCGACCGCGTAGAGCTGCAGCCAGCCGGTTTTCTCCCAGGGAAACACCAGCCGGTCGTGCTGCGTCCACAGCAGATTCTGCTCCGACTGCGTCGGCTGAAAGACGCTGCCCGCGCCGGCATCGGCGACCCAGACCCGCTTAGCCGTGCCCGTCTGCGCGTCGGCGACCCAGATCGACCACGGCTGCCCGCTGCGGCGGGTCACGAAGATCGGAACATCCTCCGTGGGCACCCGAATGAAGGCGACCTCGGACCCGGAAGGCGAAAATGTCGGCGAGCCGTCCTGATCGAGACTGGGGCTCATCCACGTGATGTGCCGGGTCCCGAAGTCGTAGACGCCGATCAGGCTGTGTTGCGCCCGGGCGCTCACGAACGCGAGCTTTCGGCCATCGGCTGAGAACGTCACGGATGCCACCTGCCCCTCGTCGACGAGCAGGGTCTGCGGTGCGCTCGTGCCCTCGGTGGGGTAGGACCAGAGGCTTGCGCCGTCGGCGAAGACGACACGACTGCCGTCTGGCGAGAATGCCGCGGCGTGCCCCGCATGCAGCATGCGGGCAGCTCCGCCGGCGCTCGGCACGAGCCAGACCTCCCGCGGCGTGGGTCCTTCGACCGAGCTGTCGGTGTTGGCCGGGCGCTCGTCGTCGAGGGATGCTCCGCGCGTGAAGGTGAGCAGCCGCGCATCCGCCGACCAGACGAGCTCGCCGATGGCGAAGCCATCGTCTCCCGTGAACGTCGTGACCGCGCGACCCTTCATCCCGTGAGCGGCGTCCGCCACCCAGACGTTACGGCAGCCGCGGTCATCGAACACCCACGCGACCGCCTTGTCGCGGCTCGCCGCGACCAGCGACGACGGAAAGGGCGCCTGCATCACCTGTTCGATGGAGAAGGCCGCCGGATGCGCAGCGAGTGGATCGCCGTGCAGACCGAGGCCGACGAAGCCAGCGGCGCCGGCGAGCAGACGCGCGAGTCGCGGCATCAGAATCGCAGCGTCGCGGTCGCGCCGAGCGTACGCGGCTGAATGTAGCCGAGCGCGCCCCCGAAGTTCGGGGTACCCGAGTTGACGTAGTAGGTGATGCCGCGGGTGTCGCCCACGTTCTTGCAGTACAGCTCGAACGTCCAGCGACCGCTCTCGAGCCCGGCGCGCAGGTTGACCGTGTTATAGCTCGGCAGGTCGGGGCGTGGCTCCGGCTCGAACGCGCCGGTTGCACCGGGAGTGGCGGCGAAATCGTTGAAGCGCGAACCGATATAGCTCCAGGTTGCGCCCGCGAACGCGTCGTAGTCACTGAACGCACGCCACGTGTAGGCCCCATCCAGCGACGTGCTCCATTTCGGCACGTACGGCAATTGATCGCCATCGTTGCCGCCGGCATCGGGCGCCGCCGAGGTCAGGTAGGCGTCGACGTACGCACCGGTGAGCGTGAAGGTCAGACCGGTGACTGGAGTCAGCCCGAGCGTCCATTCCAAACCCTTGGTGCGCGCCGTGCCGCCGTTGGCGTTGATGCCGTACCCCGGCGTCCCCGGCGACTCGATGAACTCAAACAGCTGGATCCGCCTCCAATCGACGAGGAACGCGTCGACATCGACGGACAGACGCTTGTCGAGCAGGTCCGAGCGTATGCCGAGCTCGTAGTTCGTCGTGCTGTCGGCCTGATAACTTCTCTGGACGCTTGGTGGCGCGTTCGGCGGCAGGTCGTTCGGGCCGCCCGGCCGGTATCCGGTCGCGATCCGCCCGTACACCATGGTGTCGCTGCTTACGTGCCAGCGCGGCGCAACCGAGTACGTGAAATCGGTGTCGGTCGAGTCGCCGGTAGTGACCATCGGAGGACTCGGGGGACTCGCCAGCAGCAGGCCGGTGATGGACTCGCTGGAGGACTGCTTGTTCTCGGACCAGCGGCCGCCGAAGCCGAGGTCAAACTGCGGATTGAAGTGGTAGGTCAGCTCGGCAAAGCCGGCCCACTCGCGGTACAGGGCGTCGAGGGAAGGGCTCTCGAGCGACTGCAGAGGAGCGAACACATCGGTCGGGATGTAGAAGACCGGCAGCGTCTGGGCGAGCGTCGAGGACTCGCGCGTGTAGAACGCACCCACCTGCCACTCGAGAGTCTGCCCGGCCGAAGAGGCAAGACGAAACTCCTGGGTCCACTTCTTGACGTCGATCGACTCGGTCTCGGCGAGGCCAGCGACGCCGGTCGCCCCGGCAGGGAGCGGGGGCGGGATGAGTGGCAGGATGCTGGTCGCGAGATCGCCGTACGTGCCCGCCGCAGGCACACCCGGCGCGAGCGCGGTCGAGGTTACGTCAGAGAGGCCGTTCTCCTCGGTCGTCCCGTAGCTCGTGATCGAGGTGAAGGTCCCCCAGCCGACATTCCAGTTGAGGGTACCACTGTAGATGCGGTAGTCGAAGTCGGTCGGCTCATTGATGAAACGCTGCTGGTTGAAGTTGCCGTTCTGCGGCTCGAGCTGATTGGCCGGCGGCGTCAGCAGTAAATCTCCTGCTCCGACCACATCGGTGTAGGGCGTCCCGTCGGTGTGCAGGTCCTGCCCGAAGGCATTCAATCGTATCGAAAGGTTGTCGGTAAAGTTGACCAGCAGCGCTGCACGCACGCCGCCTTGATAGCCACGATTGATGTTGTTCTCTCCGAGCGACGGATCGTCGATGTAACCGGGCAACCCCTCATAGTAGCCGCTCAGGCGAAATGCGGCGCGATCACCGATCGGCAGGTTGATCATGCCCTTCCCGGACCCCGCGCCGTCGCCGTGCGCGACATCTTCGCCCCCCACCTGAACTGCCGCGGCAGCCTGCGTCGGGTCGGGCGGGTTGGTCACGTACTTCAAAAGACCGCCCTCACTGCCGGCGCCGTACAGGGTCCCCTGAGGCCCGCGCAGCACCTCGACACGCTGCAGGTCCCAGGTGTCGAAATCACCGCTGAAACCAAAGCCGTTGGCGAGCGCGTTGCTCGAGCCGAAGGGCGTATCGTCGATGTAGGTGGTCACCGTCGAGCCGACCCCGCCCGCGTTCTGGCCGCGCAGCGTAAGCCGTGTTATGCCGGGTTGAATGTCGGTCAGCGATAAGCCCGGCACTTTGGCTGCGAGGTCCTCGAGACTGACGAGCTGCTGCTTCTGCAGCTCGTCCGCGGTGATCGCGGTCACGCCCATCGGCACGTCGTGCAGCCGCTCCTCGCGCTTCTGCGCCGTCACAATCACTTCCTGGAGCCCGGCGGATGTCGACTGATTAGCGGCGGCGGCAGGCTGATCATCAGCGCGTGCGACGGAAACTGCCGCGATTGCGGCGACGGCCGCGCCAGCGCACAGCAGGCGCAGCGGCGGCGACGGAGAAAACGGCAACCTGTGCGGCGATCTTTGCATGACAGTCATCCCCTGGTTACAGGACGGCACATCGGCCTGCCCCTTTCTGGGGCGTGGTTATTTATCCAATATGACAAGATTTTTTCAGAATTGGCAAATTGTTTTTCAAGTGCTCCGGCTGCAGGTAGGATTGCAGGGGTGGCAGAAGAGGAAGAGCCCGGACACGCTCGAGGAGCTGCGCAGGCGATGACGGAGCAGCCGTTCGCGACCAGCTCCCTCGCAAGGCCCGGCGCGGTGCTCAAGGCGCTGCGCCGCAAACACGGCTGGACCCTCGCCCAGGTCAGCCGGCGCACGGGGCTCCCGACCTCCACCTTGTCGAAGATCGAGAACGACAAGATGTCCCTGACCTACGACAAGCTGGCGCGCCTGAGCTCGGGACTCCAGGTCGACATTTCCGCGCTCTTCAACGGCGAGGCCGGGGCGGACGGCGGCCTCGGCGCGAGTGGGCGCCGCAGCATCACGCGCTCGGGCGAAGGCAAGGCGATCGAGACCCGCAACTACTCACACCTGTACCCGGCGTGGGAGCTTCTCAACAAGCGCGTCATCCCGATCGTGGCCGAGCTGCACGCGCGCAGCCTGGAAGAGTTCGGCGAGCTGATCCGCCATCCCGGCGAGGAATACGCCTTCGTGCTCGAAGGCGAAGTGGATCTCTACACGAGCCTGTATGCGCCCGTGCGCCTGAAGACCGGTGATTCCATGTATTTCGACAGCGGCATGGGTCATGCCTACATCGCAGCCAGCGAGGGCCCGTGCCGCGTGCTCTCCCTGTGCACCGCTCCTGAGACACAGCTCATCGCCGCGAGCGCCGGGCGGCCGCGCGCCGAGCACCCGCGCAAGGCGCCGACCCCGCCCCGCAAGAACCGGCGCGGCTGACAAGGGCGGGGCATGCTTCGCGTTGGTGTCATCTCCGACACTCACGGGCTTCTCAGGCCGGAGGCGACGGCGTTCCTGCGCGGCTGCAACCACATCGTCCACGGAGGGGATGTCGGCAGCGAGAATGTCCTGCGTGAGCTGTCGGTCATCGCACCCATAACGGCAGTTCGAGGCAACAACGATCAGGGTCCGTGGGCCAGGGCCTTGCCTGAGACAGAGCTTGTCCAGTTCGGGGAGGTGTTCGTGTACGTGATCCATGATCTCGCGCAGCTGGACATCGAGCCACAGGCCGCGGGAGTCGGCGTAGTCGTATCGGGCCATTCACATCAGCCAGCCATCCAGGAGCGAAACGGCGTTCTCTATGTCAATCCAGGCAGTGCCGGCCCGCGCCGCTTCAAGTTGCCCATCGCGGTCGCCGAGCTCAACGTTGCAGGGAAGTCGGTCACATCGCGCATCGTGGAGCTCGCATGAGCTGTGACGCTCCGCGGCATCACGAGGCGGGTGCTGCCGATGGCGCGACCATATCACGCCGCGATTTCCTCAAGAGCGCGGGTCTAGCGGCGGCAGTGCCCGGCGCGGTCGTCGCCGCGACAACCGCTGTCCCGCCCGGCGACGGCACACCCGAGCAGATTCATCTCACTTTCGGCGACGATCCGTCGCGCAGCGTGTGCGTGTCCTGGGCCACGCCCGCACAGGCGGTCAATCCGCGGGTACTGCTCGAGCGCTCCGGCCGTGGGCGCCAGCTGGTGCACGCCGTGCAGCGCACCTACACCGACGGGCTCAACGGACAGACAGTGTTCACCTACCACGCCAGGCTCGAGCGGCTCGAGCCGTACTCCGCCTACCGGTACTCGGTGACCGCAGACAATGACGGCCGCCGGCACGCGCCGTTCGCCGCGAGCTTCCGCACCGCGCCCCGCGGGCGCTTCCCGTTTCGCTGGACGAGCTACGGGGATCTCGCGACGCCGGTGACCTCCTGGAAGATGTCATCGCCACAGAGCCGCCACGCCGTGGATGCCGTCGAGCGGTTCCAGCCGCTGTTCCACCTTCTCAACGGGGACCTCTGCTACGCGAACCTGAATCCCGCAGCACAGCCGGCCGTGTGGGCGGATTTTGGCAACAACGTGCAGCGCTCGGCCGCGAATCGCCCGTGGATGCCTTGCCCCGGCAATCACGAGATCGAGTTCGGCAACGGCGAGCAGGGCATGAACGCTTACCTGACGCGCTACGCGTTGCCCGATAACGGCTCACGATTCGCCGGCCACTGGTACTCGTTCCGGGTCGGCTCGGCGCTGTTCATCTCACTCGCGGCGGACGATGTGATTTACCAGGACAGCGGCGCCTTCCACGCCGGGCCGGGGCCGCTGACGCCCGCGCCCAGCACCGGTCACGCGCCGATCGAGCCCGGCACCTCGCTCTACGTCCACGGCTTCAGCGGCGGTGAGCAGACCCGCTGGCTGGAGCAGACACTCGCCGCGGCGCACGCGGACGACAGCATCGACTGGATCGTCGTGCAGATGCACCAGGATGCGCTCAGCTCCTCCAGCAAGGGCAACGGCTCCGACAAGGGAATCCGCGAGACCTGGCTGCCGCTCTTCGACCGCTACGCGGTCGATCTCGTGCTCTGCGGTCACGATCACGACTATGAGCGCAGCTGGCCGGTGCGCGGCTGCAATCACGACGTCGGACGCGACGCGGCCAGCGGCGAGACGGTCGATACCTGTCAGCCCCGGCCGGTCGCGACCGCCGAGCCCGCCGGCGGCCGCTACGATGCGACGCGCGGCACGATCCACCTGATCCTGGGCGGCGGCGGTACGCACGAGCCGGTCGATGTCTACGGAGTCGATCCGAACAGCGGTGCGCCGCAGGCAAAAGTCATCACGCGGGCGAACCGGCCCGTGCCGGGTCCGGTTCCCGGGGTGTTCGTCAAGCACGGGGCCGACGCGCTCGAAGAGGCCATCTGGTCGGCTCGCCGCGATGCGGGGACCGGCTACGGCATCGCCGTGTTCGATCTCGATCCGGGCGCGGCCGGCGGTCGCACGACGATCACGATGCATTACTACCACGCCCCGGGCGCCGACCGGACGCCGACGACGACCTACGAGCTCTTCGACACGATGGTGCTCGAGAAGGAGCGGCGCGAGCGGGCGGGGTAGGACGCAACGCGCCGGATCAGCGCGCCGACGCCGCTCCCGCTCCGTCGAGCTGCGCGAGCGTCGCGGTCGATGGCAAGCGCGTCGCGCGCAGCCGCGCACTCACCTCTTCCGCCCTGGCGAGGACCCGCAGCAGGTTGCCTCCTGCGACCTTGGCGAGATCCGCATCGCTCCAGCCGCGGCGCGCGAGCTCCGCCAGCAGCGCCGGGTACTTGTCGACGCCTTCGAGCCCGGCGGGCGTGACGGGGATGCCGTCGAAGTCCGAGCCCAGGCCCACGTAGTCGACGCCGGCGACCTTGCGGATGTATTCGATGTGATCCGCCACGTCGCGGATGCCCACCTCGGGCGCGGGGTGCGCGCGGTCCCATTCGGCGAGCGCCGCCTTGGCGCGATCGGGCTGACCGATGTAGAGCCCGCCGAAGGGCGGACTGTCGTTGCGCGCCTGCTCCGCCGAGCGGTCAGCCTCCCAGCGACGGCGCGCCTCGGACACATAGCCCGGGTAGAAATTGACCATGACGATGCCGCCGTTGGCGGCGACCAGCCGCAGCACGTCGTCGGGCACGTCGCGCGGCGTATCCACCAGGCCGCGCGCCGAGGAATGCGAGAAGATCACCGGCGCTTCGGTCACCGCGAGCGCCGTGCGCATGGTGTCGGCCGAGACGTGTGCGAGATCGACCAGCATGCCGAGGCGGTTCATCTCGCGCACCGCCTCCTTGCCGAAGGGCGTAAGTCCATGGTGCACCGGGTTATCAGTCGCCGAATCCGCCCAGGGGGTGTTGAGCGCGTGTGTCAGCGTCATATAACGCGCCCCGAGATCGTAGTAGGCGCGCAGCGCGGCGAGCGAGTTGTTGATCTGATGGCCACCCTCGACGCCGATGAGCGAGGCGATCTTGCCGGCCTTGTGCAGCCGCACGATGTCCGCCTCCGTGTACGCCATGGCCAGGTCGTGCGGATAGCGCGCGCACATCTGCTTCACCAGATCGATCTGCTCGATGGTCATCTGCACGGCCGCCGGCCCCTGGACTTCCACCGGAATGAACACCGACCAGAACTGCGCGCCGACGTGCCCTGCGCGCAGCCGCGGAATGTCCGTCATCAGCGGCGGGCTGCCCGCTGGCGCCGGCAGCGTCGCCGTCGACTGGCTGAGGTCGATCTTCGTCAGATCACCGCCGAAGCGCTCGCGGATCTCCCACGGCAGGTCGTTGTGTCCGTCGATGAGCGGTGTCTGCGCGAGGATCCGCTCGATGCGCTGTGCGTCGCTGGGCGCGGCAAACAGCGGCGAGGAGAGAAGCAGACCGCATAACAGCGCCGGCGCGACCCGGGCGCCGGATGACCAGTGCAGCATGACGCAAGACCCCCGCGTGGCTCAGAAAAGGCCGGCATCATACCGGAAGGCGGCATCGGGCTCGTCGCACGGCTCGAGCGGCAGCTGCCGCGCCTGGCAGCCGCCCTAAGATGATCAGGCAAGTATAGTGCGACAAGGTCCAGTCGCCTCGCACGGGGTTATCTCATGCTGGCTCGCCTCATGATGGTCATCGCGATCGCCAGCGGCTGTTCGTACGCGCTCGCGACCGATTCGGCCTGGTCCCGACAGGCTGCCGGCAGTGTGGCCGTCATCCGAGGCGAGATTGAGGCGCCAGGGCTGCATCATGCAGTGCGGGTGCAACGCGACACGTGGGGCGTGGCTCACATCTATGCGGATGATCAGCACGATCTGTTCTTCGCCCAGGGCTTTGTTGCCGCACAGGATCGCCTGTTCCAGATGGAGCTCTGGAAGCGCGCCGGCCAGGGCCGCCTCGCCGAGCTGTTAGGGCCGTCGGCTGTCAAGCGCGACACCGCCGCGCGACTGTTGCGCTATCGCGGCGACATGGCCGCGGAGTACGCGAGCTACGCACCCGATACGCTGGAGATCCTGCAGGCGTTCACCGCGGGAATTAACGCCTATATCGCCGCGCTTCGGGCTCCCGGCGGCCCCGGCTTGCCCGTTGAATTCAGGATGGCCGGCTTCGAGCCCGAGCCATGGAAGCCCGAAGACTGCCTGAATCGATTGGCGGCCTATTCGATGATGGGTAATGCCTCCAGCGAGCTGTTACATGCGCAGTTGCTCGAGCTCGTGGGCGCGGCTAAAGCTACCGAACTGTTGAATTTCGACCCGCCCGTCGAGCTGGATCCCGCACCGGGCACCGACTTCTCGGGATTGTCTCCAGCGCTGCTCGCGAACGTCGTGAGCAGCGATGTGCGGACTCCGTTGCCCGCGACTCCCTCGTTGCGTGAAAGCAATAACTGGACGGTCTCGGGGACCCTGACGGCGACTGGCCGGCCGCTGCTGGCGGGGGACCCGCATCGGGTAATCGCGCAACCCTCATTGCGCTACATCGTCCACCTGGTCGCGCCCGGCTGGAACGTCATCGGCGCCGGAGAGCCTGCCTTGCCCGGAGTCGCTCTGGGCCACAACGAGCATATCGCATGGGCTTTCACGATCTTCGGATTGGATCAGGAGGATCTGTATCTGGAGACGCTGAATCCGGCTGACCCGAAGCAGTACAGGACTGCGCAGGGCTGGTCACCCATGCTCGAGAGACGCGAGCTCATCCGCGTTCGCGGCGGGTCGGACGTCACGGCGATCCTCCACTTCACCGGCCATGGCCCCGTGCTGTGGGAGGACGGCAAGCGAGCGCTCGCACTGCGATGGGTGGGCGCTGAGCCCGGTACGGCCGGATATCTGGGCTCGCTCAGCGTCGATCGCGCGCAAAATTGGCAGGAGTTCGAGCTCGCCATGGCGCGCTGGAAAGTTCCCTCCGAGAACATCGTGTATGCCGACCGCGACGGCAACATTGGCGAGCATTCGACCGGACTTGCGCCGTTGCGCAAGAACTTCAACGGACTGCTGCCTCTGCCGGCCAACGGCCGCTACGAGTGGACCGGATTCGTGCCGAACGCCGAGCTGCCCCACAGCTTCAACCCGGCGGAGGGGTTCATCGCCTCTGCGAACCAGAAGATGATCCCGGACGGGTACCCCTATGCGGTGGGCTTTGAGTGGGCGGCCCCCACACGCTTTGAGCGCATTCATGAAGTGCTGGAGACCGCCAGCCACAGGGGACACAAGCTCACCATGGCGGACATGGAAGCACTGCAGACGGATGTGGTGTCACGGCCTGCGCGGGATTTGCAGCTGCTGCTGCGCAAGGCACTCGCCCTGGACAATGCCGGAGCGAGCACGCCGCTAACGGATGCGGCAGACTTGCTGCTCCAGTGGGACTGCGCGGTGCGAGCCGACTCGCCCCCTGCGGCGCTCTACGAGTTTTGGGCTCTGGAGCTGCGCAAGGCGGTCACGCATCTCGCCGTTCCCGAACGCGCTCGAGCCCTCGTGAAAACCTGGCCACTGAGCCGGGTGGTGGCCGAGCTTTCGAAGCCACGCCCCGAGGTGTTCGGGGACGCTCCTGCGACCGAGCGCGATCGGGTTCTTCTCGATAGCTTGCGCGTCGCGTACCGGGAACTCTCGCGCCGGGAAGGCCCGGACCCCGGGCGATGGTCCTGGGGGAGTGTCCACAAAGCGTACTTCCGCCATGCGCTCGATGCCATCGGCGGCCCGACCTTGCTCGATCGGGGGCCGGTTGAGCGTCCGGGCGATGGCGACGTGGTGCAGGCCACCTACGTCCATGATGGCTCGTTCGATCAAGTCTCGGGCGCAAGCTATCGTGAGATTTTCGACCTCAGCGACTGGGACAATGCCTTAGCTATCAACGTACCCGGACAAAGCGGCCAGCCCGATAGTCCTCATTTCGATGATCTGCTACCGCTCTGGAGCAAGGGAGCTTACTTTCCGCTCAAGTTCTCCAGGCAGGCGGTGGATGCCGTGACCAGGGATACGCTTATTTTGCGGCCCTGATTCCCAACGCCCGCCGGCACAGACCCGTGGGCGCCGGTATAATCGCGCCGCTGCTTCGACGGCCCTGATCCAACAACAAGGGAGCGACCAACCATGTCAGCCTCATCCCCTGAAGTCCGCGCAGCTGGCGCGCTCGCCGGCGCCATCCGCCGCCATTGGGTGCTGTTTCTCATCGAGGGCATTGCGCTGGTGATCCTCGGGCTCCTGGCCATCATGGCGCCGGTCATCGCCTCGGTCGCCGCGTCGGTGTTCTTCGGCTGGATCCTCCTGATCAGCGGGATCGCGGGACTCATCACAACAGTTCGCGGCGGGCAGGTTCCCGGTTTCTGGTGGTCGCTGTTGTCGGCGCTGGTCGGCATCGTGGCGGGCGTCCTGCTCCTGGGCTGGCCCTTGCAGGGAACACTGTCGCTCACCGCCGTGCTGATCGCATTCCTGTTCGTCGAGGGAATCGTCACGATCCTCTACGCGCTCGAGCACCGCGCCGCGATCTCGGGCCGCTGGGGCTGGATGCTGGCGAGCGGCATCATCGACGTGGGGCTAGGCGTGCTGCTCCTCGCGGGTCTCCCGGGCACGGCGCTCTGGGCACTGGGCCTGCTGGTGGGAATCAACCTGCTGTTCGGCGGATGGGCGCTGATTCTCATGGCGCTGGACGCGCGACCAACAGCGGCCGGCGCAGCCCCGGGCTAGCCGGGCCTGCCGCACACAGAGCACACCGCGGTCGGAGGGGCGCGAGCGTGACCGCAACACGCCGGGCGGCCGCCGCGATTCTGATCCTCCTCGGAGCGGCGCTCGGCGCCGCGCACCTTGCTATTGCCGATGCTGCGGCGCATGGCGCTGCGCCGGGCACCGCTCCCGCCGCGCGCCCGCGCGCTTCCGACCTGGGGCTCAAGGTCGGGATCCTCCCCTCAGGTCCCCTCGATACCATCACCGACGTCGCCGGTGTCGAGGTCGGCCAGACGACCATCATCCGCGGCGACGCCGTGCGCACCGGCGTGACCGCCATCCTGCCGCACCCCGGCAATCTCTTCCTCGAGAAGGTGCCCGGCGCCGTCTTCGTGGGTAACGGCTTCGGCAAGCTGACCGGTGTGACCCAGGTGGAGGAGCTGGGCGAGATCGAGACCCCGATCCTACTGACTTCCACCCTGAGCGTGCCGCGCGTGGCCGACGCCCTCATCAGCTACATGTTGGCGCTGCCGGGGAACGAGAAGGTGCTCTCCGTGAACCCGGTGGTCGGTGAAACCAACGACGGCTATCTCAACGACATCCGCAGCCGTCCCATCGCCGCCGACGACGTGCTCGCCGCTGTCCACAACGCCCGCGGCGGTCCCATCGAGGAAGGCGCGGTCGGTGCCGGCACCGGGACGGTGGCCTTTGGCTGGAAGGGTGGCATTGGCACGGCGTCGCGCCACCTGCCCCAGAGCCTCGGCGGCTACACCGTCGGTGTCCTGGTGCAGACCAACTTCGGCGGCGTGCTGACGATCGCCGGAGCGCCCGTGGGAATCGAGCTCGGCCGCTACGAGCTGCGCGAGCAGCTCGAGAGCGCCGCAAGCGGCCACGACAAGGGCGATGGCTCGTGCATGATGGTGATCGCCACCGACGCGCCGCTCGATGCGCGCGGATTGAAGCGCCTCGCCGCACGCGCCTGGCTGGGACTTGCGCGCACCGGCGGCACAGCGACCAACGGCAGCGGCGAGTACGCAATCGCCTTCTCGACCGCGCAGGCAGTGCGCATCCACGCCGACGATCCGGGGTTGACGCGCAAGGAAGAGGTGCTCACCACCAACGCCATGACGCCACTGTTCCTCGCGGCGATCGAGTCGACCGAGGAAGCGGTCTACAACTCACTTCTCAAGGCGACTACCACCACGGGCAACGGGCACACGGTCGAGGCGCTGCCGATCGAGCGCACGGTGCAGATCCTCAGGGAGCACCGGGTGATCCGCTGAGGGACCGCTTCGGCCGCCTGAAGATCACGAACGCGAGCAGCGCAATCGCAATCGATACCGTGCTGGTCCAGAGCTCGGCGCGATGCGAGGGCGTGAACGCCATCGCCACCAGCACCGAGGCCATCCCTGCAATGGCGAGGTAGCTCAACCACGGGAACATCCACATCGGCAGCGCCGACGGCGGCAGTCCGGCGCGTTCCCGGGCGCGGCGCGAGCGCACCTGCGCCAAGCCGATCATGAGGTAGATGATCGCGATGATGGCGCCGGAGGAGTTCGTCAGGAACACGTACACCCCGGTGCGGGAGAGAATCGCCGCAATTACGCCGGCGAAGCCGAAGACGCTCGCGAGCAGCACGGCGCGCGCCGGCACGTGTCGCGCATTGGTGCGCACCAGCCAGCGTGGCGCATCGCCGCGGGTCGCGAGCACGAACAGCACCCGCGAGGCGATATAGAAGCAGGAATTGAGGCAGGAGAGCACCGCAGTGAGGACCACCGCATCCATAATGGTACTGGCAAACGGGAAACGTACCTCATCCAGCGCCAGGGTGAACGGCGACTGTGCCGGCACCACCTTGTTCCAGGGAACGACGCAGGTGATGACGAACACGGACAGCACATAGAAAAGGAGAATGCGGGTGATAATGGTGGAGGTCATGCGCGCCACGGCGCGCGCGGGCTCGGGCGACTCCGCGGCCGCGATCGTCACCACCTCGGCCCCCATCATCGACCAGATGACTGTGGTCACGGACGCGAGCACTGCGAACCAGCCCAGCGGCGCGAACCCACCGTAGGCCACTAGGTTCGAGAAAGTCGACCCCGTCGGCGAGCGGAACCCAAAGGCGTGGGCGCCCACCAGAATGATGAACGAAATGATGGCCGCGACCTTGATGGAAGAGAACCAGAACTCGAACTCCCCATAGGCGCGCGCCGACATCAGATTCACTGACGTCATGCACGCCATGAGCGCGGTGCCGATCACCCACTCCGGAAGGGGTATCCAGTCCTTGATGATCCCGGCGCCGGCGATCGCCTCGACGGGGATCACCGTCACCCAGAAGTACCAGTAGAGCCAGCCGACCGAGAAGCCGGCCCAGTTGCCGAGCGTCGCGCGCGTGAACTCCGTGAACGAGCGCACCTGCGGCATCTCGACCGCCATCTCACCCAGCATGCGCATGACGAGCAGCAGCAGGAAGCCCGTGAGGATGTAGCTGATGATGCATGCGGGCCCGGCGCCCTTGATGGCGACGCTGCTGCCGACGAACAGCCCCGCGCCGATGATGCCGCCGATGGTGATCATCGCCACGTGCCGCGGCCGCAGGGAGCGGCTGAGCTCGTTACGATCGGCCGGAGCCGCCGTCGACACGTCGTTCATCGGCCGCAGAGTATAGCGGGTTGCCAGGTGTCAGACCGGTACCCCGTGGCATGATCCGGATATGAATGCCCTGACCGCTTTTGGGCTTTTTGCCGTGACCGCCATGCTGGTGTGTTATGCACTTGAGGATCGAAGTGCGTGGTTCGTTCTTGCCTTCGCCGTGGCATGTGTCCTTGGATCCATCTACGGCTTTCTTCAGGGCGCATGGCCATTTGGAATCGTCGAGGCGATCTGGTCGGCGATTGCGATCCGCCGCTGGCGGATGAGAACTGTTTCAAACTCACCCTGAGGCAAAAACCATGGCTAAAGCATATTGGATTACGCTCTACCGCTCGGTCCGCGACCAGAAGGCTTTGGATGCGTACGCCAGACTCGCCGGTCCGGCACTGGTAGCGGCAGGCGGCCGCTTCCTGGCGCGCGGATTGCCCGCGCGCGCCTACGAAGGCGGGCTTGGTGAGCGCACCGTGATCATCGAGTTCAAAGACGTCGCCCAGGCCATCGCCGCGCACGACAGTCCTGCGTATGGCGAAGCGCTCCGCGCGCTTGGCAATGGCGCCGAACGCGATATGCGTATCATCGAGGGCGTCGAATGAGGCCGGGCTGAGATCAGGGCGCAGTAGCGCGCCCACACCACGCGTGCACCGTCAGTCGTACCCCAGCAGCGAGGCAATCGTCGCCACCACGAACGCGAGCGCCACGAACACCCACACCCGCCAGTCCGCCGCCAGCTCCCGCCACGGTCGCTTGAGCGAGTCGTTCATGACCCGTGACTTTATCAGGAGCGCGGGGCTTCAGGTGACGGGCGCGGCCCATGGATGCATTCAGTCGCTGCAGCGCGACCACTTACCGTCCCGATCCGTCATCCACAGCCCCGAGTCCTTGAATCCGCCTTCGTCGAGCACGTCCACCTTGAGCACCGGCCGTCCGCGCTCGCGGGACAGGGCCAGCGACATCTCACCGATGAACATCCAGCTGCGGAAGCTGTGCTCCCAGCATGACCACACCCGACCCTGCCGCGTCGCCTCGGCGGCGATGCCGCGCAGCACCTTGGGCACGGACTTCAGATCGCGAATCGGATAGGCCCCCGACGGCACGAGCTCGGTGTGCGCAATCAGGTTCTCGAGCAGTCGCTCGATGTGGGACGGCTGCTGAAGCTTGCGTAAGCGATTGGTCTCGGCCACGTTTCGTGCGCTCCCTGGCTGCGCCCCGAAAGTGCAGGCAGCTCAAAAAAGACCCTGCCGGCCAGTCCTTTGGACCTGCACCAGCAGGGTTTTTCGAGGGTTGCCGCAGGATCGGGAGATAACTGCGGGAACGCGAAGGACTCTAAGCGTCGCAAAGTGACGACTATGGGCAATACGCCGCAGTTATCGACCCCCCGATAATTCCCCTAACATTTCTTCAGATACGGAGGCCGAAGTCAGCCCCGTGGGCGGGGTCGATGCCTCAGGACCCCTGCCGCACCCTGGCAATCAGCCGCTGCAGCCCCTGGTAATCCGCGGCCCCGAGCACGAGGCGATCACCGACTACGAGCCCCGGAGTCCCGCGTACGCCCAATGCGGTCACCTCGCGAGCGTTGCGCGCCAGCACCTGCGCGTACTCCTTCTGATGGCGCGCGACGTCCGCATCGATCTTCGCGGTATCGAAGCCAGCCGCCTTGAGCACTGCGAGCACGTCCGCCTTGGTGTCCAGATCCCTCGAGGAGGTCATGAGCGCCTCGTGCGCGGCCTGATAGCTGCCTTGGCGCGCGGCCGCGAACGAGGCGTATGCGGCGTAGACCGAGCCGTCGCCAAGGATCGCCCAGTCCTTGCGCACCAGGCGCACGCCCGCGTCGGCCGCGAGAAGCTTGCGCAACTTGGGCTCCAGCTCCCGGCAGACCGGGCAGTTGTAGTCGAAATAATCCACGATGGTCACGTCCGCGCGTTGGGCACCGGCGGCCGGCGTTGCGAGCGGGGCGGCAAGCATCGCCGCCAGGGTGGCGCGCGGCACGGCGCGGGTCTCCTGCGCACTCGCGGCCCGGACGGCGAACAGGAGGAGCGGCGCAGACAGCAGCACGAAGGGCAGAGCGCGGTGGCTTGAGGGCATGGCTTTGGAGCTCCTGGCGTGAGGTTGCGACCCTACTGCGGGAGACCGGCTCGCGAGGGTAAACATTGCGCACAGCAACAGGGACACCGCCGCACACAGCCAGGGAAATACATCCCCGATCCGCGTGTAGAGAGTCGGCCCGGGTCCGAGCGGCACGTCCGCCGTCGCCGTGACCATGCCGGCACCTGTGGTGGACGCTTTCGCGAGAATCCGTCCCTGCGCATCCGAGATCGTCTCGACTCCGTCGAAGGCCGAGCGCAGCAGCGCGAAGCCGTTCTCGACACCGCGCATGATGGCCATGCGCGCGTGTATCCAGCCGTCGCGGCCGAAGTCGTCGGCCGGGACCATCATGAGGCGCACGCCCTGCCCGGCGGTCGCGCGCACGGTGCCGGCAAAATCCATGTCCTTGCAGATCTGGATCGCGAAGCTCCCGCCGAGGAATCCCGAGCCGCGCCCCGGGATCTCGGTCTCGAAGGGCGCGAGCAGGTGGCGCTTGTCGTAGATCGCGACCCCACCGTCGGGCCGCAGCGCGAACGCGCGGTTGCGCGGCGGGTCCGGGCTGGAGGTCCCGACGATGACCAGCGCACCCGTGGCGCGCGCCGCAGTGACCAGCGGCGCCAGCACGGCCTCGCGGTCGCTGTCGCGCATCCGTACCGCGCCCTCCGGGATGGCTGCGACGCGCACGTCCTTGAGATGCTCGAGGTAGGAGGCGTAGCTGCGCGTGGCGGCCTCCTCCGAGGCCAGTGTGTGATCACGGTGCTCGGCATTGCGGGTATCAGCGTCGGCGAGGGCTGCAACCCGGATGCGCGGCCCCTGCGGCTCCGCCAGGCGGACCGCTCCGAAGATGAGAACGAGCGCGCAGGCCGCAACTCCAGCGCCAGCCGCGGTCCACTTGCCCCGGAGGAGGAGTGCCACGGCGTTGGCGCACAGGCACAGCACGAACGTCACGGCGTGCACGCCGAACAGCGCGGCGATCTGGATGGCGGCGGGGAACGACACTTCCGCGTAGCCGAGCGCGCCGTAGCTTCCGTGCTGCGAGACCGACCCGATCGCGTATTCGATCGCCGTCCACAGCGCCGGGAAGGCAAGCAGCGCCGCCCAGGGCGAGCCCCGGCGCAGCGCTTCGCCCGAGAACGCCACCGCGATTGGGAACGTCACGCACATCATCACGATCATCGGCACGAGGACCGAGGGCGGGATCTGTCCCCAATAACATTGGGCGAGATAGATCTGCCCGGCTGCGAAGGCCGCCACACTCGCAACCAACACCTGCCAGCGCGGCGCGGCCGTGTACGCCAGCCACAGAAGCGGCGCGGGCGCGAGCCAGGCGAGCGGCCAGGCGTCGGCGAGGCCTTGCGACAGATAGAACAGAATCCCACTGAGCAACGCTGCCGCCAGGGTGATCATGCGGTTCTCCCGAGAGGTCGAGTGGCAAAGCCCTCGAGGCAGTGGCGGATCTGCGTGCGGTACAACAGCTTGAACTGCTTCGCGCTCGAGAAGCGATTGGCGCGATACATGGAGACTAGTCCCTGCACGAGGGCCGATAGGGCGAGCGCCACCTCGAGCGCCGGAGTGCCTCCGTCCAGACGACCGTCCGCCCGCGCCTGGTCGATGCGCACCATGGCCATCGCCACCACCGGCGAGCGGCCTGCCATGAAATCGTCCGGATACTGGCGCGCCTCGGGAGCGGGCAGGAAGAACGCCGCGTCAAAACGGTGCGGCTCCGTGAGCGCAAAGTCCAGGAACGCCTCGCCTAAGCTCTCGAGCCAAGTGAGCGGATCGGTGGCGCGGATCGAGCGCGCGATCTTTTCCCACGCGGCCAGGCCGTCGCGCATCAGGGCATCGAGGAGCGCGTCCTTGTCGGCGAAGTGCCGATACATCGCCATGGGCGAAAGGTGCGCATGGTGGGCCACTTTGCGGATGGTGAGGCCCGGCAGCCCCTCCCGGTCGAGCACCGCCTTGGCGGCGGCAAAGATGCGATCCCTCGTCATGCGTACTTTGTACACTTATTTGCGTACGCTGTAAACACGCAGCGCAGAGCCGCGCTGCGCGGCTGCGCTTTCCGCGCCCGTCACACTGGATCGGCGGCTGTTTCCCCTGAGTGACCGAGCTGAGCTTCCAGCTGCGCCCGCGGCACCGGCTTGCTGTGGAGATAACCCTGCGATTCGTCGCAGCCTGCGCGCCTCAGGTACTTCAGCTGCTCCTCGGTCTCGACACCCTCGGCCACGGTCGTCATCTCGAACGCATGTGCCAGATCGATGATGGTCGATACCAGTGTGCAGCTCCTGCGGTCCAGCGGCAGCCGGCTGGTGAACACACGATCGATCTTCAGAGTGTCGATCGGCAGCTCCGACAGACGCCCGAGCGAGGAGAATCCGGTACCGAAGTCATCGATGGCGATACGCACGCCCGCCGCGCGCAACAGCCTCAGGGCATGGACGCACGAGGACGAGTCCCCGGAGAGCGCGCCCTCGGTGATCTCGAGATCGATTCCCCAAGCCGCATCCCCGGCCAGATCGCCGATGCGGTCGAGGATCTCGCGCGCAATATTCCGCCGCCGCAGTTCGGGCGGGGAGATGTTCACGGCGACCCGCAGCGGCGGCAGGCCGTTGCAACGCCACTCGCGACAATCGGCGGCTGCCTGTCGCAGCACCCAGGCGCCGGTCTCCGCCATCAGGCCGGCGGATTCGAGCAGCGGCAGGAATGTCCCCGGCGGTACCAGCCCGTTCTCGGGATCCTGCCAGCGCAACAGGGCTTCCACGCTGGTGATTCTGCCCGTGTGCAGCGACAGCTTGGGCTGGTAATGCAGGACGAATTGCTGATTGTCGAGCGCGTGGCGCAGTCGGTGTTCCATGCCGACACGGCGCGCGAGCTCGGAGTTCATCTCCATGCGGTGATGCAGGTAGCGCTCGCCGGAGGTCTTGGCCTCCTTGAGGGCTGCCTCGGCATTCTGTACCAGCTGGCCGGGCTCGCGGGCGTCCTGCGGGTAGCAGGCAACCCCACTCTTGACCCTGGCGACGATCTCGCGTCCATCGACGCTGAAGGAGCTGTCGAACATGCGCCCGATGTCATCGTGCAACGAGTGCAGCTCGCCGCCGGCGCTTTCCGGCAGGGCCTGCAGGCAGGCGAAGGTTCCGCCTCCCAGATGCGCCAGCTGCTCGGTGTCGGGAAAGAGTGCCTTGAGCCGATCCGCCACACACTGCAGCAGCCGATCGCCCGTGTGCCGCCCGAAGGAGTCGTTGATGACGCTCAGATGATCGATGTCGAACACCATCACCGCGAGCGGTGGCAGGCTGTCGGCGCCGCGCGTCAGCAGTCGGTCCAGCCGCTCACAGAACAGCGCCCGCTTGGCGAGGCCCGTCAGCGGTTCGAAATAGGAGAGAAAGTGCACCGCCTCCTGTTTGTTGAGATACTGCAGCGCAAACGACAGGTTCGAGGCCACCTCCTCGAGCAACAGCATCTCCTCCTGACTGATGCTGGCAGGCGCGCGGGTACCGCACAGAAAGGCCCCCACGGGCGTGTTGTCGACGCGCAGCGGCAGCACCGCGAGCGAGCGTATGCCGGCGGCGAGCAGCGTATCGCGCGCGAGGATGACGTAAGGGGACTGCGCGACTTCCGCGCACAGGACCGCCTCGCCGGTGCGGATCACGCGCCCCATGAGACTCGAATCGTCCTCCTCGCGATCGGCGACCGGGAATTCGGCGCCCGGCTCGGCCATGAACTCCTCGTAGCCGGCCCACCCCAGGGGGCGCGCCATCCGCGTCCGCGGATCGATGAGCGCCACCATCGCGACCGCGTAGCCGCCCACGTGGTTGGCCAGACGGCAGGTCTCGCGGACCACCTCCTCGCGGTTCTGAATCCGCACCAGGGCCGAGTTGATTCCCGACAGCATCTGCAGCACGCCCGTCAACCTGACGACGCGTTGCTCCGCCAGCTGCCGCGCGCGCCGCGACACCGCCTCCTCCAGTGCGCGCTGCACTGCCGGCACCAGCCGCTTGGGGTTGCCCTTCAGCACGTAGTCGACTGCGCCGCGCTTGAGCGCCTCGATGGCGCGCTCCTCACCGATCGTGCCGGAGAGGAAGATGAAGGGAATGTCGGGTACTTCGGTGCGCGCAATCTTGAGCGCCGACATGCCGTCGAATGAGGGCAGGCTGAAATCAGACAGAATGACGTCGGGTAGTCGTGCCTGCAGCGCCGCGCGCATCTCGGTCTCGGTCACGACCCGGTGGTACGTACAGGCGTAACCCGCCTGTTTCAGGCGCCAGATAGCCAGGTCTGCGTCAGAGTCCGAGTCCTCGACGAGCAGCACGTGCAGTGCACGGCCGGCGGTCTCCGGCTTGTCCATTTCCCTATTGGGCGCGGCGACGGGATCCATAGAAGCATTCCACCCGGTGTCTATTAGGCGCCCGAATGGCGCAGCTCCCCCGGGACAGACTTCACATTCCTCCAAGCGTTAATGTGCGCAGGCCCCGGCAGGCTGAAATAGAAGGTCGCGCCTTCGTCGGGGCGGCCGTCTGCCCACACCCGGCCGCCATGACGGGTGATGATCCGGTGCACGATCGACAGCCCGATGCCCGTGCCCTCGAAGGCTTCCTGGGAATGCAGGCGCTGAAACACGCCGAACAGCTTGTCCGCAGCGCGCATGTCGAAACCTGCGCCGTTGTCGCGCACGTAATAGACGATCGTCTCCGCCTGCCGCAGCACGCCGACTTCGACACGCGCCACCTCCCTGCCGGCCGTGAACTTGAGCGCGTTCGACAACAGGTTGACCAGGACCTGTTCGAGCAGCGCAGGGTCCGCGTAGCAGTCCGGCAACTCGCCTACCTCGACCTCGATCCGCCGGTCGCCGAGCCGCTCCTTGAGCCGCTGCACGACCTGCAGCGCCAGCTCGCGCAGCGCCACCGGCAGGCAATGCAGCGGCTCACGGCTGAAGCGCGAGAAGTGCAGCAGATCGTCGATGAGCTGGTTCATGCGGCCCGCGCCCTGCCAGATCCGCTCGAGGATCTTGCGGCCGGCTTCCGGAACGCTCGCGCCGAACTCGGTGCGGAACATCTCGCAGAAGCCCCCGACCGCGCGCAGCGGCTCGCGCAAGTCGTGGGAGACCGAATACGCAAACGATTCCAGGTCCTTGTTGGCACCCTCCAGCTCACGCGTGCGCTCGCGCACTCGTTGTTCGAGCTCCTCGTTCATGCGCCGCAGCTCGGCGACCAGCCCCGCAGTGGCAAAGGCTGTTGCGGCGGTGCGCGCCAGCACGTCGAGCGCTTTCAGCTGTCCGGGTCGCACGCCGTGCCGTTGTCGGGCGGAGCTGAAGCCCAGCACGCCGAAAAACCGCCCGCCGGAGACGATCGGGATGGCGACACCGATCCTGGCATCGAACGGATGCGCGAACAGCGCGCCCGCTTCGGCGTGCCGGCCGGGATCCTCGAGCTCTTGTTGTGCGTATGCCAGCCACTGCTCGAGCGCCGCGCCCGGGATCGTCACCGTGCGCTCGAGCGCCTGCACCCCCGGCCCGGCGGATCCCGCGAGGCACAACTCCCCGGCCTGCGTCACCGGCTCCAGCAGATAGACGGCGTCGACGTCGTCCTGCCGGCTGGCCGCGCCCAGTGTTCGCTCGACGACCTCGTCGTGCTCCAGACCGTGAGTAATCGCCCGGGCAAGCTCGTAGATGGAGACCGACTCGCGCAGTTGTATGTTTTCCAGCTGCAGCCCGCGCATGGCCAGCGCACGGGCCAGCACCGGCAGAATGCTCTTGACCTTGAAGGGCTTCTGTACGTAGTCGACCGCGCCCGCCTTGAGGGCGTCGACGGCGGTCGCGATCGTGCCGTGTCCGGTCATCACGATGCAGGCCAGGTCGGGGTCGATCTCGCGACAGGCGCGCAGCAAACTGATGCCGTCGATCTGCGGCATCATCAGATCGGTCAGCAGCAGATCGAACGACTCACCGCGCAGCGCCGCGGTTGCCTCGTGACCGGAGGTGAATCCCCGGGTCACGTAGCCCTCCTGCTCCAGCGTGCTGCACAGGGCCTGCATATGCGCCACCTCGTCGTCGACGACCAGCAGGCGCGGAGTGGGCGGCGCGGTCACGCGGAGTCCGCCCGCGATGCGACCGGCTTGGCAGCCGCCGCCAGCTCCGCCAGCGCCGCGCGTACCTCCGCGAGCCGCGGCGGCTTGCTGAGCACCCGATCGACGTGGGCCGGAATGTCATTGTCCGCCAGCAGCCGCCTGCCCCAGCCGGTGAGCAGGATCACCGGCGTGTGCGCCGATGCCGCCTTGACCGAGGCCGCCACCTTGCGGCCGTCCACGTAGGGCATGCCGAGGTCGGTGATCACGACGGCGAACTGCGGGCCGCGCGTCACCGAGGCGGTGAACGCGTCGATGCCCTTCTGGCCGCCGTCGGCTACCGTGACGTGGTGGCCTTCCTGCTCGAGTATGTCTCGCAGCGACTTGATCAGCAGTGGATCGTCGTCCACCAGCAGAATGCGCAGGCGGCGCGTGGGCTGCTGCAGCTGCGGGCTCTGCTGGGTGCCCAGAGCCGGCGCGTCCGCGACGGCGAAGATCAGCCGCACGGTCGTGCCGCGGCGCACCGCGCTGTCGATCTCGAGATCGGCGCTATGCCGCTGCACCATGCCGTAAACCATCGCCAGCCCGAGCCCCGTGCCGCGTTCGCCCTTGGTCGTGTAGAAGGGCTCGAGACAGCGGCGCCGGGTCTCCTCGTCCATGCCCACGCCGGTGTCGGTGACCTCGACGTGCACGTAACCGGCCGCCTCACCGCTGCTGCTGCCGGCGACCACCCGGGTGCGCAGGCTGAGGGTGCCGCCGTCGGGCATGGCGTCCACGGCGTTGAAGATGAGGTTGGTGAGAGCGTCGCGGATCTCCACTTCCGAGCCCATGACGTCCGGCAGGTTGTCGGCGAGCTCGGTGTGCAGCTGGATGACCACCCCGCGCTGCTGCGGCAGATCGCTCCAGCGGGCGCGCGTCAGGTTGATGACCTGCTCGATGAGCCGGTTGCACGCGACCCGAGCCAGCACCAGCTCGGCTTCGCGCGGCCGGTAGAACTCGCGCATCCGTGCCACGGTTTCCGCGACATCCTCGATCGCCGTTTGAATCGTGCCCAGATAACCGCGCGCCCGCTCGCTCAACCCCGGCTCGCGCTCCAGCAGCGATTCGGTGTAGAGCGCAATGGGCGAGATGGCGTTGTTGATGTCGTGCGCGATGCCGCTCGCCATCTCGCCGAGCGCCCGCAGCCGCTCCTGCTGCATGATCGCCTGCTGCGACTGTCGCAGATCGTCGTAGGCGCGCTGCAGCGCGCCGTAGAGCTGGGCCTGGTGCGCTGCCAGGCCGACGTGCTCGCCCAGCTGGCGCAGGAACTCGCAGTCGGCGCTGCTGAACGCCTCGGCGGCGTGCCGTGCCGCCACCAGCACACCGAACACGCGCTTCTCCACCAGCAGCGGCGCGACCACCAGGGAGCGGAGCGCGGCCGCGGCAAAGCGTTGCGGGAACGGAAATTTCATGTCTTGCGTGTCTGGCTCATACACCAGCTCGCCCGCGACACAGCGCGCCAGCCCGTTCTGATCGACCGGCACGCGCTCACCCTCGGTGAGCGCGAGTGCCGAGCTCAGTGGCAGGCTGCGCGCTCCGATGACCGCGATCGACAGGGCTTCGGCGCTCGCCTCGTACACGCACATGCAGCCGAAGTCGAGGGGCAGATCCTCTTCCAGGGTTCTGAGCACCACGCGGAACACGCTCGGCAGGTCGTGGCGCTCGCCGGTCGCACGGGTGATCCGGTGCAGCAGATCGAGGCGGCTCAGCTGGCTGTGCAGCTTGCTCTGATCGCCTTCGATGCGCGTCAGCATGTGATTGAAGGCATCCGTGAGCAGTCCGAACTCCAGGCCCGGCGGCTTGCCGGCCCGCACCGAGTAGTCGCGGCGCTCGGAGACCTGCCGCGCGGTCGTCGCCAGCGCCAGGATCGGATCGGAGATGACTCGTTGCAGGCGCCGGGAGCTCAGGTAGGTGGCGGCGCCGCACACCAGAATGAAGACCGCGCCGAGGGCGACGAACAGCTGGAAGTGCTCGTAGATCTCCCCCAGATCAGACTCCAGGTACAAAGTCCCCATCTGCCGGTCGCCCTGCACGACCGGCTGGACGCCGCGCAGGATCCCGCCCTCGAACCGGTAGCCGGCGCTGCCCAAGGGTGGTGCAGCCTTCGGGGCGCGAGCGCCATCCGGATAGGAGGCGATCAGCCGTCCGTCGTTGAGGTACAGCCGGGCGGCGATGACGTGCGGCTGGGCTTTGAAGGCGGACAGCACTTCGCGCGCGTCATCCGGGTTGTCGAAGGCGAGCGCCGCGGTGCTGTTGGCGGCGATAGCCCGTCCCAGGATCTGGAGATTGCGCAGCGTCACCTGCCGGAACGTCAGATATTCGTAGGTGAAGAATCCGCTGGCGGAGATCGCCAGCAACGCTCCGCAGGTGAGCAGAATGACGCTCATGAGCGTGCGGCGGATTGGACGCGTGTTGGCTTGCATAGGCAGCTAACTCCCTCCACCGACGATGTCGGCCGCCCGTGACAGCTTCGAGCTGATCGTCAGATTGCTCGCCCTGGCGGCCTGGAGATCGATGCGCAGCCGAATCCGGTTGTCCTGCCTGAAGAGCCCGATGATCACGCCCCGTGGCAGCGGCCCTTCTGCATCGGTCACGGTGAGGACGCTGCGTTGCTCCAGCTGCGCCACGATGCCGTCGAGGTGGCGCAGCTCGGCGGCGGGGATGAACAGGATCTGACAGCTGCGGATGTCGGCGACCGTGGGGTAGCGCTCGATCGCAAGCGCATGCTGATTCACCGCTTCGCCGCGCACCACCTCGTCGAGATCGTGCCCGAACGGGTCATTGCCGAGAACGCCGATCACGAACGGGGCGCTGTCGCGGGGCAGAGCCGCCGCAGGCCATTCGACGAAATGAGTGAAGTTGAACAGGAACACCGCTTTGAGCTGGGACTCCGACACCGCTGCCGAGAGGCCCGCCACGCCGCAGGCGAGCAGCAGCAGCGCGCAGCGCGGGCCCAGCGCCCGGATGTTGCTCAGAAGCCCCACGTGATCTTTGCAAACACGCTGCGCACGAGCTCCTCGCGGCTCGGCGACGGAAAGCCGTACTCCACGTGATATTCGTGCAGCAGATTGCGGCCCACGACCGACAGCTCGAGCCGCTTGCTGATCTGCCAGGCGAGGCGCGAGTCGAGGCCGAAGTAGCTCGGCACCGTTCCCAGAACCGGGCCGGCGGTCGGCCCGTTGTCCATGTGCAGCTCGTCCACCCAGCGCAGTGCGACGTCGAGCCTCACCTGAGCGGGCAGGTCCATGCTCGAGCGCAGCGCAACCTGCTGCTGCGGATCGGCGGTCTCGTTCCCGGCGTCGGTGGCGTCGATGGTCCCGGGTTTGACGTGGATGTTCTCGCGCAGCAGATCGTAGCCGGCGTGCAGCCGCCACCAGTCCAGCAGCTGATATGAGCCGCTCAGCTCGAGCCCGTAGGTGTAGCCTTCCAGGTTGTTGTCGAAAATGTCCGGATACGGGTAGGGGTAGAACAAGGTGGTCGGTGTAGGAGTGATGCTGCGCAGATCGTTGTAGTCGTTGTAGAAAGTGGAGAGGGAAACCGACGCGTTCGGCCCGAGGGTGGCGCGATAGCCCGCTTCGTAAGCAATCAGTACCTCGGAGACGAAATCCGGGTTGCCCTGCAGATAGTTGGTGGGGAACTGAAAGGGCGGCGGCGCGTTCTCGAGGCCGGTCGGCGTCACCAGGTCGTGGTCGTAGCGCGAGGGCGTGCGAACGGCACGCGACACGGCAGCCCACAGCAGTTGCGCGGGGTCGACGTTCCATTGCAGGCGTGCGCTCGGCTCCACCTCGTAACCGGTGTAGTCGTTGTGCTCGAGCTTCGAGCCGACGGTGAGATAGACGTCCTGCGCGAGCAGCACCTCGTCCTGCAGGAATCCACTGTAGAGAGCCTGGTCGAGCGACGGCGGCGAGAAGCGCACCAGCGAGAGGTCGAAGTCGGTTTCATCGGTTAGGCGATAGCCGAGCCCCGAGGTGAGCGTCTGCCGCGTCCCCCACCTGAAATGGTACTGGAATTCCACGTCGTAAGCGTCGAGGTTGTCCGTGAGCGCCGACGCCGGAAAGCCGCTGTAGTAAGGCGGAACAGCGGGGCTGGCGGCAACGGGGTCCGACAGATAAGTGTGGTCGTAGTAGAGCTGCAGACTCATCGAGCTGCCGTCGGACGCGGTGTGCGTCCAGCGGCCGAGGACGTTGCCGCCGGAGCGGCCCTCCGCCGCGAGGCTGTTGCCGTCCCCTTCGGTGCCGTTGTAGACGTCGCCCTGCAGCGTGTAGGCGTTCTCGGCCGAGGGCTGCGCATCCATGCGGAACCCGCCGCGCGCCATGTGCCAGGCATCCTCGGCGTTGGCGCCGGTGCTCGTGACCTCATCGCCGTAGTCGGTGTACTTGCCGTACACGCGCAGGTAGGCGTCGGGGGCCAGCGTCGTGCCGTAGCGCGCGCCTTCCTGCTCGCGGAGCTCGTTGCCGCCTCCCGCGTAGGCATAGGCCCCCTGCGTGTCCGCGGCGCTTTTGGTGACGATGTTGATGATACCGTTGACGGCGTTGGCTCCCCACAGCGTGCCGCCCGGCCCGCTGATGACCTCGATGCGGTCGATGTCCGCGAGCAGGTAGTCCTGCACGTCCCAGAGAACTCCGCCGTACAGCGGCGTATAGACGGCCCGGCCGTCGATCAGGACCAGGAGCTTGTTGGCGAGATTGGCGTTGAATCCGCGGGCACTGATCGCCCAGTCGTGGGCGTTGATCTGCGCAACCTCGAGGTTATCCGCAAGCCGCAGCGCCTCCGGGATGGTCGTCGCGCCGGAACGGCGAATGTCGTCCGCGGTAATGACCTGGATCGAGGCCGCCGCCTGCAACAGCTTCTGCGGCGCCTTGGCGACGGAGGTCACCTCGACATTCATCAGATCCTCGACGCTCATCTGCTTGAGCTGACCGGTGGGGGTTGCCTCGGACGTGTCGCCCAACGCCTGGGCGGCCGCCTGCCCCAGCAGCAAACACGTCAGCACGGTTGCTGCGCGCCGCCGGCATCGACTGCCGGCGAGAATATGGTTGGCGATCGCGGGAGACGACCGCCGCTCCGTGGTCCTGAACATTTATGGCCTCCGCCCATGGTCGGCACGGAACCCTCCCGATAGCGTCCTCGCCGCGGCTCGCGCCGGGTCTCAGGTGCGCTGGTGCGCCGCAACCAATGTCAGCAACTTACGGTCGCGACGCTGCCTATTCCACAGATTACGTCACATATGAGTGGCGAACGCGGCGCCGCGCCGCCAGAAGTAGTGTGATCGACGTCGCAATCGTGGCCGGCGCTGTCGCCGGATTTTGAGATGCCCAGATATGACCGCAGGATCGATGGCGCTTAGTCTATCGAGACCCGAGCCTCATGCTGGCGGGCGGCATAGTTGCGAGTCACGTTTATCCGATGCGACCACGAAAGATGACACCTGCCCAACCGATCCGGCTCGAAGCCGGCCCACGCTGGGTCGATAAGCTGTTCGCCGGGCTCATGGTTTACGTCATCGCCGCGGCGACCTGCCTGCTGACCGGCTTCGGCGGCCATCAGGTCAATCACTATGTTGGACTTCTGTCCCCGGTTCCTGCCGGGCTCATGAGCACAATTCTCCTCGCTGTCACCGCGCGCCAGCCAGCTCCTGGGGCACTGCGCAGCGCGTGGATGCTGCTGCTCATCGGACTCGCTCTGTATATTGTCGGCGATCTGATTGGGGCCGGCTCCTGGCTGCTGGGCCACGACCCGCTTCCCGGACCGGCAGACATCTTCTACTTCGCGTTCTACATCACCGCCTCGTTGGCAGCGCTGTTTTTTATCCGGGCCGCAGCTGTGCGCGTGCCGTGGGTGCAATTGTCGCTCGACGCGACCATTTTCGTAGTCGGCTTCGGCACGTTCTTCTGGTATCTGGTGATTCGGACCGCCGCATCGGCAACCGAGATGGACGTCCTCAGGCAGACCCTGGGCCTGGCATATACGTCGTTCGATTGTGTGCTGGTGCTGTTGTTGGGCGTGCTGCTGCTCGCAGGCCCCGACAGCGCCGGAAGCCGGCGTGTTCCATCGCTGCTGCTGAGCGGAGTCGCGCTGCTGTTTGTGAGCGATGTGCTCTGGTCGCTCGCCAAGGTGCGCGGATACTACCTGCCGGGCCAGTTTCAGGATGCGCTGTACGTGTCCTGGTACGCATTCATTGCAGCTGCCGGGCGCGAACAGATACGCTCCGTTGCCGCGCCGGCACGCGCGACCTCGCACGCTTCGGATTTCGTGGCCCGCTCGCTGCCATACGCCGCGATGTTCGCGGCCTTCATGGTGCTCGTGTACCTGAGCCGTGATGATATCGGGGGCCCGGCAACCGTAGTCACCATGATCGTTTTTGCTCTCATGCTGCTGTTCATGGTTCGACAGGGGATAGTGCTGCGCAGCGACGCGCTGCTGCGTGAACGCAATGCCGCGCGCCTCGTCGAAGCCCGCTATGCGTCGCTGATCGCCAATGCCTCCGACGTGATCATGGTCGTCGACACGGACGGCACGCTGCGCTTCGTATCGCCTGCTTCCGCGCGCACCCTGGGTTTCAGGCCGGAGGAGCTAACCGGCAAGCGTTTGCTCGACCTGTGTGTGGGCGAGGACGGCGAAAAACTGCGCGAATTCCTGGCGCAAATCGCCGCCACGCCTGCCGGAATGGTCGGTCCGGTCGAGCTGCGAATGACGCGTGACGCGAACCAGCAGGTACTGGAAGGGGTGGGCAGCAACCTGACGCAGGATCCCGCGGTGCGGGGTTTTGCGCTCAGTTTTCGCGATATCAGCGAACGCAAAGCGCTCGAGGAGCAGCTGCGGCAGCTCGCCTTCCACGATCCGCTGACGTTGCTGGCAAATCGCAACCTGTTCCGCGATCGCGTGCAGCACGCGCTCGCTCTGGCCCAGCGGGGACGGGGTCTGGTTGCAGTGCTGTTCCTCGACCTGGACAACTTCAAGAACATCAACGACTCGCTGGGTCATGATTTCGGCGATCGTCTGCTGCAGGCAGCCGCACAACGCATCGCCAAGACATGCCGCTCGTCGGATACAGTTGCGCGGCTCGGCGGAGACGAGTTCGCGGTTCTCCTCGAGGGCATTCCGACGGTCGCAGAAGCCGAACGATTGGCCGGGGCGCTGATCAAGACTCTGGAGGCGCCGTTCACGCTCAATGGAATGGACGTGCGCGTCGGGACCAGCGTTGGCGTCGCGTTTTCTACCCCCCAAGTCGGCGCCGAGACACTCCTCAGCAACGCCGATCTGGCGATGTATCACGCCAAGGCGGCCGGCAAGAACCGCTATGTCAGGTTTCAAGCGCAGATGCAGGACAGGCTGCACGAGCGACTGCGCCTGGAGTCGGATATCAGTCGCGCGCTGGCCCGCGAAGAGTTTTTCCTCGAGTATCAACCGATCGTCGACCTCGGAACGAGAAGCCTGCTGGGTGTGGAGGCGCTGGTACGCTGGAGACATCCGGAGGTGGGTGTACTCATGCCGGCACGGTTCATTCAGGTGCTGGAGGAGTGCGGCCACATTGACAAGCTCGGGCGCTGGGTCTTGAGGCGGGCGTGTCAGGATCTGTGCTCGTGGCGCGGCGCGATAGCCGGCGGCAATGAGCTGCGGCTGGCTGTAAACGTCTCTGGACGCCATCTACAGCACGCAGACCTTGCCGGCGACGTTACCCAGGCGCTGCAGGAATCGGGCTTCGAGCCGGGCCATCTCATCATCGAGCTGACCGAAGGCACGATCATGTACAACACCGGCTCGAATGTTGAGCGCTTCCATCGTCTCAAGGAATGCGGCATTCGACTGGCAATCGACGATTTTGGAACCGGTTACTCGTCCTTGTCGTATCTTCATCAATTCCCCATCGACATTCTGAAAATCGATCAGTCCTTCGTGAGCGGCCTGACCAATTCCGACAGTGGGCCAGAGCTTGCCAGCGCGGTAATCACCCTGGCCGAGACGCTCGGGCTCGACACGGTGGCAGAGGGGATCGAGCTCGAGTCCCAGGTCGCCACGCTGCTCAAGCTTGGTTGCGTCGCGGGTCAGGGGTTTCTTTTCTCGAAGGCTTGTTCGCTCGAGCAGATATCAAACAGCCCGCTGGTGGCACGACGCACCGCGCTTTGGACCGGGCAGGCGGGCGCGGAACCGCTTCCCGCCACGCGACGGTTCAAGGCGCTGACGGGGATGCGGCGGCGTACAGCGGGTGCAGCCTAGTCGCACTGCCGGCACGCCGTACGGCATTCCGCTATGTCGTTATCCGACTGTGGCTCGCGTCCCAGACTGCGGCGCTATTGTGAAAGTAGGAATGGTTGGCCATGTGACAGGCAATCGAGGTGTTATTTCCGAACACCGCATCTTCGAGTGCGGGCTGCCGGGTTTTCACCGACTGGAAGAAGCGCCACAAGTGGTCGACCTGGTCGCTGTAGTTGGGCGGGAAGAGGTAGGTTTCGCTGCCCTCAATCGACTTGGCAGCCCCCGGCTTCGGGTCGTTGTTGTCGTGCCATTCTTTCTCATAGGCGTCGCGCATCTTCTGTGGATAGCTCGTATCGTAATAGCAGGGTGCGTCGTCCTTGCCGTCCTGCCGCGTCACCGTCATTTGGTCGCCATCGTCGTTGATTTCTATGATGCCCCGCGTGCCAAGGAAGCGGGTGACGTCCGGGCGACGAGTGCATTGTGTCATTGAGACGGCAACCCGCAGGTTTGGATAATCGTAGAGCGTGGTCATCACGTCGGGGAATTCGCGCCCGTCCTTCCAGTAGAACAGCCCGCCCGCACTCTGCGCACGTTGCGGCGGCGCGCGTACGCCCATGACATGGTGAATGCCCGTGAGGGCATGAACGAACAGATCCCCGGACATACCTTCACCGTAGTCCTTATAGGCGCGCCAGCGCGCGAAACGAACCGGGTCAAATGGCCGCTGGGGCGCGTTTCCGAGCCACGTTTTCCAGTCGAGGTTTTCAGGCGACAGGTCAGGCGGTGGCGCGTATACCCACGCGCCGCAGGGAGAATTCCGTCCCAGGACCGATTCGGCGAAGTGGACTTCGCCAATCGCGCCTTGCTCGATCAACTCCCTGGCTTTCGCGAAGGTGATGGAGCTGCGGCGCTGGCTGCCGATCTCGACGATGCGCCTGTTCCTGCGTGCCGCCTCGATGATCTCGAATCCCTCCTCCACCTGGTGGCTCATCGGCTTTTCGCAATAGACGTCTTTGCCGGCGTCGCAGGCGTCCACGATGATCTGCTTGTGCCAGTGGTCGGGGACGGCAACCACCACGCAGTCGATCTCCTTGTTGTCGAGCAGGTCCCGGTAGCGACGCGTCGTGGCCACCGTCTTGCCGGTCGCCGCGTTGATGATCTGGTTGGCGAGCGTATGGCGTTGGTCATGAAGGTCACATGCCGCCACGCACTCGACCCCGGCCAGGCGCACCGAAGTGTCTAAAACGCCCGAGCCTCTCATACCGATGCCGATCATGCCGAAGCGGACCCGGTCGCTCGCCGCGACCGTTTGCGTCGCCGCGCCCGCGCGACGCGGATCCAGGAACACGGGCGACGCTACCAGCGCGATACCTGCTCCGGTCGCGCGTCGCACGAATTCACGGCGAGAAATCTCGTCCTTGTCCATACGCATCTCCCCTTTTGCGCCTGACTATTGCGCGGGCGTGATGACGATATTACGAAACGCCACCTGTCCGTCCTCGGTGCCCTGCAGGTAGATCGGCCCCGGCGAAGCTTCGTTGCTGTCAAGAGCACCGCCGGTAATCCCGGGAATCTCCCGGCGATCGATCACGGTCTGGCCGTCGTGGACCACGGTGACGGTTCGCCCGACCAGCGTGATGTCGTAGCTTTGCCAGACGTTCGGCGTGCGCGGGAGCTCGGGCTGCGGGGCGATGAAGCCGTACACCGAACCCATGCGGCGGTTAGGCGCCTCCTGTGCCGCGTTGGTCTCGACCTGCACCTCGTAGCGGCCGCGAAGATAGACGCCGCTGTTAGCCATGGGCCCGCAATCGAACTCGACATGCAATTTGAAATCGCGAAACCTGGAAGTGGTGACGATTTCTGAGCCCCGGCCGTGCTTGACGAGCGTGCCGCCTTCGACGCTCCAGATGCTCGCCTGAGTCGGATCGGCGAACGTCCAGCCGGCAAGGTCCTTGCCGTCGAACAACCGGATGGGCTCGCCCCATCTCGGCGTGCCACTGCGCGTGAGGATCGGCGCTCTGCGGCCGGTCCATTGTCACGAAGCGCCGTTGGGCATGGTCGCAGTCCCCACCAGCCGACCGCCGGCGAGCCTCACATTGAATTGCGTACCCGCGGGGAAGCCTTCGTCTTCGGGCGCGGTAAACTCGATTCGCCCGTCCTTCATTCGAATATCCCTCGGCGCGGTCGCATGGCCCCAAAGACCGACCATCAGACCCTGCAGTCGACTCTCGTCCCCAGACAACTCGATCCACGACGGCCGCTGCTGGGTCGGCGTTGTCAGGGTCAGGTCCCAGCGCCCGGCGTACGAGGTGATCGAGCCTGATGCGCTCACCGCCGGATTCGCTTGCGCGCTCACCGGTTGTGGGCGCACCCAGACGAGCAGTGACACTAGCACCGCCAGAACAACACTCAGCTTTCTTGCACGCGCCATCGCTACTCCCGCTGATCGAGCAGGCCTGCCGCCATAAATTTTCTGCCGGCTGAGAGATTTGAACTCCCGACCAACGGTTTACAAAACCGCTGCTCTACCACTGAGCTAAGCCGGCATCGGTGAGCGGCGCGAAAGACCTGCGCGGGGCGCAGATTGTACCCACCCCGCCTCCCTCACTGCAGCTTCGGCGCACTCGCCACTTTCGGCGTCGGCGAGGGGGGCGGCGGCGCGCCCGGCAGCGCCTGTGCCGCCGCAGACCCGAGTCCAACGGCCGCGGCGGTTTGAGCCGGCGCCTGCACGGACGGCGCAGGGCACGGCTGCACGCCGATCTTGGTGTTCATGCCGGCGGCGAACAGCGCCTGCAGCGGCACCGAGTGCTGCCCCGCCTGCGGTGTCAGGTCGACCCAGTACACTGCCGACGGGAGCTCGCGCTCACTGATGTCGGCGATGAGTCCCAGGTGGCGCACGGCGTCGGCGCGCTTCTCGGCGTGTTCGCGGTCGGCGAACAGTCCGGCCGAGATCAGGTGATTCGGATTGTCCGGCATCGCCTCCGCGTCCCTGATGCCGTGGTCGGAGAGTTGGCTGAGCAGCCGCCGCGCGTCCGCATCGCTCTTCGCCCCACCGACCGACACCCAGTACTGCGCGAGCTGGTCGCCGGCGGCGGCGCGCTGGTGCGGGTCGAATCCCTTGGTCTTGAGCAGCTCCGCCGCCTGCGCGCTGCTCAGGATGTCGGAGAAGGGTCCGACCGACATGCAGGGCGCCGTGTCCGAGATCTGGTTGTATGCGGTGCGGCGCGGCTCTGGCGGCGCCGCCTGGGACGCCGGCAGCTCGCTGACCAGCTTCAGACGCGGCAGCCCCTCAGCCGCCTGATTGACGGGCGTCGCCTTGGGCACGTCGATCCACTCGGCCCAGGCGAAGTACGCGAGGTTGACAAGGAGCAGCGCGAGGAAGGCGTTGCGCACGAGGAGCCATTCTAGAGCAGCGCGCGGCCCGTGGGTCGCTCGCGAGGGCGGCGCCGGGGCTCCTTCAGGTCCGGCGGCGCTTGGGCGCTGCGCTCGCCCGCACAACCGCCAGGCCCCGCAGTACCAGATCCGGCACCAGCACCCAGTGGCTGCGCAGCAGCCCGCGCACCGCGGGTGCCCCACCGCCGGTCAGTACCACCAGCGGCGCCCGACCGACGAGCGGCCGCGCCTGCTCCACCGCCTGGTCGATTGTGGCCGCCGCTGCATGGCGCGCGCCCTGGACGACGCCGGCGCGCGTTGAGCGCCCGAAAAGACTGCCGCCGGCCACGACGGCAGGGCCGCCCCGGGCCCGGCGCCGGATCCCGTGGGTCCCGTAAAGGAGCGTCTCGACCATGAGCGTCGGCCCCGGGATGATGACGCCGCCGCGGTGGCGGCCGTCGGCGCCCACGAGATCGATCGTCAGGGCGGTCCCCACCCCGACCACGCACACCGGTACGCTCGGGAAGAGCGCATGCGCCCCCACGGCCGCGACGAAGCGGTCGACCCCGAGTCTCCAGGGTTCAGCGTACCCGACCGTGACCCCCGCGCCGCGCCGCGGCACCGTCACGAACTTCACCCTGGCGCCCGCCAGCCGGGCCGCCGCCGTGAGCAGGCGGTTCGCCTTCGGGCCCGCCACGCTCGACACGAGAACCAGCTCCACGCCCCGCGCGCGCCCGAAGAGCCGCCGCCGGTAGTCGGTCGTGCCCCAGTCAAGGTACGACGCGGCGCGCCCCAGACCCAGCCGCCCGCTCTCGAGCCGAGCCCACTTGATGCGGCTGTTGCCGATGTCGACGAGCAGCACGCTCACCGGGCCGCCACGCTCATCGTTTGTGCACTCCGGGTCGGTACGAGGCAGTATGGCATGTACTGCATCGCCTCGGAGCCCACACCGGCACCCCATGAGCGCCACTGCACAGCAATCGCCTGCGGCCATCGAGTTGTGGTTCGATTTCGCAAGCGTCTACAGCTACCTGAGCGTCATGCGGATCGAAGCCCTGGCACAATCGTCCCGCGTTGCTGTGCTGTGGAGGCCGTTCCTGCTCGGGCCGATCTTCAAGAGCCTCGGGTGGACCACCTCGCCGTTCCTGCTGCAGCCGCAGAAGGGCGCCTACATGTGGCGTGACGTCGAGCGGCAGTGCGGCAAGTACGGCCTGGCCTGGCGGCGACCGCGCGACTTCCCGGTAAGGACACTCCTTGCAACGCGCGTCGCCCTGCTCGCCGCCGACGAGCCATGGATAGGCCGCTTTTGCCGGCGCATCATGCTGATGATCTTCGCCGAGGATCGGGATGCCGATGTGCCCCAGACCGTCGGTGAAGCGCTCGGCGGTGTCACGACCGATGCAGCGGGGCTCCTCGGCGCAGCGCGGCTCGAGGAGACGAAAGCACGTCTCAGGCAGCAGACCGAAGCGGCCCGTAGCCTGAATGTATTCGGGGCTCCCACTTTCTTCGTGGGTGCCGAAATGTTCTGGGGCAACGATCGCCTCGAAGACGCGCTCGCCTTCGCCGCACGTGCCGGCGCCTGACACCATGAGCACTCGCCTGGCAACTTCGGCAGCGGTCCTCTGGACCTGCATCTGGCTCGCGCCTGCAACTTCGCTCCTGCCTGCGAGCGCGGGCGCCGCGGACCCACCGCAGTCCGGCGCGGACGACCTTCGGGCAGCCGCCGTGCTCCACGGAGCGGCGGCCACCGACCCCGACCACGCCGGCATCTGGAAGGCCGCCGTCCCGGCGCCCGGGACAACGCAAGGCGAGTTCGACGATAACGATCCGGTTGGCTTGTCGGACGGCAAGCGCATCAAGGCGGACTGCTCCGTCAACTGGGTGGACCCCGATTCGGGCAAGCGCTACTGCTTTGCAACCGCGACCTCGCTGGTGAGTTTTCTCACAGCGCCGCATCAATATCTGCTCGAAGCCCGAGGAGTCTGGAACAGGCTCAAGTCCGCGCCCGACCGCTGAGGCAAGGCCGTCAGCCGGCCTTCAAGGTCACATCCCCCGAGATGAACCGCTTGACGCCGTCGCGCGTTTCCACCAGCAACGCGCCGCGCAGGTCGATGCCGCGCGCGAGTCCGCGCGCCGTGCCGTCGGGAGCGCTGACGCTCACCGCCTTGCCGCGCAGCGCATCCGCCTCGCGCCACTCATCGAGGAAGGGCTTGAGCCCCAATCTCTCGAACGCCACCAGCCCGCGCAGACACGCGCCGACGAGCTGCGCCGCGACCTCGTTCCGCGACACGTCGGCAAGCCCTGCGCTCTTCAGGTCCGTCGCCGGCGTTCCGGTCGCCGCGATCAGCGTGAACAGCGCCGCCCCCAGCGCCACGTTCAGCCCGATGCCGATCACGACACTCGCCGGGCCCGCGGATTCCGCGCGCAGGTCGATGAGTACGCCTCCGAGCTTCTTCTCCCCGACCAGCAGATCGTTCGGCCACTTGAGCGAGACGCCCGCGACCCCGAGCTCCTTCAGCGCCCGCAGCGCGCACACGCCGACGACCAGCCCGAGCGCGCCCAGGTCCGGCGGTGCCTCGCGGAAAGTCCAGCTCAGAGAAAGACACAGACCGCCGCCCGGCGGGGCCAGCCAGGCCCGGCCGCGCCGCCCGCGGCCTGCGGTCTGGTACTCGGCGAGCAGCACCTGGCTCGAGCCGATGGGCGGATTGCCGCGCCCGAGCAGCGCGCTGTTGGTGGAGGCTATCGACCACACAGCCTCGAGCTTCGTCACGTGCTCGCGCGCCTCGCGCGGCAGGCGCTCGCTGATCCTGACAGCATCCAGCGGCTCGCTCGCCGTGGCGAGCCGGTAGCCGCGGTTGCGCACCGCATGCAGGGCCGCGCCCTGGTCGCGCAGCGTCCCGGACGCCTTCCAGACCGCGCTGCGGCTGACCCCGAGCGATTTGGCGAGCTCCTCGCCCGAATGGAACTTACCGTCGCTCAGGCGGGCGAACACCCGTGCGGCGAGCGGGGTGTCGGCGCGCACCATCAGCACTGCCCCCGTCGCGTGCCGAACCACCACAGCCGCTTGGCGCGCGACTCACAGCCGTCGCGCATGCGTCGGATGTTGGAGCGATGTGTGTACACGATGAGTAGCGCCGCGAGCACCCCGTAGGTGATGAGCGGAGTATGCGGCTGCCAGCGACTCGCCCCCAGCGTCGCCGCCACCGCGACTGCGCCGAGGATCGAGGCGAGACTCACGAACCCGTAGACCACGACCGCAGCCAGCCACGTGAGAATGAACGGAATGAGCAGCAGCGGCCCGATGCCGATCAGCGTCCCCGCGAACGTCGCGACCGCCTTGCCTCCCCGGAACGCGAACCACACGGGATAGATGTGTCCCAGCATCACCGCGAGCCCGCACACCGTCACGCTCCACCCGCCCAGCGCAGGCGCCGCCCGCGTGATCGCCGAACCCCACGGCGCCCCCAGCGCCGCCCACGGTGCAATCAGCCCGGTCGCGACCCACCCCTTCGCCAGGTCGATCACCAACACCCATAAGGCAACCGCTTTGCCGAGCGTGCGCAGTGCATTAGTCGCCCCCGCGTTGCGGCTCCCGAGCGTGCGGATATCCACCCCGCCCTTGAGCCTGCCGATGACCAGGCTCCCGACGAGCGACCCCAGGAGATAGCAGAGTCCGCCCTTGAGGACGAGCTCGATCACGCCGTGATCGGCCGGAACACTTCGGCGAGCATGCAGCGCACACTCCCCCCGCCCTGCCGCTCGATCGTCGGTACCGGCACCGCCAGCACCGTGTCAGTCGAGCCCGAGAGCCGCGCGTAAGTCTCAGGCTTGAGCGCACGCCGCGCGCTCTCCGACATCACCAGTACCCGCGAATCCCCCAGCGCCTCGTCCCACGTGCCGAGCTCGAGCATGTTGCCGGCGAAGCGCTCGAGCTCTGCGCGCCCGATCTCGATCACATCGCGGCCGCTGGCGTGCAGCGACTTCAAGACCCGCTCCCGGTCGCGCCGCGCGATCGCCTCCGAGGCGATCACGACGAATCGTTCGCCGATGCACATGAGCACATTCGTGTGATAGAGCGGCACGCCGGCACGGTTCGTGGCCTCGAACACCAGCGGCTCGTAGCCAAGCTCGCGCGCCCATTCGGCCACCAGCTCCGGGTGCGTGCGCGGCGAGGCACAGGCGTACGCAACGCGCTGCACGTGGTCGAGCACCAGGCTGCCGGTGCCCTCGAGGAAGCGCCCGTCGCCCTCGTGATGCGTGAGATCGATGAGATGCGTCACCCTGAAGTCGAGCGTCTTCACCGCCGCGTCGATCACCTCCTGCCGGCGCTCGGCGCGGCGGTTCGCGCCCTGCAGCGGGTACAGCACCAGCGTTCCGTCCGCGTGGAAGCTCAGCCAGTTGTTGGGAAAGATGGCATCCGGTTTCTCGGGACTCGCCGAGTCTTCCGCGACGCACACCGCGACCCCCTCGCTGGCAAGCGCCCGCGCCAGCTGCGCGAACTCCTCGCTCGCGAGCGCCTGCACCTCGTCCGGCGCCGCGCCGTCGTCCTTCTGGAAGGTGTTGGTGGCAGCCGTGTCCGGGTTATAGCCGAAGGCCTTCGGTCTCACCATCAGCACCGCGTCCACGCACTGTTGCCGCATGGCCCATTCTCGCACGGCGGTAGGCCGGCGCCAGAGGCGTCCGGACTAAGGAGCGACGCGCGACAGCTTCAGCCCCGGAGCACCAGCTGCTCTCCGGTCCCAGTCGCCTCCAGCTTGTCCAGTACCGGCAGCCGCTGCGTCAGATCGAGCGGCTCCCCCGAGAGATACCCCTCACAGGCCGAAGCCGCCGCCGGCCGCGCGATCAGGTAGCCCTGTGCATACGTGCACCCCAGCTGCCGCAGCTTCTCCAGCTGCTGCCATCCCTCGATCCCCTCCGCCACCACCTCGATGTGCAGGTGCTTCGCCATCGCGATGATCGCGCTCACGATCGCGAGATCACTCATGTCGGTCACCAGATCGCGGACGAAACTCCGGTCGATCTTGAGCGTGTCGACCCGCCAGCGCTTGAGATAAGACAAACTCGAGTACCCGGTGCCGAAATCGTCGATGGCGATGTGCACGCCCAGCTCGCGCAGCTTGGCCACGGCGTCCTGGCTCGCCACCCGCGCCCGCTCCTCGCGCCGCTCGAACACCGCGCTCTCGGTGAGCTCGATCTGCAGCATCGACGGCTCGAGCCCATGCTCCTTGGTGAGCCGCGAGATGTTCTCGGCGAGATTCGAGCGCTGCAGCTGCACCGCCGACACGTTGATCGCAACCGGCACGATGCGTCCCACCGCCTGCCGCCAGCGCACTACGTCGTCGATCACCCGCTGCAGCACGAAATCGCCGATCGGCAGGATGAGTCCCGCGTCCTCCGCGACCCGCACGAACCGCTCCGGCCGCACGTAGCCGTGGTTCGGATGCTTCCACCGCAGCAGCGCCTCCAGCGCCACCACCTGGTGTGACTCGATGTCGACGATCGGCTGATAGTGCACATCGAGCTGCCGGCTCTCGAGCGCCGTGCGCAGGCTCGACTCGATCGCAATGCGCTCCTTCAGCCGCCGGTCCATCGCCGGCGAGAAGTGCTGGAAGTTGTTGCGGCCGCGGTCCTTGGCCTGGTACATCGCGGTGTCCGAGTGGCGCAGCAGCTCGCCCATGTCGGTGCCGTCCTCCGGGTAGCGCGCTGCCCCGACGCTGACGGTGGTGACCAGCGTCCGGCCATCGACCACCATCGGCGCGCCCAGCGCATGATTGATGCGGGCCGCGGCCTCGGCGACCTGCGCGCTCCCCTGCACGTCCTTCATCACCACCACGAACTCATCGCCCCCCATGCGCACCACCACGTCCTGTGCGCGCATGGTCGAGCGGATGCGTTGCGCGACCGTCTTGAGGAGTTTGTCGCCGGTCTCGTGTCCGCGCGAATCGTTGACATGCTTGAAGCGGTCAAGGTCCAGAAACAGCACCGCCAGCGACGTGCCCGCCGCCTGCGCCTCTTCGATCGCCTGCGGCAGGTGCGCCGCGAGATGCAAGCGGTTGGGAAGCCCGGTCAGCTGGTCGTGGTGCGCCAGGTTCTCCAGCTGCTGCTGTTTCTCGCGCAGCTGCGTCTCGGCCTTGCGTCGCACCGTCACGTCGTGCACCGCGACCGCCAGCCCCGGACGCTTGCCGAGCGTGATCGGATAGCAGACCACCTCTACGGTCCGCTGCGAGCCGTCGCGACAGAACTGGCGCATCTCGATGTAGGTGCGCGGCGGGGCAACCCGCAGTTTCTCGAGCAGCGCCTGCGGATCCATCCCTTCGGCTTTGAACAACTCTCCGAAGCTCAGGTTGCGCAGCTCCTCCAGCGAGTACCCGAGACTGCGCTGCGCCGCCGGGTTGGCCGCGATGATTCCCAACGTGACCGAGTCCAGCACCATCGCTGTCGTCGGCCACTGGTCGAACGCCGCCTGGTAGGTGGCATCCTCGCGCAACGGCTGGCCGCGCCTGCGCGCGAACAGCAGCAGCAACGCCGCGGCGCTCCCGACCGCGGCACACAGGACGCCCGCGAGAGTGCCGAGCGCGAATGCCGACTGGTTCACACTTTTTCCTTATGAGGATTCGTCGCAAGTGTGGAGGATCAGCATGGCCCACGGGCGGGCGCTGCGCACAGTTTGCCCGCCCCCGAGCTTGCGAAAACGTTGCAGTTTGGAGGCCTGTGAGAACCGCCTCAGGCCCCACACGCCGCGCGCACAGCGCCGTGTGAACGCCGCCTCACACCGCCGCGGCGCGCCGGCGGTTACCTCGCATAATCCCGCGCCACCGCTGCCAGCATCGCCTCGAGCCGAACCCGCGGGTACCAACGCCCCGCACCCATCACACCCAGCGGTTTGCGCAGCGTCGCCGGATCCTTGAGCGGATTGCCGTCCGTGAGCACCAGGTCCGCACGGTTGCCCGCAGCCACCACACCGAACGCTTCGGCGCCCGGCAGTGAGTGCTCGATAAACTCCCCGGGCGTGCGCGTCGCCGCGGCCAGCGCCTGGTACGGCGTCAACCCCGCTTCCACCAGGGCCCGCAGATCGTCGTGCAGCGAGAATCCGGGCACCAGCCCCGCAATGGGCGGCGCGTCCGTGCCGGTGATGAGTGGCACCCCCGCATCACTCATCGCCTTGGTGAAACGCCGTAAGAAGCGCAGCTTCGCTGCGAGACTGCCGCTGCGCCTCACGTAGTCCTCGTCCCGCCACTCGAGTTTTCGCCCGGGAGCGAGGTAGCGCGCCTCCGGACTGCGCAGAAAGGCCGCCACCACCTCGGGCCTCCCCCACTGCCGCGCGATCGTCGCGTAAGTGTTGAGGTCGGCAGTGACATAGGCGTGGTCGCGCAGGATGAAAGCGATCGCGCGCGGGATCTCATCGAGCGGGGGCGCCGGATCCTGCGCCTCGCCGGGATGCGAGGCGAAGGTGGTGTAGAGGAACTCCTCGGTATGCGCAACCATCACCTGGCCGGCATCGAGCTGGTGCTCGAGACCGACGCGCGTGACGCCGTGACCGACCACCGCAAGCCCCTGCGCGTGTCCCTCCTCGACCAGCGCCTGGAAGCATTCCGGTGACAGGTCGTTGTACACCTTGATGAAGTTGTAGCCGTTCGTTTTCGCCAGGCGCACCAGCCAGCGCGCCTCCTCGGGCGTCGTTACCACGAAATTGCCGTAGCGCGGCGAGCCATCCACGCGGAATGCGGCATAGACGTGCGGCCCCGGGATCGTGCCCGCGTTCACCGCCGGCACGATCCGATCGATGAATCCCGCGGGGGCGCCGCCCATGTTGAGCAGGCTGGTGACACCATTGGCGAGATAGACCTCGAGGTCGCGTTTCGTATCCGAGTGGCTATGCATGTCGGCCAGGCCCGGGGAGAGGAAGGCGCGGCCGTGGCCGTCGATCACCTGGGCGTGCGCAGGAACGGCGACGCTCGCACCCACTGCTGCGATGCGCCCGTTCTCGACCACCACAGTCTCGTCAGGCAGCACCCGTAGCGAGTCCATGGGCACGACGTTGACGCCGACGAAAACGATCGTGCCCTGCGCCAAAGCCTGCGTCTCAGCAGCCGCCTGCGTCCGAGTGCCACCGAGGGCCTGCGCTGCCAGAAACCCGGCGAGGAGGGCCCGGCGCCCGATGATTCCAAAGCGATGTTTCAAGGGCGGAGTCCTCAAAGCTGCGTCCCCCCTCGCTTGGAGACGAAACGCGGATTGCGCGTTTAAACCCCAGCCGCTCAGGTCCGCCACTCGCCTTGCGCCCCGCCTCTGCCCTATGCTCGCAAACGCCATGAGGGAGGGCACATGCGAGAATTGGCCAATGGTTGGGTACGAATCACCATGACCGTCGCGCTGAGCGCAAGCGCCGTCTTCGGCGGCCCCGCGGCCCAGGGCCGCACCCAGAAGCCGCCCCTGTACGGACGCCACTGGATGGCCGTGACCGGCAAGCCCATCGCGGCCAGTGTCGGCGCCCGCATCTTCCAGCAGGGCGGCAACGCCGTCGATGCCGCTTGCGCCATGATCGGCGCCGTCACGACCGCGTGGACCACCCTCTCCTGGGGCGGTGAGACGCAGGCCCTCATCTACAACCCGCACACCGGCAAAGTGATCGCCATCAACGCGCTCGGCGTCGCTCCGACCGGCGCGACGCCCGAGTACTTTCACAAGCTCGGCATGCGTTTCCCGCCCGAGTACGGCCCGCTCGCCGCCGTCACCCCCGGCACCCCCGGCGGCCTCATGACCATGCTGGCCGAGTACGGCACCATGAGCCTCGCCCAGGTGCTCGAGCCCGCCATCGAGATGGCCGACGGCTTCCCCATGGACGAGTCGCTGTCGAACGTCATCGAGCATTACAAGGACGAGCTCAAGAAATGGCCTGACTCCAAGCGCATCATGCTGCCGCACCTGGGCGCAGCGCACGAAGGCCCCACACCCGGGGAGATCTTCCGCCAGCCCGACCTCGCCGCAACACTGCGCAAGCTCGTCGAGGCCGAGCGCGACGCCTTGAAGCACGGCAAGAGCCGCAAGGAAGCTATCTACGCCGCCTACGAGCGCTTCTACAGAGGCGACATCGCGCATGAGCTGGTCACCGCCGTGCGGGCGCAGGGTGGACTCTTCACGCTCGCAGACCTCGCCAACTGGAAAGTGAAGATCGAAGAGCCCGTGCACACGAGCTACAAGGGCGTCGAGGTCTACAAGCTCCAGCCCTGGGTACAAGGCCCCGTGATGCTGCAGGCCCTCAACATCCTCGAGAACTTCGACCTGAAGTCGATGGGCTACGACAGCGCTCGCTACATCCACACGCTCTATCAGGCGATGAACCTCGCCTACGCCGACCGCGATTTCTACTACGGCGATCCGGCCTACTCACCGCCGACGCCGATCGAGGGGCTTCTCTCCAAGGCCTACGCTCGCGACCGCGCCAAGCTTGTCAACCCAGACCACAACGATCCCGACATCCGCCCCGGCGACCCGTACCCGTACCAGGACGGCAAGAACCCGTATCTCAACTACCTCGCTGCGTGGCACAGCAGGATGCCTGCGCAGCCGCCGATCGCGATGGCCGAGTTCGACCGCACCTTCCGGTTGGGCACCACCAGCATCCAGGCAGCAGACGAGAGCGGCTGGGCGGTCTCCGTGACGCCGAGCGGCGGCTGGACGCCGGCGGTCATCGCCGGCCACACCGGCGTCGGACTTTCTCAGCGCATGCAGAGCTTCGTCCTCGACCCGCGCGATGATCCCTACAACGTGCTCGAGCCCGGCAAGCGCCCGCGCGCAACCCTCACCCCGTCACTCGCCCTGAAAGACGGCAAACCGTTCCTCGTCTTCTCCGTCCAGGGCGGCGACACCCAGGACCAGAACCTGTTGCAGTTCTTCCTCAACGTCGTCGACTTCGGCATGACCATCCAGCAGGCTGCCGAGGCCGCCAACATCACCAGCTACCAGATGCGCGACTCCTTCGCCGACCACCAGTCCTTCCCCGGCCGCCTCACCCTCAACTCCGAAACGCCGGCGTGGGTGCGCGACCAGCTCGCCAAGATGGGCTACCACCTCGAGTACGAGGACCGCACCTCAGGCCCCATCACCGCCATCTTCGTCGACCGCGAGCACGGCACCCTGTGGGGCGCCGCCAGCAACTTCGGCCAGGACTACGGCATCGGCTGGTGAGCGATTCTCAGGGCCCCCGCGCCACCACCTCAAACTGCTGCACCTCGGGCTCAAACTCGAGCAGGTAACCCGTGTCTTCGGGGTAGTACTTCGCCTTGAGCATGTCTGCTCCCGCGAACGCGCGGATCGCATCCTCGGATACCCAGCGCGTCACCGTGACGAAGTGAGTGATGTCACCTTCGTCGCGCCTCAACACCGACACGTCGAGATTGCCCGCCAGCGCTCGGGTCTCGGGCACCGCGCGACGCGCCAGAAAGGAGGCGTACTCGTCCGCCACGATCCGCACTGTCCGGCCGTGCCACATACGCACAATCATCAGACCTTCTCCCCTGACATCCCCAGCCGCGCCGCCGCCCGCTTGACCGCCGCATTGCGTTCAGCGCGCGTGGCATCGACCCGGGCGAGTGCGGCACGCACGATCTCCGGACGCGCGCGCTCCGGACGGCCGCTGTCGAACGGCGGCGCCGGCGCATACTCGATCGCCAGCTGCACCGACTGCGCATGGACGGCTCCCGCGATCTCCGCCATCACCGCGAGCCCCAGGTCGATGCCTGCGGTGACACCGCCGCCGGTAAAAATCGAACCATCCTGCACCACCCGATCGGAATCCGGGATTGCTCCGAACTCGGCAAGATGATCCCGCCACGCCCAGTGACACGCGGCGCGCCGGCCGCGAAGGAGGCCGGCCGCGGCGAGCAACAGCGACCCCGTGCATACGGCGGTGACGTAGCGTGCCGTCGCGGCGAGCCGCCGCAGCGCCGCGAGATAAACCTCGTCCTCCATGGCGGCAATGCAGCCGTAGCCGCCGGGCACACAAAGCACCGTGCAGTCCCGGACATCCGCCAACCGCACGACGTGCGTCAGCGCAAGTCCTCCGGAGCATTCGACGACGCCGCCATCGACCGACGCCAGCACGCAGCGCGTGTCCGGCAGTCGCGAGAACACCTCGAACGGCCCGGTAGCATCCAGCTGGGTGACGTTCGGATACATCGCGAAAACGACGGTACTCTCGGACATAGGTGCAGATAGTACACTCGCCACCCATGCCGCCGCGTCTGACTGTCACCGAGACGGCCCGCCTGCGGCTGCGCGAGCTCGAGGCCGCCGATGCGCCGTTCATCCTCGAGCTGCTGACCGACCCCGATTTTCGCGCCAACGTCGGCGACCGTGGCGTGCACGACCTCGAGAGCGCGCGCCGCTATGCCGAGGAGAGCGCCGGGGCGAGCTACCGGGCGCACGGGTTCGGCCTGTGGCTCGTGGAGCACAAGTCGGATGCCCGGCCGCTCGGACTGTGCGGGCTGCTGCGCCGCGACTCTCATCCGGACACCGAGCTCGGCTTCGCCCTGCTGCCGCACGCCCGCGGCCGGGGCTACGCGCTCGAGGCCGCGCGCGCCACGCTGGAAGTCGCGCACACGCGCTTCGGGCTGGAGCGCCTGGTCGCCATCACCGCTCCGGCAAACGGCGCCTCGATCCGTGTCCTCGAGCGCCTTGCCTTCCGCTACCAGCGCATGGTCCGGTTCACCGGCGACGGCGAGTCGCGCCTGTTCGTACGCGAGAACCCCGCCGCCGCGGCCGAGCCTGCGGGCTTGCCCGACTCCTCATCTCTGACTAAAGTCAGGGAATGACCGAGATCGAGCAGATCCGGACCTTCAACCGCACGGTGACCCGGCGCCTCGGCGTTCTGAACGAGAAATATCTGGGCCGTGATCGGCCGCTCGCTGAGTCGCGTCTGCTGTTCGAGATCGGACCGCAGGGCGCGCCGGTCCGGAACCTGCGCGAGCGGCTGGGGCTCGATTCCGGCTTTCTGAGCCGCATGCTGCGCAATCTCGAGCGCAAGGGACTCGCGGCAACGCAGCGCCGCGCCAGAGACGACGGCCGCGTGAGGTTCACGCGTCTGACCCGCTCCGGAAGGGCCGAGCTGCGGCGCATAAACGCCCTGTCGGACGACCTGGCGCAATCCATGCTCAAACCCCTGACCGGAGAGCAGGCGCGGCGGCTCGTCGCAGCGATGTCGGAAGTCGAGCGCCTGCTGCGCGCCTCGAGCGTCGAGATCGCACCAAGCGTGCCTTCCAGCCCCGACGCCGAGCGCTGCCTCGATCAGTACTTCGCCGAGCTCGCGCGGCGCTTCCGTGGAGGATACGACCGCAGCCTGGACGGAGCCGCCGAGGTGCGCGACTACGTGCCGCCCAGGGGCTCACTGGTCGTCGCCCGACTCTTCGGCGAGCCGGTTGGCTGTGGCGCCCTCAGGACTCTCGAGCCACGCGTCGGCGAGATCAAGCGCATGTGGATCGCGCCGGGCGCACGTGGCCTCGGGCTCGGGCGCAGGCTCCTCAACGAGCTCGAGCGGGTCGCGCGAGGCCGCGGGCTGCGTGCCGTCCGTCTCGATACCAACGATTCACTCAAGGAGGCTCTGCGGCTCTATCGGTCCTCGGGTTACCGGGAGATCGGACGCTACAACGACAGTCCGTACGCGCACCACTGGTTCGAAAAGGCTTTGAGCGGCTAGAGCCCATATGTCGCAACCCGAAAAGATCAGAGTTGCCATTCTCTTCGGTGGCCAGTCCGCCGAGCACGAGATCTCGATCCTGTCGGCCCGTAACGTCCTGGCCGCGCTCGATCGATCCCGCTTCGAGCCAATCCTGATCGGGATCGACAAGGCGGGTCGCTGGCTGGCGCAGGATCCCCACAAGCTACTGGCCAGCGAAGGTGATCCCCGCCTTGTGCGCGTGCAGCCCGGGTTGCCGGTGCAACTGCCAGCCTCGTCCACGGGACCGACACAGAACCCAACCGTTGGCAGGATCGACGTCGTGTTCCCCGTCATGCATGGCACGCTCGGCGAGGATGGTGCTGTTCAGGGGCTGCTCGAGGTCGCCGGCCTTCCTTACGTCGGCGCCGGTGTGCTGGGATCTGCCATCGGGATGGACAAGGACGTCATGAAGCGGCTGCTGCGCGAGGCCGCAATTCCGGTGACGGCCTTCCGGACCATTCGCCACCAGGACTTCCTCGCCGACCCCGATGGAGCTTGCCGCAACATCGCTGCCCTCGGCTTTCCGCTCTTCACGAAGCCGGCGAACGCGGGCTCGTCCGTCGGAGTCCGCAAGGTGATGAGCGCCGCGGATCTGCCAGATGCCGTGCGCCATGCTTTCCAGTTCGACACCAAGATCCTCGCCGAGGCCGCCGTCAACGGGCGCGAGATCGAGCTCGCAGTACTCGGGGGCGATCCGCCGACGGTCTCCGTCGCCGGCGAGATCATCGTCCAGCATCCCGACGGCTTCTACTCGTATGACGCGAAGTACCTGGACGAGCACGGCGCGAAGCTTGAAGCCCCGGCGCGCATGTCCGCCGACGCGCTGGCCCGGGCGCAGCAGTTGGCCTTGCGGACCTTCGAGGCTCTCGAGTGTGACGGCATGGCCAGAGTCGATCTGTTCCTGAAAGCGGACGGCGCCCTGGTCGTGAATGAAATCAACACCATCCCCGGATTTACCGCGATCTCCATGTACCCGAAGCTATGGGCCGTTTCGGGAGTCTCACCCACCGAGCTTGTCACGCGGCTCATCGACCTGGCGCTGCAACGCGGCCGAGCAAGACTGGCCATTCGCCGCTCGTTTCTGCCGGGCTAGAACCCGGGCCGGCGAATCATCCCGCGCGCCGGAAGGTAAGGTTGATCCGGCAGGCACCAGTGACCGCGTGCGTCCCTTCCATGAGCGGCAGCACGCCGTGAAAAGCGAGGCGCGACTCGCCACCCCACACCACTACGTCGCCGTGCTCGAGCGGCACCCGCAGCGTCCGATCCGCGCGCCGCGCGCCCCCGAACTGAAACATCGCCGGCAGCCCCAGGGAGACCGACACTACCGGCTGCGCAAGATCCCGCTCGTTGCGGTCCTGATGCAGCGTCAGCCGCGCGCCGGGCTGGTAGCGATTGATCAGACACGCATCGGGAACAAAGTCCCCGTACCCGGCCCGCGCCGCCGCCCGAGCGGCGAGGCTGGTGAACACCGCCGGCATTGCCGGCCAGCGGCGCCCGCTCTCCGGATCCACTTGCGCGTAACGATAGCCGCTCCGGTCGGTGATCCACCCGAGCGTGCCGCAGTTGGTCATGCTCACCGACATCCTGAACCCGCCGGGCGTGGTCATGTGGCGCAGTGGCGCCTGAGTGATGATGCCGGTCAGTCCGTCGAGCAGCGCCGGGCCGTCGGCGAGCGCGAACCGCCGCAGTACCACGGCGCCCGCACGCAGTCGCTCGCACCGCGGCGTTTGATCCGCCGGCTCGGGAAACAGATCGCCGCTCGCGTTCATGTCGCGTCGTGAAAGATGATGCCCAGCGTCCGGCGCTGCCCGCGCCGCACGCGGCTCACGCCATGGCGGAGCTTGACCCGGTACGCCCCGCGCGTGCCGCGCACCGGCCGGTGATTTACCGCGAACAGCGCCGCGTCCCCTTGGCCCAGCGGAACCACTTCGGCACGCGACTGCATGCGCGGGCGTTGCTCCGTCAGCACGAACTCGCCGCCGTCGAAATCCTCGCCGGGCCGTGACAGCATCACCGTGACCTGCAACGGAAACACGTGGCTCCCGTACAGGTCCTGGTGCAGACAGTTGTAGTCGTCCACGTCGTACTTGAGCAGGAGCGGCGTCGGCCGCACCTGCCCGGCCGCGTGACAGCGCTTGATGAACTGCGGGTGACTCGCGGGATAGCGCGTCTGGACCTGCATCAGCTCGTTCCAGCGGTTTGCGATCGGAACGAGGCGGGGATAGAGCGCCGTACGCAGGCTGGTAATCAACGGCGGCAACGGATAGCGAAAGTATCGATACTCGCCGCGGCCGAACCCGTGACGGCTCATTACGATGCGGCTGCGGAACAGCGACTCGTCCCCGTACAGCTCGGCGAGCGCCCGACACTCGGCCGCGCCCAGCAGCCCCGGCAACACCGCGACCCCTGCCGCGTCCAGCTCCTGCGCAATGCGCCGCCATTCGATTCGGGTTCCCCCGCTCATGCCCTCGCCTCTCGTGCCAACAGCGTACGTTTGCGCTCCTCGCCCCAGCGATAACCCGACAGGCTGCCGTCACGGCGCACGACGCGGTGACACGGGATCGCAACCGCCAGAGAGTTGGCCGCACATGCCTGCGCCACCGCGCGCACCGCCTTCGGCGCGCCGATGCGAGCGGCAACGTCGGAGTAGCTGGCCGTGGCACCAGGCGGGATCCTCCGCAGCGCCTGCCACACCCGTCGCTGGAACGCCGTACCGCGCAGATCGAGCGGCAAGTCGACGCGGGTTTGCGGCCGTTCGATCAGCTCGACGACCCGAGCGACGACCTCGGCAAGCTCACTGTCGCTGCCGCGCAGGTCAGCCACGGGGAAGCGCGTGCGGAGCTCGCGCACCAGCACGTCCGGATCATCGCCCAGGAGGATCGCGCAGATCCCGCCGCAGCTCTCGGCGACGAGCACCGAGCCCAGCGACGACTCGCCGACACCGTAACGAATCTCACTATCGCGCGACGGACGTCTCAGCTGCTCCGGCCTGCAGCGCTTGCACGGGCGGAAGCCGGCGCGCAGCGCCTGCTCCTGAGAGTCGTGGAACAGGACGTTCTCAGGCTTCGCGCGCCTCGAGGCGCACGACGGGCGGCAATACACCCCGGTGGTTTTCACCGAATAGTAGAACTCGCCATCCGCGCTCGCATCCCGCGCCAAAACCCTCGCCCAGCGCGGGTCCTGGCGCGTTGCGACGGCTGCGTTTTCCCAGACCGCCGCTTCGATCGCGGCAGCGGCCGCAGATCCGTTTTTCCTCGATGTCCTCATCTGCATTCTCCTGGAGCGAAATGTTGCTCCCCATGGCGCTCAATCTAAAGCGCCCCGTGAACGCAGGCATTCCGATTCTTGCGGGATATACTGAACGGCCACGGGAGGTGACCGCAGTGACAAACCTCGAGTCATCCCGAGACGTCATCATCAGCTGACACTCGGATGCCCCCGCGAAGTCTATTCGCGGTGATCTCCTCCGGTTTCCCCTGACTCCGCCCGCTCCTCCACCGGTCCGGTTCCCCGACTGAGGCTGAGCGCGCAGTTAATCAGGCCCACGTGACTGTAGGCCTGCGGGAAATTCCCCAGCATCCGGCCCGTCAGCGGATCAACCTCTTCGGCGAGAAGTCCCACGTCGTTGCATCGCGAGAGCAGGCGTTCAAAAAGCGTGCGGGCCTCGGCGCGGCGGCCCTGCAGGACGTAGGTCTCGATGAGCCAGAAACTGCACGCCAGAAAGGCACCCTCACCCGCAGGCAGTCCGTCCGCGGGATTGTCGGTTTCATAGCGCCGGACGAATTCGCCGCCGATCAGGAGCTTCTCTTCGATGGCCTTCACGGTTCCCTGGACACGCGGGTCGGATGCCGGAAGAAAGCCGACCAATGGGATGAGCAGCAGACTTGCGTCGAGTCGCTTGGACCCGTAGGTCTGCACGAAGCTGCCGAGCTCTGGGGCGAAGCCGCGTTCGCAGACCTCGGCGTGAATCTCATCGGCGATCGCTCTCCAGCGCTGCCCCGGGTCATTGAACGCGCGACGTTCCGCCTCGCCCGATGCGCGATCGAATGCAACCCAGGTCATGACCTTGGAGTGAACGAAGTGCTGCCGTCCGCCGCGCACTTCCCAGATGCCCTCGTCGGGCTGCCTCCACGCCGTCGCGAGATAATCCAGGACGACCGGACGAACGGTTCGGGCGCGCTCGGGCGGCTGCATGCCGGCTTTCAGCGTCTGCGACATGGCATCGACGACCTCGCCATAGACATCAAGTTGCAGCTGCTCGTATGCCGCGTTTCCAACCCGGACTGGAGCCGAGTTCTCGTATCCGGGCAACCAGGGTATGACCATTTCCGGCAGCCACCGCTCTCCACCCAGTCCGTATGCAATCTGCACCTGGCGCGGACTGCCCGCGACAGCCCTGACGAGCCAGTCTCGCCAGGCTCGGGCTTCGTCGTAGTAGCCCAGGTGCATGAAGGCCAGAATCGCGAACGTGGCATCGCGAAGCCAGCAGTACCTGTAGTCCCAGTTCCTCACGCCGCCGAGCTGCTCGGGCAGTGAAGTAGTTGCCGCGGCGAGGATCCCGCCGGTCGGGGCGTAAGTGAGCGCTTTCAGCGTGATGAGGGATCGTTTCACCGCTTCGGTCCACGGCTCCACATCGGGACACCGATCGCTCCATTGTCGCCAGAATGACTGGGTGCGCTCGAGCACATCGAACGCATCGATGGCAGCCGGCGGATCCTCGAACGACGATCCGTAGGAGAGGACGAAGGGAACGCGCTCGCCGGCGGCGACGCTGAATTCGCCGACCGTTCGCAGGTCCTCGCCACGGAGCTCGGCGGGAGTGCGCAATACCAGTCGCTCGGGTCCGGCGATGGCATTGAGCACGCCGTCTTCGAGACGATCGACCCAGGGCACCGTCGCACCGTAGTTGAAGCGCGCCACGAGCTCAGTCCGGAGCGTCAATCGTCCACGCCTGCCCATCACGATCCGCACCAGATGGGAGCCACCCGTCGTAGGCATGAAATCGATCACTGACACCCCACCGGTATCGGTTTCGAATTCCGTTTCAAGAATCAGCGTTCCGGGACGATAACGCCGAGTCACCGTGAGCGGCGGTTCTGATGGCTCTATGACCCAGCGCCCGTTGTCCGCGGTGCCAAGCAGGGCGGCAAAGCACGCTGCCGAGTCGAAGCGCGGCCAGCACAGCCAGTCGATCGAGCCGTCGCGGCCGACCAGAGCGGCCGTCCTGCAATCGCCGATCATCGCGTAGTCTTCGATCCGCAGCGCCATGAGGTGACAATCTACACCGGGTGCCGCGCCTGCCGACACAGCGCTCCGGCTGCGAAATGGATGTGCCGACCGATCCGTCCGGCGATGTAAGGGGTACTCGCTCATGCGAGGGAGGCGCCGTCGACTACCTCGACGTGCGCGATGCCGTCATCGAAGATTCGCGCGACCTCTCCTGAGACCTGCTGCGCACTCCGTCCGCGGGGGTTGTGAACACCGCCACAGTTCCGCGACCCCGGGATGTCGTCCGACGGCGACTCACCCTATAAAGCGACTAGGTTCCCCAGAATCTCAAGCCGACTTATTCACGGCACTCCGCCATGAGCGACCCCAAGTACCAGCGTCACGACACGGCCCGGACGGCCAGCGCGCCGAATACCGCCGCGCAGCCAGGTACGGCTCCCAGGCAGCAGCCGGCAACCCCCGCCAATCCCGCCGCCGTCGAACCCAACGCGCCCCGCCCCGGCACTTCCGGCCGAGTGAGGCACGACGAGCGCGGCAACGCCATCTGGGACTGGGTGACCACGACCACCAAGAACGCGCTGCTCTCCGCTACGAACCTGCTGAAGAAGCTCGACTCGACGGAGTTGTCGCTCGAAGAAACGCCGTCCGATGACGACAAAGCGGCCATGCTGCCCAAGCAGCGCCCGGGCGGCGGCTTCAATCCCTACGAGCAGGCCAGCAAGCCGCGCGACAAGAAGTAGGCGCAGCTCTCTCAGCGAAGCGCCGCACCCGGTTACCCGGGGCCTGCTCAGACCCCACCCAGGGCGTAACATAACGTCGGCCGCGGACCCGGCTCGGCAGTAAACATGTCACTGACCATACGAAACATCGATCGCAATGACCGGCGGCAGTGGCAGGTGCTATGGGACGGCTACAACGCGTTCTACGACCGTAGCGGCGCCACCGCCCTTGACCCTGCCATTACTGAGCTGACCTGGGAGCGTTTCTTCGACCCCAAGGAGCCGGTGCACTGTCTCGTGGCGGCGGACGGCGCCAGGCTCGTGGGTCTTACTCATTACCTCTTCCACAGAAGCACGACACGTTCTACGGACGTCTGCTACCTGCAGGACCTGTTCACGCTGCAGACATTTCGCGGCAAGGGCGTTGGCCGCATGCTGATCGAGGCGGTCGTGGAGGCGGCCCGGCGGGCAGGAAGCGGGCGCGTTTATTGGCAAACGAAGTTCGACAATCACACTGCACGTGGACTCTACGACAAGGTCGCAGAGCACGCGGGGTTCATTGTCTACACCATAGACGTCAAATAAGAGCCTGCGTCGGCGCGTGCTGCATAACGCCTCAGCGCGCAGCCGTTAGTCAGCGGGCTTGTGCGGAAGCCCATCGAGGATCCGGTAATAGTCGGCCGCATCGGCAACGAAAATGTGCTCGCTCGCGGTGAGCCCCGTCCGGCCATCCAGCGCACCGGCCATGATGCTCACGTGAGCTCCTTGCCGCGGCTCCCAGAAGAGCTGCGAGCCGCAGTGCATGCAAAACCCCCGGCGCGCTGCCGCCGACGACTGGTACCAGCGCAAACCCTCGGAGCACTTGAGCTCGAGGTCCCGCGGGGCGCACGCGGTTGCCGCCACATAGTGCCCGCTGCTTCGCCGGCACATCGTACAGTGGCAATAAATGATCGGCCGCAGCGGCCCATGCACCTCGAATTGCACCGCACCGCACAGACACCGGCCCCGCGCGATCTTCTGCGCGGCGTCGCGCGCCGTACCGGCGGTCGTGTCCATGTGAGAGATACTACAATGCTGCCGCGCGAGCTCGCTCGAGGAGTCTGGGGCTGCGCAGCTTCTCGGCCCAGGCCGGCAACTCCCCGGTCGGTCCCCTCCAGCGCAGCTCCTCCACCTCGCCGAACAGCCGCGCGTCGTTCCGTAGCGTCGCCAGTCGCTTGAAGAGCACTGCCAGTTCCCGGCGCTCGCCCAGCACCTCCGGCGGGAAATCCTCGATGCGGCCAAACTTGCCGATCAGACGTGCGGCGGTCACCCGCCCGATGCCTGCGATCCCCGGGTACCCGTCGGCGGAGTCCCCGACCAGCGCCAGAAAGTCCGGTATAAGCCGCGGCTCCACTCCGAACTTCGCGCGCACCGCCGGCGCATCACGAATCTGCTTCGTCTTGCGGTCGACCTGCACTACCCGCTCGCCCACGACGCACTGCGCCAGATCCTTGTCCGGTGTCCAGATGCACACCTTCTGCGTGCGCAGATCCGCCGCGGCGCGATGCGCGGCGGAGGCGAGCGCATCGTCGGCCTCGAGCTCCACCATGGGCCACACCGCGACGCCCAGCGCGCCCAAGGCCTCCTCGAGCGGATGAAACTGCGCGAGCAGCGCCCGCTCGACACCATCACCGGTCTTGTAACCTGGCCATAGCTCGTTGCGGAATGACTCGATCACGTGGTCGGTGGCGACCCCCAGGTGCGTCGCGCCCTCTTCAATCATCTGCAGCACGGTATTCAGCACCCCCGCGACGGCACCAAATGGCGGATCTTTACCGCCCGTAAAGCGGCGCAGCCCGTAGAAATGACGGAACAGCTCGTACGTCCCGTCGATGAGATGGACGATCACGATGCACTACCTAGACCGCAGCCAAGGATGCAGAACCTTCCGCGCCGGGTTCGTCACCGTGGCCATCACCGACGGATCGACCAGCCTTCGCCCCCGCAGGTGCCGCAGCGCGGCCTGCACCGTCGACTTCGACAGGCCGGTGTGCGTCGCAATGGTCTGCAGGCTCGCCGACACCGAGTCGCGACCCGACCGGGCCGCCAGCCGCGACAGATAGAGATATACGATGAAAGCCGCCGGACGCCGATCGTGCCCGACCAGGTCAGGCATCAGAGTGTCGACGACGTAACTATCGAGACTGATTCGTGGCATAGCACGACAGACCTAGCAGCTACCGCTATAGCGGCCGTTGCCACATGGTAGCCCCTGCCCGGCATATGATGGCAACCGTCCGCAGGAGGGACCGCCATGATCACGCAGCTCAAGTTCGTCGGGATTCCGACCACCGATCAGGACCGCGCCCTGCGCTTCTACACCGAAAAGCTCGGCTTCGCCGTCTCCACCGACCAGCCCTTCAACGAGAAGCAACGATGGATCGAGCTGCGAATCGCGAATTCACCCACGCGTGTCGTGCTGTTCACTCCCGACGGCCACGAAAACCGCATCGGCACCTTCTTCAACGGCGCATTCACCTGCGACGACGTCCCGGCAACCTACCGCCAGCTGCGCGAGCGCGGCGTCGAGTTCGCCTCCGAGCCGCAGAAGCAGCCCTGGGGTGAATTCGCCATCTTCAAGGATCCGGACGGCAACCAGTTCGTGCTGTCCTCCTCTTGAGACGAGCCGCCGCGGCTCAAACCACCGGCGGAGTCGACGCCCCCGCCCCGAGGGCCCGCACCATCAGCAGCGTGTCGACCCACCGGCCGTGCTTCCACCCGATCGCCGGCAACACACCCGCTTGCGCAAAGCCGAGCGCTCGGTGCAGCGCGATCGACGGCTCGTTCCCGCTGTCGCCGATGATGGCAACCATGAGCCGCAGCCCGCTCGCCTCGCAGCGTAGGATCAAAGTCTGAAGCAAACTGCGCCCGATGCCGCCGCGCGCGGCATCCGGCGCCACGTACACTGAGTCCTCGCACGCAAAGCGATAGGCCGGTCGCGTACGGTACGGCCCCGCATAGCCGTAGCCGAGCACCCTGCCATCCTCGCCGATGGCAACGATGTACGGATAGCCGCCTGCGAGAATCGCGCTGCGCCGCCGCCGGATCTCGTCCGCACCCGGAGGCGTGAGCTCGAAGCTCGCCAGTCCATGCTGCACCCAGTGCCCGTAGATGCGCGCGATCGCATCGACATCAGCGTCGTCGCTGTCGCGAATGGTTATCCGGCTCACCTGCGCGCTGCTCACAACTCTCACCTGAATAGGTCAAATCACTCGTGTTGCAGCGGCGTTAAATCTCGCCGGAGTGTGCGGTATGTCACCCAGCCAACGCTGCGGATCCGTACACTGCGCGGCCGCAACAAACCGACTTAGGATCACAATCATGGAACCGATCATCATGATGCTCATGGGTGGCACGACGCTGATGCTCCTCGGACAAGTCTGGAGCTTCGTCGATCACCAGCTCACGCAGTGGAAGGGCCGCATCGGGTAGTCTACGGCCGTTCAGCGCAGCTTCCCCAATGGCTCGCGCGCGGCGGGGGCTGCGGGCTGCCGAGCGACCGCCGCGGACGCGACGGTCAGCGCCACGATCAGCGCCAGAGTTGGCGACATGGCTCGTTTCGGGCGCGACGCCTGACCATCGCCCGCTACTCCACCAGCTTCAGCAACTCGTTCGCCGTGCGCCAGTTGCGAGCCGTCGCGGCCACCCCCAGGCACCGCTCGACTCTCGATTGCAGCACGGAGTCCGCAAAGCCGTCGGGCGTATAGAGGTAGAAGACTTCGCCCTTGAGCGCAAACTGCTCGCGCCCGGCATCCAGCTTCGCCAGCGCCTCGAGGTCCGGCTTCTTCGGAGTCCCCGCGAGGAAGTACAGGTGCACCAGCTTGTGGTTCTCATGAGCGGCCGGAAAAGGATTGCCGCGGATTGCAGTGGCGAGCTCCTCGCCGTCGATCACCATGACGCGCGGCTCGAAGCCGAATTGCTCGAGGACCAGCTGCGCGATGCGCACACCCAGGGTGCGCGGAGTGCCGCTGCGGCTCTGAAAGACGACGTTGCCGCTCTGCAGATAGGTGCGCACCGAGCGGAAACCCGCACGCTCGAAATGCACCGCCAGCGCCTTCATCGGCACCTGGTTCCTGCCGACCACATTGATTCCCCGCAGCAGTGCGACCCAGGTTTTCATCGCACCCTTCAAATACAACGGCGGCTGTCTTATCGTCAACAGCGATGGTTGACCTTCACTTCTCCGACGTCGATCTCGCTGAGCTGTACGATGTGCTCTACTCGCGCGGGAGCAGCCGCAGAGATTTCGACTTCTATCTGCCGCTCATCATGGCCGCAGAGTCGGTGCTGGACGTGGGGTGCGGCACCGGCGCCCTCCTGCAGCAGACTCGCCGCCTGGGGCATCGCGGCTATCTTTGTGGTCTTGATCCCGCTATCGGGATGATCGAGGTGGCTCGCCGTCGCCCCGACATCGACTGGCTCCTCGGCGACCTGGCCTACGCTCACATTGCACGCAAGTTCGATCTCGTCGTGATGACCGGGCACACATTCCAGGTCTTTCTCAGCGACGACGAGATTCGTCGCACCTTCACGGCAGTCCGCGAGCTGCTGGCTCCACAAGGGTGTTTTGTGTTCGAAACCCGCAACCCCGCCGCGCGTGACTGGCAGAACTGGCCGCAGAAGTACGCCGCCGAGGTCCTGGATCACCTCGGCAGGCCGGTGAGCGTGAGCTGCAGGATCGAGACGCCCTTTGACGGCCGTGTCCTGTCATTCAGCCAAACCTACACCAGCCCCGCCTGGAACAAGCCGCGCGTCAGCTCGAGTACATTGCGTTTCCTCGACCCGAGCGTACTGGCTGCGTTCCTCGCTGAGGCGGGTCTCGCGGTCGAGAGGCAATTCGGAGACTGGGACCGCGCGGACCTGACCGACACGAGCCCCGAAATAATCACCGTCGCGCGCCGGCGCTAGACAGCGCCGGCGCCTGCCGGCGCCTCCTCGGGAACTGTGCGCGCCAGCGGTACTATGCGCCTTCGACTGCGAGGTCCACCGGTATGTTGCCGCGGGTCGCGTGCGAATATGGGCAGATCTTCTCGTGGGCCTCCTTCGCGAACGCCGCGAGCTCGGCCTGCGGAATGGTCTGATCCTTAACGAGCAGCTTCACCGCTAGCCCGAAACCACCGCCCTCGCGCGGCCCGATCGAGACGCTGCAGGTTACGGTCGCCTCCTTGGCGTTGCGCTTCTTCTGCACCGCCACGTAATCGAGCGCCCCGCCGAAGCACGCAGCGTAGCCGCAGGCAAAGAGATGCTCGGGTGTCGTCGTGTGCGGCCGGCCCGGGCCGCCCATGGCTTTTGGCACCGAGAGATCTACGGCAACCGACTGGTCCTCGGCCTCAGCGTGGCCATTGCGACCGCCCTTGCACGAGGCGACGGCGGTGAAAAGCGGCTTGATGGTGTCCATGGTCGTGCTCCTTCGGATTGGTGCGGGCGCGCTGCGGGCCCGGCGGTTTCGGCTCCCCCTTTTGCACCCCGCGCGGCAGAAAGTCCAGCCTGCTGCCTCTCCTTGGGCTGGGCCGCGCCGATCCCGCTATCCGTGCTCAAGGCGATGCTGGGGCGCCAGAAAGCGCTGTGAGGATCGCGTACGCAGCAGTTACTCGCGCACCGATCGGATAGTTCTTATTGGCGAGGAGGATTATTCCCAAGCGCTTCTGCGGAATGAACGCAACGTAAGCCCCAAAGCCATTGGTCGAGCCCGTCTTGTTGATCCAGACATCCGCTCGTGGTTTACGCGGCGGCACGATTCGAGTCACCGGCGTCGCATCGTAGAGCATTGCGGACGAATTGCCTTGCAACAGCGTCTGCAGCGCGACGGGATAGTGGTACTGCTCCCACATCAGGTCCTGGGTCATGACGCCCGCCTGGAAGTAGCCGGTATGTGTCTCGTCGATTGCACGCTGCAGCTTCCCGTCCAGCGCAATAAGTCCCATGTTGGCTTCGATCAACCGCACCAGATCGGCCGCAGTGCTCTTCATGCCACCGGCTTCGGCGGACAACAGCCTCAGTGTCACCCGCACAGGTGAGCCCTCGTTGGTATATCCCTCGGCGTAATCCGCCATCCTGGTTTCGGGCACGTCGATATAAGTGCTCCGCATGCCCAGCGCCGGTAGCAGCTGCTGCTCCATCAGTGTCTCGAAGGTTCGTCCCATGGCATTCGCCGCGATCAAACCCAACGTCCCGATGCCCAAATTTGTATAGGTCCGGCACGTTCCCGGCGGACAGGTAGGGCGCCAATTCCTGAAGTACTCGAGAAGCTGACCCTCATTGCCGAGGTCATCCGGCATCTGCTGCGGAAGTCCCCCCGGCGTGTGCGTGCCGAGATTGAGGAGCATCACCTTGCCAAACTCGCTGCCCCGCAGGAACGGCAGATACTTCCCAGTCGTGTCCGACAGAGAAAGGTAACCGTTGACCTGGGCATACGAAGTGAGCGTGGCCGTCAACGTCTTGGTGATAGACCCGATCTCGAACAATGTGTCGTCGGTGACCGGCTTCACGGTCTGCGTCGATGCTACGCCGTAGTTGAAGATGTAGGACTTGCCCCCGGCGACGATTCCAACCGCCATGCCGGGGACATGAAACTCCCGCATGAGCGGCCGGGCCACTGTGTCTACCGCGCCGGCAATCCTGCCTCGCAGACCGTCGGCCACGGAGCCGACGGCTGTCGGGCTGTCGGCCGCATGGCCGGCGCTCACGCCGAGGATGCAGCCGGCAAGCGCTGCGAGAGCTCTGACTCCGACCTTCATCCCGGGTGCTTTGAAGACGTGCCTGCGATGTGCGTCGACAGGAGACCAGCTGGAGGAGTGTGCCATGATTCAGGATTCGCGCGCAGCTTACGCGGGGTAGCATGGCGTTCGCGATCAAAGCGGAGGTAGCGGATCCTCTGGCGAAGACCTTCGCGTTCACCGCACACAAGACCATGTATGGCGGCAAGCATATCGCCGCGGGTGACATGGTCTTCGTATTCGCCAGCGAGAACGAGGGCGGCCAAGGTCTCGTCGCGCGCGGCGTCGTCATCTCGGCCGAATCGATCGCCAGGAAGCGCGGCATCGCCCGACAAACGCCGCGCGTGAGCATCACCGTCAGACGCACAGCGCTCGCGAAGCGGCCGCTGGGGCGGAGCGAGCTCAGACATTTTGCCGACTGGAATGACGGCCAGCCCGCCACCGAGCTCAATTTCAAATTTTATCGTCAGGCAACGAACAAGATCGTCGGCATCTCGGATGAAGCGGCGGCGTTCGTCGCAGGATTCTTTTAGCCCCGCTGCTGGCCCTGTCCCACCTGAATCGAACCAGTCGGGAAAAGGGATTAAGATTCGTGCGAACCGCGCCGGGAGGATTGATGTGGAAGCGGGCGGCAATCTATGGCGCTTTGCTGGCGGCCGGAACCTTAGGCTTGCAGTGGCTGGATTACCTGCGCCTGGCGCGGATGCATTCCAGCGAGATTTATATATTGCTGATTGCCGTGGCTTTTCTGGCGCTGGGCCTGTTCGTCGGAGCGCGCCTCATGGGCGCCCCGCGGCCTGCGAGCTTTGACGGCAACCCGAAAGCCCGGGCGGCCCTCGGCATCAGTGCGAGCGAAATGACGGTGCTGGAGCAGATTGCGGCCGGCCGCTCCAACAAGGAAATTGCCGCGCGTCTCAAGATCTCCCCGAACACGGTAAAGACGCATGCGGCGCGGCTGTTCGAGAAGCTGGGCGCGAAACGGCGCACCGATGCCGTGAAAAAGGCGCGCGAATTGGGAATCGTGTCCTGAACTGAACCACCAACGGGTGATTTTGGACAAATCACCCTTTTGTACTATGGCTTTGCATTGCTGCCTCGGGCTCGATGGCCGCCGGTGAATTCATTTGGAGTGGGCAATGCTCAAGAAGATTCTCTCCTATGGCGTGGTTGCCGGCCTGATGGTCGGTGTGCCGTTGTCCTGCATAACCTTGTCGATGAGCGGTCACACGATGCTGCGTTATGGCATGGTGATCGGCTACCTGATCATGTTGATCGCGCTGAGCACGGTGTTCGTCGCCATCAAGCGGCATCGCGACGCGGATCTGGGCGGGATCATTAAATTCTGGCCCGCCTTTGGCTTAGGGCTGGGGATTAGTTTCATCGCAGGAGTGCTCTATGTGCTGTCGTGGGAGGCGGCGGTCGCCATCACCCACGTGGACTTCGCCAGCAATTACGCCAGGGCCATGATCGCGCAGCAGCAGGCCCGGGGTGTCAGCGGCGAGGCACTGGCGAAGTTCACCGCGCAGATGGAGCAATTCAAAATTCAATACGCGAACCCGCTGTACCGCCTGCCGATGACCTTTGCGGAAATCTTCCCGGTCGGTGTGCTGGTGTCCTTGGCATCGGCCGGCCTGTTGCGTAACAGCCGGTTCCTGCCGGCGAGGCCGGCCGGATCTGCACTCTCGGCCGCGCAGCGAACTTAGAATGGTGTAGCCGGCGTGGCGGCACAGGCGCCCTCTGGCGCTTTGGGGTGCCTTGATTGCTCCCGCCCCCCAAAAGAAAAAAGCCCCTGAAGTCTCGCGACCTCAGGGGCTTTTCATTTGAAGCCTGGCGGTGACCTACTCTTGCATGCCTGAAAGGCACACTACCATCGGCGCAGAGCGTTTTCACTTCCGAGTTCGGAATGGGATCGGGTGGTTCCCACTCGCTATGGCCGCCAGGCAAACTGTTTGAGGTTCACGAAGCCGGGCCTCGCGGCCCGGCTTCATGCGCCTCCAATCCGGTGAGTTTCTGTTTCGACGCCTGTCGCGTTCACGATGGAATAGCTCCATCGGCATCAGTCCTCTCGTGGACAGACCACTTGAGGTTATATGGTCAAGCCTCACGGGCAATTAGTACTGGTTAGCTGAAGCCATTACTGGCCGTACACACCCAGCCTATCAACCACGTAGTCTTCGTGGGCCCTTTAGGGGAGTCGAGCTCCCAGGGAGATCTAATCTTGGGGGGGGCTTCCCGCTTAGATGCTTTCAGCGGTTATCCCGTCCGCACATAGCTACCCGGCAGTGCCACTGGCGTGACAACCGGAACACCAGAGGTGCGTCCATCCCGGTCCTCTCGTACTAAGGACAGCTCACCCT
>DATNKO010000058.1:0-9672 GCA_035603345.1 Steroidobacteraceae bacterium | reverse complement strand
CGCCGCAAGCCACACCTGGCCCACGATCTCAGCGGTGCTCAGGTTGCGGTTGAAGCCCTGCTGCGCGGTCGCGCAGAAGGAGCAGTCGAGAGCGCAGCCCACCTGCGAGGAGATGCACAAGGTGCCGCGGTCCGGCTCCGGAATGAACACCATCTCAAAGGCCTGAGCGGCATCGGCCCGCAGCAGCCACTTAGCCGTGCCGTCGGCCGAGTGCTGCACGCTGACGATCTCCGGCGCGCGCACCTCGGCTGCGAGAGTGAGGCGAGCGCGGAACTCTCGCGACAGATCCGTCATGTCGGCGAACGCGCCCGCGCCCCGCTTGTAGATCCAGTTCATCAGCTGCCGCGCGCGGAATGGCCGGCCGCCAAGGCCGGCGACGAATGCCTCGAGCGCCGGCCGCGGCAGACCGAGCAGGTTGCCGCGCGCTTCTTCCGGGGCGGACGTTGTGGCGGGCGTGGTCATGCGGCAGGCGGCGCGTCAGCCGCGCGGGTGCAGCTCCGTGGCGCTGAAGAAGTAGGCGATCTCGCGCGCCGCGGTGTCGGCGGCATCCGAGCCGTGCACGACGTTCTGCTCGATGCTGGTGGCGAAGTCGGCGCGGATCGTGCCCGGCGCGGCCTGTTTCGGGTCGGTCGCTCCCATGATGTCGCGGTGGCGTGCGACCGCGCTCTCGCCCTCGAGCACCTGCACGATCACCGGCCCCGAAGTCATGTAGCGCACCAGGTCCTTGTAGAACGGGCGCTCCCGGTGCACGGCGTAGAACCCTTCGGCCTCGCGCTGCGACAAGTGCAGCATGCGCGCCGCGATGATCGACAGGCCGGCCTTCTCGAAGCGCCGATAGACCTCGCCGATGAGATTGCCTCTCACGCCGTCGGGCTTGACGATGGACAGAGTGCGCTCGAGCGCCATTCGCGATGACCTTTCAGATGAAGGCGTGTGGAAAACGGGAAAGTGCAAGGCGGCCGCAGGGGCCAGATCCCCCCAAGGTGACTGCGTAGTTTACCTTGGCCGAGCCGGCGCCGGCAATTTGCCGGCCGGCGGAAGTGCCGGTTTGCTAAGGGTTTTTGTAAACGTGCACGCGCTGCGGCCGCCGGCGCCGCAGGGCCGTGCTCACACGGAGAAGCTCTCGCCGCAGCCGCATTCACCCTTGACGTTGGGGTTCCTGAAGCGAAAGGCCTCGTTCAGGCCCTGCTTCACGAAGTCGACCACCGTGCCGTCGATGAGGCTCAGGCTCACGGCGTCGACGAACACCCGCACGCCGCGGTCTTCGAAGATCGCGTCCCCGGGCTGCGGGCCGTCGGCGTAGTTGATCACGTAGGCGAACCCGGAACAGCCGGTCTTGCGGACACCCAGGCGCAGCCCGATGCCACAGCCGCGCGCGGCCAGAAAGCTCTTTACGCGGTCGGCGGCGGATTCAGTCAGTGAAATCGCCATCTGTCCTCACATTCTACCGCTTCGGCGCCCGCGGTGCGTCCGCTGCCCATGGTGCAAGACAGGCGCGCAAGGCGTCTTCGACCACCAGCAGGCGGCCGAGCTTCTCCACCGGCACGGCGCGCACCCGCACCCAGTCGCCCGGCGTTCCGGGCACCAGGGCCGCGCGCGTCCGCCCGGGCAGCTCAGCGCATAACCAGCGGGCCACATCGACAGTATGGGGGCAACCCAGGGCCTGGAAACGTGCCTCCCTCACAGTGTCGCCGGCGACCAGCAGGTGAAAGCGCACCCAGGCCTCCTGCTGCGGGCCGCCCGCCTCCCCGGTCACCACCGCCTCGCCCGCCGCGGCGGCTCCATCCGCCCAGGGCGCCGGCGCCGCGGGGCTCCCGGCCGCCGGCGACAGCTCCCGCAACCGCTCGATCTCGCGACGCACGGCGGCGGCGGCGAGGTCGACGTCGGCGTCGCTGGTATAGCGCCCGAGGCCAAAGCGCAGCGAGCTCGCCGCAAGCCGTGCGTCGCGCCCGAGCGCCCGCAGCACGTAGGAGCTCTCCGCGGAGGCCGAGTTGCAGGCCGCGCCGGTCGAAACCGCGAGCTCCGCGAGTCCCGCCACCAGGCTCTCGCCCTCTACCCCCTCGAACGACACGTTGAGGATGCCGGGTACACGCGGCGCCGCGGCACCGTTGAGGTGCGTGCCGGGCAGCTGTGCGAGCGCGCGCCACAGCCGCTCGCGCAGCGCCGTGAGCCGCGCGCCCTCGGGCGCGAGCTCGCGCGCGGCGAGCGCGCAGGCCGCGCCGAAACCGACGATCTGGTGGGTGGCGAGAGTCCCGGGCCTGAACCCCGCCTCCTGTCCGCCGCCGAACATGAGCGGCTGCACGAGATGCTGTGCCGCGCGCCGCACGTAGAGTGCGCCGATGCCTTTCGGGCCGTAGAGCTTGTGAGCGGTGAACGAGGCCAGATCGAGCGGCAGTGTCCGCACGTCGAGCGGCACCTTGCCGGCGGCCTGTGCCAGGTCGCTGTGGAAGGCGACGCCGCGCGCGTGGCAGACCGCGCCGATGGCCGCGAGGTCCTGCAGCACTCCGGTCTCGTTGTTGACGCCCATGATCGAGACCAGCTGCGTGTCGCGGCGCAGCGCCGCCGCCACCGCCGCCGCCGCAATGAGCCCGGAGCGCTCGGGTGTGAGATAGGTGACGCTGAAGCCTTCCCTCTCGAGGTGCTTGCACGGGTCGAGCACTGCCTTGTGCTCGGTGCGTGCGCTGACCAGATGCCGGCCGCGGTCGGCGTTGGCGCGCGCCACGCCGAGGATCGCGAGATTGTCCGACTCGGTGGCGCCGGAGGTGAACACGATCTCCTCGGCGACCGCGCCGATCAGGGCGGCGACCTGGGCGCGCGCCGCGGCAATGCGCGCGGCCGCCACCCGGCCGGGTGCGTGTAGCGAGGAAGCGTTGCCGAAATCCCCCTCGAGCGTGAGACAGGCGCCCATGGCCGCGGCGACCTGCGGATCGACCGGCGTGGTCGCCGCGTAGTCGAGGTACACCGGGTTCATCGCCGTCCCTGGCCGGCGTGCCGGCGCCGGTTCTGCACGGCGGTGAGGATGCCGCGCAGGATGTTGACCTCGTTCCGATCGAGCTCGGCGCGCTGCAGGAAGCGGCGGATGCGAGCCATGAGGTGCGTGCCACTCTCGGTGCGGTCGTGAAACTCGATCTCCTCCAGCACCTGCGCGAAGTGCGTATAGAGGTGCTGCATCTCCCCCGCGGCTGCCAGCGGCGCGCGGTCCGCCGCGGGGAGCGCTGCGCCGGCCGCGCGCGCGCGCAACAGCTCGTAGGCCACCAGCTGCACCGCCATGGCGAGATTCAGCGACGGGTAAGCCTCGCTCGCGGGAATGCGCAGCAGCACGTGCGCCGCTTCCAGCTCCGCGTTGGTAAGCCCGGTACGCTCGGCTCCGAACACCACCGCCGCCGGTGCACGCTGCGCCTCGGCGACGATGCGCGCCGCCGCCTCGCGCACGTCCATCACGCGGAAGTGCTGCTCGCGCTCGCGCCCGGTAGTCGCGGCGATGAAGCCGCAGCCCTCGAGTGCTTCGCCGAGGGTGGCGACCACGCGGACGCGACCCAGCAAATCGACCGCGCCCGAGGCGCGCGTCGTGGCCTCGGGGTGCGGAAACTGCCGCGGGTTGACCAGCAGCAGCTCGCTGAGCGCCATGTTCTTCATGGCGCGCGCCGCTGCGCCGATGTTGCCCGGGTGCGAGGGCGCGACCAGCACCATGCGAATGTCGGCGGAGTCCATCTGTTACGCTAGTCTAATTGGGGAAAATCGCCTGCGGCGATTTTGCCGGACATCAGCTGCGTTTACGCCTGCGAAGGGCGCGGCCTTCGCCGGCTACGCTGCCAAGAGCGCCTAGCGACTGCAAACCACCTGCGCATGCGAGCTTAAATACCGTGCAACCCCTTCTCAACATCGCCGTGCGCGCCGCGCGCCGCGCCGGCGAGGTCATCATCCGCAGCCTGAATCGCCTCGAGTCCCTCACCGTGTCCTCCAAGGGACGCAACGATTTCGTCACCGAGGTGGACCGCGCCGCCGAGCAGGAGATCATCGGCAGCATCCGCCGGCACTACCCGCAGCACGCGTTTCTCGCCGAGGAGAGCGGCCGCAGCGGCACGCACGACACGTTGTGGATCATCGACCCGCTGGACGGGACCACCAACTTCCTGCACGGCTTTCCGGTGTTTGCGGTGTCGATCGCCTGCGAGATCCGTGGCCGCCTCGAGCACGCGGTGGTCTACGACCCGATGCGCGGGGAGCTGTTCACCGCCAGCCGCGGCGCCGGCGCGCATCTCGACAACCACCGCATGCGCGTCAGCAAGGCGCGCACGCTCGAGGGCGCGCTGATCGCTACCGGCTTCCCGTACCGGGCCAACCTGCAGTATCTCGACGCCTACCTGGGGATGTTCCGGGCAGTGAGCGAGCAGGTCGCAGGTGTGCGCCGCCCGGGGGCGGCGTCGCTCGACCTGGCCTATGTCGCGGCCGGGCGCGTCGATGCCTTCTGGGAGATCGGCCTTTCCGCGTGGGACACGGCCGCCGGGACGCTGCTCGTCCAGGAGGCCGGCGGACGCATCGGTACGCTGAGCGGTGGCGAGTACCGCCAGGCGGGACACATCCTCGCCGGCACACCGAAGGTGTACGCCGCGCTCCTCGAGCTGCTGGCGCCGCATCTGCCCGCGGAGCTGCGCGAAGGCTGACATGAGCGCGCAGCGCGCGCCGCCGGCGCTGACTCGCTTTCGCGAGGTCGCTTGTGTAGAGTCCGGAGCCTAAAAATCGGGGGTCTTCGATGCGGCAACTTCTTGCGACCAAGTCGATCAAGGTCCTGCACGAACAGGAGTCCTCCAATCAGCTGCGCCGCGCCCTCGGCCCGCTGCACCTCACACTGCTCGGCATCGGCGGCATCATCGGCACGGGCATCTTCGTGCTCACCGGCACCGCCGCCGCCAATCACGCCGGTCCCGCCCTGCCGCTCGCCTTCATCGTCGCGGGCATCGGCTGCACCTTCGCAGGCCTGTGCTACGCGGAGTTCGCCGCGATGATCCCGGTGTCGGGGAGCGCGTACTCCTACTCGTACGCCACCCTCGGCGAAGGGATCGCCTGGTTCATCGGCTGGAACCTGGTGCTCGAGTACCTGCTCGCCGTCGCGACGGTGTCGGTCGGATGGTCGGGCTACGCGGTAAGCCTGCTCGATCAGCTGCACATGCACATACCGTCGGCGCTCTCCAGTGCGCCGTTCGGCGCGCCGATGGGCGGCAAGGGAGGGTTCGACATCGTGCGCACCGGCGCCATCGTCAATGTGCCGGCGATCGCGATCGTCGCGGTGATCGCCACCATCTGCTACATCGGCATCAAGCAGTCGGCCGCCTTCAACGCCGTGATCGTCGCGATCAAGGTTACGGTGGTGGTGCTGTTCATCCTGTTCGGCGTGAGTTTCATCCACACGGCCAACTGGCACCCGTTCATCCCGCCGAACACGGGTCAGTTCGGCGTGTTTGGCTGGAGCGGCATCATGGGCGCCTCGGGCGTAATCTTCTTCGCCTACATCGGCTTCGACGCAATCTCGACCGCGGCCCAGGAGACCAGGAACCCGCAGCGCGACATGCCGATCGGAATCCTGGCGAGCCTGGTGGTCTGCACCATCCTCTACGTGATCGTCTCGGCGATCCTCACCGGGATGGTGAGCTACAAGGAGCTGGACGTCGCCGCCCCGGTGGCGCTGGCGCTCGACAAGTACCAGGCGCTGCACTGGCTCGGCATTCCCGTGAAGCTCGGCGCGGTGTGCGGCATGACCTCGGTCATGCTGGTCATGACCATCGCCCAGGCGCGCATCTTCTTCGCCATGGCGCGCGACGGGCTGCTGCCGCGCTTCTTCGGGCGCGTGCACCCGCGCTTCCGCACCCCGTCTGTCGGAACGGCCGTCACCGGAGTCACGGCGGCGATCATCGGCGGACTCTTCCCGGTGGACATCCTCGGGGAAATGGTCGCGATCGGCACGCTCTCGGCGTTCGTCACCGTGTGCCTCGGCATACTGGTCCTGCGCCGGACGCGTCCTGACCTGGCACGCCCGTTCCGCACGCCGTGGCCGAGGTTCACCTGCATCGCCGGCGCCCTGGTGTGCTTCTCGATGATGCTGTCGCTCGGCGCCGCCACCTGGTGGCGGCTGCTCATCTGGACGGTGATCGGCGTCGCGATCTACGCGGCCTACGGCTATAGCCACAGCAGGGTACGAGCCGAGAACGGCGCCCCCGGCAGCATCAGTCCCGCCCCAACGCCCTGAGGCGCCGCGCCGGGACCCGTCGCTACGGTTGATCGAACGCCGTCTTGCGCACCGTCGGAAAGATGTGCTCGGCGGTCAGGCCGCAGTCGAGCGCGAAGGCGCTGGAGATGTAGATCGAGGAATAGGTGCCGGCGATGATGCCGATGAGCAGCGCGGCCGAGAAACCCTTGAGCACCGGGCCGCCGAGAAACAACAGCGCCACCACCACGATCGAGGTCACCACCTTGGTCATGATGGTGCGCGACAGCGTCTGGTTGATCGACTGATCGAGCACCAGGTTGGGGGCGGCGCGGCGGTTGGTCTCGAAGCGCTCGCGGATGCGGTCGAACACCACCACGGTGTCGTTCAGCGAGTAACCAACCACCGCAAGAATCGCCGCGACCACCGCCAGGTCGAACGATAGCTGCGTGATCGAGAAAAACCCCAGCACCAGGATCGGATCGTGCAGCACCGCGAAGATCGCGCCGAGCGACAGCCGCCAGGTGTGAAAACGGAAGGCGATGTAGAGAAATATCCCGAGCATGGTGAAGAACAGCGCCCAGATGGCGCTCATCCTCAGCTCGTTGCCGACTTGCGGTCCGACCACGTCCAGCTGCACCACCTGCGCGCCCGCATCCACCGCTTTGAGCGCTGTCTCGAGCCGCGCGCGCACCTCGGCGCCCGTCTGCTTCGGATCCGGCGGCAGGCGGATGGCAATGTCGCGCGAGGAGCCGAAGACCTCCACCTGCGGATCGCGGAAGCCCGCGGCCGCGAGCCGGGTGCGCACCGCATCGACGTTGGCGGCGCCGGGGAATCTGGCCTCGGCGCTCACGCCGCCGGTGAAGTCGATGGCGAGATTCAGCCCGCGGCCGAAGAACGAGGCGAGCGACACGATCATCAGCAGCGCCGACAGGCCGTACCACACCTTGCGCGTGGCCATGAAGGGATAACTGGTCTGGTGACTGAAGAATTCCACGGTGAACCTTGGAGCGCGCGCCGAGCGCGGCTAACCGATCGACAGCCGCGCCAGCTTGCGCCGGCCGCCGTACATGAGGGTGAGGAGCGCGCGGCTGCCCATGAGCGAGGTGAACATCGAGGTGGCGACCCCGAGCGTCAGCACCACGGCGAAGCCGCGGATCGGGCCGGTGCCCAGCACCCACAGCACCACTCCCGCGATCAGCGTCGTGATGTTGGAGTCGAAGATCGCGGAGAATGCCTTGTCGAAACCGGAACGGATCGCGGCCTGGGGCGAGACGCCCTTGCGCAGCTCCTCGCGGATGCGCTCGTAGATCAGCACGTTGGCGTCGACCGCCATGCCGACGGTCAGGATGATGCCGGCGATGCCCGGCAGCGACAGCGAGGCGCGCATCATCGACAGCAGCGCCGCCAGCAGCACCACGTTCGCCAGCAGCACCAGATCGGCCACGAACCCGAAGGTGTGGTAGTAGATCGCCATGAAAAGGAACACGCCGGCCATGCCGACCAGCAGCGCCGTGACGCCCTTGTCGATGTTGTCACGCCCCAGGCTCGGGCCCACCGCCCGTTCCTCGATCGGGTAGACGGGGACCGCCAGCGACCCGGAACGCAGCAGCAGCGCCAGCTCGCGCGCCTCGCCGGCCTGGAGCCCCGTGATCTGGAAGTTGTTGCTGAATATCCCGCGGATGGTGGCGTCGTTGATGACGTCCTCGTCGGTCACATCGCGCGTCACCTTCTTGCCGTCGACGTCGGTGGTCTCGCGGTGCTTCTCGATCAACACCACCGCCATACGCTTGTTGAGATTGGCGCGCGTGGTCCTCAGCATGGCGTCGCCGGCGCGCGCGTCCAGCTTCACGTTGACGGCCGGACCCTCCTGCGACTGTCCGGTGGTGGCATTGGTGAGCTCATCCCCGGTGGCGATGATCTCGCGCTTCAGCAGAATCGGCCGGCCGAGGCGGGTGTGCGCGTACAGCTTGGTGCCGAGCGGCGCCCGTCCGAGCTGCATGGCCTCGTAGGGGCTGTCCTGCATGTCCTCGAGGCGGAACTCGAGCGTCGCCACCCGGCCGAGGATGTCCTTGACCTCGGCGGAGTTCTGTACGCCGGGCAGCTGCACGTTGATGCGGTCGAGTCCCTGGCGCTGCACGATCGGCTCGGAAACGCCCAACTCGTTGACGCGGTTGCGGAGCGTGGTGATGTTCTGCTGGATGGCGTAGTCCTGGCGCTCGCGGATCTGCGCGGTGGTCATCACCGCCTGGATGACCGGCGCACCACTCGAGGTGCTGGTGGTGGTCACGGTGAGCCCCTGCAGCGGGGTCACGAGCGCGCTGCGCGCGGCATCGACGTTCGCACCCGGCGACAGCAGCACGCGCAGCGCGTTCGGCTTGTCGGAGTCCACCGCCAGCGTGGTGACGTCCTTGAATGCGATGTTGGCGCCGGCCAGCGCCTTGCGAGCGTCCTGCGCGTAGCCGTCGAGCGCCTGGGTCACTGCGGCGTTGACGTCCACCTGGTAGAGCAGGTACAGCCCGCCGCGCAGATCGAGGCCGAGCGGCATCGGCCGCAGCCCCAGCACGCGCAGCGCCTCCGGAGTACGCGGTGCGAACGACAGCGCCGTGATGTAGGTATCGGCAAAGTGGTCGTTGACGGCGTCGCGGGCCGCCAGCTGATCCGGCACGTTGCCGAAGCGCACCATCAGCCGGCCGTTGTCGACATAACTCTTCTCGAAGTGCACGCCGCGCGACTTGAGGTAGCTCTCAACCTGCTGCGGGACCTCGGCGCCGACCGGGTTGTGGTCCTTGCGCGCCACCTGCAGCGCCGGATCCTCGCCGAAGACATTCGGCAGCGCGAACAGCAGCGCGAGCAGCAGCACCAGCGCGATCAGCAGGTATTTCCAGCGGGGGTATTCCAGCATTGTCAGGCGCTTCGCAGCGTACCCTTCGGCATCAGCTGCGCGATCTGGAAGCGTTGCACCTTGACGCGCACGCCCTCGGCGATTTCGAGCGTGATGAAGGTTTCACCGGCGTCGGTCACCTTGCCGAGGATCCCGCCGGTGGTCACCACCTCATCGCCGGCCGCGAGCTTCGCCACCAGCGCCTGATGTTCCTTCGCCTTCTTCTGCTGCGGTCGGATCAGCAGCAGGTAGAACACGCCGATGAACAGCACCATCATCACCAGCGGCGCAAGTTGGCCGGGGGAGCCGGTGGAGGACTGCGCCCAAGCGTCGGGAATAAGAGCATTCATGACTGCGGTCCGGAAAGCGAAAGGGCGGCATTATGCCACAGCGTCGGCGGCGGGCCGCCGCGCCGCGAGGAACCCCTGTGCCCAGGACTCGAGCATGCCCGCGGCCAGCGCCGCGCGCAGCGCACGCATCATCCCGAGGTAGAAGTGCAGATTGTGGATGGTGTTGAGGCGTGAGCCGAGGATCTCGTTGCAGCGGTCGAGGTGGCGCAGGTACGAGCGCGTGTAGTTGCGGCAGG
>DATNKO010000057.1:0-64021 GCA_035603345.1 Steroidobacteraceae bacterium | reverse complement strand
GGGTATCCGCTGGTCGCCACGGCGGATATACCGATGAGACCCGTTGTCACGAGTGCCGCAAAAAGTACCCAGACGGGCGGTCTGCGCACGGTCGCACCGCAAAGCCTGCCGAATCGCGCCGGGTTCTCGACCAACTCACGTGTGACCCAGGCGAGCAGGAGCGACGCACCGACTGGCACGACCACGAGGCTCGTGTCCGGGACGAGCATCCTCCAGAACACCAGCGCCGGCCAATGCCATAGATAAAGGGGGTAACTGATGCCTCCCACGTAGACCAGTGGGCGCCAGGCGAGGAATCTGTTGACGCGGGCAGAGGGCCCTGCGCCGATGATGAGTGCCGTACCCAGCACGGGCAGCAGCGTCTGCGGACCCGGCCAATCAGCCGACGTGAGTGCAAAAAAGGAAGCCACGACGATGGCAATGCCTAGTGCGGCGACGCCGTCGCGCAGCACTCCTTCGTGGCGCCGGCAGGCGCGTGCCAGACGCTCCCATGCGGTCGGTCGCCTGTAGGTACCCGCCAGCTGCGCGGCGCTCGTCCCGAGCACGAGCAGTGCCCCAACCCCGCTGCTGGCTCCCAACAGGCCTGCGTCCCACTGCTGAACGCCACAGCGCAATGCCGCAGCAAACGTCAGGAGCAGAGCGCCGGCGAGAATCTCGCGATAGCCGCGTTTGCCGAGCGCAGGTGTGCCCCTGCCCAGGGTCGCCTCGTGCAACGACAGGTAGCCGATCATGACCCCCGCTCCCAGCTCCCAGAAGCGAGCGTCGAGCAGGTAGAAGGACGGGGCGAGCTGAAGCTCTGTCAGCAGTAGCGACCCTACGCTCAACCACATGACCCAGCGGACCGAACCCTGACGCCCGCGGGCACCGAGCCACAGCAGCAGTGGCACCAGGAGATAGAACTGCTCCTCGATGCCCAGCGACCACAGGTGCAGCAGCGGTTTGCTGGTCGAGACGGCATCGAAGTAGCCGCTTTCCGACCAGAGCAGGAAGTTGTTGGAAAAAACGCTCGCCGCAGCTATGTGCCTGCCGAGAGCGGCAAGCTCGGGGGCGGAGAGAATGACCCAGCCAACTCCCCAGACCGCCGTCAGTACTAGGACAAGAGCGGGCAGCAGCCGCCGGGCGCGCCGCGCGTAGAATCTCAGAAACGAGAATCGTCCGGTGTGGATGTCTTCGAGCAGGTGCTTTCCGATGAGGTATCCGGAAATCACGAAGAACACGTCGACCCCGCAGAATCCACCGCGCAGTGCGGTCCGTATTGTGTGGCCGGCAACGACAGCGAGCACAGCGAGTGCGCGCAGTCCTTCGATGTCCTTGCGAACGGCGTACGTGGGTGCGGGTAAGTCCATCAGGGATGGTACGGCAGGCAGTCACTGTGACAGATAGCACGACTCGTCGAAGGGGAGCGCGGCGCGGGTCGCAAAACCCGGAGCTCGTGGGAATCGCCCGCCTGCTGGTGCTCTCCAGGGCAACTGAAACACTGTGAACCCGCCGCCCGATTGCGTGCGGCATGCACAGAGGGCGCGCGGGCGGCGTGAACCTGCTCACGGTTGGCGCCCGACGCGACCGGGGCAATGCTCCCTTGAAGGGGACATGCGCGACTACCACCATGAGCATGACTCAAATCGTCATTGGCGTCGCCCTGCTCGGCATGCCGCTCGCGCTCGATCGCCTCGGGCGCCACGAGGAGGCCGACCGGGTACTCGCCCAGGGCGCTCGCCACCGACAGGGTGGCGAACGGGGCAGCCTACCAAATCGCCATCGTCTATGCCGGCCGCGGCAATGCGAATCGCACCTTCGAGTGGCTCGAGAGCGCCTACCGTCAGCGCGATGCCGAGGAAATTCGGCCCGCTGCTGCAGCCGTTCCGCCCGGATCCGCACTTCAAAGCGCTGCTGGCGGAGATGCACAAGGGCTGACCAAGCACGCTAGAATTCGCAAGTGAGGGATAACAAGAACCCGGGATCGGACCTGCGGTCCCACTTCTGGGAGAAGGACCGTGCTGCACTATCTTTGGATGTTCATCGTCGGCATCGTCGTTGGTGCCATCGCGCGTTTCATCATGTCCCGGTGCCGAGCAAATGGGACTGATCATGACCGGCGTACTCGGCATAGTCGGCTCGTTCGTCGGCGGCTTCATCGCCCGACTGTTCTCAAGGCCGCCCCCGGCGCGCCGTTTCACCCGGCGGGAATATTGCTGTCGATCATCGGCGCCGTGATTGTGCTGTTCGCCTGGCAAAAACTCGCGGGCTGAAACGGCAGCCAGGGCGTGTGACGCTGCCGCCACACGTGCCTGGAGCGTGTTTCGAAAATGCCGGGCCCGTGCCGGCCACGGCCGGCATGCAACGGAATCCCGCTGTGGTAGGATTCGCGCCCCCGAAGAGGCGGCCCGGAGGTCCGCGGGGCCCGCATTTTGCGGGAATTTCGGAGTCTTTGCTCATTTCGCTGACGATCGTGTCGAGGGTCTGATCGTCAGCCGAAGGACACGGCGCGCCCGTAGCTCAGTTGGATAGAGTACCTGGCTACGAACCAGGGGGTCGGGAGTTCGAATCTCTCCGGGCGCGCCAAATTCCTCGAAAAAATACTGACTTTACGACGCGAACGGCAATGCGACCGCGCGTCAGGGCAACTCGATCGTCTGGTCGAGCTACAACTATCCGACCACCGTGAATGCCGGCAGCGGGTCGACGGCCGAGACCGTCGCCTTTTCCTATGGCCCGGATCGGAGCCGCTGGCAGCAGATGTATACCGGGAACGGGACGAGCGAAACCACCAATTACGTCGGGGGTCTCATGGAAGTCGTCTCGAGCGGGTCAACCACCACTTACCGGCACTATATCTACGCCGGCAGTGAGCCGGTTGCCGTGTACGCGCGTTCAAGCGCGGGCAACACGTTCAGCTACGCGCTCTCCGATCACCAGGGGAGTGTGTCCGATCTCACCAACAGCAGCGGCACGAGCATCGTCAACGAAAGCTTCACGCCATTCGGGCAGCGTCGGAATCCCACGACCTGGTCCGGTGCGGCCAGCAACTCGGATCTGACCACGGTCGCCGGCATTACTCGTCAGGGCTATACTTTCCAAACGCAACTGGGTCTCTGGATGGGCATGAACCACATGAACGGCCGGGTGGAGGACGCGATCACCGGGCGCATGCTGTCTGCCGATCCGCACGTTCCCGATGGAACCGACCCGCAGAGCTATAACCAGTACAGTTATGCGAACAACAATCCGCTTACCTTGACCGATCCCTCCGGGTTCTGCACGCCGGCGTGGGCGTGCAAACAGGATGCCGGCTCAGGCTTGGGCAAATGTCGGGTATGCGGGGGCTCCGATCCTGGCGACGCTGGGTTCAATAATTCAGCAATGCAGCAGTTTGCGGCGGCTTCTGCGGATCCAGACCAAGGCTTCTTGGCGGGACTTGATGACATCGCCTCCAGCCTTGCGAACCCCATCGATCAGAGCAGGGGTTGTCTCATCGGATGCCCGTCAGCTACCGTCGACCTCACGCCACCAACCACTTGCGCTCCGGGCCCGGAGAACGGCGGCCAGGGAATCTGCACGGTCACTGTGTGCGCTCACTGTCAGGTTCCCATAGACTTGTCGCCATTCCCTACTGGCATCCCTAGCGTTGCGAGTCTAACTGGTCAGCAACCGCAAACAGTGCCGCAAGGGAATCAGCCGCAGCAGCTTCCAGAAGTTGTAGTTACTGCCCCCTATCCCACACGGATGTTCGGGACTCATTGGTGCGGGCCGGGCGGTGCGGGACCGCCAGTCAATGACTTAGATGAAGCCTGTCAGTTGCACGATATGTGCTACGGCTCTAGGTTCTCAGCAATGTCAAACTTTTCAGACCTGTCGGTCACAGATTCAAACAGTCTTCAGGCATGTAACCAATTGCTTTGCAATGCCGCGCGTCAGAGTAGCGCGCCTGGTAGCTCTCGCGTCAATTTCTACTTTAGCTTCTTAGTTCCGGGCAAAGTTTCTTGTGGACCCTAGTTCCCTCGAGAGTTACTCCTGAGTGACCCAACTGACCAACGTCGTGGAGATTTCGTTTGGATCGTAGAAAACGCACCGTGATGATCTGGGGTCTGATTGGCTGCGTGGTGCCTATATTCTGGGGCGTCGTCAGTTTCATTTTCTTCAATGCGAGGGAGTCGATTTGGACGACTATTTATTGGTACGTCGTTTATGCCACCTGCCCATTTTGGTTATTGCCAGAAACTGACTTCTCTTGGTTAGTCACGCCCTTGTTGAATGGAGTGTTATACGCTGGAATAGCGCTTTCAATATCTGCAGTGAAGCACAAAAAAGAGGTCGTTCGATGATTGCATTGTGTCGTCTGTTTTAGCGTATTTGCCGCAAGGGAATCAGCCGCAGCTACCCGACCTCCCACCTCCGCAGTGCGAAAAGGGCGGTGGAGGGCCGGGGTGTGGTCCCCCGTCCCCGCCGCCCCCGACGACGTGCCCGGATGGAGGCACGCCAAGCAGGTTCAACAACTCGAAGGAACCGGGAAATGTTGTCAATACTGGCATGGTCGGATATATCGGAGGGACCGTCTTCGGCGTAGCGGTGGCAGTTTCCCTCTTTGGAGCGCCGGAGGCGGTCCCCTACGAAGCTCACCTTTATTTCGGTACAACCTTTGGTGCAGCAGGCTTCGCTGCCGGCACGACCGCGGGATACCTCGGCACTTCGGAACAATGTCCTACTAATCCATGACGTTCATTAAATGGTTAGGTTCGTCCCTTCTCGGGCACATGGCGGGCTTTGAGCTGTGCGTCTCGTTGCCGTGTTTCCTCGTTCTTTTTCAGCGGAATCATTCGGAGTGGACCGTCGCGTGGTCGATTTACTCAGCCTTAATATGCGCGGTTGCGGGCGGGGTTTGTGGAGCGTTCCTGTGGTTTGTAATTACGGCACCGCAAATCAACCGGCGAGAGAAGAGTCCGTGAATGCGTGAAGGGGCAGGGTTCGCTTCCGCCGACACGCGGGTGCGACGGCGCCGGAGCCGGACGAGCCGCCGGTGCCGCCTACTAACCCGCCTATTGAAAGGCCAGCCCCTGGTCGGTGGCCTACCCCCAATTCCGGGGGCGCAGGTTCAGGCTCAGATCCAAATCAGCAGCAGATGATACCGTTTCTGCCCTTCGTGGCGCCCGGCGTTTATTTTCCGGGCGCGCCAATGCAGCCAATGCTGCTGCCCGGATTCATAGCATAGACATACGGCTTGTCTGCAATACTCTGGAGACTATCAGCATAGCGGCGTTGCTAAGGCTGAAAAGAGCGACCTTGACGGTGCACTGTCCGATTTTGACAAGGCTATCGAATTAGATCCGCGCCTTGCAGCTGCTTACTACGATCGCGGCCTAGCAAAGCAATCCAAGAACGACCTGAGAGGCGCGGTTGCTGACTACACCAAAGCTATTTCGCTCAAACGTGATTATTTTCAAGCCTATGACATGCGTGGAACCGCCAGGGTAGCTCAGGGCGATTTGGACGCAGCGATAGCAGATTACGACAAAGCCATTGCGTTGAATTCGACGTACATGAGGGCATACAACAATCGAGGCCTTACGAAGTCTCGCAAAGGCAACCTCGACGGCGCACTCGCGGACTACAACCGAGCCATTGAGCTAAGCCCAACCACGGCTGGACCGTACATCAATCGCGGTATCTTGAAGAAGAAGCTGGGCGATACGAAAGGCTCCAGTGCTGATTTTTCCAGGGCCGTCCAACTGAACCCTGCCATGGAGAAGTTCATCAAAGCGAACGGGTATTCTGTAACAAAATAGCAACGGACTTTGGCCGTCTAGCGCCACGCCGATGGCACCAAGACCTGTTACTCAATCTTTCCAAATAAGAGACGCCCAGAAGCGAACGACAACGTAGCCGCGTATGTCGCCGTTTCAAACAAAGTTAATTCTGGCACGCTCCGCGAACGAGGCCTCGGGTCTTGGCCGCTAACTCAACCGAACCAGCATGAAGCCACTGAAGCCACTCGATTCGTTTCGCGATTTTTTTGCTTGGTTGATTGTCGGTGGCTGCTTATACGTCATCGCCTGCATCAGCGCGTACGACCTGCAAGATGTGCCCTGGATTGAACGAGGAATCTACCCCAGTCCTCTTTCCTTTCTAGCCGCTGGTTGGATCGTGCTCCCGCTTATCCAACTCATCAGGGAAAGGATAGATAGCCAACCACGAGGCTAGAGGTAGTCGAGGTCCCGCTGTTCGTAGGCCGATGTCTGCACCAGCAGTCGTCGTTTCGCTCACCACTCTCCGACTTCGCGATCGCGCCGGATAATCCGGCGATCGCGATTGGGATCCCTCTCAGCGGCAGCGGCGACATCGAGTCGTTCAGGACTTCACCGCTCAAGCGGTGCAGCGCTGACCAAGTGGGCAGCGCGCTAAATTGGCAGGTGCCTCGGATTCGGCGCGCCAGAGGACGAATCCTGAGTTCGTGGAGAGTTTCGCAGCGAAACTCCGATGACCTCGCGAATTCGCTCGACTACCCGGGCCTCCGCGCTTGGGATTTGTCCATTGTGCAGCGAAACTGACCAGGCGAGGGAGTGATGAAGTGATGCTTCCCGTTCTTTAGCTCTACAGCTCAGGGCGCGCCAGGTGGTTGCGGGACTTTTGCGTGATTCGGGGTGCTTTGCTCTGCTTCGTGGTGCCAAATGCAACGGGCGCCACGCGGATTTAGTTAATGAAATCAAGAACCCTAGTGCTAACGCTCCATCTACGAACCAGGGGGTCGGGAGTTCGAATCTCTCCGGGCGCGCCAAATTCAAAAAAAGGGGTCGAGTTCGCGGGAGTCGTCCTGTGAATGTGTGGGTGAGAGCTCCCGAGCGTTAGGGACGAACGAGGCCGCGTCAGCGGCGGAGCAATCTCTCCGGGCGCGCTAATTAAGGTCTTCAGGGTTCAATCGGTTTTTGGACCCAGAACTGGTACATCGCAAGGAACGTGTCGGGATTGTCAGCTTCAAAGTGCTCCCAGTTATGCAGGTTGATCCCGGGCGGGTCGTCGGCAAAGCGGGTGCGGTATTGATGCAGCACAGGCGCGTCCAGCTCGAAACCGAGGAAGTGCAGCCCGGATTCAGAAAGAAACGCGCTGATCTGATCAAGTGTCAGGCGATGTTCCTGCACGTGAAAGAGCAGGTCGCGACACTCACTGGTCGAATAGAAGTCCGTGAGCCGGCTCACCGATTGCAGTTCAGCGTCGGCGTCCCGGGCGGAACACTCTCGGCGGAAGCGCCGAATGTCATCGGCCACACCTGCATAGCCGCGAGCTGCGATGATTTCACGCGCCTTGACCACGTGCCTGCGGGCAATCTGGCTGTAGAAGCCCAGATGCATGAAACCCCCGGGCCGTAATCGGGTCAGCAACGTCCGCCATCCCGCGAAGGGATCAGCGAGATGATGCAGCACCCCGACTGCCGCGACGATGTCGAAAGTGCGGGTGAGGTCGCCGAGTTTGATGATGTCGGCCTGCGCATACTCAATATTCGTAATGCCGAGCTCCCGCGTCTTGCGCATGGCATAGCTGACGCTGCTCAAGCTGAGGTCTATTGCCAGGATACGGAGACCTCGGAACCTCTGGGTCATGAAAATCGGCTGACATCCGGTGCCGCACCCCGCGATGAGTACCTCTGGCTGGCTGTCATCGGCCATGGGCGTAAAGCGCGCGAACGGCAATGCTCGGTGCAGTGCGTCGTTGAAGCGCAGCGCCGCCCGGTGCATCGGCAATTTCACCCAGCGCGGGTAGGGATTCTCCTCATACTGATTGCGCACTTCCTGCGAGACACCCTGTGTGATCGAGGTCAGGCACTCTGCCGTCACGCAGCCCCTGTTCCTCCAGGGGTTCGCTGATTTGCTTACGCAGTACCGCGGAAACGGCACCCTGCCGACCCGTAGCAAGAAGCCGAGCGGGCTCCGGCAACGTGTACAGGGGAAAGTACGCCGCGACCGCGAGCAAGAGCAACGGCGGCGGCGCTGCCTTGGCATCGAGCAGCGCCAGTAGTCTGGCGCGGCAGGCGGCCGCAGCGGCCCGTTCGCTGTCAACACAGTCAAATATGTACTCGTTGAGGAAGCATTGACGAGCGAGTGCGGCGTAAAACGGCAGCGCCGCGATGTCCGCAGGGTCCGCCTCCTGTTCACTCGCTGCGGTCTCGAGCAGGGCGTGGCGTGCGGCCGTCAGGAAACGCTCGAATTGCAGCGTGGTAACGGGAGTCGTTTGCAGCACTGCGTGCAGCAAGCCGTCACCTGCCAGCACGCTAAGGTCCGTCGCATTGAATAACGACCTTTTCGGCACGCGTGCGGGCCACCTTTCGTTGGCGAGTTCGACGCAACGGCCGATGGTCGGGTCAAGCATGATCATACTGAGTGCGGTCCGGCAGAGCCGGTACGGAATTGCCCACGGTTCGGTGATGGCGGCCCTGAGCGTGGCGCGAATCCTCACGTCGTTGTCCCTGAATCCTGCATTCGCGGCGCAAGTTGCAAAGATCACCTTGTTTTCCCACGTCGGCGCGAGATCGAGGTTGCGCGTTGCTTCCTCAAGCGCCTCCGGGAACCTGCCGAGCGCGTGAAGAATCCTCGCCCGGTCGCGGGCGATTTCCGCGGATTCGGGTGCGATAGACGCCGCGCGGCCAAGGCTTGCCGCCGCTGCATCGAGGCTACCGAGGCCGGCTAACACGTTGCCCAGGGCGTGGTGCGCCTGAACGTAGTCAGGCCGTATCTCGATTGCCCTGCGCAAGCGATCGATCGCGCGTTCGCTCCTCCCCTGTGTCAGTGCGGTCAGAGCGATATTGAAATGAACTCCGGCGTCGCCCGGATTGATCGCGAGCGCGCGTTCGTAGCTGTCGATTGCCTCGGAGCGGCGTCCCGAGGCGTCAAGTGCATTACCCATCGCCACGAACGCATCGGCAAAGTCAGGCTTGATGGCGATGGCTGCCTGGTACTCCTGCACTCCGGACTCGTATTCCCCGGCGCGACAGTGGAGATTTCCCAGGTTGAAGTGAGCTGCCGCATACTGCGGATCACAAGCTATGGCGAGTTCGTACGCGTTGCGAGCCTCATCGATTCGTGCGCCCGCCAGCAGAACGTTACCGCGGCTCAGATGTGCTCGCGCGCAGCGCGGATCCAGCTGAACGGCAGCATCGAAGCGCGCCATCGCCTCGGCCGTCCGTCCCTGTTCTTCCAGGGCGTTTCCCGCCTCGATCAAACCGACTGCCGAAGCTCTCGAAGTGACCGAGACCGGATCGTCAACCGCGGCACCCGCGAGGTCCATGCGAGCCCTCTCTACATCATTCATCGTTGCCTCTGTTCGCCTACAAAATGATGCTGCGCGGTCGACCTAATCCTCTTCGGGGAGCAGCTCGCTCTTGCCATCCCACTGCACCAGCCAGCGGTCAGTCGTGTTGACCGTAGGACATTTGTGGGCCACGAGCCGTTGTTTCCTCTCGATGAAGTCGCGCGGCTCATGGGAATTGGGCAGTAGCATCGCCGCCAGCTTGTCACGCTCGACCGCGCACTCGGGAGACATCGCCCAATAGAGCCGATCGGCCTCGGCTTCCTGGGTGGCTCTGAGCTTTGGATCTGAACTGCACGAGGCGGTCACGATTTTTTGTAGGCGGGCGAGCTCGGCGGGCCGGCCCGCGTCGTCGAGGAATAGGCGCGCACCACCACCCGCAGGCTTGTAGACCGGACGGAGCGTCTGCAGGGCCGTGACCTGCTCGAGCGCCTCGGCGCACGAGAGCGAGCCTCCGATATCCGACAGCAGCACCGTCGGAAAAAGGGCCAAGCCCACCACGGCGAACGGCAATCTCGTCATCTGGTCCCCCCAGGTCTCGAGGCCGCCTTCGAGCGGCGGGTAGCTTCGTCCATCCATGATGATTCACACGGGCGCAATCTTACGCCAGTGGCGGAGCGCGGCCGCTCGCTTTCAGGTGGCGAGCGCCAGCGACTGGCGATTGCGCGCGCGGTGATGAAGGACGCGCCGATCCTCATCCTCGATGAGGAACAAGCAAGATGAGTTTGTCGCTGGTGCAGGCTCGAGCGACTGTGCAGAGGGCAGCGCGGATCGCCACGGAGCGGCACTCACCTGGGAGGCGGCCGGTGTCGGACGCAGGCCTGGCTGAGGTTGGTTTTCGTCGGCCCCATGCCCAGGGCGGCTTCGTTCCCGGCTCTATTCAGCCTGAGGAACTCTCTGCCAGCGCGTGAGGCGGTTGGCCTTTGCCTTGCGGCGCGCTCGATGCAAGCGCTTTCTGAGGTTCAATCGATTACCCGATGTCAGTATGTCTTACGATGACTTTGCATTTCTTAAGGAAGGATTTCCAGGGCAATCGGGCAGTTGTGTGACGCGCGCACGCCCAACTTTCCGCAAGCGTGAACTCGCTCTTGTAGTGCGCGCACCGAAAGATCGTTCGGCGAGGAAGGAGGGAACGGCAAGGTCCCTCAGGGCATATAAATCCATCGCCCGCGTCGGCGCACCGACGCGGCTCATGGATCACTTATCGCGGCGGGACCCTGTTAACAGGTCTTCGAGCGGCGATTCCGGAAAACGAGGTTAACAGCCAACCCGAGTGCAACAAGCAAGGTTAATGAAAAGGAGCCCGGCTCGGGAACCGGATTGAAGGTGATTGCCGCTCCGGGTTGGGACCCGGCGGCAAAAGAGAACGTTTGCGTCCAGTCAATCAGAAACGGCTCGGTCAACCCCGGCAAAAATACATTGCTCTCGGACTGGGAACCGCTGGGCGGAGAGAAGGTCATCGTCGGCAGCGGCTGTCCATCCACTGTGTAGTACGCAGTAGCCTGGCTGCCGGCTCCGATCGGACCATTAAAATAAATCGTGTCATTTTCATTAAAAGTGCCTTGATCGCTGCCGTCCAGATTGAGAAATTGTGAATCGTCGACTCTGATCGTCTCCGCCTGAGAGGGCACGCTCCCCGTCACTGCGTTTCCAAGGTACTGCGCCCCAATAGCGGTACCGAAGCCGAAGTCTCCAGACCCGTCGTTATCCCAGCTTGTACTTCCATATATCAGGAAGTTGTCGTGGTCCGGCAATGTAAAAACGTAGTTGAATGTCGTGCCGCTGGTCTGGAAGTCAGTCAGAGTCGAGGGAGTGGTGCAGGGCACTGACACACTGCCCGATATACAAGTGGTCTCGTCGACGCTGACGACATCTCCAAAGCACGGAACTGCGAGTCCTATGCAAAGAGCGGCGGCCGAGAAGCCCATTACCGTTTTTCTGTTCACGCCAGAGACCTCCAATTGGTTGCTCGAATGTTAGGCTTGCCACCGCGGCCAGCCTGAAGTCGCCGCCGAATTCGTAGGATGCAAAATCTGAGCCATGTCGCCGGATCAAGCACTTGTACTGCGCGCCGCCAGCATCCAGCCGAGAATGTAAATTCACTCGACAGGTCGGTGGCTCCCGGCGGGTTGCGAGTGCCGCCGGGCGGCGGCTCGCGTGGCTGACGCTCATCGTTCTGTGCGCGCCGCTGCGACCGGCCGCCGCCGAGGACGGCTACGAGCTGTGGCTGCGCTACCCACCCCTCCCGGTCGCAACGCGCGACGCGGACCGCCGCATGGCGACCGAGATCGTCGCCGGCCAGCACACCCCGACACTCGACCTTGCGGAGGCAGAGCTCGCGCGCGGTCTCGGCGGACTCCTCGGCGCAGTGCCGCCCATTCGGGCGCGCCCGAGCGGTGACGGAAGCCTCGTCATCGGAACTCCCGCTTCGTCCCCGTTCATCGCCGCCCTGCGACTCGATCTCGCCGCGACCGGGGGTGAAGGCTTCCTCATACGCAGCCTCGAGCACGAGGGACGGCGCCTCACTGTCATTGCGGGCCGCCACGAGGCCGGCGTTCTCTACGGCACGTTCACCTTCCTGAGACTGCTGGCAACCGAACGCTCGCCGGAACGACTGAATCTTGTCTCTGTGCCGCGCGTCCGCCGTCGCATCCTCGATCACTGGGACAACCTCGATCGAACGGTGCAGCGCGGCTACGCGGGCGAATCCATCTGGGACTGGCAAAAGCTCCCCGATTACCTCGATCCTCGCTACCGGGACTACGCACGCGCCAGCGCCTCTCTCGGAATCAACGGCACGGTGCTGACCAACGTCAACTCCGATCCCGTCAGCCTGACGCGCCGCTACCTGCTCAAGTACGCGGCGCTCGCCGGCCTGTTCCGCCCCTACGGCCTGCGCGTGTATGTCACCGCCCCGTTTGACTCGCCGATCGCCATCGGCGGCCTGCGGACGGCCGACCCCCTCGATCCGCAGGTGCGCGCGTGGTGGCGAGCCAAGGTCGAGGAGATCTACGCACTCATCCCGGATTTCGGGGGCTTCCTGGTAAAGGCGAACTCCGAAGGACGGCCGGGTCCTGAGGACTACGGGCGCACCCATGCCGACGGCGCCAACATGCTCGCGCGAGCGCTCGCGCCGCACGGCGGCATCGTGATGTGGCGCGCGTTCGTCTACTCCGAGCGGCAGTCGCGCGACCGCGCCCGTCAGGCGTTCGACGAATTCAAGCCGCTCGACGGGAAGTTCGAGCGCAACGTGCTGCTGCAGGTGAAGAACGGCCCGATCGACTTCCAGCCGCGCGAGCCCTTTCATCCGCTGTTCGGCGCCATGCCGCGCACCTCGCTGATGCTCGAGCTCCAGATCACCAAGGAGTACCTGGGCTTTGCCACGCACCTGGTCTATCTCGGCCCGCTGTTCGAGGAGACGCTGCGCTCGGATACCTTCGCGCGCGGACCGGGCTCCACCGTCGCGCGGGTCATCGACGGCTCGCTGTTCGACAGACCGCAGTCGGGAATGGCGGGTGTCGCCAACATCGGCTCCGGCCGCAACTGGAGCGGCTCAGTTTTCGATCAGGCCAACTGGTACGCGTTCGGCCGCCTGGCGTGGGACCCCACCCTGTTGGCGCGGGATATCGCCGAGGAATGGGTGCGGCTGACTTTCTCGAACGATCCGCTGTTCGTCGCTCCCGTGGTCGGGATGATGATGGCCTCGCGCGAGGCGACGGTCGATTACATGACGCCGCTCGGACTGGCCCACCAGATGGCGGCCTCGCACTACGGCCCCGCGCCGTGGCTGGAGGCATCCAGGTATTTCAACCGAGCCGATGCGCAGGGCATCGGCTTCGACCGCACCGCGACCGGCAGTAATGCGGTCGCGCAGTATGCAGCGCCGGTTGCGGCGCGGTTCCAGGATCTGCGGCAGGTTCCGCCGGAGCTGTTGCTGTGGTTCCACCACGTTCCGTGGGACTACCGGATGCCCCCGGGGCGCACGTTGTGGGAGGAGCTCCTCGAGCGCTATGCGCGTGGAGTCACACACGTGGCCGACATGCAGCGGACCTGGGCCGGCCTGGCCGGGCGCATCGACGCCGAGCGCTTCGCGGAGGTGGAGGCGTATCTGGCGATCCAGGAGAAGGAGGCGCGCTGGTGGCGCGATGCCAACGTCGCCTACTTTCAGTCGCTGTCGCGGCGTGCGCTGCCCGCCGGTTACCCGCCGCCCGAGCACGACCTCGCGTACTACGAGGCACTGTGCTTCCCGTACGTGCCGGGAGTCTGGGACCGCCGCGAGCCGCTGTGCCGATAGGGTTCTACTGCAGCAGCTGTTTGTGAACTGCCCAGCCTTCGCCGGCCAGAATTCCTGCCGACACGCCGAGAAAAGTTCCCGCGATTACATCGCTGAGAAAGTGCCAGTCGCCTACGACCAGCAGACCCGCGGCGAGCACCAACAGTGCCGAAAGCGGCCAGATGCTGGCGCGGTAGAACCGCATGAGAACTCCCGCGAACGCCCCCGCCAATACCATGTGGCCGGAGGGAAAGCTTTCATCTCCGGAACCCGTCAGAAAATAAAAGGTGTGTGTGACGCCGTCCATTACCTCATCAGGTTTTGGAACCCCGAAAACTACTTTCAATACATCGCTGTTGATGGCATAGGCACATATCGAGGTCAGGCAGGCGATCGCCAAAACCTCCCCGAAAGGCGAGAGATGTCCCCGCACCAGGCGCGCAACGAACAGGGCCAAGACCACCAGTGACTCTGCAGACAGAATGACGGCGGTTCCGAAGGTCTTGTCCAGCGGTCTCAGAACCCGTCCGACTCGCCAGAAATACAGCGCTATCGGCACATCCAGGTACGCGAATGAAAACAGCACTGCCGCGGCGCAAGCCAACAGTGAGAGCAGCCAGATCTGCAGGGCGACCGAGCGTTTCACGATTTCAGTAGTGGAACTGATACGTCAGCCCGATGCTGCTTCCCGGATCATTCTCGGGGGTCGTTCCCTGCGCCGTGGCCGTGCCGTTGCCGAGGCGTGTCTGCAGCTTCAGGTTTTGGCTCAGGTCGACATCGACCTCTACCTGGCTCGAGCCGTTGGTCGTCTGCGTTGCGGCGACATACACCCTGTTGGAGACGTATTTTCCGCCGGTAACACTCGCGCCGGCCGGCTGAGTGCTGCTGGCGGTGGTGGCACCAGGGGGCGGCGCCGCGCTGCCGACCGAAAGGGTGTTAAGCCCGAACAGGTTCTTGATTCGGGTGACGGGATTGAGGCTGCTGTTGCCGCCGCCGATGCCACTCAAGCTCGCGAGCGCGGCACCCGTCTCCGCGAGCTGGATCGCGCTCAGCTGCGAGGCGGGCTTGCCGAACAGAAGCAGCGCCAGCAGGTCGTCCTGCGGGAGGGTGGGAGTACTGCTCAGCGTCATCTGCGGTGAGTCAGCGAAGCCGGTGATGTGCAGCGTGACTGTCGTAGCTGCCGTGTATGTGACGCTTGCCTGCGCCACGAAATCGAGCGTTGGATCGATCTCGCCCTTGAGGCCCGCGCCGTTGAAGCTCACCTCGCCGCTGGTGAATTTGAGGCTCGTGCCGGCGAGGGAGAACGCGCCGCGAATCATGGAGAACCCGCCTTTCACCTGCGGATTGTCGGAAGTACCCGTCAACTCGAGCTTGCCTCCGAGCTGCGCGTCCAATCCTCTTCCCTGCACGAAGATAGTCTGCGGTGCATCCAGCGTGATGCCAAGACCGATGACGAGCCGCGATGGCGTCGGGGCGGGCGGCGCCGACTGACCCTCAACTTCCACATCGAGCACAGCGACGCTCGGCGGCAAGCCGTTCGGGATAGTGATCGAAGCCCGGTTGACGTGAATGGTGCCCGTCACGTCGAGCCGCTCTCGCAGCGTGCCCGCAACGCGCATGCGAGTGTCAAGGTTCGCCGTCAGAATGTCGCTGGTGATCGGTTGGATGCGCTGGGCAGAGAGCTGCACGTCGATCGGCATTTTCGGCTGCAGCACGCCCACCGTGCCCTGCGCCGAGAGCTGGCCCGGACCTGCGCGCGCCGTCATGCTCGCGATCCGCAGCACGCCCTCCTGGTTGCCGACAAGCAGCGCGTTGATGTCCTGAAGATGGATGCCTTCCGCATAATCGCGCAGATCGCCGTTGGCAAGACGAACCGTGCCCCTGATCTGCGGTGCGCGCGCCGTTCCGGCTACCGTAGCATCCACGGTGAGCATGCCCGCGGCGCGCTCGCCGCGGGCCTCGAGGATCGAGTTCATCAGCGTCGCGTCCAGTTTGCCTGCGAGCTTTAGAGTCACCTCGCCGGTGGCGCTGAGCGGGGCACGGCCGCTCAGGCTGAGCCGGGACTCGGGGCCCGCGTTGAGCTCCGCGGAGACATCCGCCGTGCTGCCCATGAATCGCGCTGACCCGTGAGCATCGAGCGCTGGCAATCCCTGTGCGGCGTCGTTGGCAAGCTTCAGGCCCGCGATCACGAGCGATGCCTGTCCGACCGGCGCCGACGGGCTGCCCCGCACGCGCGCATCGGCGTTGAAGGTCCCCTGGGCGAGCAGGTTCGGGACGAACGCATCGATGAGCGCCGCATCGATCTGCTGGATAGACGCGTGAACATCGAGCGCCGGTGACAGCTCGCCGTCGACGGTGACCACAGCCTTTTGCGCGCCCAGCCTCAGGTTTCTCACGCTCAGACCCTTCGCGAACATCACTCGTGAAGCTGAAAGCAGGCGCAGCGTCTGGCCGCGATAGCGCGCTTCGAAGCTATCGAGGTCGAGCACTCGCGCGGTCTCGTCGAGGCGCGCAGCACTCGAGAGGCTTGCCGGCGCGCCGGCGACGTTCGGGGATTGCGCGGCAAGCTCGATTCGTAATGCATCGAGCGGACCGGTGGCAGAGATCCGGGCATCTCCCGAGATGCCGCTCATCGCCACGTTGCGGGCGATGATCTCGCCTTGCGCACGCGTGCGGCCGGCGCTCGGCGTCAGTGTCACATCGGCTGCAATGCTGCCCTCGAGATTCGTCCCGACGAGGTGTTGCAGATCGGCCAGCCGGTCGATACGCAGGCGCAGGCTGCCGTGGCCTGCGGCGAGGTTCCGGTCCGCTGTCAGCTCCCCGTTGACCAACACACTTTTCCACGCTGTGCGCTGCACGACGACATGGAAGCCGCTCTGCCCGACTCGTTCAAGGGAGGCATCGAGGCGCAGTGGCGCGCCATCGAAGGTGCCGTTCGCCTGGACCACCGCCCGTGGAGCGGCAGGGAGTCCGCGTGCCTGCAGGGTCGCCTCGACCGTTCCAGGCGGGGAGCCGTGGACCGAGAGCCTCGACCGGGCCCGCACATCGGCGGTCAGGGACTGCAGCGGTCCGCTGACCGTACCGCTCGTCTCGAGTGAGCCCGCCATCGACGGGGAGATCAGTCGCAGATTCGGCAAATTGACCTGCCAGCGTGCGCGAAGCGCTCGCACGGCACTGCCGGTTGCCCCTGCGGGTGTCCGCTCGGCGCTGCCGACCGCTGAGACTGAAAGCGCGCGCCCGGTGAGCGTGAGGCGCCCGATGTCCGCCTTCGTGGCCGTCAAGGTTGCCTCGAGATTCAGCCGCGCGTTCGCGCCGAGCAGCTGAGCGGCAACGCTCGAGCCGAGGACATCTCCCGTGCCAGCCACTTCGAGCCGGGTGGTCGTCGTGTCCTGTGCGACTCTCCCCGATAAGCTCACGCTGCCACGGACTTCCTGCTGGTAGAGCGCCGCGAGTGGTGTCAGGTCGGGCAGCCGCAACTCGAACGTCGCGCTCGGCGTGCCTGCCGTGATCGCATGGGCCCTGAGCTCCAGCAAGCGGTGCGTGAGGATGACCTGCAGCGGGCGGTCGGCTGCATCGAGGCGCAGCATGGCGTCCAGCCTGATCGGCGAGCCCTTGAGCACCTGTGGCTGCGAGCCAGGTAGCGTGACTCCGCCGGCCGTCGCGCGCACCGTCAGCAGGTGACGGTCGGCGGCGAGATTTGCCTCGAGCGTGTCAAGCTGCGCACCGTCCGGTAGCCGTAACGCCTCGAGGTGAAGGACGCTGCTTGCCTGCGGGGCGCGCACGGGACCGAGTAACCGGCCCTCGAGCGAAATGCGTCGCCAGGACAGACCGGGTGTAGGCGTCATCGCCGCAGACTGCAGCGAGTAGAGGAGATCGGCCGATCGGCGCTCGAGATCGATCGTTCCGGAGGCATTTGCCTGCAACTCTCCGGCGCGCGCGAGGAGCTGAAGGCGCTCGGCATTGCGCGGTCCATCGAGGGATGCCGTGACCGCGACTGTGCCGAGACCGGTCAGGTTCGTGAGATGCTCGATCGGACCGCCCGCCGGCTCCTCGAGCTTGAGACTCGCGGTCATGCGCGACGCAACGTTTCGCAACGCCAGCTCGTAATCACCCGCGCCGTTCGTGCGGCGTGCGACCAGGCTCGCGCTCACATCTTCCATCGACCTGTAGTGAGCATTCGCCCGAACGTTGACACGTGCCAGCACGCCGGCTGCCGCTGGTTCCAGATCGAGCGTGTCGATCGAGAGCTGGTCGATGTCCACTGCAGGCAGGCGCGCGCCGTTGCTGCCGCTGGTGGACGAGCTGGTGCTCAGGGGCCGTCTGCCGACATCGATGCGGCCAACGTCCAAGCGTTTGATGTGCAGGTCCCAGTGAAAGAGCGCGAGCGGCGACCAGCGCAGTGAGATGCGTTCAGCCGTCATCCACACACCGCGCTCATCGCTCAGCTCGAGCCTGGCGATGTCGATCGAGGACGGCAACTCTCCCCCGAGGCCGGTGAGGTGCACGCGTCCGGAGCTCAGCTGTGCCGTCTCGCGCTCGATGAGGCTGCGTCCGCCGCCGGTGTTGCAGATCGTCAGCACTGCGCCGAGCAGCCCAACGGCGAGCAGCACTACTGCGGCGAGGGTCCACGCGAGGATGCGGCGTGCCCGGCGCATCAGAAAGCCTGCCCCAGCCCGATGTAGACCTCGAACTTGTCGTCATTGGGCCGGCGGTCGGCTGGCACGGCAACGTCGAACCGAATCGGTCCGATGCTGGTGTAGTAGCGCACGCCGGTTCCCACGCCAACACGGTACACGCTGCCGGCCGGACTCGCGACGCCGCCGCTGTCGGTGAAGACGGCGAAACCTAAATTCTCGCCGACGCGCTGGCGCAGCTCGAGATTGATGGCCTGCATGCTGGTGCCGCCCTCGGGATTGCCGTCGGCGAATTCCGGGCCGACCGACTGGTAGCGGAAGCCCCGGACCGTACCGCTGCCGCCTGCGTAGAAGCGTTGATCGGGCGGCAGGCTGAACTGCGTTGCACCGATGTCTATGCCGCTCATCAGCTTTGCGGCGAGCACGGTCCGCCCCGCCGCATCGCTCGCCAGGAGTGTATGGAGGTCGAAGTAGGTGGCGAGACTGAACTGAGTGACGACGAAGGTCTGGTCCGAGGCGCCGTACGAGACCGTCGGTGAGACATTGAGCGAGAGCCGCAGGCCGTGCGTCGGATCAGCGAGCGGCGAGGGGAGATCGGTAGAGTCGTAGAGCGCGGCGATCGGCAGGGAGAGCAGGTTGTATTTGAAGCCCATGCCTTCCTGGTCGATGATCTCATGCTCGGACGAGACGCCTGCCGTGACAGTCCACACGGACGAGAGCTTGCGGCTCAGCGTCGTGCTGGCTGTTTCCGCGGTCTGCGTGTAGGCCTGCAGCGCCTGGTGAATCGCGCCCAGCGACAGGTTCAGCGTCTGATCACGCTGGAAAAACTCCGGGATCACGTAGCCGAGCGTCACGTCATAGCCGAGTCCGGTGCTGGCGGTGCCGCCGAGATTGATCGCGGTCGCCGCGAAGTTGAGCTGCTCGCCGTTGCCGAATACGTTGTGATTGCTCCAGTTGACGCCCGCGCTCCCTCCGAGGTCACTCGAGTAGGCCGCGCTCACGCCGACGGTGTGCCGTTTGGCCTCCGCGAGCACAAACGTGACCGGCACGCGTCCTTGCGCGTCGGGGGCTTCGCCCACGCGGACACTGACCTGGGAGAACAGCCCGAGGCTCAGCAGGTCCGCCCGCGCCTTGTCAACGCTCGCTGCGCTAAAGAGCTCGCCGGTGCGCAGAAGCAGGCGCCGTCGGATCAGCGATTCGTGTACGCGTTTGAGCCCCTCGATCCGAATCTCGCCTATGCGGACACGCGCTCCGGTCGCCACCCGATATCTCAGGTTCAGCACGTGCTGCGCGGGTAGCTCCGTGGCGCGAGGCTTGTCGACCTTCGCGAACGCATAACCCGTGTTCTGCAGCTCGGCCTGCAGGGTCGCGCCCGCCGCCAGGGCATCGGATGCAATCGCCGGCGCACCCGGCGAGAGGGCGAGCTTGCGCTGCATGCCCGCGGGAAGCTCGCCTTCGATCTCGACGCGGCCGAAGTGGAACAACGGCCCAAGCGCCGCGCTGATCCTGACGTGCGGCTTGGTCCCCTTGGGCAGGCCGCTCACCGCATCCGTCAGAGGCGGGCTGTCGAGAGCCATGCCATTGATTGTGATAGCGATGGCGCCCTGGTAGTAGCCGAAGCTCCTGAGGACAGTCTGCAACCGGGTTACATCGCCCCGGGCGCGCGCCAGCAGGCCGTACGGGTCGACCGGCGCCGTCGACCGCAGTGCCTCGAGCTGCGAACTGACCTTCATCAGGGAGTCGACCTCGCGCTGACCCGATGACACCCAGTCGACTTTGTAGGACAGCGAGTCGGCCGCCTCCGCCGAACGGCCGAGTATTACGCACGCGAACAGCACCAGCAGGCGGAGCGAGTGACTTTCTCGTGCGGCAGGACTGAGGCTCATCGGGTCTCGAGCTGTTCCGCGCAAGGGCGCGCAGCCTCGAGCCTAGCTCACCGACCCGAATCGAAGGGATCCGGGTTCTGCCCCGGCGTGGCCTGGGCGTTTTCTGACATTTTCGACGGCAACCAAATAATGTGAACCGCGCCGCCCGATAGCGTGCGGCATGCACGCTAGGCGCACGGCCGGCGTGAACGGGCTCACGGTCGGTGCCTGAGCCGACCCGGACAATGCTCCCAGTCAGGGGATATGCGCGACATGGTATCGGTCATGAGCATGAGTCAACTCGTCATTGGCGCCGCTATCGGCTACATCGTGGCTCACCTCGTGCTCTTCGGCACGAAGTATTCCATGGCGTGGCTGCGGCGCGATGCGGTGCAGATGCGACTGCGCGTGCTGGCGTCCGCGCCGGGCCCGGCGGTCGCCGCTGGTTTGATCAAATACGGAGCGGTGATCGGGGCGAGTGCCGCGCTGCTCGCACTCGGCGCGTGGGCGATAGGAGACTATTACGCGGCCAAGTCTGCCAGCAGTGCCGTGGCGGCGAGCGTGGCGGATTCCCCGGCGCCGGCGCCCGCTTCGAGCCCTCAGAGGTCAGAGGAAGAGGTCGCAGCGCAGCCGGCGTCTCGCCAGGCGGTTCGTGTCGCTTCCGCTGCCGCTTCCGCTGGCGCTGCCGTAGAGACCGCTGACCCGTACTCCGATCCGGCTTTCAAGGTCGAGCATCCCGCGCACCATGCCGGTGACGCCGCAAGCCTCACGGAAAAGCTCGTGCGGCGCTCCGAGGCACGGGCGCGCGCCGAACTGCTGGCCGACACCAAGCAGCACGCGGGCCGGTCGCAGTACGACTGCGAAGCCGCCGACCACGCAGAGAAATATCTGCAGGCGGACCTGGACGTCTGGGGGTTCGCCGCCTGGCAGGTCAAGTACTTTCCCGTCGACGGCTACAAGGGTGCGACGCTGACCCAGTGCAGGGATATCAAGAGCGTCGTCGATCCGACCGAGCTGGATCTGCGCTCCACGGTCGCGCAGGGACGTCACTCCTGATCTTGCCTCACGAGCGTCGCTGAGCGCGCCCTGCGGGCCACATCCGCTGCAGCACCCCGTCGCGCCGCACGAAGTGGTGCCAGAGGGCGGCGAGCATATGCAGGCCGACCAGGGTGAACAGCGCGTATGCGAGATAGCCGTGGATGTCTTCGGTCGGCTCAAAAATGGCGCGGTTCTTGTGCACGCCGAAGTCCACCCTGAACAGCCCGAAGTCGAACACGCGGCCGTGCCACAGGAAGGTCACGATGCCGAGCACGGGTATGACCAGCATCAGCGCGTACAGCAGCCAGTGCACGGGGTAGGACCAGCGGCGTGAGAAATCGCCGGCCTCTGCCGGCAGGGCGGGCGGGGGGTGCCTGAGCCGCCACCCGATACGCATCATCACCAGCACCCAGACGGCCAGTCCGATGAGCGCGTGGACGTTGATCCAGGAGGCCTGGGTGGTCCTCGGCCAGGAGTCGTGCAGCAGGCCCAACACGCCGACGACAACGACGAGAACCACCATCACCCAGTGGAATGCCATTGCGCCGGAGCCGTAGCGCGCAGCGACGGCGCGTTCGGCTCCCGGCATCGTTCGGTCCTGCATGGCGCCAATCATAGCGGGGGGCGGCGGTTTTCTGTGACGTCCGTCACTGGCGGCTGCTGCCGGCCGGGGCGCGGCGGGCGGATTTGAGATGCCAGCACACAAAGAGATAAGGAGTTTGGATTTAACTGTGGCCTGTGAGTATCCGCTCCAAAGTCATCGCGCTGATCGCCGGCCTGTTCCTGATACTGGGCCTGGCAGCCGTTCTCGTCGGCAAGCTGGTCGTCATGCCGAGCTTCGCCGCGCTCGAGCGCGTGGATGCCGATACCGCGATGCGCCGCGTCAGCTACGCGCTCGACATGACGCTGCAGCGGCTTCAGGTCTCGGCCACCGACTGGGGCAACTGGGCCGATACCTACCAGTTCGTCGTTGACCACAACGAGGCCTACAGTCAGGCGAATATCACGCCCATCGGCCTGCGGCAGCTCAACGTCAACGCGCTCCTGATCGTCGATGCCGACGGCCGGGTCGTGGTATCGCGAGAGCTCGACCCCGACACCGACCAGCCGCTCGGCCTGGACCTCGCCGCTGCCAGGGCCCTGCCGGCGAACTTTCCCTGGCGCGCGAACCTGAGCCGCGGCCAGCCCGCGTCCGGTCTGCTGCGCACCAACCACGGCGTTCTGATGCTTGCCGCCGCGCCGGTGCTCGATGGCTCCGGTCACGGCCCGGCGCGCGGCATGGTGATTCTCGGCCGGCTGGTGTCGTCGCCGCAGATCGAGAGCCTGGGAGCCCAGGCGCAGTCCGCGCTCGTCATGCTGCCGCCGGCGCCCGATGCGGCCCCCGAGAGCATCACGGAGAGCTCCACCGTCACGCGCGTCTACCGCACCTTCAGCGACATCTACGCACGCCCCGTGATGACACTGCGTATCGACATGCCGCGTGACGTCACTGCCCGCGGCCGCACCGCGGTGCTTTACGCCTCCGCCTACCTGGTGCTGGCCGCGGTGATCGTGCTGGCGCTGGTGGTGGTGGTGTTGAACCGCATCATCCTGACTCCGCTCGCCAGCGTGACTCGCCACGCCATCACGCTCGGCGAGGGCAAGGATCTGACCACGCGCCTCGACCTCAGGAGCAACGATGAGATCGGCGTGTTGGCGCGGGAGTTCGACCGCATGGTGGCGCGCGTGGCGGAGTCGCGCAGCCGGCTGGTCGATCAGTCGTTTCAGGCGGGCTTCGCCGAGCTTGCCAAGGGAGTGCTGCACAACCTCGGCAACGCGCTGACGCCGGTGGGCGTGCGGCTCGCGAACCTCAGTGAGCGGCTGCGCCAAGCGCCGGCCGAGGACGCGGCGCAGGCGGTGGCGGAACTGCGGCAGGCGACGGCCGATGCCGGGCGGCGCGCCGACCTCGAGGAGTTCGCGCGGCTCGGGTGCGAGGAGCTGGCGCACACCGTCAAGGCGGCGCGCGAGGACATTGCGCTCATCAGCCGCCAGACGAGCATGATCCAGGGGACGCTCGCCGAGCAGATGCGTGCGACGCGCAACGACCCGGTGATCGAGCCGGTGCGGCTCACCGAGCTGGTGGCGCAGACGCTCGAGATCGTGCCGGACGCCTGCCGGCGGCGCCTGGTCATCTCCACGGACGAGAGCCTGCGCACCCTCGGCGCGGTGCACGTGGCCCGCACGGTGCTGCGGCTGATCCTGCAGAACCTGATCATCAACGCCGCCGATGCGGTGCGCGATGCGGGTAAGGCTCGCGGGGTGCTGCGGGTCGGTGCCGAGATCGTGCGCGACGCCGACCGGCCGCAGCTGCATCTGCGCTGCGACGACGACGGGGTCGGCATCCCCGCGGACAACCTCGAGCGCGTGTTCGAGAAGGGATTCTCGACCAAGCCCCGCGAGACCAACCAGGGCATTGGACTGCACTGGTGCGCGAATGCGATCAATGCGCTGGGCGGGCGCATCTGGGCCGCGAGCGACGGCCCGGGGCGCGGCGCCTCGATGCATCTGTTGGTGCCGTTGGCCGCGCCCGACCGCGCGCCGCTCGCCGGAACTGCTTGAACGAGGCTCCCATGACCGAACCGAATCAATCAGCGACACTGAACCAATCAGCCATTCGCGTACTCGTGGTCGACGATGAGGCCGAGGTGCGCGATGCCTACCGCCAGATCCTGCTCGAGAGCGAGGTCAGCCGCGAGATGGCCGGCTTCCACGCGCTGCGCAGCCGGCTGTTCAACAAGCAGGGCGCCGGCCCCCGGCCGCGCAGCCACAGCGTCGGCTTCGAGCCGGTATTCTGCGATCAGGCGGACGCGGCCGTGGCGGCCGTGAAGGAAGCGCTGGCGCAGGAGCGCCCGTTTGCCGTGATCTTCCTCGACATGCGCATGCCGCCGGGTGCGGACGGGGTATGGGCGGCGACCCGCATCCGCGAGCTCGATCCGGCGGTCGAGATCGTGATCTGCACGGCCTATTCCGACACCGACCCCTGCGAGATGGGCGGCATCGTGCCGCCCGAGGACAAGCTGTCCTATCTGCAGAAGCCGTTTCACCCGCACGAAGTGCGGCAGATGACCATTGCGCTCGCGAGCAAGTGGCGTGCCGAGCGGCGCATCGTGCGGCTGGCGTACTTCGACACCCTCACCGGGCTCCCCAATCGCGAGCAGTCCCACACCCGCCTCAAGGGCGCGCTGCAGACTGCGCGCGAGCTCGCGCGCACGCTCGCGGTCCTGTATCTCGACCTCGACAACTTCAAGCGGGTGAACGACACCCTCGGCCATGCGGCGGGCGACGAGCTCCTGTGCGTGGTCGCGAATCGGCTGCGAGCATCGCTGCGCTACAGCGACTTCGGTATCAAGGACTCCAGCTCCAGCGCACGTCCCGGGGACATCGCGCGTCTCGGCGGGGACGAATTCATGGTGCTGCTGCCGAACCTGCGCAGCTCCGCGGATGCGGGCGTCGTCGCGGAGCGGCTGATCGACGCGCTGCGCGAGCCGGTGCAGCTCGCGCAGAACACCCTGGTCATCACCCCGAGCGTCGGCATCGCGGTCTATCCGCAGGACGGCAGCGATGCCGAGACGCTGCTGCGCAACGCCGACCTCGCCATGTACTTTGCCAAGCGCAAGACCCCCGGCAGCTGCGCGTTCTTCGACGTGTCGATGAACGCGCGCGCCCTGCAGCGGTTCACCATCGAGGACCGTCTGCGCGGGGCGCTCGAACGCAACGAGTTCTACCTGCAGTACCAGCCGCAGTTCGACGTGCGCACCGGCTCCATCTCGGGTCTCGAGGCGCTGCTGCGCTGGACCAACCCGGACCTGGGAGCTGTGAGTCCCGCCGAATTCATTCCGGTCGCCGAGGAGACCGGCCTCATCCTCGGGATCGGCACCTGGGCGCTGCGCAATGCCTGCCGGCAGGCGGTGGCCTGGCACACGGAAGGCCTGCCGGTGGGCCGGATGGCGGTCAACGTCTCCGGGCGGCAGTTCGCCCGCGCCGAGTTCCCGCGCGAGGTGGCCGCGATCCTCAAGGAGACCGGACTCAACCCCTCGATGCTCGAGCTCGAGATCACCGAGTCGGTGGTTATGGCGGACGAGGCATGGGCGGAGAAGGCCATCAACCAGCTCAAGCAGCTCGGCATCTCGCTCGCGATCGATGACTTCGGCACCGGTTATTCGAGCTTCGGCCGCCTGCGCCATTTCGCGGTTGATCGCCTCAAGATCGACCGCTCCTTCGTCACCAGCATCGCCGAAGGGAACGACGATCGGGCGATCGCCGCCGCGATCATTGCCATGTCGCGCTCGATGCGCATCAGCGTCACTGCCGAGGGCGTCGAGAACTTCCCGCAGCTCACGTTCCTCCAGGAGCAGCAGTGCCAGGACGCGCAGGGGTTTCTCCTCAGCCGACCGCTGCAGGCCGATGCTGCGCACGAGCTGCTGCGCCGGGTGAACGAGATCGGCGATGCTTCGCGCACCCAGCGCCTGAGGGCACTCATCGGCTGAGCGCGGCGCGCAGCTGTTACCTGCCCGCGGCCGCCGTCGCTTCGGGCGAGCCACGGTCGACGTTGCATGGTGCGCCATGGTAAACGTGGGCGCATGCACGAGGGCAACCGCTGATGGCCGACGCCTGGGGCGAGCGCATGCCGCGTTCGCTGGGGCTCGCCCACGCCGTCGCGGTGTCGATCGGCATCACCATCGGCAGCGGCATCTTCCGCGTGCCGGCGACGGTTGCCGGCCTGCTGCCCGCCCCGGGCGCCATCATGCTGTGTTGGGTGTTGGGCGGGGTGATCGCGCTGTGCGGCGCGCTCACGGTCGCCGAGCTTGCCGCCGCGCTGCCGCGATCCGGGGGCATGTTCGCCTACCTGCTCGAAGGGTTTGGCCCGCTGCCGGCGTTCCTGTTCGGCTGGGCGGAGCTCGTGGTAGTGCGCGCCGCGGCGCTCGGGGCGATTGCGACCGTATTCGCCGAGTACCTCGGGCACTTCGTGCCGCTGTCCGCGCAGCGCGTACGCGTGGCGGCAGCAGTGCTCATCGGAATCGTCGGCATCATGAATTACCTCGGCGTGCGCCGCGCGGCTGCGGTGCTGAGTGCCACCACCTATGCCAAGTACGTCGCGGTGACCGCGCTCGCGCTGCTCGCCTACAGCGCTACCGGTGGCACGGTCGCGCACCTTTCGCCCGTGTGGAGCGCGCCGGTTTCGCTGTCGCTGCTTGCGACGGCGCTCATCCCGGTCATGTGGACTTACGACGGCTGGGCGGATCTGGCCGCGATCGGCGGTGAGGTGAGCGACCCGCAGCGCACGCTGCCGCTGGCGCTGATCCTCGGCTGCGCCTGCGTCACCGCGGTCTACCTGGTGCTGAACCTGGGGTTCATGTACGCGCTGTCGCTGCCGGAGCTGTCCGGCTCGAAGCTGATCGCGGCGACGGTTGCCGGGCGCATTCCGCTGCTCGCCGGGTTCGGCGCCGCGCTGATCGCGAGCCTGGTGCTGGTCTCGACCTTCAGCGGGCTCAATGCGTCCCTGATGGTGGGCGCGCGCATCTTCTTCGCGATGGGCGACCGCGGCGTGCTGCTGCGCGGCCTGTCACGGGTGTCGCCGCGCTTCAAGACCCCGTCGGCCGCGATCTGGCTGTGCACCGCGCTCGGAGTCGTCTATGTGCTCGAGAACGACTTCGCCGGGCTCGCCGCGAAATTCATCCTGGGGATCTGGCCGTTCTACGCGTTGACCGTGGCCGCGGTGTTCGTGCTGCGGCGCCGGCGGCCGGAGCTGCCGCGGCCGTACCGGGTATGGGGCTATCCGCTGGTGCCGGCGGTGTTCCTCATCGCCTCCGTCGGCATGGTCGTCAATGCGCTGCTCACTGACCCGGTGAACACCGGCGTGACTTTCACGATCATCTTCGCGGGTCTGCCGGTGTACTGGCTGCGGGCGCGGCTGCAGCGTGCCGGCGTGTCGTTCGTCTGAGCCCCATGAGCAAAGCTCGCAGCGGCAGGGCCGCGTTCGCCTTCATATTCATCACGGTGCTGATCGACTCGATCGGCTTCGGCATCATCCTGCCGGTCCTGCCGCGCCTCATCATGCAACTGACCGGGGTCACCGTGGACCGCGCGGCGGCCTACGGCGGCTGGCTGTCGTTCGTCTACGCGCTGATGCAGTTCTTCTGCGCGCCAGTGCTCGGAAACCTGAGCGACCGCTTCGGGCGCCGCCCGGTACTGCTGTTTGCGCTGGGGGCGCTGGGGTGCGACTACCTGATCATGGGCTCGGCGCCGGTGATCAGCTGGCTGTTCGCGGGCCGCATGATCGCCGGCGTCGCGGGAGCGTCGTTCACGCCCGCCTATGCCTACGTGGCCGACATCAGCGCGCCGGAGAAGCGCGCCCAGCATTTCGGTCTCATGGGAGCGGCGTTCGGCATCGGCTTCATACTCGGGCCCGCGATCGGCGGACTGCTCGGCGGCTTCGGTCCCCGGGCGCCGTTCTTCACCGCCGGCGCGATTGCGCTCGCCAACACCGCGTTCGGCTTCATCGTGTTGCCGGAGTCGCTGCCGCAGGCATCGCGCCGTCCGTTTCAATGGGCACGTGCCAACCCGCTCGGGACTGTGCTGCAGATTCTCAAGTACCCGTCCGTTACCTGGCTGCTGGCGGCGCTGCTTCTGTGGCAGATCGCTCACCAGGTGCTCCCCAGCACGTGGGCCTTCTACACGATCTTCAAGTTCCACTGGAGCAGCGCCCAGGTGGGCTACTCGCTCGCTTTCGTCGGCGTCGTCATGGCGTTTGCGCAGGGGGTGCTGACGCGGGTGCTGATCCCGTGGCTCGGCGGCGAGCGCCGCGCGGCGGCCGCCGGCATGGCCGCGGCGCTCGTCGCTTACGTTGGCTATGCTTTCGCCGCCGCCGGTTGGGTGATGTACCTGGTGTCGCTGAGTACGCTGCTGTTTGCGCTCACCTACCCGTCGATGAACGCGATCGCCTCGCGGCAGATTCCCGCCAACGCCCAGGGCGAGCTGCAGGGGGCGGTCGCGAGCCTCTACAGCCTGAGCGCCATCGTCGGACCGCCGCTCATGACGCAGGTCTTCGGCGCGTTCTCGCACGCCGGTGCCCGAGTGTATTTCCCTGGCGCCGCCTTCCTCACGGCGGCGCTGCTGACCATCGGCTGTGCGGCGCTGTTCGCGCGGGCGGTGCGGCTCGCGCCGCGGCTCGCCGCGGCACAGCTCCCGCAAATCACTCCCGGGGACTGAATATTGCGACGACTGACCGCGCTGTTGGCTTTAGCGTCGGTGGCCTTCGCCGCCCAGGCAGCCGCAGCGGTTGCGGCGCTGCCGCCGATCCGCCACGTGCTGCTCATCGTGCTGGAGAACGAGCCCTACGGGGCGAGCTTCGGCGCGCGCTCGCCGGCGCCTTATCTCGCGCGCGTGCTGCCGCAGCAGGCGGTGCTGCTGCCGAACTACTACGCGATCGGCCACGCCAGCCTTCCCAACTACATGGCCCTCATCAGCGGCCAGGCGCCCAACGAGGCGACGCAGCTCGATTGCCCGGTGTTCAGCGACTTCAGGCTGAGCGCTGCGGGGCTCGACGCTTCCGGACAGGCGCTCGGCTCAGGCTGCGTCTATCCGCCGACCGTGCGCACCCTGAGCGATCAGCTGGAGGCTGCAGGGCTCACGTGGAAGGGCTACATGGAGGACATGGGCAATGATCCGCGGCGCGAGGCGAGCACCTGTGCGCACGCGCCGCTCGGCCGGCCCGAGGCGACGCGTAGCGCGGAGCTGGGCGATGGGTACGCCGCCAAGCACGATCCGTTCGTCTATTTCCATTCCATCATCGACGACCCGGCACGCTGCGCGGCTCACGTGGTGAGCCTGGCGCACCTCACGGAGGATCTGCACAGCATCGCCACCACGCCAAACTACGGCTTCATCGTCCCGAACCTCTGCAACGACGGTCACGACACGCCGTGCGTCGACGGCCGGCCGGGCGGACTCGTAACCATCGACGCCTTCCTGGCCGAGTGGGTGCCGCGCATCGTGCATGCGCCGGCGTTTCGCGCCGACGGCCTGCTCATCATCACTTTCGACGAGGCCGCGGGCGGCGGGCACGACGGCTCGAGCAGCTGCTGCGGCGAGCGCGGGCTCCCCGGCGCACGTTATGCGCCGGGTATCAGCGGGCCCGGAGGCGGAAGGATCGGCGCGCTGGTGCTGTCGCCGTTCGCGAGACCGGGCAGCGCGTCGACGGTGCCGTACAACCACTACTCGCTGCTGAAGACCGTGGAAGCGATCTTTGCGCTAGCGCCGCTCGGGTACGCGGCGCAACCCGGACTGCGGGCGTTCGGCTCCGACGTGTTCACCGCCCCGACGTCCGCGCCGCCGGCTCATTGAGGCTCACTGTCCCGCGCGTGCCACTGGACAAATCGCTGCCGAGGCAGTAATCTTACCGGCAGTAATTGCACGGAACCGCCCGCAGCGCGAGTCACGCCATGTCCGCCGTCCGCCGCAGCACCATCAAAGCCGAGCTGCATGCCGCAGCGCATCCCCCGGAAGGAGGACTGAGCGTCGGCCATCTGCTCGGGCGCGCCCGCGCCTCGCTCCTCTCGGGGCTCGATGCGCAGCTCACGCCCTTCGGGCTCAACGCCATGCAATACGCGGCGCTCAAGTACCTGGCAGACGGGGTGGCCCGGACCGCGGCGGATCTGTGCCGCGTGCTGTACTACGACACCGGCTCGATGACGCGCATCGTCGATCATCTCGAGGAGAAGGGGCTGCTGCGCCGCGAGCGCTGCCGCGAGGACCGCCGCGTGGTGTTCCTGCGCGTCGCGCCCGCCGGACGTGCGCAGCTGCCGCGGCTGCGGGCCATCGGCACACGCGTGCTCGATGACATGCTGGCGGGCTTCAGCGCCGCCGAGGTCGAGACCCTCAAACGCTACCTCGGCCGGATGATCGACAACGGCGAGCTGAAGAACAGGAAAATCACCCCGGGGGACTCACTACCGCATGGGCGCAAGCCATGAACACTCGCAGTTCCCCATTTCCGAAATCGATCCCGCTCGCCGTGACCACGCTGGCGGTACTGCTCGCCGGCTGCGTCGACAGCGGTAACTGGAAACCGGCCCCAAAGCTCGCGCCCGAGGCGCTGACCGCCGATCGCGCGCTCAGCGGCGCACCGGTCGATCCGAGCGCCTGGCCGCGCGACGGCTGGTGGCACAGCTACGGCGATCCGCAGCTCGATGCGCTGGTCGCCGAGGCGCTGGCCGGCAGTCCTTCGCTCGAGATCGCCGAGGCGCGGCTGCGCGCCGCGCAGGGCCAGGTACTCGCGGCGCACGCCGCGCGGCTGCCGGCCGTGTCCGCCGACGCGAACCTCACCCGGCAGCGCTTCCCCGAGGATCAGCTGTATCCGCCGCCCCTCGGCGGCAGCTACTGGAACCAGGGGCAGGCGCAGCTCGACTTCAGCTATGACCTCGACTTCTGGGGTCACAATCGCGCGCTCTCCGAGGCCGCGCGCTCGGGCGTCGAGGCGGCGCAGGCGAACCGCGCCGCCGCGCAGCTCGCACTCGCCGTTGCGGTGGTCGAGGCCTACATCCAGCTCGACCTGCAGTACGCGCTCCTCGACGTCGCCAACGACAACCTCAAGCAGCAGCAGACCATCCTCGACCTGACGCAGCAGCGAGTCGGTGCGGGGCTCGAGAACGTCGCGCGCGTCAAGCAGTCCGAGGGGCAGCTGGCGCTGATTCGCGCCGGCGCGGCCTACGTGCAAGGGAACGTTGACCTCGCGCGCCATCAGCTGGCGGATCTCGTCGGCGCGGGACCGGACCGGGGACTGGCGCTGACGCGTCCGAAGCTGGTCGCACCCTCCGGCGTCGCCCTGCCTGCGGTGCTGCCGGCGGAGCTCCTCGGACGGCGGCCGGATATCGTCGCGGCGCGCGCCCAGGTCGAGTCCGCCGCGCACGGCGTGAAGGCGGCGGAGGCGGATTTCTATCCCAACGTGAACCTGACGGCATTCGCCGGATTCCAGAGCTTCGGCCTGTCGACGCTGTTCGACGCGCCGGACCGCGTGTTCGGCGGCGGACCGGCATTCTCGCTCCCGGTGTTCAACCGCGACGCCATCAAGGGCGCTCTCTACGTGCAGCAGGCGCAGCTCGACCAGTCGGTCGGGGAATACAACCAGACGCTCCTCGATGCGGTGCGCGAGGTGGCGGATGTGGTGGCCAACTGGCGCGCGCTCGAGCGCGAGACCATCGAGCAGCAGACCGCGCTCGATGATGCGCAGCGCTCCTACGATCTGACGACCGACCGCTACCGCGCCGGCCTCGATAACTATCTGAGCGTGCTGTCGAGCGAGAACCAGGTGTTCGTCGCGGAAGGGTTGCGCGCCGAGCTCGAGGCTCGCCGCCTCACCTTCAGCGTCGACCTGGTGCGCGCGCTCGGCGGCGGCTACCCCGCGCTCGCGCCGCGCAGCTGAAGGCAAGCGCGCCCGATCCCGGCACGCCCCACGGCCCCATGGACGCTCCCGCAACCAACGCCGCCACTACGCCCGACACGCGCCTGCAGCAGCGCCGGCGCACCTGGCTGATCGCGTTGACCGCGGGCGTGGTCGTCGTGGCACTGCTGGTCACGGCGTGGTGGTGGCTGTACGCGAGCCGCTACGAGGGCACCGACGATGCCTATGTCGCCGGCGACCTCGCCAACGTCATGTCGCAGGTGAGCGGCACCGTGATCAGCATCGGCGCCGACGAGAACGATCGCGTGCTCGCCGGCGAGGAGCTGGTGAAGCTCGATCCGACGGATACGCGCATCGCGCTCCAGGACGCCGAGCAGCAGCTCGCGCGCACGGTGCGCCAGGTGCATACAGTATTCGCCAACCGCGATCAGCTGCGCGCCCTGGTCCTGGAGCGGCGGGCGGATCTCGATCGCGCGCTCGCCGATTTCAGCCGCCGCAAGAACCTCGCCGCGAGCGGCGCGGTCTCGGGCGAGGAGCTCGGGCACGCCCGTGATGCGGTAAATGCCGCGCGCGATGCGCTGACCGCGGCGCAGAAGAACCTCGCGGCCAGCGTCGCGCTGGTCGGGCGCACCGGGGTCGCCGACAACCCTGACGTGCAGGCCGCCGCCACCCAGGTGGAGCGCGCCTGGCTCAATCTGCAGCGCACCACCGTGCGCTCACCCGTGAGCGGCTACGTCGCGCGCCGCGGCACCGAGCTCGGCGAGCGTATCTCGCCCGGCAACCCGCTCATGAGCATCGTGCCGCTCGAGCACGTGTGGATCGACGCCAACTTCAAGGAAGTGCAGCTGCGTAACATGCGCATCGGACAGCCGGTCGAGGTGACCGCGGATCTCTACGGCGGCCGCGTGAAGTACCACGGTCGCGTCGAGGGGCTCGGGATGGGAACCGGCGCCGCCTTCGCGCTGCTGCCGGCGCAGAATGCCACCGGCAACTGGATCAAGGTGGTGCAGCGCCTGGCGGTGCGCATCGCAATGGAGCCGAGCGAGCTCGCCGAGCATCCGCTGCGGATCGGGCTGTCGATGCACGTGACGGTGGACGTGCACGACGCCTCCGGCAGTCAGCTCGCGCCCGCTCCGCGCCGCGAGCCGGTGCTGACCACCAGCGCCTACGACACCGACCTCGGCGCGATTGGTAAGCGCATTGCCGAGATCGTCCGCGAGAACAGTGCCGCTCCGGTCGCGCCGCCGGTCGCGGCGACGCGCGGTCCGCAAGGCAAGTGAAGGGCGCGGCCTGCTCGAGCCTCACTCGAGGCGTCTACTCGAGCTTCAGGTAGCACAGCGGCAGCGCGGTGGTCGACTTGATGGTCTCGAGCGCGAAGCTGGCACTCACATCGAGGAAGTCCACCGCCGCGATCAGGCGCTTGTAGACCGCGTCGTAGGCGTCGATATCGGGCACCACGATCCGGATCAGGTAGTCGACGTCGCCGCTCATGCGGTGAATCTCGGTGACCTCCGGGATGTCGCGCACCGCCCCCACGAACTTCGCGAACCATGCCTCGCTGTGGTTCGCGGTCTTGATGGTCACGAACACCGTTGTGCTGACATTGAGCGCATGCGCATCGAGCAGCGCCACCGTCCGGCGGATCACCCCTTCGTTCTGCAGCTTCTGAATGCGGCGCCAGCACGGGGCCTTGGAAAGGCCGACGCGGTCGGCGACCTCGGCCGCGGTCAGCTCGCCGTTGCCCTGCAGCAGCTCCAGGATTCTGGCGTCCAGCTTGTCCATGGAACAAAATCTCAACTAAATGGCCTGACGCGCAACATTGTTGCTCAAGGGGAGGGCGTTTGCCATACCTTTGCAACCGCGTAGCCGGGCAGGCTCGGTAGGATGGACCCGTGGACCCGATCCGCGCCTTCAGTGAGCATCCCGCCTCGGTCGGCGAGACCTACACCGAGCACATGGGGCATGCCGCCTGTTTCGGACTGCGGATGATCGCCGCCGGGCTCGCCTGCCTGGCGCACGCCGTGCTGCCCTTCCTCTTCGTGCATACCGGCAGCCGTGCGATTGCCGAGCTCAACGAACGCATGATCACCGGCCGCCGCGCGCAGCCGCAGCCGATCGCGGGCAACGAGCGCCTGACTTCCTGAACCCCGTGCCGGGCGCGCCGCGGGCCTTTCTTCCCCTCTGGGCCCCGCTGCGGCAGGCCGCGCCCGGCGTCGCCGTTGCCATCGCGCTCGCGTTCGCCGCCCGCGGCGTCGCCGCGGTGCTGGCCCACGGCGCCGCGGGACTGCCCCCATTCCCGCTGAGCCCGGTGATGTGCGCCGTGGTCCTCGGCATGCTCTGGCGCAACACCCTGGGCGTTCCGGCTTGGGCGGTGAGCGGCCTGCGCTGGGCGATGCACCAGCTGCTGCGTACCGGCATCGCGCTCGTGGGACTGCGCCTTACCCTCGCAGGCGCGACCTCGATCGCCGCGACCGCACTGCCAGTGGCGCTCAGCTGTCTGACCGTCGCCCTGCTGGCCGGCATCGGCATCGCGCGGCTGCTCGGCGTGCCGCGGCGCCTCGGAATGCTGCTCGCGATCGGCACGGCGGTCTGCGGGTGTACGGCGGTGGTCGCCATATCGCCGGTGATCCGCGCGCGTCACGCTGAGACGGCGTTTGCGGTGACCTGCGTCGTGCTGTTCGGCTGTGCGGCGATGCTGTGCTACCCGTGGCTGGCGGGACATTTCTTCGCGGCCTCGCCCGTGCACGCCGGCATCTTTCTCGGCACGGCCATCCACGATACCTCGCAGGTGATCGGCGCGGCGCTCATGTACTCGCAGCAGGCGCATGCGCCGGTGGCGCTGGCGGCGGCGAGCGTCGCCAAGCTGCTGCGCAACCTCTCGATCGCGGTGTTGATTCCCGCCGCCGCGTGGTTCGCGCGCCGCAATGCCGTCGCTGAGGCGCACGAGAGCGACGCGCACGGCGCGCACCCGCACGGGCTCGCGCCGCACCCGCGGCTGGTGCCGCTGTTCGTGCTCGCTTTCGTCGGCTTCATCGTGGTGCGTACCGCCGGCGATGCCCTGCTGCACTCGAGCCCGCTGTGGCAGGCCGTGGTCAACACCGGCTACAGCGCATCCGACCTGTTCCTCACCTGCGGCATGACCGCGGTCGGACTGTCGGTGGCCTTTGCCGACATGTGGCGTATCGGCTGGCGGCCGCTCGCCGCCGGCCTCGCGGTGGCGACGCTGGTCGGCGCCTGCAGCCTGCTGGTCACTCTCGGGCTGATGCACTTCGCTCACTGATACACTGCGCGGGACCCGAGTAGCTGGCGGGCGACCCGACAGAGAGGATATGCATGGCCGGAGCGCGATCTAAGGTCTCACGTCGCGCCGCGGAAGCCGCGGTGCGCACTCTGCTGACCTGGGCCGGGGAAGACCCGCGGCGCGAGGGACTGCGCGACACGCCGCAGCGCGTGCTGGACGCCTACCACGACTGGTTCTCGGGCTACCGGATCGATCCGGCGGCGTACCTGCGGCGCACCTTCGAGGAAGTCGGCGGTTACGACGAGATGATCGTGCTGCGCGACATCTCCTTCGAGTCGCACTGTGAGCATCACATGGCGCCCATCATCGGGCGGGTGTACATCGGCTATCTGCCCGGCGACAAGGTGGTCGGCATCAGCAAGCTCGCGCGCGTGGTCGACGGCTACGCGCGGCGCTTCCAGGTACAGGAGAAACTCACCGCGCAGATCGCCGACTGCATCACCGAGGTGCTCAAGCCGCGCGGCGTGGGCGTGGTCATCGACGCCGTGCACGAGTGCATGACCACCCGCGGTGTGCACAAGCGCGGCGTGTCGATGATCACCAGCCGCATGACCGGCACCTTCAGGAGCGACGCGCGCACCCGCGCGGAGTTCCTGCGCTTCATAGGCATGCCCGACCCTGAGACTTGAGGAAGGAGGCCGAGCTCAGGCGGTGGCGGCCGCATCGGCGCGCGCCGCCCGCTTGCGCTCCTGTTCCTTGAGGTGGCGCTTGCGGATGCGGATCGACACCGGCGTGACCTCGACCAGCTCGTCGTCGGCGATGAATTCCACCGCGTACTCGAGGGTGAGCGGAATCGGCGGCGTCAGCAGGATGGCATCGTCCTTGCCGGCGGCGCGGATGTTGGTGAGCTTCTTGGTGCGGATCGGGTTCACCACCAGGTCATTGTCGCGGCTGTGGATGCCGATGATCATGCCCTCGTAGAGCTTCTCGCCCGGGCTCACGAACAGTCGGCCGCGCTCCTGCAGGCTGAAGAGCGCATAAGCGACCGCCACGCCGTTCTCGTTACTGACCAGCACGCCGTTATGGCGCTCGGGAATATCGCCCTTCACGGGGGCGAAGCCGTCGAAGATGTGGCTCATGAGTCCGTTGCCGCGCGTCAGCGTCAGGAACTCGCCCTGGAAGCCGATCAGCCCGCGCGCCGGCACCCGGTAGTCGAGCCGCACGCGCCCGTTGTCGTCGACGCTCATGTCGCCGAGGTCGGCGCGGCGGCCGCCGAGCGCCTCCATCACCGCGCCCTGGTGCGCGGCTTCGATATCGACGGTCAGCGCCTCGTAGGGCTCGTGCACCTCGCCGTCGACGATCTTGGTCAGGACCTGCGGGCGGCCCACCGCGAGCTCGTAGCCCTCGCGGCGCATGTTCTCGATGAGGATGGTGAGGTGCAGCTCGCCGCGCCCGGCGACCCGCAACACGTCCGGCTCGTCGGTGTCCTCCACCCGCAGCGCCACGTTGCTCTGCAGCTCGCGGTATAGCCGCTCGCGGATCTGCCGGCTGGTGACGAACTTGCCTTCGCGCCCGGCGAGCGGTGAGGTGTTGACCTGGAAGTTCATGGCGAGCGTCGGCTCATCCACCGCGATCGGCGGCAGGCCCTGTGGGTGCTCGGCGTCGCACACGGTGACCCCGATGTTGATCTCTTCGATCCCGGTGACGGCAACGATGTCGCCGGCGCTCGCCTCCTCCACCGGGCGGCGCTCGAGGCCCGAGAAGGTGAGGACCTGGCCGATCCTGGCGACTCCCCGCTCCTCGTTGCCGTAGCGCAGTGCGACGTTCTCGCCGGGCCGCACCGCGCCGCGGCGGATGCGCCCGATGCCGATGCGGCCGACGTACGAGTTGTAGTCGAGCGTCGAGATCTGCAGCTGCAGCGGCAGATCGGCCTCGGCGGGCGGCGGCGGCACGTAGGTGAGGATCGCCTCGAACAGCGCGGTCATGTCCGGGCGGCGCTCGGTGTGGTCGGTGCTGGCCCAGCCCTGCAGCGCCGAGGCATATATGACCGGGAAGTCGAGCTGTGCATCGCTGGCGCCGAGCCGGTCGAACAGGTCGAACGTCCGGTCGACGACCCAGCCCGGACGGCTGCCCGGCCGATCGATCTTGTTGACCACGACGATCGCCTTCAGGCCCTGCGCGAGCGCCTTGCGTGTCACGAAGCGCGTCTGCGGCATCGGGCCCTCGACCGCGTCCACCAGCAGCAGCACGCCGTCGACCATGGACAGCACGCGCTCGACCTCGCCGCCGAAGTCGGCGTGCCCGGGCGTGTCGACGATGTTGATGCGCGTGCCACCGTACTCGATGGCGCAGTTCTTGGCGAGAATGGTGATACCGCGCTCGCGCTCGATGTCGTTGGAATCCATGATGCGCTCGCCCGGACGCTCATGGGCGGCGAACGTGCCGGACTGCTTCAGCAGACAGTCGACCAGCGTGGTCTTGCCGTGGTCGACGTGCGCGATGATGGCGATGTTGCGGATCGGGCGGTTCATGAGGTGCGCCCAGGCAGGCGCGGGTGCCGAAGCTCCCCGCGTCCGCTGAAGCGGCCCTGAAAAAGGGTGCGCAGGGTAGCAGAACGCTCGAACCGGTGTCGAAGACGTCGTTAACTATCTGATTTGGAAGCGGAAGGGCCTTTGGGCAGGTGGTGCAGCCCGATGCGCAGCGCGCCGATCGCCACCCGCACCTCGATGAAGAACGCGATGAAGGCCGCCGACAGACACACCATCGCGCCGACGAACAGCAGCGCGATCGTGCCCTCGAGCCGGATCCCGGTAAAGGCGTTGGCGAACAGTCCGACCACCACCAGCGCCACCAGCAGTGCGGCGATGGCGCACAGCGAGATCGCGGCGTTGATGTAGCGGGCGCGGCGCGCCAGCACGGCGAGATCCGCCCGCAGCGCCTCCTGGCTGCCCGGATGCGCCGTCAGCTGCTCCTCGAGCCGGCGAGCGCGATCCACCGCTCGCGCGAGACGACCGGTCAGCACGCCGAGCGTGGCGGCGATTCCCGACAGCAGGAATACCGGCGCGAGCGACGACTGGACCAGATGCGCGATATCCATTCCACAGACCTCAGGTTGGTGGCGGGGAGGGGGGCCGATCTTGCGGGGGCTGCTCGTCTTGTTGTACGATCGTTCAACAGCGTGCGGACGCGCCGCGATGCGCGTCGCCCTCATCAGCCAGGCGCACTCCCCATGAAGCCCACGCCCCTGCAACGAGTCGACCCGGTGGCCCCCGCCGCTGCGGATAATCTGAGCTTACCCGCCTGGATATACCGCGATGCGGAATTTTTCGAGCGCGAACGTCAGGCGGTGTTCCGCAGCAGCTGGCAGGTGGTGTGTCACACCAGCGACGTGCCGCGACCCGGGGACTTCCACACTTTCGAGTTCCTCGGCGAATCGGTGGTGGTGCTGCGCGATGGGAACGGGGCGGTGCGCGCCTTCAACAACGTCTGCCGGCACCGCGCCTCCCGGCTGCTCGACGGCCCGCGCGGGCACTGCGGCCGGCGCATCACCTGCCCGTACCACGCCTGGACGTACGCGCTCGACGGCCGCCTGGTGAGCGTGCCGGGCCGCGATGCCTTCCCGGGGCTCGACACCGCGCGCCACGGGCTGGTGCCCCTCGAGCACGAGATCTTCATGGGCTTCATCTTCGTGCGCCTGGCGCCGGGACTGCCGAGCGTGCGCGAGATGGCCGCGCCCTACGCGCACGAGCTCGCCGCCTACCGCTTCGAGGAGCTGGTGCCGCAGGGGCGGGTGTCGCTGCGCCCGCGGCCCGTCAACTGGAAGAACGTCGCCGACAACTACTCCGATGGCCTGCACATCAACGTGGCGCACCCCGGGCTCACGCGCCTGTTCGGCCGCGGCTACGGCATCGAGGCGCAGCCCTGGATCGACAAGATGTGGGGACAGCTGCGCGATGTGCCCTCGAGCAACTGGTCCGAGCGCCTCTATCAGCGGCTGTTGCCCGAGGTGCCGGGGCTGCCGCCCGAGCGGCAGCGGCTGTGGACCTACTTCAAGCTCTGGCCGAATGTCGCCTTCGACATCTATCCGGACCAGATCGATTTCATGCAGTTCCTGCCGGTCTCGCCCACCGAGACGCTGATTCGCGAGATCGCCTACGTGCATCCGGACACTCGCCGCGAGATGCGCGCCGCGCGCTATCTCAACTGGCGCATCAACCGCCGCGTGAGCCTCGAGGACAAGGCGCTGATCGAGCGGGTGCAAGCCGGCATGGCCTCGAGCAGCTACACCATGGGCCCGCTGAGTCACGGCGAGGTGTGCCTGCGCAGCTTCGCGCGCCGCATGCGCGGCCTCATTCCCGAGAGCGCCCTGCCGCAGCCGCCGGCGCGGGGCTGGAACCGTGCCTGAGCGCGCCGCGGGCGCGCGCTGCGATGCGCTGATCATCGGCGGCGGGCACAACGGCCTGGTGTGCGCGGCGTACCTGGCCGGCGCCGGGCTCTCGGTCACGGTGCTCGAGCGACGCGACGTCGTGGGTGGGGCTGCGGTCACCGAGGAGTTTCATCCGGGGTTTCGTAACTCCGTGGCCGCCTACACGGTCTCGCTCCTCAATCCCAAGGTGATCACCGATCTCGACCTCAATGGGCACGGACTGCGCGTGGTCGAGCGGCGCTGCGCCAACTTCCTGCCCACCGACGGCGGCGACTATCTGCTCACCGGTCCCGGGCGGACGCAAAGCGAGGTGGCGCGCTTCTCGGCGCGCGATGCCGCGCGGCTCACCGGCTACGGCGAGCGGCTGGATGCGATCGCGGACGTGCTGCGCGACATGGTGCTGACGACGCCGCCGAACGCGGTGGCCGGCAGCTGGCGCACGGCGTTGCCGGAGCTGGTGCGCGCCGCCAAAGTCGGCGGCCGCCTGCGGCGGCTCGACATGCCGCTCAGGCGCGAGCTGCTCGCGCTCTTTGCCATGTCCGCCGGCGACTACCTCGACAACTGGTTCGAGAGCGATCCGATCAAGGCCGTGTACGGCTTCGACGGCGTGGTCGGCAACTACGCAAGCCCCTACACCCCGGGCTCGGCGTACGTGCTGCTGCACCACGTGTTTGGCGAGGTGAACGGCAAGCGCGGGGTCTGGGGTCACGCCATCGGCGGCATGGGCGCCATCACCCAGGCGATGGCGCGCGCGGCCACGGCGCGCGGGGCGGTCATCCGCGTCGGCACGCCGGTCCGCGAGGTGCTGGTCGAGGGCGGGCGTGCGGTGGGGGCGGTCACCGAGTCCGGCGAGACGCTGCGCGCTGCGGCCGTCATCTCCAACCTCAACCCGAAGCTCCTCTACCTCAAGCTGTTCGGCGCCGGAACGCTGCCCGAGGAGTTTCGCGAGCAGATCAGTCACTGGCGCTGCGGCTCGGGCACGTTCCGCATGAATGTCGCGCTCGCCGAGCTGCCGGATTTCACCTGCCTGCCGGGACGGCAGTGCGCCGACCACCACACCGCCGGCATCATCATCGCGCCGACGCTCGGCTACATGGAGCGGGCCTACTTCGACGCGCGCTCCTACGGCTGGTCGCGCTTTCCCATCGTCGAGATGGTGATCCCGTCCACCCTCGACGACTCGCTCGCTCCGCCCGGGCAGCACGTCGCGAGCCTGTTCTGCCAGCACGTGGCGCCGACGCTGCCGGATGGCGCGTCCTGGGACACGCACCGCGACACGGTCGCCGATCTCATGATCGAGACCGTCAACCGCTACGCGCCGAACTTCAAGGCGGCAGTGCTCGGGCGCCAGATCATGAGCCCGCTCGACCTCGAGCGCACCTTCGGGCTGGTGGGCGGCGACATCTTCCACGGTGCGCTCAGCCTCGATCAGCTGTTTTCCGCCCGGCCGATGCTCGGCTACGGCAACTACCGCGGGCCGCTCGTCGGACTCTACATGTGCGGCGCGGGCACCCATCCCGGAGGCGGCGTAACGGGGGCACCGGGCCACAACGCGGCGCGCGAGGTGCTCGCCGACTTCCGCCGCGGGCGGCTGCGCCGGCGGGCGGCGTGAGCGCGCCGCGCCGCGCCCCGCGTTTCAAGCGGCGGCTGCCGGCGGAGCGGCGCCTCGCGCTCATTGAAGCCACCATCGAGTGCCTGAAGCGCTTCGGTCACGACGGGCTCTCGATCCGCACCATCAGCGCCCAGGCGGCCGTCTCGGTCGGCCTCATCAATCACCACTTCCCCAACAAGAACGAGCTGGTCGCCGCCGCCTACCGGCACTTCAATGCGCAGCTCGTCGGCGGCATGCAGGCCGCGGTGGCGCAGGCGCCGGAATCTCCCCCGGCGCGCATGCGCGCCTTCCTCCAGGCCTCCTTCGCGGCGCCGAATCTCGATGCCGACACGCTCGCCGTGTGGGTGGTGTTCTGGGGCATGTACCGTCACTCGCGCTCCATCCAGCGGGTGCAGCACGAGACCCATCAGGACTACGTCCGCTTGGTGCGCGGTCTGCTGGCGGAGCTGCTCGCGGAGGCGGGCGCCGGCAAGCGGCGCCGGGTCCGCCGCGGCGTGCCGGCGGCAGCCGGCGAGCTGCGCCGCGCGGCAATCGGCCTGACGGCGCTCCTCGACGGCCTATGGCTGCAATGGTGCCTGCAGCCGAGCGCCTTCCGTCCCGATGAGGCGGTGAGGATGTGCGAGGCGTGGATCGCGAGCCTGTGCGAGCGCATCAGCGCCGAGGCGCGCGACTAGCGGTTGCTTCAGCCGATAATCGCCCCCAGATCGGGTCCCGTGACCCGTGCAGTTGCGGAGGGCGTGTTGCCGGCCCAAATCAAGCGAGTCGTGATCGTCGGGTGCGGTTTCGGCGGGTTGTTCGCCGTACGCGCGCTGGCGCGCTCGCCGGTCGAGGTGCTGGTCATCGACCGCAACAACTATCACCTGTTTCAGCCGCTGCTCTACCAGGTGGCCTCGGCGGCACTGGCGCCCGCCGACATCGCCCAGCCGATCCGCACCATCCTGCGCCACCAGCAGAACGCGCGAGTGATGCTCGCCGAGGTGCGGCGCATCGAGCTCGCCGCGCGCTGCCTGTACGCCGGCGAGGAACGGATTGCCTACGATTACCTGATCCTCGCGCCCGGCGCGATCGATAACTACTTCGGGCACGACGAGTGGCGGCAGCACGCGCCGGGCATGAAGGAGATCGAGGAGGCCACCTTCATCCGCTCGCGCATGCTGCGCTCGTTCGAGATCGCGGAGATCGAGCCCGACCCGGTCGAGCGCGCCGCACACCTCACCTTCATCATCGTCGGCGCGGGACCAACCGGGGTCGAGCTGGCCGGCGCCATCAAAGAGCTGGCCGTCGATGTGATCCCGCGCGACTACCGCGTGGCGGACACCCGCCATGCGCGCGTGGTGCTCATCGAGGCGGGCGCGCGGCTTCTGCCGGCGCTGCACCCGGACTCCTCGGCGCGGGCGCTCGCACAGCTGCGCAGTCTCGGGGTCGAGGTGCGGCTCAATGAGCGCGTGACCGAGGTGTTCGCCGACGGGGTGGAAGTGAACGGCGAACGACTGCGCGGTTACAACGTCATCTGGGCGGCCGGCGTGCGCGCCGCGCCGGTGACCGCCGCCCTGGGCGTGCCCCTGCGTCCCGGCGGCCGCGTGGCGGTGGCACCCGATTGCTCCGTGCCGGGACACCCCGAGGCGTTCGTGATCGGCGATGCCGCCTGGCTCCTCGATGGGACCAGCGGTCAAGCCGTGCCCGGCGTCTCTCAGGGTGCGCTGCAGATGGGGCGCTACGTCGCACGACTGATCGATGCGGAGGTGCGCGGTGAGGGGTCGGCGCGCGCGGCGCCCTTTCAGTATCGCGATAAGGGCTCGGCGGCGACCGTCGGCAAGTCGCGCGCCGTGGTCGAGCTCGGCCGGCTGCGCTTCGGGGGACTCACGGCCTGGTTCGCGTGGATGGCGCTGCACCTGGTGGTGCTGATCGGCTTCCGCAACCGCGTCGTGGTACTGATCTCGTGGATCTACAGCTACGTGTTCTTCCGCCGCGGCTCGCGCCTCATCACCCGCGTGACGCTGCCCCCGGAGCCCCGCGCCTAGATGGCGACCGCGACTCATCCGCCGCGCTCCGCCGGCGCGACCGCCGGCTCCCCCGAGACGCTGTCCCTGCGGGGATTCTTCGGCGTGTTCCGCTACAGCCGGCGGGCGCTCGAGCTGGTGTGGAGCACCAGCCGCGCGCTCACCGTGGCGCTCGGGGTGTTCACCCTGCTCGCCGGTGTGCTGCCGGCTTCGGTCGCCTACGTCGGCTCGTTGATCGTCGACGCCGTCGTGGCCGCGATGCGCTCGGGGGGCGATGCCGCGCGCGTCGTCGAGCTGGTGGCGCTCGAGGGAGTGCTGGTCGCGCTGATCGCGGCGGCGCAGCGCGCGCTGTCGCTGTGCCAGTCGCTGCTGCGCGCCCAGCTCGGACAGCGCGTCAACGTCATGATCCTGGAGAAAGCGCTCACCCTCGAGCTGCAGCACTTCGAGGACTCGGAGTTCTACGACAAGCTCACGCGCGCGCGCCGCGAGGCCTCGACGCGGCCGCTGAGCCTCGTGACGCGCACCTTTGGACTGGTGCAGAACGCCATCTCGCTGGCGAGCTACGGGGTGCTGCTGGCGCATTTCTCGCCGTGGGCGGTCGCGGTGCTGCTGCTCGCGGGGCTCCCCGCGTTCGTCGCCGAGGCCAAGTTCTCGGGCGACGCCTTCCGGCTGTTCCGCTGGCGCTCACCCGAGACGCGCATGCAGATCTATCTGGAGACGGTGATCGCGCGCGAGGACCACGCCAAGGAGGTCAAGCTATTCGGTTTAGGTCCCCGGCTGCTCGAGCGCTACCGCGACATCTTCCGGCGCCTGTACGGTGAGGACCGGGCGCTGACCGTGCGGCGCGACGCCTGGGGATTCTTCCTCGGGCTGATTGGAACGGCCGCGCTCTACGGCGCCTACGCCTGGATCGCAATCAGCACCGTGCGTCGCCTGATCACCCTCGGCCAGATGACCATGTACCTGGCGCTCTTTCGGCAGGGGCAGTCGGCGGTCTCGGCAATGCTGGCCGCGGTCGGGGGCATGTACGAGGACAACCTGTACCTCTCGACGCTGTACGAGTACCTCGAGACCGAAGTGCCGCCGTCCGCAGGCATCGCAGTGCGCGGCCCGGACCCCGCGGACGGCATTCGCTTCGAGGATGTGAGCTTCACTTACCCCGGTGCCGAGGAGCCGGCGCTCGCCCACGTGACGTTGCACCTCAAGCCGGGAGAGAGCCTGGCGCTGGTGGGGGAGAACGGCTCGGGCAAGACCACGCTCATCAAACTCCTGACGCGGCTGTATGCGCCGACCGGCGGGCGGATCCTCCTCGACGGCAAGGATCTCGCGGAATGGGACCAGGCGGTGCTGCGCGAGCGCATCGGGGTCATTTTCCAGGACTTTGCCCGCTATCAGATGAGCGTCGGCGAGAACGTCGGCGCCGGCGACGAGCGCTTCTTCGAGGACGAGGTGCGCTGGCGCACCGCGGCGAACAAGGGCCGGGCGAGCGAGTTCATCGAGACACTCCCCGCCGGTTACCATACCCAGCTCGGCAAGTGGTTCCGCGACGGGCGCGAGCTGTCCGGCGGTCAGTGGCAGAAGGTCGCGCTGTCGCGCGCCTTCATGCGCACGCGCGCGGATATCCTGGTGCTGGATGAGCCCACTGCCGCCATGGACGCGCAGGCCGAGTCGGAGGTGTTCGAGCATTTCCGCCAGCTGGCGCACGACCGCATCACCATCCTCATCTCGCACCGCTTCTCGACGGTGCGCATGGCGGATCAGATCGCGGTCCTGAACGGCGGGCACATCGTCGAGCGCGGCACTCATGAGGAGCTGATGCGCCTCAACGGCCGCTACGCGCACCTCTTCACGCTGCAGGCGCGCGGCTACCGCTAGATTCGCCGGCGCGGCGGGCGGGACGTCGCTACTGCGGGTTGGGCGGCGGGCTGGCGCCCGGCTGCGCAGTCTCGTCCGGTGGCGGACTGCCGCCCGGCTGCGGACTCCCACCCGGCGGGGGCGCGGCCCCGGCCGCCGGCAACGCCTTGCGTGCCGCGCGTGCGTCGGCTTTCATCCGGCCCCAGTCCACCGGGCGGATCTCGGAGATCGGGCAGCGCCAGCGATCCGCGATCACCGAATCGAAGCGCGTGTACACCGTGCCGGTCGTTTTGGTCAGCCCGATGTGGTAGACCCAGCGCAGCCCGCCACGGTCCCCGCACGGCGACCACACCTTGAGGTAGTAGGCCCTGGTGGGGCTCAGGAACAGCACCAGCTCGTCGTCACTGACCGCTTCCCACCCCATATAGCTGCCGAGCCACGTGAAGGAGCTCACCGGGGGCCCGGCGTACGCGAGGTAACGGGCGCGCGCGGGAGTTACGTCTGCGGCTTTGCGCTGCGCCGTGGTCGCACAAGCCACCAGCGAGGCGACCGCGGCGAGCAGCACGGCAACGCCGCGCGCCTGCCGCAATGTCACCGTGAGCTTCGTTGGGTTCGGCTTTGCCATTGGTGTCTCCTCGCACAACGCCTGATTCGCCGCTGCGTTGACTGGCGGTTGCGGCTCACTCCTGCGGCGTCAGCACCACGACCGCCAGCGGCGGGAGGTGCAGGAACAGCGAGTACGGCTGGCCATGCGAGGCGACCTCGGTTGCCTCGATCGCCCCCAGGTTGCCGAGCCCGCTGCCGCCATAGTCCCGGGCGTCGCTGTTCAGCCGCTCGTGCCAGCGCCCGCCGAGCGGCACGCCGACCTGGTAGCCCTCGCGCGGCACCGGCGTGAAGTTGCAGGCGACCAGCGCCGCGGCTCCGGCGCGGTCCTTGCGCAGGAACGCGATCACGCTCACGTCCGCGTCGTCGCGGTCGATCCACTGAAAGCCGGCGTCGCTGAAGTCGAGCTCGTACAGCGCAGCGCTCGCGCGGTAGAAGCGGTTGAGGTCGCGCACCCAGCGCTGCACGCCGGCGTGCAGGGGGTACTCGAGCACGTGCCACTCGAGGCTCTCGTCGTGCTGCCACTCGCGGCGCTGGCCGAACTCCCCGCCCATGAACAGCAGCTTCTTTCCCGGGTGCGTCCACATGTAGCCGAACAGCAGCCGCAGGCTTGCGAACTGCTGCCACTCGTCGCCGGGCATCTTGCCGATCAGCGCCCCCTTGCCGTGCACCACCTCGTCGTGCGAGAGCGGCAGCACGAAGTTCTCGGTGAAGGCGTACCAGAGGCTGAAGGTGAGGCGGCTGTGGTGGTACTTGCGGTGCAGCGGATCCCGCTGGAAGTACTCGAGCGTGTCATGCATCCAGCCCATGTTCCACTTGAGGCCGAACCCGAGTCCCCCGAGATAGGTCGGGCGCGACACCATCGGCCAGGCGGTCGATTCCTCAGCGATCGTCTGGGTGTCGGGGTGATCGCGATAGACCGCGAGATTCAGCTGCCTCAGGAACTCCACCGCCTCGAGGTTCTCGTGTCCGCCGAAGCGGTTGGCAATCCACTCGCCGGCGCGCCGGCCGTAGTCGAGGTAGAGCATCGAGGCGACGGCATCCACGCGCAGCGCATCCGCGTGGTACTTCTCGAGCCAGAAGAGCGCGTTGCTGGCGAGGAAGTCGCGCACCTCGGCACGGCCGTAGTTGAAAATCGAGCTGCTCCATTCGGGGTGGAAGCCCTGGCGCGGGTCGGCGTGCTCGTACAGGTGTGTGCCGTCGAAGCGCGCCAGGCCGTGAGCGTCGGTCGGAAAGTGCGACGGTACCCAGTCGAGAATCACGCCGATGCCGCGCTGGTGCAGGTGGTCGACGAAATACATGAAGTCCTGGGGCGTGCCGTAGCGCGCGCTCGGGGCGAAGTAGCCGGTCACCTGGTAGCCCCAGGAGCCGTAGAACGGGTGCTCCATCACCGGCATGAGCTCGACGTGGGTGAAGCCCAGGTCGGTCACGTAGTCGGCGAGCGCAGCGGCAAGCTCGCGGTAGCCGAGCGGGCGATGCGGATCCCCGGGCACGCGCCGCCAGGAGCCGAGGTGCACTTCGTAGATCGACCACGGTGCCCCGAGCGCATTCGCCGGCGCGCGCCGGCTCATCCAGGCGGTATCGTTCCACTGGTAGGCGAGGTCCCAGACCACCGACGCCGTGCGCGGCGGCACCTCCGTGCAGAAGCCGTATGGGTCGCACTTCTCGAGCATCTCGCCGTGGCGCGCAGTGATGGCGTACTTGTAGAGCGCGCCGCGACCCACCCCGGAAATGCTGCCCTGCCAGATGCCGGAGGAGTCCCAGCGCGGCTCGAGAGCATGGGCGCCGCGGTTCCAGCCGTTGAAATCGCCGAGCACCGACACGGCCTCGGCATTCGGCGCCCACACCGCGAAATGCGTCACGCCGCCGGCCGGATCCGCATGGGCACCGAGCCGCTCGTAGGCCCGGAAGTAGGTGCCCTCGCGGAAGTGATAGATATCCTGTTCCGTCAGCAGCACCCACGAAGTCTAGCAAGTGGCCCGATGGTGTGCTGGTATGCACGCACCATGAGCGAGGCCGTTCCGATCGTCATCGGGCATCGCGGCGCCTGCGGTTACGTGCCCGAGCACACGCTCGCGTCGTACTTCCTGGCGATCCAGTATGGCGCCGACTACGTCGAGCCGGACCTGGTGATGACGCGCGATGCGGTACTGGTGGCGCGGCACGAGAACGAAATCGGCGGCACCACGGACGTGGCCGCGCATCCCGAGTTCGCCGCGCGCCGCACCACCAGACTGATCGACGGCAGCACCGTCAGCGGCTGGTTCACCGAGGACTTCACGCTGGCGGAGTTGAAGACGCTGCGCGCGCGCGAGCGCATCGCCGACATCCGGCCCGCCAACGCACGCTTCGACGGGCAGTTCGAGATTCCAACACTGGAGGAGATCCTGGCGCTGGTGCGCGGCGCCGGCCTGCAGCGCGCGGCGCGCGCCGCGCAGTTGCGTGCGGCGGCGCCCGCGCCGATCGGCATCTACCCCGAGACCAAGCACCCGAGCTACTTCGCCTCCCTGGGGCTCGCGATGGAGGCGCCGCTGCTCGAAGTGCTCGAGCGCCACGGCTATGCCGGGCGCACGGCGCCGGTGTGGCTGCAGTCCTTCGAGGTCGGCAACCTCAAGGCGTTGAGCCGCATGACCGAGCTGCCGCTGGTGCAGCTGATCGAGGCGGCCGGCCGGCCGTTCGACTGGGCGGCGGCAGGTGTGTCGCAAGGGTACGCCGACATGCTGACGCCAGCCGGCCTCGCCGCCATCGCCAGCTACGCGCAGGCCATCGGACCCAACAAGTCGCTGGTCATAGCGCGCCGCGCGGATGAGACGCTCGGCGAGCCGTCGGCGCTGGTGGCGCAGGCGCATGCAGCGGGCCTCAAGGTGCATCCCTGGACCTTCCGCGCCGAGAACGCCTTCCTGCCTGCCGGTATGCGCAGTGGCCCGGTGGCTGCGGCGACCGGCGATCTCGGGCGCGAGCTCGCGGCGTACCTCGAAGCCGGCATCGACGGCTTCTTTACCGATCAGGCGGATCTCGGAGTGCGGGCGCGCGCGGCGTTCCTGGCGCGCCAAACGGACCGCTAGGGTCGAAAAATCGCCGCAGGCGATTTTTCCAATGGATTAGCGGCGCCGCCCGGTGCTGGCCGCAAACACCAGCGGCTCGCCCTCGCGCAGCGGCCCGGCGCCAGCGGCCTCGAGTGCGCGGCGGGCCCGTTCGCCCGCGGCCTCGGCTGCGGCGCGCGCGACGTGTGCCTCCACCGGGTGCGCGAGCAGATAGCCCTGCACGCCGATCGGCCCGCAGTGCGACAGGAACTCCAGCTGCGCGGTGCGCTCGATCCCCTCGGCCGTGACCTGCAGCCCCAGCCCGTAGCACAGCGCGACCACCGAGCGCACGATCGCGGCCGAGCGCGGGTTGGTGTCGACGCCGGCGATCAGCATGCGATCGAGCTTGACCCGCGTGATCGGCAGCTGCTCGAGCGAGGTGAGGGACGAGTAGCCGATGCCGAAGTCATCGAGCGCGATCGCCACGCCGAGGGTGCGTAGCCGCCGCAGCGAGTCGACCGTGGCGCTGCCGGTCTGCAGCACCGTCTCGGTGATCTCCAGCTCGAGCGCGCTCGGCGGCAGCCCGGCGGCCTCGAGCGTGCGCGCGACCTGCTCGACGAAGTCGCTCTCCAGGAACTGCGACGGTGAGACGTTGATGCCGACACAAGCCTGCTGCCAGCCCTGGCTGCGCCATTCCGCGGCGGTGGACGCGGCCGAGCGCAGCACCCAGCCGGTGAGATCGTGGATCAGGCCGGACTTCTCCGCGACGTGGATGAACTCGGCCGCCGGGGCGATCCGGCCGTCGGGCTTGCGCCAGCGCAGCAGCGCTTCGAGGCCGAGCGTCTCGAAGGTATGCAGCGCGATCTGCGGCTGGAACATCAGCAGCAGATCACCGCTCTCGACGGCGCGCCGCAGCGACTGCTCGAGGCGAAAGCGCTGCGCGGCGGCGTCGTAGAGCCCCGGGCTGTAGAACGCGAAGCGGTTGCGGCCGAGCTCCTTGGCACGGAACAGCGCCACGTCCGCGGCGCGCAGCAGCCCCTCGGCATCGGCGGCATGCGCCGGATAGAGGCTCGCGCCGACGCTCGCGCTGGTGGTGAGCTGGCGGCCGTCGACGGTCAGCGGCTGCTGCAGCGTGGTGACAATGCGCCCGGCGCAGCGCGCCACTTCCTTGAAGGACTTGACTCCCTCGAGCAGCACCGTGAACTCATCCCCGCCGAGGCGCGCGAGGAAGGCGCTGCCGCCGGTGGCAGTGTGCAGGCGCCGGGCCACGTGCTGCAGCACCCGGTCGCCGAAACTGTGCCCGAGCGTATCGTTGATGGACTTGAAGTTGTCGACGTCGACGAACAGCAGCGCCAGCTGCTGGGCGGCGCCGGTGCCCGCGAGTGCCGCCGTCAGACGCGCCGACATCTGCCGCCGGTTGGGCAGCAGCGTCAGCGGATCGTGATGCGCCAGGTGGTGCAGCTGGCGCGTGCGCTCGGCGACGCGCTGCTCGAGCTCGGTCTGATGGGCGCGCAGCTCGGCCTCCGCGTGTGCGAGCGCCACGGCCATGGTGTTGAAGGACTCGGCCAGCTCGTCGATCTCGGCCGAGCCGCCCCGCGGGGCGCGCACGCTGCGGTCGCCGGCAGCCAGCAGGCGCGTCGCGACCGTGAGCCGCCGTACCGGTGCGCTGATGCTCGTCAGCAGCAGCACCGACACCAGCAGCAGCAGTCCGAGCACCTCGGCGCCGGTGTCGGTGAGGGTGTGCTCGGCAATCTCGGCGGCGCTCGCGGCGTGCGCGGCCGCCCGTAGCAGCCCGCTGCGCGCCGGCTTCTCCAGCAGCTCGTGCACGCCGGCGGTGAGGCCGGCGCTCTCTTCCAGCAGGCTGTGCCACTGCACCGCGCTGCTCTCGTCGTAGCGCACGATCGCAATGCGCAGGCGCGTGGCGCGCTCGAAATCCTGGCGCACCACGGCGAGCCACGCCTTGCCCGGCGAGCTCTCGAGCTCGGGCGCCTCGGCGTTCAGCACCCTGAGGAAGTTCTGCTCGCGCCGGGCGATGTCGGGGGCGAACCCGAGGTTGCCGCGGATGGCATCGATGGCCGTCTGCAGCTCGGCGAGCGAGCGGCGCGCCAGCACCTGCGTGCCGTTGATCGCGAGTCCCGTGCCGCCGGCGGTGACGATGCGCTGATAGATGTTCTCCAGAGCCACGTGTCGCTCGTCGACCCACTGCTCGCGCTGTGCCGCCCGCTCGGCCAGCAGGCGCGCATTGGCGGCGTGCGCCAGCAACTGCGCGCGCAGCGCAGCGGCGGCGTCGCTGAGCTGCGGCGCGGGCCGGCCGTCGTAATAGGCCGCGATCGCGGACTGCAGCTCGTCGCCGGCGACGGTGAGCACATCGCCGCGGGCCGGCTCGCGCGCCGCCTGCACGTACTCGCTGACGGCGCGGTCGTAGTTCACGAGCTGCTCGAGTACGGCGCTGGCGCGGTCGGCGAGCGGCTCGTGCTCCTGCTGCATGCTGCGCACCGCGGTCACCGCCTGGCGCGCGGTGCGCGTGGCGAGCGTCTCGCCCAGGGTGAGCACCACCGCCACCGCGGTCAGTCCCAGGCCGAGGCGCCAGCCGATGCCGATCCGCGGCGCGTGCGGCCGCCAGCGCCAGCGGCGCTCGCGGGCGGCCATCGCCGGCGGCGCGTCGGCTGCAGCTTCAGTGCGTGGTTGCGGCATGCGACATAAGCCGTTGATCGGCCGGTGGAGGCTTGTGCGATCTTTCGTGACTCGCCGCACATCATGCACGTGGGAGCTGTGGCCCTGCCGTGGCGGGCATCGCAGTAAGCGCATGCGCGGACGTGACTCGCAGCACGCCGGGCATCGCCGGACGGCAGCGGGCGGCGGGCCGGCTGCCGCGCGGCCGGTGCCGGCGCTGTTGCTATACTAGTGCTCGGGATGAAGGGGCCTGGCCGGACATGAGTGAGCTAGCTGACACGTTCGATTCTGCCTTCTCCAAGGCCGTCGACCTGGGGAACAAGATCGCCGACAAGGACAAGGACGCGGATCTCTGGGACATCGCCGACGGGCTGCTCGCCGGCGCGATCCAGTACTGGCTGTACTCGCGCCAGCCGTGTGGCGATCCACGCTGTCAGGACTGCATGCCGATCAGCACCGCGCAGGGCCGCATGGCGGAGCTCAACCGCCTCATCGGGCAGCTCGCTTCCGAGAGCGAGTACTTTCACACGCCGACCGACGCCAACGCCGGGCGCGCCTGAACCGAAGCTCGGGTCGCAGCGAAACGCGGCGCGCAGCGGCCGCGTGCAGTGCGCGCTGCGCGCGCTTCAGACCGCGGCTCTGGTCTTCAGCTGAGTGCCCACCACTTCCTCGAGCGCCTGCTCGAACAGGCTGAAGCCTTCCTTCAGCAGCGCATCCGGGATGGTGAGCGGGGCGAGGAAGCGGATCACGTTGGAATATACACCGCACGACAGCACCACCAGGCCGAGTCGGCCGGCGGCCTGTACCAGCGCCCGGGTGAGCTCCACATCGGGCGAGTCGGCGCGCGAGTTCTTCACCAGCTCGACCGCGACCATCGCGCCGAGCGCGCGCACGTCGCCGACGCACGGGAAGCGCACCTGCAGGCCCTTGAGGCGCGAGCTCATGAAGCGTCCGATGTCCTGCGCCCGTGACAGCAGGTTCTCGTCACGCATCACCTCGAGCACCGCCAGTCCCGCGGCGCATGCGAGCGGCGAGCCCGCGAAGGTCCCGCCGAGGCCGCCCGGCCCCGGCGCGTCCATGATCTCGGCCTTACCGGTCACCGCCGAAAGCGGCACGCCGCCCGCGACGCTCTTGGCGATGGTGATGAGATCCGGCACGACGCCCGCGTGCTCGATCGCAAACATGCGCCCGGTGCGGCCGAAGCCGGACTGGATCTCGTCGGCGATCAAGACGATGCCATGGGAATCACACAGCGTGCGCAGGCGCCGCAGCAGCTCGGGCGGCGCCGCATAGAATCCGCCTTCGCCGAGCACCGGCTCGATGATGATGGCCGCCACCCGCGCCGGGTCGACGTCGGCCTTGAACAGCTGCTCGAGCGCGCGCAGTGAATCCTCGACCGTCACGCCGTGGTAGGCCATCGGGAAGGGCACGTGGTACACCTCCGGTAGCATCGGCCCGAAGCCGGCCTTGTACGGCTGCACCTTGCCGGTGAGGCTGATGCACGCGAGCGTGCGTCCGTGGAAGCCCCCCGCGAAGGCGATCACGGCGGAACGGCGCGTGTGGAAGCGCGCGATCTTGATCGCGTTCTCGATTGCCTCGGCGCCGGTGGTCAGAAAGATGGTCTTCTTCGGAGCCGGACCCGGAGCCAGAGCGTTGAGCGCCTCCGCCAGCGCGATGTAGCTCTCGTAGGGCGTGACCTGGAAGCAGGTATGGGTGAATTTCGCCAGCTGCCGCTCGATGGCCTGCTTGACCCGCGCATGCACGTGACCGGTGTTGAGCACCGAGATACCGCTCGCGAAGTCGATGTAACGCCGGCCCTCGACGTCCCAGATCTCGGCGTTCGATGCACGCTCGGCGTACACGGCGAGCGAGTTGCTGACGCCGCGCGGGACGGCCTGTTGGCGGCGGGCGTGGAGTTCGGCGTTGGATGTCAAGGCGGCTCCTGCTGTCGGTCGGGTCCTGGCCGAGTCGGCGCGCTGCGCGGATCGGCATTGCGGGGGGCGTGCGGCCCGCCGGCCACGTACTATACGGCGGCCGGCGAGCCGCGCGCACCTCGGGCGGTTATGTCCGCGGCGGCGCATGCGATGCGCTGCCGGACCCTCTACAATTAGCCGTGGACACGCGTCGAAAGCCAGCAACTTGAGCCAGATTCCAGCCAGCGCCGCCAGCGGGGGGGCGATCAGTACCGAGGTCCTGGTCATTGGTGCCGGCCCGTGTGGGCTGTTCCAGGTATTCGAGCTCGGCTTGCTCGGGATCGGCGCACACGTGGTGGATTCGCTCGTGCACCCGGGCGGGCAGTGCGCCGAGCTCTATCCCGACAAGCCGATCTACGACATCCCGGCGCTGCCGGTGTGCGGGGCACAGGAGCTGGTCGACCGGCTGCTGCAGCAGATCAAGCCCTTCAAGCCGCAGTTTCATCTCGGTCAGGAGGTGCTCGAGTTCGCCGCGCGCGAACACGGGCGCTTTCACGTGCGCACCGCGGCCGGCACCACCTTCGACGCCGGCGCGGTGGTGATCGCCGCCGGCGTCGGGTCTTTCCAGCCGCGCCGCATCGGCCTCGACGGCGCGGAGGCGTTCGAGGGCGGCGCCATCCAGTACCGGGTGAAGAGCGCCGCGCAGCTCGCCGGCAAGCGCCTGGTGATCTTCGGCGGCGGCGATTCCGCGCTCGACTGGACGCTGGAGCTGCTGCCGAAGGCCGCGAGCCTCACCCTGGTGCACCGCCGGCGCGAGTTCCGCGCCGCGCCCGCATCGGTCGCCCGCATGCAGGAGCAGGTTGCGGCCGGGCGCATGCAATGCTTCGAGGCGCTGCCGCACGCGCTGCATCACGCCGACGGCGTACTGCGCGGGGTCGGCATCCGCAGCCCCGACGGCGGCGTGCAGGAGCTTCCCGCCGATCAGCTGCTGGTGTTCTTCGGCCTGCATCCGAAGCTCGGGCCGATCGCCGAGTGGGGCCTGGCGCTGGAGAAGAAAGCCCTCACGGTCGATACCGAGAAGTTTCAGACCAGTCTGCCGGGCGTGTTCGCCGTCGGCGACATCAACACCTACCCGGGCAAGAAGAAACTCATCCTGTCCGGGTTTCACGAGGCGGCGCTGGCGGCGTTTGCGATCCAGCATCACCTGTTCCCGCAGAAGAAGCAGTTCCTGCAATACACGACCACCAGCCCGGTGATGCACCAGCGTCTGGGAGTGCCGGACTGACACTATCAATGGAGTAACCAACATGAACCTGATGCGCAATACCCTCGCCGCGGGCGCACTGCTCGGCGCGCTGGCACTGCCGATGCTCGCCCACGCGGACCCCTGCAAGGTCGAGATCAGCGGCAACGACGTGATGCAGTACGACAAGCAGCAGCTGTCGGTGCCCGCTACCTGCAAGGAGATCACCGTGACGCTGCATCATGCCGGCAAGCAGCCGCGCGAGGTGATGGGCCACGACTGGGCGCTGGTCCAGACCGCGGACCTGGCCGCGGTGGCCCAGGCGGGCCTGGCGGCGGGTCTTGCCAACAACTACGTCGCCCCGGGCGACAAGCGCGTGCTGGCGCACACCAAGGTGATCGGCGGCGGCGACACCACCAGCGTCACCTTCCCGGCGTCGATCCTGAAGAAGGGCGGCGACTACAGCTACCTGTGCACTTTCCCCGGCCATAGCGCCCTGATGCACGGCAAGTTCATCTTCGGCTGACGAGGCTGCTGCGGGGAAATGGACCAGCGTCTCGCCGATCTCCTGCAACTGCTCGAGCTCGAGCAGCTGGAGGTGAATCTGTTCCGCGGCGAGAGCCGCGACAGCGGGGCGCCCCAGGTGTTTGGCGGCCAGGTGCTCGGCCAGGCGCTGAGCGCGGCCGCCGCCACGGTCGATGGGCGCGTGGTGCACTCGCTGCATGCTTATTTCCTGCGGCGCGGCGACTGCAACGCGCCGATCGTGTACGAGGTCGATCGCAGCCTCGACGGTCACAGCTTCTCGAACCGCCGCGTGGTCGCCATCCAGCACGGCCAGCAGATCTTCAACATGACCGCCTCGTTCCAGGTGGCCGAGAGCGGCTTCGATCACCAGATCGCGATGCCGCAGGTGCCGAAGCCGGAGGAGCTGCCGGGCCCCGGCGGGCCGCCGCCGCAGCAGCTCGAGCGCCTGCCGGAGCGGGTGCGGCGTTTCTTCGAGCAGCCGCGACCGTTCGAATTCCGCACCGTGCAGCCGATCGATTACCTGAACCCGCGGCGTGCAGAGCCGGTGCGTCAGATCTGGTTCCGCGCGGTCGCGGCCCTGCCCGACGGCGAGATGCTGCACCGGCGGCTGCTCGCCTACGTGTCGGACTTCTTTCTGCTCGATACGGCGACGCTGCCGCACGGCACGTCGCTCCTGGCGCCGAGCATCGTGATGGCGAGCATCGACCACGCCCTGTGGTTTCACCGCACGCTGCGCGTTGACGACTGGCTGCTGTACGCCATCGAGAGCCCGAGCGCCTCGGGTGCGCGCGGCTTCGCGCGCGCCAGTGTGTTCGCGCGCGACGGCCGCCTGGTGGCGAGCGCCGCCCAGGAGGGCCTGGTGCGCCTCAAGAAGGACCGGTAGGAGCTTGGCTTCAGCGCGGCTGCCGGGCCGCGCGTGCGCTGATCGCCTCGATGTCCTTCAACAGCAGCGGATTGAAGCGCTGCGGCGCTTCGAGCATGGGGAAATGGCCGGTGTGCGCCAGCACATCGAGGGTGAAGTCCGGTAGCGTCCTGCGGATGCGCGTCACGTCGGTCGGCATGAGATCGGAGTTGATGGCGTACACCGGCACGTGCACCTTCGGCAGCAGCGTGGTGAAGTCGAGCGCCAGCAGCCCCTGCAGGCTCGCGACCGCTATGCCCGGCGGGCTGAGCGACATGTCGTAGGCTACCTTCTGCACCAGGATCGGGTCGGCGCCCTTCTCGAACAGCGAGTCGGTCACGAGCCTGCGGGTTGCGCCGATGAAGTCGGCGCGAAACGGCGCCACGCGCGTTTCGATCTCGGGCGCCGCGAGCGGTGGCACGCCGATCGAGCGCAGCGCCTCCACCGCGATGATGCCGATCACCCGCGGGCCGATCTTCGGCGCCGCGGCCAGCACCACGGTGGCGCCCATGGAATGCCCGACCAGCACCAGCTGCGGGTTCGGCACCTGCCGGACTATCGTGGCGACGTCGCGCGCGTAGTTGTCGATCGACCAGTCGGTGCGATTGCGCCCGGACGCTCCGTGGCCGGCGAGATTCACCGCCACCACCGTGTAACGGGCTTTCAGCACGTCGAACTGCTCGTGCCAATAGTTCTCGTTGCCCGCCCAGCCGTGCACCAGCACGACCGCCGGATCGCCGTGTCCCAACACGTGATACTCGAGATGCACGTTGTCGTCCGACATGACAATGCGCGGTCCCTCGCCGGCTGCGGTCGAGGCGGCCGCGGGCAATGCGGCGGGGGCGGCCGCCGGCGCCGGCGTGCGCTGCTCGCTGCAGGCACCGAGGGACGCGAGCAGCGCGCACAGGCCGAGGATCAGACGGACATGAGACATGGTTGGCTTTCAGCGCAGCACTTTGCCGGGATTCATGATGCCGTGGGGATCGAACGCGCGCTTCACCGCGCGCATGAGCTCGAGCTCCACCGGGGGAGCATAACGCTCCAGCTCGTCAACCTTGAGCCGGCCGATGCCGTGCTCGGCGCTGAAGCTGCCGCCGAGCGAGACCGCCAGATCGTGCAGCGCCCGTTGCACCTCGGCGGCGCGCGCGCCGAGGGCGCCGGCAGCCGCCCCCGGCGCCTCGGTGAGATTGAAATGCAGGTTGCCGTCGCCCACGTGGCCGTAGGCGACCAGGCGCGCGCCGGGTACATGGGCGCTCACCCAGGCGGCGCCGCGCTCGAGGAACTCGGGCAGTGCGCTCAGGGGCACGGAGATATCGTGCTTGAGTCCCGCGCCCTCCTTGCGCTGCGCCTCGGGGATGGTTTCACGCAGCTTCCACAGCGCATCGCGCTCGCGTCCGCTGCCGGCCACGGCGGCATCGAGCACCAGGCGGTCGTTGAGCGCCGCGCCGAGCGCCTCGGTAAGCACGGCATCGAGCGGCTCATCAGCGCGCGCGGAGCTGAGCTCGCACAGCACGTACCAGGCGTGCGGCGCGCCGAGCGGGTCGGTGACCCCGGGAACGTGCCGGGTCGTGAGCTCGACGCCGATGCGCGGGATGAGCTCGAAGGAGCTGACCCGATCGCCGCTGGCCGCGCGCAGGCGCGCCAGCAGCGTTACCGCGGCGCCCACGCCGGCGACAGCGGCAAACGCGGTGGCGACGCTCGCGATCTGCGGGAACAGTTTCAGGCTCGCGGCGGTGATCACCCCGAGCGTGCCTTCCGCGCCGAGGAACAGGCCGCGTATATCGTAGCCGGTGTTGTCTTTGCGCAGAGCCGAGAGACACTCGAGCACCCGCCCGTCGGCGAGCACCACCTCGAGCCCCAGCACCAGCTCGCGCATCATGCCGTAGCGCAGCACCGCGGTGCCGCCGGCGTTGGTGGAGAGATTGCCGCCGATCTGGCAGCTGCCCTCGGAGCCGAGGCTGAGCGGGAAGAACAGCTGCGCGTCCGCCGCCGCCTGCTGCACGTGCGCGAGGATACAGCCGGCTTCGGCGGTCAGGGAGTAATTGGCCCGATCGACGCTGCGGATGCGATTGAGCCGCGCGAGCGACAGCACCAGCTGCCGCCCCGACTCGTCCGGGGTTGCGCCGCCGCAGTAGCCGGTATTGCCGCCGTGCGGCACCACGCCGATGCGCCGCGTATCGCACCACGCGAGCAGCTGCGAGACCTGCGCGACGCTACGCGGCAGCGCGACGCCGAGCGCGCGTCCCTGGTAGAGCCGCCGGTGATCGACGAGGTAGGGCGCGCATTCCGCGCCGCTCAGGAGACCGTCCGCGCCGAGAATGCCGCGCAGCGCATCCAGCGCGGCGCCAGCGGCATCGGGCTTGCGGGCCGCGCCTTCGGCGGGTCCGCCCGCAGCGTCATCCGGCCCGGCGGCGGTCAACCGCTCGTGTCTCCGTCAGGGAATCGACAGCGCCCGCAGCGCCGCGATGCGCTCATCGAGCGGCGGATGGCTCATGAAGAGGCGCCTGAGGCCGTGACCCGCATCGCCGCCGGCGATGCCGAAGGCCGCCAGCTGCCGCGTGGGCAGCGGCTCGTGCACGCGCTTGAGCTCCTCCAGCGCGTCGATCATGTTGCTGCGGCCGGCGAGCTGCGCCCCGCCGCGATCGGCACGGAACTCGCGCCACCGCGAGAACCACAGCACGATCATGCTGGCGAGGATGCCGAGCAATATCTGGCTGACGATCACGCTGGCGAAGTAGGCGATGCCGCGGCCATCGTCCGAACGAAACAGCGCGCGATCGACGATGTTGCCGATGATGCGCGACAGGAAGATCACGAAAGCGTTGACGACGCCCTGGATCAGGGCGAGCGTCACCATGTCGCCGTTGGCGACGTGGGTCATCTCGTGCCCCAGCACCGCGGTGATCTCCTCGCGGTTCATGCGCTGCAGCAGCCCGCTGCTGACCGCGACCAGCGCCGCATTGCGGTTGGCGCCGGTAGCGAACGCGTTCGGTTCCGGCGAATCGAAGATGCCGACCTCCGGCATGCCGACGCCGGCGGCCTGCGCATGGCGCTCGACCACCGCGAGCAGCCATTGCTCGGTCGGATCGCCCGACTGGCCGATGACGCGCACTCCCATGCTGCGCTTGGCCATCCACTTCGACAGGGCGAGCGAGATGAACGAGCCGCCGAAGCCCCAGAACAGCGCAAACACCGCCAGGCCGCCCAGGCTGGTGCCGTGTACGGTGAGCCAGGTATCGAGGCCGAGCAGATGCGCGGCCACCGTCAGCACCAGCACGACGGCGAGGTTGGTCGCGAGGAACAACACGATGCGTTTCATGGCAGCACTTTACCGTTACCGTTGCAGCCTCGCCAGCCTGGGGCTGGCGACGGGAATTTCAAGAGCGCTGCCGCCTCAACCGATGGCGACGCCGAGCGCGCGTCCGACGAGGAAGCACACCAGGCCGGCGGCGCCGCCGATCAGCATCATGCGCAGCGCGCTGCGCAGCGCGTCCCGGCCCGTGAACAGCGACAGGCCGAGACCGACCGCGAACAGGGCCGCGGCCGTCAGCACCACTGCCGCGCCGATGGCGTGCGCGGCCCGCTGGTGCAGCAGGAACGGGACCAGCGGCACGGCGGCGCCGGCGGCGAAGGTGACGAACGAGGATAGCGCCGCCCGCCACGGCGATCCCAGATCGTCGGGGTTCAGTCCGAGCTCTTCGCGCGCCAACACATCGAGCGCCTGGGCGGGGTGCGCCAGCAGCGCGCGGCTGATCGCGCGCGCCTGCTCGAGCTCCACGCCGCGCGCCTGGTAGATGAGCGCCAGCTCCTCGGCTTCCTCCTCCGGGTACTCGGCGAGCTCCTCGCGCTCGAGCGCCATCTGGTATTCGTACATCTCGCGCTGCGAGCGCACCGAGACGTATTCGCCGGCGGCCATCGACAGTGCGCCGGCCAGGAGTCCCGCGGCCCCGGTGGTGAGCACGTAGCCATTGCCGGCGCCGGCACCGGCCACGCCGAGCACCAGACTCATATTTGAAACTAAACCGTCATTTACGCCGAACACCGAGGCGCGCAGCGTGCCCCCCAGGCTGCTGCGGTGGCGCGCGCCGATCTCGGTGAGCGAGGTCGGCATCGCGTGACCGGCCAGACCGCCGGGGGCGGCGCTGTACACCGAAAGGCCGCGCAGCTTCATCGCCGCGAGCACCGCCCGCATGGAGCGCGGCTCGAGGTGGCGCAGCAGCCGCGCCACGATCCGTGCCCGCAGCGACGGCGTGAACAGGCGCGGCGATGCGGCGCTCCCCGGGGCGGTGCCGCGAGCCGCGGCCTGCTCCCAGCGACGCGCCTGATCTTCGGCGGCCGCAGCCAGCTGTTCGAACAGTTGGCGCTTGTGGGGATCGGGCTCCGCCGCGGCGACCCGGCAGTACAGCCAGGCGGATTCTTTTTCGTGAAACCAGCTATCGACGCCCGAAGCGGTCAATATTCATCCTGCTCGTCGTCGCCGTCTTCATCGTCCTCGTCAAAGTCGTCATCGTCCTCGTCGTCGTCGTCCTCTTCCCATTCCTCTTCGTCCTCGTCCGAGTCGTCGTCGTCTTCCGACCAGCCCTCGGGCACCGCGATTTTCTCCAGATCCATCTCGTGCCAGGCCTCGAGGTCCAGCTCCTCGATGTCGCCGTCGAGATATTCGATTTCGATGAGCTCCGAGTCCTCATCGATGGACAGGACGCGGAACTGTTCTTCTTCTTCCAGGTTCTCGTACCACTGTCCGGGAACCGGCTCGTAGTCTCTGCTCACCGCGCCACCCTGCTGTCGACTTTGCGCGCAGACAGTTTAGGGGCTGGGCTGCGGTTGGGCAACGCAGCTCGTTTGCGTATAGTTTTCCCGCCATGACCCAGCCCGCCCACAACGCCGCGCCCCTGATGCGCGCACGACGCATCGTGGTCAAGGTAGGGTCGGCGCTGCTGGTCGACCCGGCGAGCGGCCGCGTCAACCGCGCCTGGCTCGCGACCCTGGTGGAGGATCTGCTGCGCCTGCGCCAGCGCGGGCAGCCGGTGATCCTCGTGTCCTCGGGCGCCATCGCACTCGGCCGGCGACGGCTGGGCCTGCCGTCCGGGACGCTGCGGCTCGAGGAGAGCCAGGCGGCGGCGGCCGTCGGGCAGATCCGCCTGGCGCACGCCTACAAGGAGCTGCTCGAGGATCACGGCGTGACGGTGGCACAGGTGCTGCTGACGCTGGAGGACAGCGAGCGGCGCCGCCGCTACCTGAACGCGCGCGCCACGCTCGAAGCGCTGCTGGCACACGGGGCGCTGCCGGTCGTCAACGAGAACGACACGGTGGCGACGGCGGAGATCCGTTACGGCGACAACGATCGGCTCGCGGCACGGGTCGCACAGATGGCGGTCGCTGATTGCCTGGTGCTGCTGTCGGACGTCGAGGGGTTGTTCAGCGCCGATCCCAAGCGGGATCCGCGCGCGCAGATCGTGCCGGAGGTGCGGCACATAGGGCCGGAGATCGAGGCCATGGCGGGCCGTACGGCATCGGCGCTCGGCTCGGGCGGCATGGCGACCAAGATCCTCGCGGCGAAGATCGCGGTCGCGGCCGGCTGCCACATGTGCATCGCCGCTGGCGGTCACCCTCATCCGCTCAGGCGCATCGAGGAGGGTGCGGCGTGCACCTGGTTCGTGCCGAGCGCGACGCCGGCAGCGGCGCGCAAGCAGTGGATCGCAGGCACGCTGCAGCCAGCGGGCGCCATCAGCATCGACGCCGGGGCACTGCGCGCGCTCGCGGACGGCCGCAGCCTGCTGCCGGCAGGCGTTACTGCGACGCGCGGCCGCTTCGACCGCGGCGACACGGTGAGCGTGCTGGCGGCCGACGGCACCGAGGTGGCACGCGGCATCGTCGCCTACTCGGACGCCGACGCGGCGCGCATCATCGGGCGCCGCTCCTCGGAGATCGAGGCGCTGCTCGGTTTCCGCGGCCGCGACGAAATGATTCACCGTGACGACCTGGTGCTGCTGCCGCCGGCGGCGGCGCGCGGGCGCGCGGCGAGTTAGGCGCAGGTTCGCATGGATCACGGGCAACTCGGCGCCCTGATGGAAGGGCTCGGCAAGGCGGCCACCGACGCTGCCACGGTGCTGGCGAACATCGGCACCGCCGCCAAGGACGCGGCGCTCGCGGCCACCGCGGCCGCGGTCGGCGCGCGCCGCAGCGAGATACTCGCCGCCAACGAGCGCGACATGGCCGCGGCGCGTGCCGCGCGCACCAGCGGACCGCGGCTCGAGCGGCTGCGGCTCGATGCCGAGCGCCTGGAGGCGATCGCCGCGAGCGTCGCGGCGGTCATCGCGCTCCCCGATCCGATCGGGCGCGTGGCGGCCGAATGGCAGCGGCCGAACGGGCTGAGGATCCAGCGCGTGGTGGTGCCGCTCGGTGTCATCGGCGTGATCTACGAGAGTCGTCCCAACGTGACGGTGGATGCCGGCGCGCTATGCCTCAAGTCGGGCAACGCAGTGATCCTGCGCGGCGGCTCCGAGAGCCGGCATTCCAACGCCGCGCTGTATGCGTGCCTGGCGGAGGGGCTCAAGGCCGCGGGGCTGCCGGCGGCGTGCATTCAGCTCGTGCCCACCACCGAGCGGGCCGCAGTCGGCTACATGCTTGCCGGGATGAGCGAATATCTCGACGTCATCGTGCCGCGCGGCGGCAAGACGCTGGTGGCGCGGGTGCAGCAGGAGGCGCGCGTGCCGGTAATCGGACACCTGGAAGGCAACTGCCACGTGTATATCGATCGCGACGCCGACGTGGGCATGGCGCGCGCCATCGCGCTGAACGCCAAGATGCGCCGCACCGGCATCTGCGGCGCCGCCGAGACGCTGCTCGTCGACCGCGCCTGCGTGGCGACGCACCTGGGTCCGATCGTGCGCGACCTGCTCGATGCCGGCTGCGAGGTGCGCGGCGATGCGACGGTGCGGCAGGTCGACGCGCGCGTGCGTGCGGCAAGTGAGGACGACTGGTACACCGAGTACCTGGACGCGATCATCGCCGCGCGCGTGGTGGCGGACGTCGATGAGGCGATCGCGCACATCGCGCGCTACGGCTCGGCGCACACCGAGTCGATCGTCACCGAGAATCAGGCGACCGCCGAGCGCTTTCTGCAACGGGTCGACAGCGCCATCGTGCTGCACAACGCCTCGACGCAGTTCGCGGACGGCGGCGAGTTCGGCATGGGAGCGGAGATCGGCATCTCCACCGACCGCTTGCACGCGCGCGGGCCGGTCGGCGTGCAGCAGCTCACGAGCTACAAGTACGTGGTGCGCGGGGCTGGTCAGACCCGGCCGTAGTCGCGCCGCGCTCGCAGTTCACCCAGCCGGAGTCACCGTTGGCGTAGTGCTCCTTCTTCCAGATCGGCAGGCGGTGCTTGACCTCGTCGATGATGTAACGGCACGCGCGGAACGCCTCGTCCCGGTGGCGCGCGCTCACCCCGACCCACACCGCCAGCTCGCCCACGGTGAGCTCACCCACGCGGTGCGCGCACGCGGCGTGCGCCACGCCGAAGCGCGCGATGGCCTCGGCGAGGATGCGTTCGCCCTCGCGTACCGCCAGCGGCTCGAAGGCCTCGTACTCCAGGCGCCGCACCGGTGAGCCGTCGTTGTGGTCGCGGACCCAGCCTTCGAACGCCGCAAAGCCGCCGCACGCGGGGTCGGCGAGCTGGGCGCGCAGCGTTGCGGGCTCGAGCGGCTCACTGCTGAACTGGAACGGCATGCCGCGCGGCTGTCAGCCACCCGCCACGGGGGGGATGAATACCACCGCATCGCCGTCGGCGAGCGGAGTCGACCACTCGGCGAACTCGCCGTTGATGGCGACGCGCAACGCCCCCGGCGCGAGCGAGAAGCGGTAGCGTCGGGCGAGCTCCGCATACAGATCCTGTGCGGTGTGCGCGCCGCTCACCAGTGCTTCCTCGCGCCGGCCTGCCTGCTCGCGCAGCAGCGCGTAGTACCCGACGTTCAGGTGTCTGGGCTCGATGGTGCTCTCCGGATCACGGTGGACATTGCGTTCCCATACTCCGTGGGAGTGTTGACGTTGTCCAGTGCGCGCGGACTCGGCTCGTCGATGAGCAGCGTGTCCGCACCCAGCAGGAAGTTGCGCGGGCAGTCGCGGCCGGCGGCGACATAAGCGGTCAGCGCCTCGCGGGCGTGCGGCTCGTAGATGGCGCACAAGGGCTCGGGCAGCCGGTCGTGGCTCGAGCGGTAGGCGGTGGCCGCGCGCTGCGGCGCCCGCGAGCGCAGCAGGTGCTCGAGCGTCGCCGCATCGAGCAGCGGCAGATCGCACGCTAGCACCAGCCAGGCGGCCTGCGGATGGCGGGCCTGCGCGGCGAGGATGCCGGCGATTGGTCCGAGATTCTCGTGCGTGTCGAGGATCTGCGCAAAGCGTGCTCGCAGCGGCTCGGCGCTCTGCTCGGCGCGCACCGACACGAAGGCGCGCTCGACGTGCGGGGCGAG
>DATNKO010000031.1:0-3223 GCA_035603345.1 Steroidobacteraceae bacterium | reverse complement strand
GCTGAGGGCGCCGCGTGCGGCCGATGCCGTTAGATGTGGTCGTGCAGGAAGCTCTCGAGGGCGTGGAGGAACTGGACTCGCGTCTCCGAGCGCGACATCCAGTGGTCCTCCTCCGGTAGCTTGACGACGGTGACCGGTTTTCCCGCCTTGCCCAGGGCTCCCGCCATGCGCTCGGATTGCTCATTGGGTACGACGCCATCGCTGGTGCTGTACGCGACGAGGACCGGTGTTCTGATCGCCTCGATGGAGTTGATGGGTGATCGAGTCTTCACAGTTGGGTCGGTCTCCGAGCCGATGCGCTCCTGGAGCCACGATTGCCCCACTGAGATGAAGCGCGCAGCCCTGCCGTACATGAAGCCGCTCTGGGGAGCTTGCTCATCCAACAGGGCGTGCAGGTCGGAGACGCCGTTCACGCTGACAGCGCATGAGTAGAGCGTCGGCGTGAACGCCGCGCCCGCGAGCGCCGCAAAACCTCCGTACGACATGCCGACGATCGCGATGTGGTGAGGGTCGGCGACTCCCTGCGCGATCATCGCCTGCACACCGTCGGTCACGTCATCCTGCATGAGGCCACCCCACTGGCGGTATCCGGCCTTCTCGAACGCTTCGCCGAACCCGGTCGAGCCGCGGAACTGCGGCTGCAGTACTGCATAACCGCGTGTCGCGAGGAACTGCACCACCCAGTCGAAGCCGGGGTAGTCACGCGCCTGCGGACCGCCGTGGGGATAGACGACCAGAGGCACGGGTCCTGCCGGCTTGCCCGACGGCAGCGTCAGGTATGCGGGAATCGGGGTGCCGTCCCGCGCCTTGTAGGTAATCTCCTTGAACTCGCCGAGCGGCACATTCTCGAGCCCGGGGTAACTCTCCGCGGCGATGTCGGCGCGATGCGTCGAGAAGTCGATGAGGTAATAGATCGGCGGCGAAGATCCCGATTGCACCTCAGCGAGCGTCCGCGAGCCGTCAATGGACCACCCGTAGATGTTGACCGTTTTGTTCGGAAACGCGCGGTCCAGGATCTCGCCGCGCTGGCGCGCCTGAGAATCCAACCACTGCACGTGTGGTCTCGGGCCGCCGACGAACATGCCGATGACCGCTCCGGTGTAGCTCTCCGTGTATACACCGGTGATGTCGGCGTCTGGCTCCTCGGCCAGCAGCCGCATCGGCGAGCCGTCGAGCGGCAGCGCCCAGGCGGCCTGATGACCCTGTCCATTGGCCTTCAGCAACACGAGCGCGGAGCTATCGGGGAGAAGCCCTGCGACCTCCGGCGGCTCGCTATCATCGCTGCGCAGAATCTCCTGGGCGTTCTCACCGGACAACGCGTAGAGGCGGTAGGCGCGCTTTTTCCAGTCCCAATCCTCGCGCGCGACCGGCAATCCGTCACGATTGACCCTCCAGCCGAACGAAAATCCTCCCCCCGGATTTGATGACTGTCTGTTCGCCGGTATTCGTGTCGACTTCGATCAGGCACCCGATCTCGTTGTGGCACGTCCAGGTCGCCATGATGACCGTGTGCGGCTTGCTGAGACGCGCACGCACGATCCATGCGCGGGCGGCCGACCGTGCGTCGTTGTTGTTGCCCTTGGTCAAAGGCAGCAGGCGCCCCTCGCCGCCGCTCGCATCGTAGGCGATGTTGATGAAGTACTCATGGGACGTCGCTATCGCGACTCGGGCGCTCTGAGTCTCGCTGAACATGATGATCAGCGTCTCGTCGTCGTTCCAGAAGATGCGGCGAAGTTTGAGTTTCTCCGGCAGGGCGAGAATGCGCAGCTCCTTGCGCGCCGCGATGTCGAACATGACGACCCGGGGCTTGGCGAACCGCTCGTCGACCCAGGCGAGGCGCTGCCCATTCGGCGTCATCACCACGTCGGTGGCCTGCGGCAACGCGCCAAACACCTCCGCCGACGGCGGCGCGGCGGCAAGTGCCGGGCCACCGAGGAGGGCCGTGGGCAGCAATACGGTGAGCAACAGTGTGGAGAAGAAACCCCGTTGCGGGGCGATCGAATGCTCCGGCACGGCGCGCCGGAACCTGGTTCTCAGACGCATGGCACCCCCCTGACAAGCTTAAGTATGGGAGGGTCCCCGCGCACATACCACCGGCAGCTGGCGGCGGCCACCTCAGCTATTCTCAATACCTTGAAAAGACTAGAGATTTCTCATTAATGGTCCGGCCGCCGTGCGGAAAGCAGTCGTGCGGCCTTCATGTCGAGGCCGTAGAATTTCCTCGGCAAGCTATGCCCCGCCACTACTTCATCAAGACCTTCGGCTGTCAGATGAACGAGTACGACTCCGCACGCATGGCGGACGTACTGCACGCGGGCGGGGAGCTCACGGCCACCGAAGATCCGGCGGCGGCCGACGTGCTGCTCATGAACACCTGTTCGGTGCGCGAGAAGGCGCAGGAGAAGGTGTTCTCGCTCCTCGGCGAATGGCGGCAACTCAAAGCGCGCCGCCCCGGGGTGCTGATCGGCGTAGGCGGCTGCGTCGCCAGCCAGGAGGGTGAGGCGATCACCGAGCGCGCGCCGTTCGTCGACCTGGTGTTCGGTCCGCAGACGCTGCATCGGCTCCCGCAGATGATCGCCGAGCGGCGCCGCACCGGACGTGCGGTGGTCGATGTCAGCTTTCCGGAGATCGAGAAGTTCGATTCTCTGCCGGCGCCGCGCGCTGAAGGGGCGTGCGCCTACGTCTCGGTGATGGAGGGCTGCAGCAAGTACTGCAGCTTCTGCATCGTGCCCTTCACGCGTGGCGAGGAAGTCAGCCGCGGCTTCGACTCGGTGCTCGAGGAGGTGCGGCAGCTCGCCGCCCAGGGCGTGGGTGAGATCACGCTCCTCGGCCAGAACGTCAACGCTTACGCCGGCGCAATGGCTGACGGCGCGCGCGTCGATCTGGCGACGCTCATCCACCACGTGGCGCGCGTGCCGGGGATCGAGCGCATCCGCTTCACCACCTCGCACCCGCTCGAGTTCAACGACAGCCTGATCGAGGCGTTCGCCCACGTGCCGCAGCTCGCCAATCACCTGCACCTCGCGGTGCAGAGCGGCTCCGACCGGGTGCTCGCGCTCATGAAGCGCGGCTATACGGCGCTGGAATTCAAGGCCAGGGTGCGGCGGCTGCGCGCGGTGCGCGCGGACATCTCGATCTCCACGGACTTCATCGTCGGCTTTCCCGGCGAGAGCGAGCGCGACTTCGAGGCGACGCTCGCGCTCGCTCGCGAGGTCGGCTTCGA
>DATNKO010000063.1:0-13060 GCA_035603345.1 Steroidobacteraceae bacterium | reverse complement strand
TGGCCGTGACCGAACAGCGTGAGATACGCGCGATTGCCGTCGGCCGAGAGCGCGATTCCGCTGGTCTGCTGATTGAACGGCATGTCCCACTCGGCGAGCAGTCGCGGCGTGGCCGGATCAGCGACGTCGATGACATAAATGGAGCCGGCGTGCAGGTTGGTCGCGTAATAGGTCAGCCCGTCGGGTGAGAAGCTGCCTTCGTCCGCACGCACGAGGTCCTGTGAGGCCACCCGATTCGGCGGTGGCCGTGACAGCAGGCGAGGGGCGCGGCAATCCGGCGCCAGATCATAAAGCTCGATGTCCGGGCCCCCGCTCGCGTTTACCGAGCCGACTGCGCCTAGCAGGGGGCGCTGCGGGCTCACCTTCAGCGACTCCAGCGGATCGTACATGGCGTCCGAGGTGAGATAGTTGGTTGGCGTCGGATGGGCGAGGTCGGTTACCTCCATCACCACGACGCCGGTGTGCGTGCGGTGGAGGCGCGTGGGCGCAGTGTCGTAGTAGGCGCAAGAGTGGCCGGCTGCATCGGTGAAGAAGACGGCCTGCCAGCCGGCACCGTCGCCGCGACTTTGTGCGACGAGCTGCAGATTGCAGTTGAATCCGGCGAATCCGCCTGGTCTCCTGAGGGGCGCCGGCACTTGTCCCTGCAAGGCCGTTTCCGGGTGGTCACCGGGTCCGCACACGGCTCTCGGCACCGTCCGCGGCGACTGCACAGACGGCGCCCCGCCGCGGCTGCAACCGCAGAGCGCAACACCGATCGCGCAGATCAGCATGAGGGCCGCGAGGCGAGCCCGCCAGGCCGCGTCACACAAGCGGGCGGCGTGAGCTAGACTGATCTGCATGAGTCGCGGCTCGTGGGTGCGCTTTTCTGCGGCGGTCGCCGCGATTGTAGTCGCTGCACTCCTGGTGATGCGATCGACCGGCTCGCGCGCGGTCCCCGATCTCACCGGACGCTGGAAGAGCTGGCGTTCTGAGCTGCAGATCTCACGCAAGGCCGACGTGTTCTCGATCACGGTGAGCAATCCCGGCGGCCTCTTGGGCGGGGAGTACTCCGGCAGGTTCCGCGACGGTGCCATACACGTGACTGGGCCGCTCGCGCCGCTGTGCGGATCGATCGATTACGTGCGCGATACGCACAAGCTCGAATTCTGCGGCGAGGAGTTCGAGCGTGTCGGTGGCTAGGCGCATGCCCCAAGGAAACGGAGCACCGGCGAATTCGATCGCATGATCGGCTTCCTCAAGCCCGCGCCGTTCGCCGCACCGGTGCCGGCCGCCGAGGTGGATCCCCTCTATCGGCGACTGCGCCGGCGCGTGTTCGCCGGCATCTTCCTCGGCTACGCGGGCTACTACCTGGTGCGCAACAACCTGGCGCTCGCGATCCCCGACCTGCTGCGCGAGCATCCCGAGTTCACCAAAGCGCAGCTCGGCGGCGCGCTCTCGGGACTCTCGATCGCCTATGGGCTATCGAAGTTTCTCATGGGCTCGGTCTCCGACCGCAGCAACCCGAAGTATTTTCTGCCGCTCGGGCTACTCCTCTCGAGCGCCCTCATGGCGGCCTTCGGCCTGTTCCCGGCGGCGTATTCGTCGCTGCTGCTTATCGTCGCCATCCAGGTGCTGAACGGGTGGGTGCAGGGCATGGGCTGGCCGCCGTGCGGCAAGACCATGGTGCACTGGTTCAGTACCCGCGAGCGCGGGCTCACGGTCTCGGTCTGGAATACCGCGCACAACATCGGTGGTGCGCTGGTGGCGAACCTGGCGCTCGCCGGCGTACTGCTGTTTCACGACTGGGGTGCGAAGTTCTATTTCAACGCGCTGATTGCCGCGTGCGTCGCGGTCGGAGTGTATTTCCTGCTGCAGGACACCCCGCAATCGCGCGGCCTGCCTCCCATCGAGCAGTATCGCAACGACTACCCGCCCGGCTACACCGATGCCCAGGAGCGCACGCTCGGCTTTCGCCAGATCCTTTTCAACAACGTGCTGAACAACCGTTACCTGTGGGCGATCGCGGTAGCGAATGCGTTCTGCTACTTCGTCCGCTACGGGGTCGAGATCTGGATCCCGACGTACCTCGAGACCGCCAAGGGCTTCTCGTTCCGCCAATCGAGTCTCGCCTGGTCGCTCTATGAATACGCGGCCATTCCCGGCACGATCGCCTGCGGCTGGATCTCGGACCGATGGTTCAAGGGCAGGCGTGCGCCGGCCACCATCCTCTTCATGGCACTCACGCTCGTGGCGGTCATCGTGTACTGGCTCAATCTCCACGGTCCGCTCTGGATCGACTACGCGGCGCTGATCGCGATCGGCTTCCTGGTCTACGGGCCGATCATGATCATCGGCCTGCAGTCGCTCGATCTCGTCTCGAAGAAGGCGGCCGGCACCGCGGCCGGCTTCACGGGCTTCTTCGGCTACGTGTTCGGCTCGGCCGTAGCCGGAACCGGCGTCGGCTGGATCGCCGACCGCTTCGGCTGGGGCGGGGTGTTCACGACCGTGGTCGCCTGTTGCCTGGCAACTATGTTTTTCAGCGCGCTCACGCTCGGCCACAAGGCACACAGCGAAACGCGCGTGTCGGCCTGACGAGCCCGGAGGACTACTCCGACGACGCCGGGAAGAACTCGACCCGGCCGTCCGCCAGGTGATACATCGAGCCCGCCAGCTTGATCTTGCCGTCCTTCTCCAGCCCGGCGAGCACGCTGCTCTGGCTGCGGACGTCCGCGAGCGTGCGCAGCACGTTGGTCTTGGCGACTGCATCCACGAACGCGGGGTTCTTGCTGCTGCGTTTGCCCGTGTAGGCGGTCGCGGTGACGGCCGGCTTGATCCGGGCGAGCAGCCCCGTCAGGTGGCCAAGCTCGGCATTGTCGATCGCGCCCTTGACGGCTCCGCAGGCCGTGTGACCCATCACCAGGATCACCTTGGCGCCGGCCAGCGCGCAGGCGAACTCGAGGCTGCCGAGCAGATCGTCGTCGGCGACGTTGCCGGCTATCCGCGCGTTGAACATGTCGCCGAGGCGCGCGTCCAGGATGATCTCGGCGGGCACACGCGAATCGATGCAGCTGAGAATCGCGGCCGCCGGGTACTGGCCGGCGGCGGTGGCGTGCACCTGGGCCAGGTAGTCGTGTGCGAGCATCTTGCCGGCGCGGAAGCGCTCGTTGCCGCGCTTGAGCTCCTGGAGAATGTCGTCGGGAGTCAGCCGTTCACGCTCCTCATTGCTGAGCGCGGCGGCGTACGACAGCGCGCTTGGCCCCAGCAGGCCGAGTCCGCTGGCGGCGCCGACCGCGGCGATTCCGAGTGCGGATCTGAGCAGGGCGCGGCGGCTCGTGAGGGGCGCAGCCTCTGCAGAACAACAGGGCGGCTGAGTGTTCATAGCGGCTCTCCCAACGCGCAGTGTAAGGGTGCGCGTATATGCCGACGGACGTGGCAGCTTGTCAACCGGTAGACTCCAGGTGCCCTTAAGCCATGGAGGGAATCGTTGCATTTGCCAGCGCTCGCACAGCGCACCGCAGCCGTCGCGGCCTCACTCGGGATGCTGGCGTTCTGGTGTGGCATGCTGCTCGCCGCCCATCGCTTTCCGTCCGAGTACGACTGGCGCTACATGACGATCTCGACTCTGGTCTACCCCGACCGCAACCCGGCAGGCTGGCTGTCAGCGCGCTTCGGCCTGGTGATATGCGGCCTCGCCGGGCTCTGGTGGACGCTCGCTCTGCGGGATGAGAGCCGGTTGCGCGCCGGCCGCGAGTCCTCCGGGCTCGCCACTCTCGGGCTCGGCTACGCCTGCATGGTGGCCTGCGCGCTCGTGCCCGAGTGGCGCATCGGGATCCCAAAGCTCCACGAGTGCCTGGCGATGGCCGCGTTTCTCGCCATCTGCCTCGGTATGGCGCGCATCACCTGGAGGGCGGTGGCGTCCGCCGGGCGCCACTCGCTGCTACCCGGAAGTCCACGGCTGCACGCCACGATTCGGGCCGCAGTATTGCTCTCGCCGATCGTCGTCGCGGCCGCGGCCCAAGCCTACGTCAGTCAGGTGCTGAAGCTGCCCTGGGTCAACCTCGGGTGGCGCGCGCGCGGCGTACCGGTGTACCTGAGCTTTGCGTTCTGGGAGTGGATCGGCTGCGGAATCTTCTCGACCTACATGGTGGTGCTGTCGCGAGCGCGCGGCGCCGCGTGACGCGCTCGAGCGCCCCTCGAGCGGGCGGCTCGATCGCGGAATGACTTCGTGTTATAGCTCGCCGTCCGACCGGTGATTGCCGGGTCGGTCGTCAGCCAATCGCTCATCGGAGGTTTGTGCGTGAAGCGTCGATTCGAAACCGGTCTGCTGCTCCTCATCACAATCGCAGCGGTGCAGCTCTGTGCCGCCGGCGGCGGCCTGCATCCCGAGCATGCGCGTCACGGCATGGTCGTCAGCCAGCATGAGCTGGCGTCACGGGCGGGCGTCGAGATGATGCAGGCCGGAGGCAACGCGATCGATGCGGCGGTCGCAACCGGATTTACGCTCGCCGTGGTCCATCCGTCCGCGGGCAACATCGGCGGCGGCGGATTCATGTTGCTGCGCCTGCACGGCGGCGAGACGCATTTTCTCGACTACCGCGAAAAGGCGCCCGCGGCCGCGAGCGCCACCATGTACCAGGACGCGCAGGGCAACGTCACCCCAGGCCTGAGTCGCATCGGCTACAAGGCCTCAGGCGTGCCGGGCTCGGTCAAGGGGCTGGTGTACGCCGAGCAGCACTTCGGCAGGCTGGGACTGGCGCGCGTGATGCAGCCGGCGATCCGGCTGGCACGAGAGGGGTACGCGCTCGACTGGCATGACGCGCAGCAGATGACGTCCGATAAGGGCCTGGCCGGGTACCCGGACTCACAGCGCATTTTCCAGAACGGCGGCAAGGGCTGGCAGCAGGGCGATGTGCTCAGGCAGCCGGAGCTCGCCCGCACGCTCGAGCGCATCGCGGCCGCGCCCGACGATTTCTACAAGGGCAGCATGGCCCGCCAGATCGCTGAGTTCGAACGCGCGGGGGGCGGCCTCATCACCGCCGCGGATCTTGCCGCCTATGCAGTCGAGGATCGCGTGCCGGTGCGCGGCACCTATCGCGGGCTGGAGGTGATCAGTGCCCCGCCGCCTTCTTCCGGCGGCATTGCTCTCATCGAGGCGCTTAACATTCTCGAGGGCTTCGATCTCGCCAAGGCGGGGTTCGATTCCGCCGCGACGATCCACCTCGTGAGCGAGGCCTATCGCCGCGCCTTCTACGACCGCGCACAGTTCCTCGGCGATTCCGACTTCAGCAATTCCCCGGTCATGCAGCTGCTCGACAAATCCTACGCCGTCGCCTGGCGCGGCTCGATCGACCCCGAGCGCGCGAGCCCGAGCGCTTCGCTGCAGCGCCCGTCGACCTCGCCGCAGCTGCTGCGCTACGCCGCCGCTCACCCGATCCGGGTCGTCCCCGAGCCGACCGACACCACGCACTACTCGGTGGTCGATGCCGACGGCGACGCGGTGGCCGTGACCACGACGCTCAATGGCGCGTTCGGCTCCAAGGTCACGGACGGTGCGCTGGGGTTCCTGCTGAACAACGAGATGGATGACTTTGCCGCGAAGGTTGGCGAACCCAACATGTTCGGCCTGATCCAGGGCAGCGCCAATGCGATCGGACCCGGCAAGCGGCCGCTGTCCTCGATGACGCCGACCCTGGTGCTCAAGGACGGCAAGCTGTGGCTGGTACTGGGTGCCGAAGGCGGTCCGACGATCATCACCACTGTCGCCAATGTCCTGCTCGGGGTTGCCGACTTCGGTCTCGACATCCAGGAGGCGGTCGACTCACCGCGGTTCCATCAGCAGTGGGTCCCGGATCGGATCTTCATGGAGCGCAACCGCTTTTCGCCCGACACCGTTCGCCTGCTCGAGGCGCAGGGCAACACCGTAATTCAGCGCGGCACGGGCGATGCCGAGTGCATCGAGGTCGACCCGGCGACCGGGGAGCGCCTCGGGGCGAGTGATTCGCGCAACGACAACGGCCGGGCGGTCGGATACTGAGCGGTTGGCGGCCTGCCGCGGCGCAGCTGAAGCCGCCGGCGCTCGAATCGACACAGGCCCGCGCCCGCGCGATGAGCACGGTGCCGGCAACATTGTGGGAGTAACATCCCCCCCCAGTCTGACAACAGATCGACAAGCCTGGCTTGGGGAGAGGCACAAATGATCAACAGCAACTCAGGTTTCTGGCGGCGTGCCGCAGTGGCGCTGGCGGTGAGCGTGACGGGGCTCACCTTGAGCGCGGTTAACGCCGACGAGCCGACTTGGGCAGCGGGCGGCGGCAGGCTCGAGGTCACGAGCACGACATTCACCGAGAACGGTCCGCTGCCGGACGCAGTCATCTACAACTATCTCGCCAACGGCCTCAACATCTGCACGGCAAACGGCGCCGCCGGCGGCGATCATTCGCCCGAGCTGCAATGGTCGCATGTACCGCACAACACGCGCAGTTTCGTGGTGGTCCTGTACGACACCACGGCGGCTTTCACGCACTGGGGCATATACAACGTTGCCGCCGATGTGCGCGAGCTGCCGGAGGGCGCCGGTGCCGCGGATAGCAAGTACGGCGGCCAGATCAACAATGACTTTGGCGATCCAAACTACGACGGACCGTGTCCGCCGGCGGGTGTTGCGCCCGATGCGCATCACTATGTGTTCACCGTCTACGCGCTCGACACGCAGATCAAGGTGAGCTCGCTGGCGAACTTTCCGGCGAATGCCGAGACGCTCTATCACGCGCTGATTCGTGCAGGTCGCGACGGGCACATCCTCGCCAGCGGCAGCCTCGCGACTTACTACTCGGCAACGCCGCCTTCGGGCTGAGTTCGCGCCCGCGCTACGGACAGATGGCCGCGGCGGCCTCGTGCTCGCCCGCGGCGCGGGTGCGCGCACAGAACGCCGGCAGGCGCGTGCTCTTGAGCGCGTCCCAGTCCTTGAGCTGCGCGTCGAGCCTGGTGTGCAGATCGGCGTAAGTTTCGATCTCCTGCTCGTTGGGCGCCGTATCCGCGTCTTCCAGCAGGCCGCTGAAGGCGTAGATCTGCTCGTTCAGCATCCCGGGGAAGTTGAGGTCGGCTTCCGACCCCTTGATCTGGACCTGCATCAGCAGCCCTTCGATCGCGGATGCCCGCTTGAGCAACTCGTTGCCCCCGGTGATGAGCGCCGCGCCGTGGGGCTGGCCGCGCGTTTTGCCGAGCGTCGCCTCGACGGCGCTCTTGACGGCACGGATGTCGTTCACCGCGCGGTGCAACGCATCCTGATCGCGGTAGACCTGCATGGAGAGCGCGAATTTCTGCTGCAGCCCGGCGAGCGAGCCCTTGACGCGCGGATCGCGGGCGATGGTGAGCGGCGCCGTCTCAGTCTGGCCGGCATAGCTCAAGCGCAGGGTGTAGGCGCCCGGGAGCACGATCGGCCCGCGCGGTGGCAGGCCCTCGTAAAAGGCATCGGGGATCTGCACCGGAGAGTCGTAGCGCAGATCCCAGACGAATCGGTTCATGCCCTGGGCCGCGGGCAGCGTCTCCTGTGGGTGCACCTGGTCCGGCCACTCCGGCGGCTGCTCGGCCTGCTTTTCCGCGGCGCTGCTCAGGTGACGCACGACGTTGCCCTGCGCATCGAGAATGTCGAGGCGGATAGTGCCGCTCGGTGTGGCCGGCAAGTAGTAGTCGATGAGCGCGCCGGCGGGCGGATTCTGGCCCTTGGGTGGATGCATATCCACCTGGTCGGGGTAGTAGAGACGGTAGCCGGTCTCGGGAGCGTAGAGATACGCGGTCGCTGCGGTGGCTGCGGCCGCCACCTGACGTAGCGGCGTCACGTCGTCGAGGATCCAGAACGAGCGCCCGTGGGTTGCGACCACGAGGTCGTCATCCTTGACGACCAGGTCGTGAACCGGCGAGCGCGGCAGGTTGAGCTGCAGGCTCTGCCAGTGCCGACCCGTATCGAAGGAGGCGAACACGCCGGTCTCGGTGGCGGCATACAACAGGTTGCGCCGGACCGAATCCTCGCGCACCGCGTGAACGACGGCGCCGTCCGGCAATCCCGCGTCGATACGCGACCACGTCCGCCCGCCGTCGGTGGTCATGAAAACGTACGGCTTGATGTCATCGAGCTTGTGGCGGTCGACGGCAACGTAGGCGGTGTCGGTGTCGTAGCGCGAGGGCTCGATCATGCTGATCGTGCTCCAGGCGGGCATGTCGTGCGGCGTGACGTTGCTCCAGCTGCCGCCGTCGTCGCGGGTGAGCTGGATCAGGCCGTCGTCGGTCCCGACCCAGATCGTGCCGCGCTTGAGCGTCGACCCCGCAATGGCGAAGATGGTGTCGTAGTACTCGACGCTGGTGATGTCCTTGGTGATGGGCCCTCCGGAGGCCAGCTGCCTGGACTTGTCATTGCGCGTCAGGTCGGGGCTGATCGCCTTCCAGCTCATGCCGTCATCGGTCGTGCGGTAGAGCCGCTCCATGCCGAAGTAGAGCGTGTCGGGATCGAACGGCGACATCATCAGGGGCGAGGTCCAGTTGAAGCGATGCTCGAGGTCGCGGGCGGCGTGGCCGGAGGCATTGATCGGGTATACCGGGATCGCCTGCAGCTGCATGGTGTGCTTGTTGAAGCGCCCGACGAGATTCTCGCTCGAGCCATAGACGATGTCGGCATCGCGCGGGTCGGGGATCACGAAGCCGCATTCGCCGGGGAAGACGTCGTACCAGTCGCGCTCGACGATGGCGCCCTCGTCGTCCATGCTGGCGATTGCGACGCTGGTGTTGTCCTGCTGCGCGCCGTAGACGTAATAGGGGAAGCGGTTATCGACCGCCACGTGATAGAACTGCGCAGTCGGCTGGTTGTCCTGGCTGCTCCAGCTCTCGCCGTGATCGACGGAGACCGTGGCGCCACCGTCACTCGCCTCGATGATGCGATTCGGGTCGGTCGGGTCGATCCAGATGCCGTGATGATCGCCGTGCCGTCCCGGCAGCAGCTTGAAGGTCTTGCCGCCATCGGTGGAGCGGAACAGGCCGGTGTTCTCCGCGTAGACCGTATCGGCGTTCTTCGGGTCGGCGAGGATGGTCGAGAAGTACCAGGCGCGCTGGCTCAACCGGCCGTCGTCGTTGACGCGCTGCCAGTGCACACCACCGTCGTCCGAACGGTAGAGTCCTCCCTGTGCGGCCTCGATCATGGCGTAGACGCGCCTGCTGTCTGCGCCGGAGACCGACACGTGGATGCGCCCAAGGATGCCGGCCGGCAGGCCGTTGCCCGACAGGCGTGTCCAGGTCACGCCGCCGTCGGTCGAGCGATACAGTCCACTGCCCGGGCCGCCGCTCGAGAAGTTCCACGGCAGGCGCCGCGCCTGCCACAGCGCAGCGTATACGACACGCGAGTCGTGCGGATCGAAGCTGACGTCGATCGCGCCGGTCTCGGCGTCCTTGTACAGCACCTTGGTCCAGGATCGGCCGCCGTCGGTGGTGCGGAACACGCCGCGCTCGGTGTTGGGACCAAAGGCGTGGCCGAAGGCTGCGACCAGCACGATGTCCGGATTTTTCGGGTCGACGATCAGCGCGCCGATCTGGCGGCTGTCGGCTAGCCCGAGGAAGGTCCAGGTCTTGCCGCCGTCGATGGACTTGTAGACGCCGTCGCCGTAGGTGATGTCGCCGCGCGGCGCCGCCTCACCGCTGCCGACATAGATGACGTTCGGGTTGGAAGGGGCAATCGCGATAGCCCCGACCGAGGAGATCGGCGTGTCGTCGGTCAACGGCAGCCAGGTGGCGCCGCCGTCGCGGGTCTTCCACACGCCCCCGGCGACCGCGCCGAAGTAAAAGGTGTCGGGGTCGCCGGGCACGCCGCTCACCGCGAGTGCGCGGCCGCCGCGGTACGGTCCGATGCCGCGCCACTTGAGCGCCTTGAAGAGACCCGGGTCCACGGCGGCAGCGGTGTCGCCGGGCGGGGGCGGGGGCTCGGCGCGTGCCGCGACCGCCTGCAGGCCCGCCGCGGCCAGGAGTCCGAGCGCCACGAACCGAGTCAAAGAGAGCAACCGCCGAGCAGGCGCAACCCGGAACCGCATGTTTTCCCCTTTCCTGAATTCCGTGTTAGTAGGCGCTGCCGCGCGCAGAACAAGATGAGCGCCGGCCGGCCGTCAAGGGATGGGGATGGAAGCGCGACGCGGCGCCCTGTGTCAAGTGGTCGCGGTGCACTCCGACGCGCCGCGTGTGCAACTCGCCGCGCGCCCGATGCGTCCAACCGGCCTTGCTTGACTCAGTCGCGCAGCCACGCATACAAGAACACGCTGTCCGCCGCACCCTCAAAGGAGGGCAATCGATGAACGCTCGCAGCGTGGTTCGGTTCGCGTGCATCGTGATGGTGATTTCGGCTTCGGCACTCGGTGGTGAGGCAGCGGCTCCGCCCGGATTCTCATTGACCCGCACTGGCACGATGCATGATTTCGATTACTTTCAGGGCGGGTGGACCACGCAGCAGCGCAAGCTCAAGGTTCGCGGAGTGGGCAGTCACGAGTGGGAGGAGTTTCCGGCGACGCTCTGCATGAAGCTTTATCTGGATGGATTCGCCACGGTGGACGAGCTCTACATGCCGACCAAGCGCGTGGCAGGGCTCACGCTACGCACCTTCGATACCCACAGGCATCAGTGGTCGATCTATTGGGTGAGCAGCGCCACGGGGGCGCTGGACCCCGTCCCCATGGTGGGCGGCTTCGAGGGCAACCGGGGCGAGTTCTACGCGGACGATCACGAGAGCGGGCGCCCGATCAAGGTGCGCTTCATCTGGACGGAGCAGGACCACGATCACGCCCGGTGGGAGCAGGCGTTCTCGTACGATGACCGGACGTGGGAGACCAACTGGACGGCGGAATTCACCCGTGCCGATACGTCCAAAGTGTGCGATAACGGTCGTCCCAGGCGTTAGTATGGGCGCGCTCGTTACATTTACTGCCGAGCAACTCTCGAACGGCGCATCGATCACCGAGGCGCTGGAGAGCAACCACGTCGTCTTTTTCCCCGGCTCTCCGGTGCCGCTGCCCGATGCGGCGACGCTGCGCTACCTGCGTAGCGAGCTGCCGGCGCGCCTCAAGCTCAAGAACATCAGTTATCACCCGGAGGTCGACCGGATCACCGGCTTCGACGGCGACGCGCTAACCGCCGAGCGCCTTACGCGGATCCTCAAGGAGCATCTCGCGGGTGTCAGTGAGTTCCTGCGCCGGCAGGTCCCGCACCTCACCGAGGATTGGACCATCGGCACCTGCAGCGTGCGCCCGATCGAGGAACGCGGCCGCAACCTCAAGCCCCACGCGAGCAACGAGCTGGTGCACGTCGATGCGGGCGCCTACGGGGCCACCGACGGCGACCGGATCCTGCGCTTCTTCGTGAACTTCAACGATCACGAGGATCGTGTCTGGGCGACACAGGGACCGATCGAGAAGATCGTGGAGCGCTTCGGGCGCGAGGCCGGATTGGTCGATGCGCGGGGCGGGCTCGCCCGGCGGTTGACCAAGGGCGCGGCGGACCGGGCGGCGAGCGCCGTGGTGAACGGTCTCGCGCGCCTCAACCCGCTGGCGCGCGTGCTCGACACTTCCCCGTACGACCGGGCGATGCGCCGCCTGCACAATTACATGAAGGACAACGCCGCCTTCAGAGAGGACCGGCGCGACTACGAGGAGATCCGCTTTCCGCCGTACTCGGCCTGGATGGTGTTCACCGACGGCGTGAGTCACGCGAGCCTGTCGGGGCAATTCGCCCTCGTGACGACGATCATCGTGCGCCGCAGGCACATGAAGTACCCGCAGTTCGCGCCCTTCAACGTGCTGATGGCGCGGCGCCAGAGACCGCCACTGCCCGTGACTGCGGGTTGAGGCCGTGTGGGCGGCTGAGCGCCGCTTCGAGCTGCGCGATCACCTCGACCGGCTCGATCAGGTTCATGACCCCAGGTCGCTCGATCTTGGTGCGCCACGGTAGCTCCGCGGCCGGCCTGCCGAGATAGCGCCGCGCCGCGGCGTCAAAGCGGTCGACGCACAGATCGCGGCTGAAAAACGGGCCGCTGCGGGCCGGATTGGTGGCCGCGTACAGGCCGACCACCGGCACGCCGAGCGAGGTGGCCATGTGCGCGGGACCCGAATCGGGCGTCACCAGCACCCGGGCGCGGGCGAGCGTCGCATAGAACTCGAGCAACGTGTCCCGGCCTATGAGGTTGGTGCAGGGCGCGCGCATGCGCGCGGCAATCTCCGCGCCCATGCGCTGCTCGAGCGCCGTGCGGCCGCCGCAGATCAGTACCCTCAGGCCGAGCTTGCCGGCCGCGTGGTCGCCGACGGCGGCGTAGCCCGCGGCATGCCAGTTGCGGAGCACGTGACTCGAGCAGGGACTGATGATGAGCGCCGGCTGACCGTCGGGAATGTGGCGCACGGCATACTGCCGGGCATCCTCTGGCAGGGGAATGTCCCAGCGGTACTCGCGCTGCTCGACGCCCAGGCGTCGGGCGAAGCCGAACAGCGCGTCCATCACGTGCTCGTGCGGCGCCGGCGCGATGCGGTCCGTGGTGAACAGCCACTGCAGATCCAGCGCCCGCTCGCGGTCGTAGCCGAGCTTTATCGGGGCGCGGAGCGTTGCCGCAACCAGGCTCGCGCGCCAGGCGAACTGCATGTGCAGCAGCAGATCGATCCGACGGTCGCGCAGCGCGGCGCGCACCGCCCGATAACCGGCCACGCCGGCACGCTTGTCGAACTCGACGAACTCGATGTCTTGAATGCGCTCGAGGAATCCCGCCTCGGCGCGCCCGATGATCCAGGTGAAGTGCGCCTGGGGCCAGGCGCGCTGCAGCGTGCGCACTACCGGCAGCGTATGGCATACATCGCCGAGCGCCGAAAGCTTCAGTACCACCACCGAGCGCGGCGGCGCAGGCAGGAGCTCAGACACGCTCCAGCTCTCTGCACGCCCGCAGCGCCTCGGCGATCGCAATCGATGTCTCTGCCTCGGCGCCCGAATCCGCGTTGGCGATGGCGATGCGCCCGAAGCGCTGGCGCCCGAGGATGTGCGGCGCCTTGCCTTCGGGCCATTCGGGATCGAACAG
>DATNKO010000032.1:0-5940 GCA_035603345.1 Steroidobacteraceae bacterium | reverse complement strand
CTCAGCGCAAGCAGCAGCTGCCAGCGTCCCCCGGCGCTGCCGCTCACAGGGAGCCGCCGGTCGCGTAGAACCCGTAGGTCATGGGAGCCGATCATATGGAGATCTGCCGGCCGATGTCGACCAGCTGGTCGCACGGCACGTTCAGGGAGTCCGGCAGATGCACGGAGTTGCGCAACATGGCGCCGAATGCCGCGGCCAGCCAGCGCGGCAGGCCGTGCCCGTCGGTGCGCGGCACGATCCGCTCTGAGCCGACGAAGTAGGTGAGCCGGGAGGGGTCGACGCTGCAGCCCCGGGCGGCGAGCTCGCGCGTTACTTCGGGGATATTCGGCTGCTCCATGAAGCCGTAGCAGGCATTGGCTGCCCAGAAGTCCGCTGCCAGCTTGGTGACATGCAGGCGTTCCTCGCGAGCGATCCACGGCACCGGGGCGACCTCCAGGGTCAGCGCGATGACCTGCTCCTGCAGCGCATGGCTGTGGTGCACGTACCAGCGCAAGACCGCGGGCGTGCCGGACCTGACCCGTGTCAGAAACACCGCTGTTCCCGGCACTCGTACCACCCGCTCGCCGGCGAGGCTGGCGAGGAACTCCGGCACCGGCAAGGGATTTTCGTTGACGCGCTCGCGGATCGCGCGCGCGCCGCGGTGCCAGATGTACATCACCGCGTACACCGTCAGGGCGAGCAGTAGCGGCACGTAACCGCCGTCCAGCACCTTCGACATGTTGGATATGAAGAACGCGCTGTCGACGCTCACGAACACGCCGGCCACCGCCAGACTCGCCGCCAGGTTCCATTTCCAGATCTCGCGCATGGCGATGTAGAGCAGCACGCTCGTCATCAGCATGGTGGCGGACACGGCGATGCCGTAGGCGGCGGCCAGGTTGTCGGACTTGCGGAAGCCGAGCGCCAGTCCGATCGTGACCAGCATCAGCAGCCAGTTGACTGCACCGACGTAGATCTGCCCGTAGCCCTCGCCGGAGGTCTGCAGGATCCGCAGCCGCGGCATCCAGCCCAGCAGGATCGCCTGGCGTGTCATGGAGAACGCGCCGGTGATGATCGATTGGCTGGCGATGATGGTGGCGACGGTTGCCAGCGCCACCAGCGGCACCAGCAACGCTGTCGGGCACAGGCGGTAGAAGATGTTGCCCGCGGTGGGAGCACCCGCCAGTACGATCGCGCCCTGGCCTGCGTAGTTGAGCACCAAGCTGGGAAACACCAGGGTGCTCCAGGCGAGCTTGATCGGGCGCGCCCCGAAGTGGCCCATGTCGGCGTACAGTGCCTCAGCACCGGTGACGCACAGGAAGACGCCGCCGAGCACGAGGAAACCGCTGCCGCCGCTATGCGCGAGGTAGGCATAGCCGTAATACGGGTTGAGCGCGCGCAGTACGCCCGGGTGGCGCGCTATGCCCCACAGGCCGAGCAGCGCCATGGTCAGAAACCATACGGTCATGATCGGGCCGAAAGCGCGGCCGATCCTCGCCGTGCCGAACGGCTGCAGCGCGAACAGCGCGAGCAGAATGGCCACGGTCCCCGGCAGGATGTACGGCTGCCACGACGGCTCGACGATCTTCAGTCCCTCGAGGGCCGACAGCACCGAGATGGCCGGCGTGATCGCGCCATCGCCGTAGATGAGCGCGGCGCCGAACAGCCCGACCGCCACGATCAGCGGGCGCCGGTGCCGCTTCACCCCGAGCAGCGCCATGAGGGCGAGAATGCCGCCCTCGCCGTCGTTGTCGATGCGCATGGCGAAGCCGACGTATTTCACCGACGTGACGATGATCAGCGTCCAGATGAGTAACGACACGACACCGAGGATGCTGGCGCGGCTCGTGCCGCCGGTGAGATCGAGCACCGTCTTCAGGGTGTACAGCGGGCTGGTGCCGATGTCGCCGAACACCACGCCGAGGGCGCCGACGCCGAGCGCCAGCAGCGCTGGGCTTTTCTCGTTGTTGCCTTGCATGGAAAGAGCGACGATAGCTGCAGCGGAGGATTCGCGACAGGCGACATGCCCAACGCCAACATAGCAAACTGTGACTGCCCGGTGCTGATCGTCGGTGCGGGTCCCACGGGACTGGTGCTGGCGCTGTGGCTGACGCGCCTCGGAGTGAAGGTGCGGATCATCGACAGAAGCGCTGGCCCCGGCAGCACCTCGCGGGCGCTCGCGGTCCAGGCGCGCACGCTCGAGCTCTACCGGCAGCTCGATCTGACCGAGGCGGTGTGCGAAGGCGGCCACCGGGTCCCGGCGGTCAATCTATGGGTGAAAGGCGAGCGCGCCGCGCGCGTGGCATTCGAAGCGATCGGCGCGGATCTCACGCCGTACCCGTTTCTGCAGATCTTTCCGCAGGACGAGCACGAGCGGCTGCTGATCGAGCGGCTGCGGCGCGCCGGGGTGTCGGTCGAGCGCGAGACGGAGCTGGTCGCCTTCAGCGACGACGGCCGGTGTGTCACTGCCCGCCTGCGCACCTCCGCCGGCAAGGAGACCGATTGCGTGGCCGGTTACCTCGCCGGTTGCGACGGCGCGCGCTCGCGAGTACGCGAGGTGCTCGGCACGGGATACCCCGGCGGAACCTACCGGCAGCTGTTCTACGTCGCCGACATCGACGGTGAGGGGCCGGCATTCGACGGCGGCCTGCACATCGATCTCGACGAGGCCGACTTCCTCGCGTTGTTCCCGCTCGCCGGCGCGGGACGCGCGCGCCTGATCGGCACGGTGAGCGACGAGCGCGCCGAGCGCGCCGAGACGCTGCGGTTCGAGGACGTGAGCCACCGCGCGATCGAGAGCCTCAAGGTTGGGGTGAGGCAGGTCAACTGGTTCTCCACCTATCACGTGCACCACCGCGTGAGCGAGAGCTTCCGCAGTGGCCGCGCGTTCCTGCTCGGCGATGCCGCGCACATTCACAGCCCGGTGGGCGGGCAGGGGATGAACACCGGCATCGGCGACGCCGTCAACCTCGCCTGGAAGCTGGCCGCGGTGCTCGAGGGTCGGGCGCCGGACGACCTGCTCGCGAGCTACGAGGTCGAGCGCGCGGCGTTCGCTCGGCGACTGGTGGCGACCACCGACCGCGTCTTCACGTTCGTCAACGCCGACGGTCCGATCGCCGAGTTCGTCCGCACGCGGGTCGCGCCGACGATCGCCTCGCGAGTCATGAAGCTCGAGGCGGTGCGCGAGTTTCTGTTCCGCACGGTCTCGCAGATCACCCTCAACTACCGCGGCATGCCGCTCAGCACCGGTGTTGCCGGCGCGGTGCACGGCGGTGACCGGCTGCCGTGGACCGGAGCAGGCGAGGGCGACAACTTCGGATCGTTGGCGCAGATGTGCTGGCAGGTACACATCTACCGGGACCTGCACCGCGAAGCGAGCGGCGTGCTGGCCGCGTGCTGCGCGCAGCGCGAGGTGCCGTTGCTGACTTTCCCCTGGGGGCCCGCCGCCGAGCGCGCGGGCCTTGGGCGCAACGCACTCTATCTGCTCCGTCCCGATACCTACGTGGCGCTCGCCGACCCGGCGGCGGATCCGGCGACCCTGGAGCGCTACTTTGCCGAGCGCGCTATCCGCCCCGGGAGTCGCAAGTGAGCGCGCCACGGCCGTGCCGGCTCGCGCTGCCGATCCTGGCCTGTGCGCTGCTGCTCGGCGGCGCCGGCTGCTCGCTCCTCTCGCTCAAGACCCCTGAGCGTCCACTCTCGGCTCGCGACCTCAACGCGCGCCTTCTGACGCGCGAGCTGGCCGCCCAGTTCCAGACCGCCGTGACTCGCTGCGCCGCCAACATCGAGGCAACCGAGCAGGATCAGACGGTGCTCGACAACGCGCTGCGCTGGGAGATCGCGGCGTTCGCCGAGAGCCGCCGGGCCTCGACCCAGATCGCGCCGACGATGAGTCTGCTCGACACCTGGGCGCTCGCGGCGCAGATGCAGGCGTTCATGGCCGCCGGTGCCCCCGGCGGCGCGCTGTTCGGGGCCCATCAGGAGGCCGTGCGCCAGGTGTCCGGCGACTTCGCCGAAGGCGCCGCTGGGCTCGCCAGGAGGTTGCTTTCCGCGCCCGACTTCGCGCGCTACCAGGCCTTCGTCGAGCAGTACGCGCAGCAGCATCCGCTCGTCGACCTGACTTTCGCTCGCGCTTCGGTGCTGGAGCTATGGAGCCGCGAGCAGCGGGGCGACGCCAAGCTGATCGACTCGCTCGGCACCATCCCGGAGGCCATGGCGGATGCCGCACAGCGGCTGCAGATCTACGGCGACACCGTGCCGCCGCAGCTGATGCACGAGACGGAGCTGGCGCTGCGCCAGTCGGGCTACTCGCGCGCGCAGGTCAATGCGGCGCTGCAGAGGCTCGATGAGCGCTTTGCGCGTCTCGCCGACGTGGCGCAGTCCGCGCCGCAACTGGTGCAGGGCGCGATCGGCGACGTCCGCCTGAGCCTGCGCGAGGTGGTCGATCGTCTCGATGCGTCCTCCAGGGAGACCACCGCGGCGCTCAGCGCAGAGCGCACGGCGCTGTTCGCCGACATCCAGTCCGAGCGCGAGGCGATGGTCGCGGCAGTGAACACCCAGCGCACGGCGTTCGCCGCAGACGCCACGCGGGTGGCCGATCGCGTGGTGACGACCGCCGGCGAGCAGCTGCGGCGGCTCATCGCCCAGACACTGCTGCTGCTCACCCTGTTGTTTGCCGTGGTGCTCGGTCTGCCGTTTGCGGCCGGCTATTTCCTCGGCCGCGCGCATCGCGCCCGGCCGCAGGGGCAGTAGCCGCGCGTCCGCTCACCCGGTGAGCGCGCGTCCGGTGGCGTTGCCCGGCGTCGGTCGAGCCGTTATCCTGTGCGTGCTCATTGGGGAGTAGCCGCCTTCCGCAACGCGGAAGGGGACGCGTCAACATACCTGACCGGGTCCGGTCATGGCGCGCCCAACCCCGAGGTCCGGCGAGACCTTTGATGCATGGCCCGCAAGTCCGGCAGGTTGGGCGGCGGCCATGTGTCATTGGCCACCGCCGCCCAACCTGTGGGAATGTCCGATGGAAGCCTTCCTGGTCTCGACGACCTCGGTCGCCCTCGGTGAGCTCGGCGACAAGACGCAGCTGCTGGCGCTGGTGCTCGCCACGCGGCTGCGGCGGCCCGCGGCAATCATCGCCGGCGCTTTCGTCGCCACGCTCAGCAACCACCTGATCGCCTGCTGGGTGGGACAGTGGGTCGGATCGCTCCTCACCCCAACGGTGCTGCGCTGGGTGCTCGGCCTTTCATTCCTGGGCGTAGCGCTATGGGCGCTGATTCCGGACCGGCTGGACAAAGGCATCGCCACTCGCGGCGCCTATGGCGTGTTTGCGTTTACGGCAGTGACCTTCTTCCTCGCCGAGATGGGCGACAAGACCCAGATCGCAGCGCTGGCGCTGGCGGCCAAATACGCCAGCCTCTGGCAAGTCGTTGCCGGCACGACGCTCGGCATGATGATCGTCAACGTTCCGACGGTGATCTTCGCCGAGCGACTGACGCGCCACATTCCGCTCAGAGCGGTGCGGCTCGTAGCTGCCGCGATCTACGCGACGCTCGGCGTGGCGACGCTGCTCGGCTATTCGCACCTGGGGCTGTGAGGGCCAAGCGGTCGCGCGGCAGGCGGCGCTCTATCTCCCGCCAACGCGGTAGCGGCAAAACCCTCTTTCGGCAGAGGCGCGCGGCGCGCGCCAGGCCCATGCTTGCGACACGTATTCATCCGTTTGCGCGACGTTAAAGCATGGATAGCATAGTGGTACTGCTTGGGATGCTGGCTGGCGGGGCGGTCCTCGCCGGGATCCTCGCCTTCCTGGTGCTGTCGGCCATCGCCTCACTCGTGGAGATCCTGCCCCGCGGCAGGTGGCTCGATGTGCGCGGCGGCGAGCCAGTCGTGCATCCGGCGGCGCTGCCGCTGCGCGGCACGTCGCGCGCGATCTGAGCGCGCCTGCCGGCGACGCATCAGGCGCGCCGCGCGAGC
>DATNKO010000030.1:0-51739 GCA_035603345.1 Steroidobacteraceae bacterium | reverse complement strand
CAGACCGCGTGATCAAGTGAACGGGATCCGCGCTTGTCCTACACTCGGGGAGGCACATGAGGACGATGCCATCTGTCCTTGAGGCCATCGGCAACACGCCACTCATTGAGTTGGCGCGCATCACCCGTTCACTTCCTGGCCGGATTCTCCTTAAGCTTGATTATCTGAACCCGGGGTTCTCGAAGAAGGACCGCGCGGCATTGGGGATCATCGAAGAGGCGGAACGCACCGGAGCGCTCCGTGGTGGCCAGACCGTAGTTGAGCTGACCAGCGGAAACATGGGGACCGGTCTCGCCATCGTCTGCGCGGTCAAAGGCTACCCCTTCGTCGCTGTCATCTCGCGAGGGAACTCCCCCGAGCGCGTGCAGATGATGCGCGCGCTCGGTGCCGAGGTAGTTTTGGTGGATCAGGCACCGAAGAGCCAACCAGGCCAGGTCTCGGGTAAGGATCTTCAGCTTGCGGATGCGCGTGCGCAGGAAATCACGCAGGAGCGCGCAGCATTTCGCGCAGACCAATTTCTTCGCGAGGGTAATTGGCGGGCTCATTACCAAACGACCGGACCTGAGATCTTAAGTCAGGCGGGTCACTTCGACGCCTTCTGCGATTTCGTCGGATCTGGGGGCACCTTCGTCGGCTGTGCTCGAGCGTTCCGAGAAGCTAACCCGGCGACACGCTGCTACGTTGTGGAACCCGCGGGCGCGGCGGCACTGGCTGGACAAGAGGTGGTGCGACCGAACCACCGCATTCAGGGAGGTGGTTACGGCATCCGGGACCTGCAGTTTCTGCAGAACACAGCCGTCGACGATTACCTGCAAGTGACGGATGACGAGGCTATCGCCTGCGCGCGTCGCTTGGCTATGCAGGAAGGCATCTTTGCCGGCTTTTCGACCGGTGCGAATCTTGCGGCAGCTCTGCAGCTACTGCGAGGAGCGCATCGCGGCCAGACAGTCGTGACTCTGGCCTGCGATTCCGGGCTCAAATACCTGAGTACGGAGCTCTGGCCACGAACGTGAGCACCGGCTCGATGAGCTAAGGGCTGGTTTCGCCGAAACTCCGAATCAGGCCGGCAGCGGCGAAGGCGGCCTCCACTGCCCTATTTCTTCTTCGCGATCCGCCTACCCTGGTGCTGGACCAGCAGATCGTGCATGTCGTTCGCATGCTCTTCCTCCTGCGCCAGAATGCGCTCGAGCATCGTGCGGGTCGTAGGATCCTTGTCGCCAAAATAACGCACCATGTCGCGATAGGTCTCGATGGCCACACGCTCGGCGACCAGATTCTCCTTGATCATGTCGACCAGATTTTTACCCTCGACGTATTGCGATGCGGCCCGTGACAGCAGGCCTTCAGGATTCATGTTGGGGTTACCGCCGAGCTGATTGATGCGTTCGCACAGCATGTCCAGGTGCTCTTCCTCTTCCTTGGCATGCTGCGTGAATTCCTCCTTCACCGCTTCGCTCGAGATGCCGGTAGCGACGACGGCGTGGTACTTGTACCGCAGCACGCAGACGATCTCGGTGGCTACGGCGTGGTTCAGGAGCGTCACTGCCTGCTGCACGTCACCCTGATAATTGTCGGTGATCGCGCCGGCTGCGAGCTGCGCCCGCGCGCGCTGGCGAATGCCTTCCAGGTCTGCGAGAAACCATTCGGATTTTTGCCCCGGCTCACCCTGCCGGCCGATGGCCTCGGCCGCGGCCATCTCCTGCGCTTCGCGCTTGTTCCTGGGCGCCGCGGCGCGTGCCGCACGTCCGACGTCCGCGTGCTGCACGAACTTGCGCACGCCAATGTCATAGCGGCGCGCCGCCTCGTAATCTCCCTCCCCCTGCAGTTTCGCGCTCATCCGAGTCTTCGCGAGAATGACATTGGCTTTCGACTTCTTGGGCGTCTGTTTGCTCTCCATTCTCGGTCTCCTTCGAAGGTGGTTCACCCCTGCGCTTGTCGCAAGGGGGCTCGCGCTGGCTGGGACAAGACGACCCAATAGTAGCACGCGGTCGCCCATTTACGGCATCCGGCCCGCCCAGTTGGAGCAAGACCCTTAGCGCGCGGCGAGGCGCCAGAGCGATGTCACCTCGGCCGCGCGCGCCGCGTGGAACGCGTCGGCTTCGTCAAAGACTCTGGGATGTTTCGGCCTCACATCGTTTCGCTCGACAACCCTCAACTCGGCCGCATCGAACGCAGCGAGCAGCTCTGACCTTGACCGCAGACCCAGGTGCTCCGCGAGGTCCGAAAGGATCAGCCAGCCCTCGCCCGCTGGCTCCAAGTGTGCCGGCAGCGAGTCCAGGAACTCGCGAAGCATGTGACTGTCGGGATCATAGATCCCGCGCTCGAGGGGAGAACTCGGCCGCGCTGGAACCCACGGTGGATTGCATACCACGAGTGCGGCCCGCCCTTCGGGAAAGAGATCTGCCTGCACGACCTCCACTTGGTGCGTCAACCCGAGACGCTCGAGATTCTCGCGAGCGCACACCAGCGCGCGAGGATCTCGATCGGTGGCGACTACACGTCTGACGCCGCGCCGCGCGAGCACGGCGGCTAGCACGCCCGTTCCAGTGCCGATGTCAAAGGCCACACCGCATCGTGAGCTTGCGGCTGGCAGAGGTGTGCTGGCGACCAGATCGACATACTCGTGGCGAATCGGCGCAAACACCCCGTAGTGCGGGTGGATCCGACCGCCTATCGCCGCGATCTCGATCCCCTTGACGCGCCACTCGTGCGCACCGATGAGGCCCAGCAGGGCTCGCAGTGAGACAAGCGAGGGTCCCTCTGCCGGGCCGTACGCTTCCGCGCAGGCCTGCCGCACGTCGGGCGCACGACGCAACGGAATGCCGTAGGCTTCATCGAGCGGCACCAGCAGCGCGCCTAGCGTGCGCGCCCGCTGTGACTGGGCCTGCCGGTGGAGATGGAAAGCTTCGACAGGAGTTGTAGACCTCGAGGAGGTCGCCGACCTTTTTGGCCTCCGGGCCCGGCGGTCGGCGCGACTGGCAAGTGCGAGCAGCATCTGGCGCGCGTTCTGAAAGTCGCCCCGCCACAGCAGCGCAGTACCTTGGCACGCGAGGCCATACGCTTCATCCGCCGTGATGTGGTCATCGACGATGACCACGCGCCTCGCGGCCGGCGTCCCACTCTCCGAGCGCCAGCGCGCGCAACGCGCCTCGCCGCTCTCGGTCCAGCCGATGACCGGATACGTGCTCATGATCGGGCTAGGCACGCCACGATCCGAATGCTACGCGTGTCGCGAAGCCACCGTCGGCCACTTTCACGCCCGATAAGGCCGGCACCCCGAGCTGCGGAAAGGTGTGCCATGTGGCCTCGAACCCGCGGGCGACGCGCCTGTGTATCTAAGTCGAGGTATGATCCGCGGATATGAAAAGCGCCAAACCTACGATCGACGCGGCGTTCGTGGAAAAGCAACGCCGCCACCTGCTTCGCCTGCGCGCGACTCTCCTTGCGGCTGAGGCGTCAGCTGAAGCTGACGAAGCGGACGTAAAGGGCCAGCGCTCCGGTGCTGCCCTGGAATACGAGGATGACGCGCAAGCACTCGATGCACTGGAGCGGGACGGTAACCTGGTGGTTCGCGATGTCGAGCGTCTCGGACGCGTCGATCGCGCCCTGAAGAAAATCGAGGAAGGAACCTACGGCTTGTCGGATGAGAGTGGCCAGCCGATCCCGAGAGAGCGCCTGGAGGCAATTCCGGAGGCTCTCTACACGCTGAGCGAGCAACGCGACCGCGACGCTGGTCGGTAACAGCGCCTGCGTCGCAAGCACCTGCCTGGAGCAACTTCGCGACCTCGGCGGTTTGTAAGTGAGCAATCCGAAGCTCTTCCCCTGCGATGGGGTCGCGATCCGCTCAGCCCAAGTCTTGGCCCGGAGTGCCACCCGCAAGTCATGGGTTCTGGCGGCAGCAGTCCTGGGATCGACGATGGCATTCGTCGATGAATCAGTTGTAAACGTAGCGCTGCCCCGGGTCGAGAGCGATCTGGCGACGACACTCCCTGCAATGCAATGGGTGATCAACGCTTACACGCTGTCCATGTCCGCCCTGCTGCTTGGCGGGGGCGCTGCCGGAGACCAATTCGGCCGCCGACGGGTTTTCGTGATCGGAGTGACGGTGTTCGCCGTCGCATCGGTCGCGTGCGCATTCGCTGGCGGTGTGCCAGCGCTGATCGCGGCTCGAGCTGTTCAGGGTGCCGGCGCCGCGTTGCTGGTCCCGTGCTCGCTCGCGCTGATCGGTGCTTCCTTCGACGAGAAGGATCGTGGAGCAGCCATCGGCGTCTGGTCAGGAGCATCGGCAATCGCTGCCGGGGCAGCTCCGCTGGTGGGGGGCTGGTTCGTGGATCACGTGTCCTGGCGTGCGATCTTTCTGATCAATCCCCTGCTGGCGATCCCCACTTTGTGGATCACTATGGGTGAAGTCCCGGAGAGCCGCGACCCGTCGGCGCCACCAGTCATCGACTGGCGGGGAACCCTGCTCGCGTTCGCCGGGCTCGGCTGTCTCGTTTATGGGCTGATCAGCTCCTCTCAGCTCGGGTGGCAGCATTTGAGCGTGATAATCGTTCTGGCGGCCGGAATAACCTCGCTCGTCGGTTTTGTACTCGTTGAACGCGGTAGCCGTTGGCCCATGATGCCTCTTGAGCTATTCCGCTCGCGCACGTTTTCTGGGGTAAATTTGCTAACGCTGCTGCTCTACGGCGCCCTCGGAGCTGCGTTCTTCTTTCTGCCGTTTCTCCTGATCCAGGCGAGGGGTTGGTCCGCGACTGCCACGGGAATTGTCTACATCCCATTCGCGCTCGTGCTCGGGATTTCGTCGCGCTGGTCAGGTGGGTTGCTCGACCGATTTGGCGCACGCCGTCCCCTTATCGCAGGGCCCACACTCGCCGCTCTGGGGTTCTTGTCGCTATCGGCAGCCGGTCAATCCTATTGGACGACAGCGCTGTCGATGACCTTGCTGGGGTTCGGAATGGCCCTTACGGTCGCACCGCTCACCGCGACTGTCCTTAACACGGTACCGGCGAACCGAACCGGGGTAGCCTCTGGCCTCAACAATGCGGTCGCCTCGGTGGGGAGTCTCATGGCGATCGCGGCGCTCGGTAGCGTCGCTGTGAGTGTCTTCAACCGCTCGCTCGATGAACATCTGGCGGCGGCCAGGACCTCCAGCGCCGTAGCTCAAGCAGTGCACGCTGCCAGAGGGGGGTTCGTCATCCCGTCGTCGATACCCGTGGGCCTCTCCGGATCAGATCGGGAGCTTGCCCATTCGATCATCGCGAACTCCCTCGCGACCACGGTGCAGATCGCACTGTGGACCGCCGCCGTGCTAGCGCTCATCAGTGCGTTGGCGGCGGCACTTACCATTCAGGCGCGACCACCCCACGGCAAGTCGCACTAGAAAAAAAAGAGCTAGCTACCCCTGCGGCTTTTGAAGCTGGTGCCAGTTCGTCTCGGAAAGATTCACATTGTAGTGCCGCGCCGCCTTCTCGATATTTGCGAAGGCGAGCTCTCGATCGGCTTCGGACACATCGATCACCTGATCGAATCGTGCCACAGCGTTGCGCACGTGCTGTGCATCGATCAGAGGCTCCTTGCGCTGAGTTGGAAAAGCAAAGACGCTGTCCGGAAGGTGGCTGCGCGTTGTGGGCTGCCCGCGCGCCTCGTAGGGTTTCCAGGTTGCCGAGATGTCAGACATTTTAGTCAGCCTCCTCGAAAGCCGCCGATGCGAGGGCCAGGAGCTGCGGCTCGGTTATCGCTGAGAGATCCACCACCTTCATAGCTACGATCCGACTATGGATTTCCGGATGCTTTGCACGAAGCACCTCATCGAGATGAGCAGCGGCGTTACTGTGGCCAGTGCCATGTCCCAGCAGGACAATGCGACGTGCCGGCGCGAGCGCCGCCGCAATTTGCGAATAGTAGCTCGGTTCCTCGGGTTGGCGCTGACCGCGAAGCTCGCCGTCCTGCCGGTGACTTAGATGATGGAGAAAGTGGTGGGGATCGTACGGGCGCAGCGTTCTGGCAGTTTCTGCTGCGCCCGTAATCGTGAACAGACGTGTTTGATGGTGCTCGATCGCCACTACCATGTCGAATGTTGTAGATTCGGCTACGTGCTCTTCCTCAACCACCTCTACAGAAGCGGGCGTGACTCCGGCACTTTCCAGAAACCTGCGCACCTGCGCGACTTCCTCTGGCGTCAGCGCTTTGGCATGAGGCGGGTGAAATACCTGTCGGTGCTCGCCGATCGCAAGCAGAAGTCGGCCGTTGGATTCCTGCCGGACCGTACCGAGCCGATCGATGAGGTGCGAAGCTTCCGACCAGGCGATATTGCCCGAAACCGGGTGCCGGAAAATCGCCTCGAGTGTACGTCGATCCCGATTGAGAACCCGATGAGGTGTTGCCATTTGACTCACCCTCTTCGCCTCGCTTGCGCACCGGCGTCAAGACTGCGCGCCATCCACATCACGGTCAAGGGTGATACCGGCGCGCATGCTCGCCAGCCAGTTCTGCCGGCCGTGGCGCCACACATCGCCCTGCATCAGACCTCTGCCCGCGAAAGGCTCGATGACTAGCGCTTCCGGCGCTCGCACCGTTCACACCGTCGGCCATTCGACTCGCACGCTCGCTGAGCTCACGGCGTTGCTGAGTGAGGCCGGCGTTCAGGTGATCGCGGACGTCAGATCCGTGCCGCGCTCGCGCAGGAATCCACAGTTCAATATCGACCTGTTGCCGGCATCGCTCGCGGATTCCGCTATGCGCTATCAGCACTTCGCCCAGCTCGGCGGGCGGCGACATCGGCCGCGGGACGCCCCGCCCTCGCCCAATACTTTCTGGCGCAATGACTCCTTTCGCAACTACGCGGACTACGCGATGACCGATGAGTTCGCGACCGGAATGGCGAGACTCCATGACCTGGTGGTCGAAAGCAACTGCGCCATCATGTGTTCCGAAGCGCTGTGGTGGCGCTGCCATCGTCGCATCATCAGCGACTACCTGCTCTCGCAAGACTTCGCGGTGCTGCACATCATGGGGCCGCGGCAGATAGAGACCGCCACAATGACCCCGGGCGCGAACCGGCTGCCCGATGGAACGCTGGTTTACCCTGTTCTCAACGGTCGCCTCTCATGTTAGCCAGCTCAAAGGCAGCAGAGCGCCGTCATCCGCGATGCCGATGACTGCGAGCGGTTGCCGTCTTTCGTCGTCCTTGTAGAACCGGACCTCGCTCAACTTGCCGTTCCCGTCGCGTACCGGCGCAGACACGAAAAAGCTAGGGGACGTTGGTGAGGCTCGAAAGATATCGACCGCCTGGGCAACCGACTCGACCTCCGCGTCCGTGAGTTCCTCGGGACCGACACCTCGCTTCATAGGGAATCTCCCCGCACCAATCTCACTTCTCGAGCCGTTTGCGGATCGTAAGCAATTCCCTGCGCCGCGCGGCCGTCGTCTTCGGGTAGGTTAGCTTAAGGTCCTCGAAGGTATCGAGAATAATCCGCGACACGATCAGCCGTGCGTTCTCCTTGTCATCGGCCGGAACGACATACCATGGCGCGAGACGGGTGCTGGTGGCGCCGAGGCATTGCTCGTACGCCCTCCTGTACCGCTTCCAGAATTTTCTCTCCTCAATATCCGCAAGGCTGAACTTCCAGTTCTTTTCGGGCTCCGCGATGCGTTCAAGGAAGCGCTTGCGCTGCTCCTCCTTCGAGAGGTGGAGGTAGAACTTGATGAGGCGGGTTCCGTTGCGGTAGAGGTGCCTCTCCAGATCCACGATCGAGCGATACCGGTCGTGCCAGACAACCCTGCCCTTCGATGACGCGTCCGCAAGTCCTTCGTTGCGGAGAATCTCGGGGTGGACCCGAACGACCAGTACCTCCTCATAATAGGATCGGTTGAAGATGCCGATTCGCCCGCGCTCTGGTAAATCCCGCGCGGTGCGCCAGAGAAAATCGTGTTCCAGTTCGGCCGCGCTAGGCTGTTTGAAGCTATACACCTGGCAGCCCTGGGGATTGACCCCGGACATCACATGCCTGATGGCGCCGTCCTTTCCCGCCGCGTCCATCCCCTGAAAGATCAGCAGGATGGCATGGGAGTTACTCGCGTACAAAAGCTGCTGTTGCAGGCTCAGGTTCGCGACGTGTTCGCTCAAGAGCTTCTGGTATTGCTCCTTCGACTTGTATACGGGGTCGACCTTCGTGCGCCACGTCTTGAGATCAACGTCGTCGCCTTCCGCCACGCGGTAGTCCGTCGAACGGATTTTCATCTTGTACCTTTCTGCAGCGCTGGGCGAGGAGCGTTCATCGCCGTCAGTTCGGTTGTTCGGTTCGCGCTTCCGTCCGCAGACGCTCCAGGTCGTGTCGATAGGCGTCGCCGTCACCATAGTCCACGAAGCTGCCGTAGCGCGGATGCACTCCGAGCACACGCCGCGCGTGCTTGATCGGGCACCAGTACTCCTCTGTTCGTGAAGCGATTTCACGAACGTACGCCAGCAAACCGTTCGCGTAGGCGCAGTAACCGCAATTGATCTTCTCAATCAGGTTGAGATAGGCGAGCCGCTCCCGGTCGAAAGCGAAATAATCACTGCGGCGCACGCGCGGGATCCCATACACCGGAAAGCACGCTGCTTGGTACACTGCCACAAACAGGTCGAGCAGTAGCAGCGGAATAATGAGCGCATAGATCGCCGGTGCCGTCAGAATCATCGCGAGGCGCGCACCGAAGATGTAGCTCAACAACCTGCTCTTCAGGAGGCGATGCCGCGCAATCACGGCCTGTTCGAACCGAGCCACTCCGTCCAGCATCTTGTAGTTGAGCTCGATGCGCCGCTTTGCGAGCGTCGCTTCAAGCCGTCGTTCCAGAGCGCGAATGTCTCCAGCCAGTTGGGCGATTTCGTCACGTACGCTCTCGGTCATATGGCAGTTTCCTGTGGCTGCAGACGAGATCAGGGGGCAACCTGATCGCGAGCCTCAGCTTATAGGAATCCGAGCGTTGCTTGGCACCCAGCGGCCTTCAGGATTTGGCCGATCTCGGCCAATGGCAGTCCCCGGGGGCCGACTGGTTGACCGGCGACGTGCGTGCTGTATACCGGAGTTGGCTGCGATGCCGCAGCGCGGCTGGGCCGCGATGGGCCGCCTATGGCGTGGAGACCCCGCGTCGCACCGATCGAGCACGAGGAGCTCAGGAACATGAAACCGAAGAACACGGTCTGTCTCTGGTTCGATAAAGACGCGCACGAGGCAGCGCGCTTCTACGCCGCTACCTTTCCGGATAGTGAGGTAACCGCCGTTCACAAGGCGCCCGGTGACTACCCGGGTGGCAAACAGGGCGATGTGCTGACGGTGGAGTTCACGGTGTTGGGCATTCCCTGTCTCGGCCTCAACGGCGGCCCGGAGTTCAGGCACAGCGAGGCCTTTTCCTTTCAGATCGCGACGGACAATCAGCAGGAAACGGACCGCTACTGGAACGCGATCGTCGGCAATGGCGGCACGGAAAGCCGGTGCGGTTGGTGCAGGGACCGCTGGGGTCTCTTTTGGCAGATCACCCCGCGTGCGCTAACCGAGGCACTTGCGGCTGGTGGCGGTGAAGCAAAACGCGCGTTCGAGGCGATGATGCCGATGAGGAAGATTGACATCGCCGCCATTGAAGCGGCGCGGCAGGGTTGACGACGAGTCGCGGCCATCTCATCATTTGCGCCAATGAACGCAATGAAGGACCGCGGCCACGTTCGGGGAATCAATCCCACGGTCCGACCCAGCGGAAACGGCTGCGTCGAGTGCCTGGCAAGTGACGGTTGGTGGCTGCATCTGCGGCGCTGTGCAGAATGCGGCCATGTAGGCTGTTGCGACAGTTCGCCCAATCAGCATGCAACCAAGCATTTTCACCTCACCGGTCATCCGGTGATCGCAAGCTTTGAGCCGGGCGAGGATTGGTTTTATGACTACGAAAAGGCCGGCGCGATTGACGGTGCAAAGTTGGCGCCTCCTCGCTCGCATCCCGCGGACCAACCCGCACCAGGCCCGGAAGGGCGCGTTCCGCGTAACTGGCGCTCGTTACTGCACGACGCCTAGAGTGTCGGTGGCGAACGTAACCGTTTGATCATCGCGACCTTCGCGGCGTCTGTTGCGTCGCGCGCTGACAGCCTGAACGACCGGCCTGCTGTAAGGTCTCGGGTTGTGCTCCGAGAAAAGGACTATTCATGAGAGTGCGCCCGGCGCGGCCAAAACGCATCCCGCTGCGTCAGCTCGTTCTGGCCTTGGTACTGGGTGCCGCTGGCGCCCGCGCCGCCCATGCCCAGACACCTTCGCCGCTGCAGGAATGGCAGTACTCCGGCGGCTTCATCCTGGCGCGACTGTTCGAGCCCAACGTGCCGGACTGGCGCACTGTGGTAGGCCTGGCAGCGGAGGTGCAGCCCGTGTACGAGGGGGCGCGGGCCTATCGAGTGAGCGGAGGACCGGACCTCCTCATCTACTATCGCGACGCCGCCTTCATCTCCACCGGCGAGGGCGTAGGTTATAACTTCCTGCGCGGCGATCACTACCAGTTCGGCCTCGGCATGACCTACGACCTGGGCCGCGAGCAGAAGGATGACCTCACCAACCTACGCGGCATGGGCGATATCTCCCCGGCCCCAGTCGCGAAGCTGTACGGCTCGGTGGTGCTATCGAAAAAGCTTCCGCTGATCCTCCGGTTCGACGCGCGGCAGTTCCTCGGCGGCGCCGAGGGTGCCGTGGGCGACGCGGCCGTATACATACCACTGCCGGGGAGCTCGAAGCGCTTCGTGATGTTCGCTGGACCGTCCATCACGGTGGCGGACCACCATTACCTGCAGTCGCTCTTCGGCGTCAGCGCGCAGCAGTCACTCGCCTCCGGACATCCGGAGTACTTGATCACGCAAAATGGCACGGCCGCCGCCGGAGTCGGCTTCAGCGCCACCAAGTTCTTCGGCAAGCACTGGCTCGTCAACCTCGACGCGGCAATCAGCCAGCTGCGCGGCGATCCAGCCAACAGCCCGATAGTCGAGCGACGCACGCAACGCGTGATCGCCCTGTCCTTCTCCTATCACCACGAGACCGAGTAGGAAAGTGCCTGCACGACTATAGGCAGGCGCCCCAGCAGTAGTTCAGCCCCAATTCATGCGCCAAGTGTTCTACTGGCCGTCATGGGCGCCCTTGTATTGCACGAGCGTACGCGACAGGAGGTCGCTGCCAGCGAGGCGTCCGAGCCACGGCAAGGGACCAAGCTGTTTGCAGCCGCGGTTGCGCTCACGCTGGTCGGCGTGACGGGCGTTGGTACGGGCTCGATGGATAGCGCGGCCGATGTACCTGCGCCAAATCCCAGTCAGCCTCAATCGCCCCAACCACGCCGCCTCTCGGACCACACGAAGCCTCGCCGCTTGTCCCCCGAGGCAAGGCCGCAGCTCGACCGCACCGGCCGCAAGCGGGTCGGCAAGGCATCGTTCTACGCTCCGATGTTTGCGGGTCGAACAATGGCAGACGGCACGACAATGCGACCCACCAGCAACAATGCAGCCAGCAGGACTCTCCCCCTGGGGACTACCGCGAAAGTGACCAACCTCGAAACCGGCAAGACCGCCGTCGTTGCCATTCACGATCGCGGTCCGTACGTCGTCGGCCGCATCGTCGACCTGTCGCCGGCGACAGCTCGCGAAATCGGCCTCGACCGGCGCACCGGCGTCACCTGGGTCGAGGTTGCACCCATCGCAATTCCAATGCCGAATGGGGATATCAAGCTCGGTGATGGTATTTCCGGCTTCTAGACGTCAGACCCTGATGCGATGGCCGCGAACGTGACAATCAGCTCACGTTCCTCATCAAGCACACCTTTCCGCAAGCAGCCCCTTTCGAACAGACCCGAGAGACCAGCAAAATACCGTTGACATCCGTGGGCAACAGGCGCCGCGATGATAATGTCAACGATTCAGATCTTTGTACTGCTGCTGATCATAATTGCAGCGGTTGCCGTTGCCGCCAGGCGACTGAAGATTCCCTCAGCCATTCTCCTGGTGCTTACCGGCATCGCGCTCGCCTTCATCCCCGGTTTGCCGAGGCTGGAACTCGCTCCTCAATTCGCCCTGTTGGTGGTGTTGCCGCCTCTCATCTACTCCTCGGCAGTGGCAATGAGCTGGCGGGAATTCAAATTCAATCTGCGGCCCATTTCACTGCTGGCAATCGGTTGCGTGCTGTTCACCACGCTCACCGTCGCCGCGGCGAGCCGCTGGCTGTTAGGTTTCTCCTGGCCAGTCGGCTTCGTCCTGGGTGCCATTGTTTCGCCACCGGACCCGGTAGCGCCGCTGGCGATCGCACGTCGAATGCATCTCCCGAAGCGCATTCTTGTCATCCTGGAGGGCGAAGGGCTGGCAAACGACGCCACGGCGCTCATCCTCTATCGCTTTGCGGTGACGGCCGTGAGCGCCGGCGCCTTTTCGCTCGGTCCTGCCGTCGGCACGTTCGCGCTGGTTCTGGCCGGCGAGATTCTCTGGGGAATTGGCGTCGGTTGGCTGATGCTGCGTCTGCGGCGTTGGATCAATGACCCGCGCGTGGAAATAATGCTCTCAGTCCTGACACCGTTTCTGGCCTACTGGCCCCCGGTGCAACTGGGCGGTTCTGGTGTACTGGCCACGGTGACTGCTGGCCTCTACATCAGCTGGAACGGCCTTCAGCTCATCAGTCCCGCGACGCGCATTCAGGGCGTGTTTTTCTGGGACTTCCTCGTCTATCTGATCGATGGCATGGTATTCCTGATCACGGGCCTGCAGGCGCGCACCTTGATGGCCGGCATGGCCGATAGTTCCGGGTCCGAACTGGCCACCGCCGCCGTGATCGTCAGCGCCGCAGTGATTGTGACGCGCTTCGTGTGGACATTTCCCGCAACCTACCTTCCGCGCTGGCTCAGTCCATCCCTGCAGCGCAAAGATCCGGCGCCGCCGTGGCAGTGGCCTTTTGCAATCGGGTTCACCGGGGTGCGCGGAATTGTCTCACTGGCTGCAGCGCCCGCAATTCCACTGGCGACCAAAGACGGCGCGCAATTTCCGCACCGCTCCCTCATCATCTTTCTCGCTTTCGTTGTGATCCTGGTGACATTGGTCGGGCAAGGGTTGATGCTCCCGGTTGTGATCCGCTGGCTGGGGCTCGCCAACGCCGGCCGCCGGGAGCGTCATGCGAGCAGAGCCGAGCAATCCGCGGCCTTGCGCCAAGCGCTCGAAGCGGCGCTCAAACAGCTCGAGGTGCTTGCTCGAGAGCGGGAACTCCCGGAGGAGATAGTCCGACCGCTTCGCGCCTACTATCGTGAGCGCCTTACGACCCTCGAGCGCCGCACTCAAGACGATGAGCGCCATCGCCGGCTCGTCGAATTGAGCGACGATACCGAGCTGCGCCTGATAGAGGCCGAACGGCAACTGATCAACCGACTTTATCGAGATGGTAAGCTCGAGGACGAGGCGCGGCGCGGGCTCGAGCGCGAGCTTGACTTGCGTGCTGTGGACATCGCCAATCAGCAGGCGCAGGAATGACGTTTAAAACACACTCGGACTTCGAGACGGCGAACTCGCTGGGCGCATCGCTACGCGTCGCTATTCTCAACGAGGGGCCGCCATGCGAGCGCTGATTGTTGGCGCCGGGAGCGTCGGCGGCTATTTTGGCGGCCGCTTGGCGGCTGCGGGACGAGACGTGACCTTTCTCGTCCGCCCCCGCCGCGCCACGCAGCTGGCGAGTGGACTCACGATACTCAGCAACGGCCAGGAGACCGTCGTTCCCATCAAAGTGATCTGCACGGGCGAGGCCGCGGGTGAGTTCGACGTGATCCTCCTCGCAGTGAAAGCCTATCAGCTCGATGGCGCGATCGAAGACCTCGGTTCCTATGTCAGTCACCAGACCGTGATTCTTCCCGTGCTCAACGGCATGAAGCATATGGACACTCTTCGTTCAAGATTTGGAGCGCTCCATGTGATCGGCGGCCTGGCGAGAATTTCGACCAGCCTGGACGAGCGCGGGCGGATACTGGACCAGGCGAGTTTCCGTGACCTGGCATACGGCGAATGGACGGGTGAAAAGTCCCGCCGCATCCTGGCCCTCGATCAGTTCATGAAGGTAGCCGGCTTTGACGCTCGTCTGTCCACCGAGATCGAGCGGGAGATGTGGGAGAAGTGGGCCATGTTGGCGAGTCTCGGTGCGATCACCTGTCTGATGGACGGCGACATCGGCCAGGTCGCGAGGGCGCCCGGCGGGGCTGGTTTTGTGCGAAGTCTATTCGAGGAGGTTGTGGCAACCATTGCCGCCACCTGGCGACCGCTCAATGAGCCATTCAAATCCAAAGCCCTATCATTCCTTACCGACAGGGCCTCCACTCTAACTGCGTCGATGTATCGGGACATGAAGTCCGGTCACCGTGTTGAGGCAGATCAGATCATCGGTGACCTGGTGACGCGGGGGTCCGGAAAAGGCGTTTCGACACCGCTGCTTTCCGCGGCCTTGACTCGACTCAAGATCTACGAAGCTACGGTGAAGCCTGCCGACGCAGTCGCGCCACTTCCTGTGGCGTGATGCCGGACGGCGCAGCACCTGCGGTTGATGCACCGCACCAGACACCGCCGTCACGCACAGAACTCAACTAACTTTTAAGACTCAGGGGTTGCGCCCCAGCAGTGCCGGCGTATTCTTTCGCCCGCGGACGCGCCGCAATCGAAAAGGGGGGGGCCATGAACAAGAAATTCATAGTCGCTTGGATCGTACTGTTCGTCGCGTGGTTTATCGGCAGCTTCATCGTCCATGGTGTGCTGCTGCATCCTGACTACGTGCAACTGACAAACCTCTTCCGGACGGAGAGCGATGCACAAAAATACTTTCCGCTGATGTTACTGGCGCACGTGCTCTTGTCCGGCGCGTTCGTATGGATCTATGCGCGCGGCGTGGAGGCTAAACCGTGGATGGCACAGGGCGTGCGGTTTGGTATCGCCGTTGCACTGCTGACGACCGTGCCGACGTACATGATCTACTTCGTCGTGCAGCCGATGCCGGGGAATGTGGTTGTCAAACAGATCGTCTTTGACAGTGTTCTGATGGTGATCCTCGGGATGATTGCTGCTTGGCTGTATCGAGACAAGCCGGCGCGCACCTGATTACCGGCTCGCTGGGTGCGGTACGATTAGCAACGCGCGGAGGAGTAACAATGCGGATCCACTGGCTCGTTGTTGCGTTGAAATTCATCCTGCTGGCAGTTGTGCTGAAAATCGTCCTCCTGCTCTTGACGTTGCCGCTCCTGCTGGTCGATTACCATTCTGCGACTCGCTACTGGCGCTCTCTGTTCCGTCGCACGCTCGCCTGACACCCTCAGGGCGAGCCACCCCCGACCCGGTTGCCGCTGCCGAGGTTACTCACCGTGACCGGATCGTTCGAGTACTCATTGGACTGCACGTTGCCGCCCGTCGAACCCTTTTGGAGGACGACCGCTGCCGCCATGTTGTCAAACAGGTTCCCGGTGATCGTGCCGCCGCCGGCCGTGGCGCCGACTTCGATGCCGACCGGGTGGCTGGGGGTCATCGAGGCACTGCCGCTGTTGAAGGCATTCCCAACCGCGCTATAGAGGTAGCCCTGCTCGAGCAGGATCCCGACGCCTGTGTTGGGCACGATGAAGAGGTTCGAGCTGAAGAGCGTGTCGGATGTGTAGCTGCCGACATAGACCCCGGCGAGCGCGCAGTTGAACTGGCTGCTGGTGACGGCGAGCTGATCGAGCCCCTTGAGGCCAGTGGGTACGAAAACTCCGTAATCGTCGCCGGTGAAGTTGGACTGTGAGATTGTCACACCCTGCACCTCATTACCGTAGACGAGCCCCTTGAGCAGGTAGTTGAAGGTGCTGCCAGCGATGTTGAAGACCACCAGCGGATCATCGGCCGTGCCCTCCAGCACGACGCCCTGCCCGTGCAACGCATAGGCCTCGCCGCCGGGCCCGGTCACCACAAGCCCGGTCATGTTGACGTTGGAGACGCCGACGATGGCCACACCGGTTTCCCAATAGTCGGTGACGGCATAACCGTCGGCGCCGCGGATGGTTACACCGGACACGTCCGACAACGCACTGTCCGCGGGATTGCCGCCCAGGTTTGCGGACTGCTGCAGCACCAGCGCGCGTCCGCCACCTGCTGTGCCGGTAGTCAGCGACAGGTTGCGTACATGGACCGAGTTGTCCTGGCCGACGAATTCAAAGGTGAGGCCGCCGCCCTGCGGCCAACTGAGCTCGGTGACGTCGGATCCGGCGCCGGTCAGCGTCGCGGACGCCCCGCCGTCCGGCAGCCTGAAGGTGATGGCGGAGGCGAAGGTGAAGCGCCCCGGCGGGAAGGAGACGCAGTGCCCCACGCCCGCGGACCCGGCCAGCGCCGCCATCAGGGCCGGACCGTTATCGGCGCTGCCCGTCGAGCCGCCATAGTCTTCTATATTCCGGCAGGAAACGGCGTCACCCGCTACCCCGGGGCCCACCTTCGCCGTTTGCGCCGCGGCGATGTTGACGCACAGCACGATGCCAAGGGCGCCGGCGATTTTCCTCAAGTGATCTCCCCGGACTGGCCTCCGATCAACGCCGGATGCTTCGGAACGTTGACGGTTACAGTGGGCGGCGCGTGCCCGAAAAGCGCGCGCGTCGCGCGGGCGCGTGCCCCCGCTGCGGCCGGCGGGCGGGGGCTCGTGTGCCCGCGGGCCGCGCCCCCTCGCCACGATGAGCGCTCGGCGCAGTCCTTGCCGGCCCCACGTGCGCGCTGACCGAGAACTGCGGCAGCGCCGCGACCGGGATCGCGCGCTGCAGCACCTTCTCGATGTCGCGCAGCAGCGAGGATTCCGCAGGTGCCACCAGCGACACCGCCGCTCCCGAACCACCGGCGCGCGCGGTACGGCCGATGCGGTGCACGTAGTCTTCAGGAACATTCGGCAGCTCGTAGTTGACCACGTGCGGCAGTTCCTTGATGTCCAGGCCGCGCGCGGCAACCTCGGTAGCCACCAGCGCCGTGATACGGTTTTCCTTGAAATCGCTGAGCGCCCGCACGCGTGCGCCCTGGCTCTTGTTGCCGTGAATCGCAGCCGCGCTGATGCCGGCAGCCTCCAGTTGGCTGGTGAGGCGGTTGGCACCGTGCTTGGTGCGCGTGAACACCAGGACCTGGCTCCAGTTACCGTCCTTGATCAGATGCGCGAGCAGGTGGCGCTTGTCCTCCTGCGGCACGCGATAGACCTGCTGATCGATGCGCTCGGCGGTAGCGTTGCGCGCCGCGACTTCGATGCTCAGCGGTTTTTGCAGGAAGCGCCCCGCCAGCTCGCGGATGTCCTGCGAATAGGTCGCCGAGAACATGAGATTCTGACGCTCGCGCGGCAGCATCTTGAGAATCCGGCGGATGGCGGGGATGAAGCCCATATCCAGCATGCGGTCGGCCTCATCGAGCACGCAGAACTGCACCTGGCTCAAATCGAGCTGACGCTGCTGCGCCAGATCCAGCAGTCGCCCCGGGGTTGCGACCAGCAGGTCACAGCCGTGACGTAGCGCCGCGATCTGCGGCTTATCACTCACGCCGCCGAAAATCACCACCGTGCGCACTGGCGAATAGCGCCCGTAGTCGACGGCACTCTGGGCCACCTGGGCTGCGAGCTCACGCGTCGGTGTCAGCACCAACGCGCGCGGTGCACGGCCCCGCTGCGAGCTCAGGCGCTGCAGCAGCGGCAGTACGAAGGCGGCCGTCTTGCCGGTGCCAGTCTGCGCGCCGGCGAGAACGTCGCGGCCCGCCAGCACGGCCGGGATGGCAGCCTGTTGAATCGGAGTAGGCGCGCTGTAGCCCTTTTCGGTGACAGCGCGCGACAACTCGGGCATGAGCCCGAGATCTGTGAATGACATGCGGGGATAAACCTCTGCGTCTTGAGCTCGCCCAACGACGTATATGACGCCGCGGCGGTCAGATGCGAGGCTTGGAGTTAATGGTAAATCGAAGGTGCGAAACGGGCGCTGACCGGCGCACTGGACGTTTGGCGGCGCGGACTTTACCGCCTTTCCCGTGCCGCGTCCAATCGGCTGTCTGAAGCGCGATCTGGGCGCGCCGTTATCGGCGCCGGAACTGCGGTCACATCTTGCGCTTGCGCCTCGCGAAACCGACGGCGGCGAGGCCGAGACTCAGCAGCGAGAGGGTAAAGGGTTCGGGCACCGAAGCGGCGGTGGTCACGTCCAAAATCGTCTGCTCGCCGTCGACCGCGCTGAGGCCGCTTAGGTTCAGCCAGACCGAGTCGCCAGTAAAAGTGAATCCGGTCGGAGCCAACGTCGTAGCCGAGTCCAGCGTGACGTTTGTGATCGTGGGCGCCCCTGAGAACGTCAGCTCAAAGCCGTTGAACGAGCTCGTAGCGTAGGTCACAGTCTCGTAAGAAGTCCAAGTGATTTGCGTGTCGAACACCGACACATAGCCGTCAAACGCGTTGTTGTAGACGGGGCCGCCGGTCACCGTCGTGGTCGTCGGTGCTGGGCAGAATGAGCACACCGTGGCCGAGCTAGGGTAGTACTCCCCGGTCGTCACAGTGGACCCGAGAAGGCCGGCGTGGGCCGGCGCTACACAGAGCGCGGTGATAAGAGACGCACCCACTGCGAATCTGGACTTCGAGAAATTCATGCTTCGCTCCCCGTATCGCTCGCGGGCCGCGGTCGGCGCGTTCAGCGCCTTTCGACCACCTGGCGTTTGAGATGCAATCCGCGTGCCGACTCGAGTGCACAAATGAAATCAGCGCGTTGTGCATCAAGCACACACTGTTGTGGCGCACCAATGTAAAGAGCGTCGACGCAGCGCGCCCAGACCGGACGCGTCGGCGGTCAGTCGAGATTTTCGGTCATCAGCTCCCAGACGTCCCCGGCGCGTCCCGACAGCACCGCCTTGGCCGAGTAAAGCGCGGTCCCGAAGACCTGCGCCGCCTCGATCTTAGGCGGCATCACCAGTTCCATTCGCTCGGTCACCACATCGAGCAGCGCCGGTCCCGGAGCGGCAATCCAATCGCGGACCGCAGCTTCGAGCTCCTCGGCACGCTCGACCCGTTGGGCGTGGAATCCGATGGCCTGAGCCACACGAGCGAAGTCCGGATTCTCAAGGTTGGTAAAGGCGTCCAGCAGGCCCTCGACCTTCATCTCGAGCTCAACGAACCCCAGCGAGCCGTTGTTGAAGACTGCGACCTTGATCGGAATCTTCTCCTGCACCGCCGTGATCAGGTCGCCCAGCAGCATCGAAAGACCGCCGTCGCCGCTCAGCGCGATGACCTGCCGGTCCGGAGCGGCTCTTTTGGCGCCGAGTGCCTGCGGCATCGCGTTGGCCATCGTCCCATGGGTGAGACTGACGATGGTTCGCCGCCTGGCGCTTGCCCGAACATGGCGCAGCACCCAGACCATGGGTGACCCACCGTCGGCGGTAAACACGGCGTCATCGGCGGCGTATTTATCGATAAGGCGGGTGAGGTATTGCGGATGAATGGCTCCGCCGTGCGCATCTGTCGCCCGCTTTTCCAGCACGCGATTGGCATCCTCATGGCGCTTTACACAGTCGTCCAGGAATGCAGTGTCCTGTCGAAGTTTGATCCGTGGAATCAGCGCCTCGAGTGTCGCTTTCACATCCCCGACCAACCCGATCTCGACCGGATGACGACGGCCGAGATGGGTAGGGTCGATGTCAATTTGCAGGATCCGGGCATGACTGGGATAAAACTGCCGCCACGCGAAATCACAGCCGAGGAGCAACAGTGTGTCGCACGACATCAGCGTGTGATAACCGCCCGCTGTGCCGAAAATCCCGGTCATCCCGACGTTGAAGGGATTGTCGTATTCGATGAAATCCTTGGCCCGCGACGTGTGGGCGACGGGCGCCTTCAGAAGCTTCGCGAGCGCGACCACCTGATCGTGCGCGTCGTGACACCCCGACCCGGCGTAGATCGCGACCCGCGCACTGTCGTTCAGCACTGTGGCCACGCGCTGCAGGTCGGTGTCACTGGGACGAATCACCGGCTGCGAGACATGGACGGCAAACGCAGGCTCTGCCGGTGCTTCGGCCTTGGAGACATCGACTGGAAGGATAAGGACTGCCACACCGCGCTTCGAGAGCGCCGCTTGGGCCGCCATGGCCGTCTTGCGCCTGGCTTGCGCCGGCGTACGGATCTCTTCGCAAAAGACGCTGCACGTCCTGTAGATCGGGGTGTAGTCCACCTCCTGCGGAAAATCGAAGCCGAGTTCATCGCGCGTGATCTGGCTGGCGATCAACACCACGGGCGCGCGATTGCGGTGTGACTCGAACAGTCCGTTGATGAAATGCAGGCTCCCAGGCCCGCAGGAGCCGGCACATGCAGTCAGGTTGCCGCTGAGCATCGCCTCCGCACCGGCGGCGAAACCAGCGACCTCTTCATGCCGGACGTGCACCCACTTGATGTCGCTGCGGCGAATCGCATCCGTGACAAAGTTGAGCGTATCCCCCGGAACACCCCAGCAGTGCTTCACGCCCGCGGCCGCCAAGGTCTCCACGATCACGTCCGCAACTCTTTTGGCCATTGGCGCTCTCCCAAGCGTGCGAGGACGAGATTCTACTTCCTTGTGTGCGACTGGCGGACCTGAGGCCTGGGCCAAGCGTGCGGATGCGCTGATGTTTGCCGGCCGCGAGCGGCCAGGGCCGCCGCGTCCGCCCTACACGGCGGACGCAAGCGTGCGAGCCCGCAAGCCCTGGAGTCCGGGCCGATCAGCGTGAAACCCGGGGTCTCCGCCGCGATTGGAGGAACACGCCGAGCGAGCCGAGCGCCAACAGCGCGAGCGCATCGGGCTCCGGTACGGTCTGCGATGTCTGGAGGGTGGGTGGCAAGTCGTTGTTGTAGCAGTAATCCGACCAGGGATATCCATCCGGCCCGAGGGCCCCCGCCGGTCCGCAATCGCCCGGCGGGAACAACGGGTTCGTAGGCGTATTCCCGTAACCCGTATCATTGCCTGGGGTCGGGGTCACGGTCAGGCCGCACGTGACGAGTGTATCCGCTCCGCACGGCCCGTTGTCTCCAGGCACACCACCACCGGTCGGGGTATTCACCGGATTCCCGCTGCCGCTCCCCGGGACCGTGTACTTCGCGGGGAAGCAGGCAATCTGCGCGCAGTAGGCCGACGTGTAGATGAGTGGCAGGCTGTAGAACTCACTGCCGTAAAACTCGGGGTTGAAGTCGAACGCCCCCGCCCCGCCGAGCTCGTACAAGTCTCCCAGTGGCCAGGTCTCCGATCCTCCCGCGCCAAAGATGTCCCAACTCGCCGTGATGCTGGCCGGCACGGCGACATCCGCAGTATCGATAACAGGCATGTTGAGCTGAATGGCGGGCAAGACATTAAAGTAGAAAGTGTCGCCGGTCGTGAGCCCCGAAGGCGCCGCCAGCGTGTTCATGACGGAGCCGCTGAAGCCCGGGACGAACGTAGGATGGTCCGATGCCGAATAGGTCGGCGTGGTGCTCTCCCAGACGATGTCCCCATACGTGATCAGCGGCTGTGCGACGATCGACTGTTGAATCTGCGTGCCGACGTTGAAGCCAAGGCTTGCGCTCGCGACCGTGACGCAAACGAAGAAGCAGCCCTGTGCCTTAAGGGTAGCGGTGAGACTGACCCCGGGACCGCCGATGCTCTGCGATACCGATACAGGTGGCGAAATGATAGGGGTGTTGAGGCTCGAGCTGAGGTGGCCGGTCGTCGCCCCGGGCACCGACAGCGGCACGTTCAGAATGGTCTCCGAGCCGCTGAAGGGACCGAGGTTGTAAACGAACTGACTGCTAAAGCCGCCGCTAGCTGCGGGCGCGGAGTTGAACTGGCCGGTCCAGCCTGGGTTATACCCTACGTTGAACGGATCGCCGGCCGTGAGCACTTCCCCAGCCGTGAATGTCGTCGTGAGCTTGAATGCCGTCGATCCGCCGGTCTGCACATTGAGAGTACCGGGCGTGACGTTTGCATTCGCCGTGATTCCCAGGTCACTCCACGGGAACGGCCCCCCCGACTGGCTCACAGTGCCGAAACTCACGACCTCTGAGGCGCCGGTCCCATCGGTAATGGTCTGGGCGCTTGCTACGGCGGCAAGGCCGAGCAACGGGATCGCAAGCACAACGCAGGCGCGGACGCTTCTCATGACATTCTCCCCGGCGACCGGCTTCTTCCAGTCGCTCCGGATTAGCCATGCAAGCTCCGCGCCAACTCACGGATTTCCTTATACAACAAGCACTCCCCGACCGCGTCCCAACCGGGACGCCGGCAGGTGTAAAAAAAGTCAACGCCGCTAATCGTGTTGCATCACAACATTGCAAGACAACACCCTAACGGGCCGCAGTGCTCGACTCGGACAGGCTCCAGATATCCAGCACGCCGCTGGTGGCGTGATCGTTCGCGTTACCTTCGGGAAGGATGATTTCGCCCTGCAGCACGATGGGACTGTTCCAATGACCGGCGCCACACGGCAGCGTGGCGATGGGTTTGCCCGAAGCCGCCTGGTACACGTTCAGCCCGCCCACGCGCGCGTAAACGAACAGCAGCCCGCCGGCTTCAAACGGACTAGTGCCGCCGTTGCCGTTTTTCCATTTCTCCTGGAGCTGGGCGTTGTTCAGCTCCCAGGCGGCCGTGCCACCGTTATCGGCCGCGAACATCCAGGTTCGGCCGTCGTGTTCCCACACGGCCGGCTGGGCGAACAGATCGGTACCGCTGGGCGTCGAAACGATTTGCAGTTCGTCGCCTTTGTGGGGAGCGGTGCCCGTGAGGGCCTTGCGGCGCAGCAGGCGAACCTTGCCATCCTTGCCGCCTTGGGCAATCAGGTCACCGCCCGGCAGCAGCACCGGCGAGGCTGAGCCCAGGTCGAGATCACGCGCATCCAGCTCGGCGGTATCGGCCGGCGTGTAGTTGCCCAGCATTCTCGCGGCATTGGCATCGATCTCGATGAGCGCATCGCCCCAGTCGGTCGTGCCATTCCAGTGGCCATTGCCGGTAGCGACGAAGATATCGCCATTGCTGGGGTCGATCACGGCGCCCGCCCGACCCCAGATCGCCGATTGGCTTTGCGGGCAGGAATCAGGGTCGAGCAGCCCCGTGCGGTCACTGCATAGCGAGTTCCACACTTGCAGGAGCTTGCCGGAGTTGCTGTCGAGAATGGCGACGTGGCCCTGATAGGGTGGTCGGTCGCCGATGTAGCCCGCGGTAACTGCAATCACGTGGCCCTGGAAGTACTTGAGCGGCGAGGCGATCTTTTCCCGCTCCGGGAGCCTGGTGATCGAGGCGCGCCAAACAGTCCGGCCATCGCTGACGGTCAGCTTCTGGATATAGCCGTCGGGCGAGGCGGCATAAATGGCTTGTCGATCAGGATCGGCCGCGGGCGTGGAGTTGGTGATTTGCCGCGTTCCCGCCAGCGCCTGGTAACTGGGCGGCGTGTATTCCCACAAAACCCCGCCGCTTTCGGCATCGAGCGCCAGTGTTCTGCCGTAGGTGGTGGTGAGAAAGATCACATTGTGGGCGGCGCCGTGGACTGTGACGCCCTGCAGAAAAATGGCGCTCGCGTCCACCGTGCCGTCCAGCTTGATCTGCCGGCGCGCGAGTTTGGTGACGTTGTCAGCGGTGATGCCGCTCGGGCGCGGGTTGGCACTGGTGCTTTCCACATTGCCACCAAACATGGGCCAGTCCTGTGGGGGCGAGCTTTGGGCGTCGGTCTCAACGGTCACGCTCGCGCCAAGGAACAAACAAGTCAGCAGCTGGTATTTCATACGGCAAGTATCCCACCAACGAGCACCCCGGAGTGCTATTGGTTCCACCCGATTCCCTCCCCGACCCCACGCGGCGAACGCTGTCGGTCGTCGCGTGAGGTGGTGCGTGCCGCAGTTACTCCGGCTTGGTTGCGTAGATCTTCTTTACTTGCTCGTCGCAATACGTCTGGATATCTTTCACGGCCACGTTCGGGTTGGCGGCCTGCACCTGTGTCATGCAGTCTTTCATGAGAGCCTGCTTGTCGACGTGGCCCGCACCGGGGTCCGACGGCGAAGTTGCCTGGCTCGCGCTACCCGGGTCTGATGGCGCAGTTGCCTGACTCGGGGTAGCCGACGGTTGAGCCGGGGCCTGCTGCGCCAGGCCGACGGTTGCGGCGGCGAGCGCGCTCAAAGCTAATGCTGCGGCTAGTCGTTTCACGGGATACTCCTTTCGCGGATACATACACAGACACGCTAGATACCCCGTGCGAACAACACCATCTCCCCGCTGCTGACATTTTCCGTCGGAATACAGCTCACGTCGCCCGTTCGCGACCGGAGCCTTCAGCCGCTGCCGCGGTGTAGGACTCGGACCACCCCACGTTTCGGCCGGCGCCTTTTGCGCGCCGCCCGCGTACGGGTAGCGTGATAGTTCACGTTTGGAGGTGCCAGCCCATGCAAGTGACATTTGTGCGAGTGCAGCCGAGCGGCGGGATCTGGGGCGTTACGCTCAACGGCGACGAGGCGGCGCCGCTGTCGAAGTTTACGAGATTGGACGACGCGGTGGACTATGCCCGCAGTCTCGCGGCGGAGAATGCCCGCTCGATCCTCGAGTGCCAGAATCGCAACGGTCGCCTCGAGGTTCGCGAGGAGTTCTATTCCGACGAGTCGGGCGACCTGAATATCCGCTCGATCCTCTAGCCGAGTTGCGGGCATTCTGCAGCTCAGGATCGAGCGCCAGCGTGCAGGCCTGCGCGCCCGGAGAGTTGGTAGTTGCGCGCCTACAGCACGGTGCGCCCGCTCGCCATGCCGGGGACGCCTCTACGCCTCGTAGGCCCACCGTCCGCCGATCATGGTGCGTTCCGGGTTGATCCGCGACAACTCCGAAGGTTCGACTTCGAACATGTCCTGGTCCCAGACCACGAGGTCCGCAAGACGGCCCGGTTGGATCGAGCCCTTCAGATGCTCCTCGAACATGGAGTACGCCCCGTTTATCGTCCCGCAACGCACAGCCTCGGCCACGGAGATTCTCTGATTGGCGCCCCACACGTGGCCCTGCGGATCGGTCCGCGTCACCTGAGACTGCAGCCATAGCGGCGGGTCCATGGGGCTCGCGGTGAAGTCGGATGAATCGGGTACCGGAATCCCCGCATCGAGGAAGTCACGCATCGCGAACATGTGACGGGTGCGCGCCTCACCGTAGAAGTGCATTACATCGCCGTGAAAAGACACGTATGCCGAGAACGGGACCGGAATGGCGCCCAGGGCCTTGATGCGCGCGATGAGCGAAGGCGTGACCACCGTGCAGTGCTCGAGCCGGTAGCGCGGATCGCGGCGCGGCGTTTCGCGTTGGATCTGCTCGTAGATTCCCAGCACCTCATCGATCGCCAGATCTCCATTGGCGTGCGTCGCAAGCTGCCAGCCGGCCTTGTGGAGCTTGGAGGCCAACCGATAGATGTCCTCGCGCGTGCCTACGGGCACGCCGTGGAAGTCCGTTCCGACGTAGGGTTGAGAGATCCAGGCCGTGCGTTCGGAGATCGAGCCGTCGCTGAAGAACTTTGCCGCGCCGACGCGAACGGTGTCGTCACCGAAGCCGGTATTGATGCCCGCCTCCACGAACGGCTGGATGCTCTTCGAGTCAATGTTGCAATAGGTTCTCGTCTGCGGCGGGCCTCCCGCCGCGGCGGCATCGCGATAGCCCTGTAAGGTGTCGACGTCGCCGAACGCATCGCAAACCGAGGTAATCCCACGCATCGTCGCCCGCCGGGAGATCAGCATTGCCGCATCGCGCCACTCCGCCCGAGTAGCCTTGCGGGTCAAGAGCCTGTCGAAAGGGATGCGCGCGTCATCGGCGACCTTGCCGGTGAGGTTGCCGCCCGCATCCCTCTCGATCAGGCCATGCGGCGGGCTCGGTGTACTGCGGTCATAGCCAACAGTCTTCATCGCCATCGAGTTGACAAAGAGCGAGTGTCCACCGCGATGCTCAACAGCAACCGGGTGATCGCGCACGGCATCGTCGAGGTCGGCAAGACTGATAGGCCGCGGGGTCTTACCGTCGTCGTAGTTGAACCCTTTGATCCAGGCCCCGGGCGCGGTCTGCTGCGCCCTCCGGCGTAGCGCCGTCTTGATCGCCTCGATCGAGCCGAGGCCACAGTCCACCGAGCGCGCGTACTCGAGGCCGCTCGTCGCCGGGTGCGCGTGAGCGTCGATGAAGCCGGGCGTGATCCGCTTGCGGCCGATATCAACTCTCCTGGTGCCGGCGACGGCACCGGACAGGACGAATTCGTTGGAGCCCACGGCCAGTATGCGTCCGTCGGCAATGGCGATCGCCTGCGCTGCAGGCGAGAGCGGATCGACAGTCCAGACCCTGGCGTTGTGGAGCACCAACTCCGGGGCGAGCCGCCGGTTAGCGCCCAACAGCAGGCGGTTCGTGCCGGACAACAATACCGCCGCTCCGCCGAGCAGCATTGTGCGCCTGCTGAATGTAATCAAAGCTGTGCTCCCTCAGTCCGGAAACTTCAATTCCCGCTCGATCGCCTGGAAGCGCGGTTCGTTGCGCAGCGGATCGAGGTCAGGCTCGGCTTTCAACTCCGCGAGACTGGAGTCGCGCAGACGCCAGGCCGTCTCCAGCCATTCGAGTGCCTTCGCTACCTCGCCCCACTGTGCATAGATGGCAGCGTAGTCGAGGGCACCTTCGTCCCCCGAAGACGCTCGGAGCGCCTGAAGCTCGGCTTCGGCGTCAGCACGCCGCCCGAGCTTTTGGTAGGTTTTCGCCAGGCAGACCTTACCTCCCAGGGTCGCCGCTGCGACCTCACACGCCGCTCGCGAACCTTGCAGATCCCCGAGCTCGTAACGCGCCGCTCCGAGGAGAACGTGATTGCGCAGGTAGTCGGGTTGCAGGGAGATTGCCGTCTCAAACGCGGCGAGGGCGTCCGAATACCGACGGCTGAGGAGCAGCGCGATGCCGACTGTTCGATGCACGTGGAAATTGAGGGGATCGAGGGCGATGGCGCGGCGACCGGCACTGAGCGCTGCCGCGGTATGCCTCAATTGCGCCGAGTGGCGGCTGTAAGCCGCCTGGATGCGCGCGCTGCCCGGTGCCAGCTCCGCGGCACGCTCGAATTCCTCCGACGCTTCAGGGATCTGCAGAAAGTTCTCGCGGGCAACCCCCAACACATAGTGACCCAGCGCGAGATCGGGCGCCAGGCGCACCGCGGTGCGTGCGTCGGCCAGCGCCCTGTCGTACGCTTCGCCCGCCTCGGCTCCGTGCGCGTCGAAGTCCGCGAAATTGGTGAGTTCGACCGATCGCTCAGCGAAGGCCGTGGCGAAATCAGGGTCGTGTTGGACAGCGTCCGTGTACGCGGCCAGCGCGGCGCGCGTCTCTGCGGCGCTGTCGGCAGTGCGCGCGATCTTCAGCCCGCGCAGGTAAGCATCAAACGCAGCCGGGTCGCTGGTTCCGCCAAGCTCGATGCGGCGCCCCGTGCCTTCAAGAAGTGCGACTCGCAGGGAGCTTGCCACCGTCGTCGCGATCTCGGTCTGGAGCTTCAGCACATCCCCTAAGTCCCGGTCGTAGGTCTGCGACCATAAATGAAATCCGCTCACCGCATTGATCAGCTGCGCGGTGACGCGAATCGTGTGGGCGGAGCGACGCACGCTGCCTTCAAGCACCGCGCCAACATTCAGTTTATGCGCGACCGTGGCGATATCCGGGTGCTCGCCCTGGAAGGAGAACGAAGAGGTACGAGCCGCAACCTGCAGCTCATTGATGCGGGAGAGGGAGTTCAGCAGCTCTTCAGTCAGACCCTCCGAGAAATACTCCTGCTTGGGATCACCGCTCATGTTGACGAACGGCAGCACCGCGATGGAGTGTGGCGGCGGGGCGAATCGTGCCGCGCTGGACGGGGTTGCACTTGATGAGATCCAGAACTTGTCCACTGCAAGGTAGCCGACGCCGACCACGGCCAGCACCGCAATCAGCACCACCCATTGCGTCTGTCGTGATATGGCAGGGCCCGAGGCAGGCTGTCGGAGTGCGGCCGTAGCCTGCGGGACTGCGGCGGCGGTCGACCCGGCCTCTGCCGGTGCAGGAGCCGCTTCCGGCGACAGCAGGTGCGCGACGCGCTTGGTGAAGACGGTTGAGGTTTCACCAGCGGGCAGCCGTGTCCACTGGATGGCGAGGAACGAATCCGGCGCGTCGGCGTCCAGGTCCGGTGTGTTGTCGATGCACACCGGCACCAGGAATGCGCGGCTGCGGCCCATCAGGTGGGTGCGCTGATCGGCCAGCCGCCACTCGAGCCGGAAGTAGCCCTCCGGCCTCGCTTGCGTATTGGCCGAGATGATCGGTATGAAGAGCGCACAGTCCCGAATCTGGTGCCGGATCTTCTGGTCCCAGACATCCCCGCCGCGCAGCTCGCTCTGATCGAACCACACTTCGATGCCAGCGGCTCTGAGTGCGTCGCAAATGCGCTGGGCCGCTTCGGCGTCCTGCGATGCGTAACTGAGGAATACCGCTTTCGCGGGCTCCGTCATCGCGTTGCTCCCCCTGCCGCAGCGCCGGGTGCCCTCTATGGGACTGCCCCGGGCCCTGCCGCGGCCGTGAGCTTATACCGGATCCGACGGTGCGTTTCAGGGGAGCCCGCGGATCTTCTTGATGCGGGCGACGGCGTCGCTCGCCGCGGCATGCTCCGCGACGATGCGCTTTACGGCATTGCCGTCGGTTCCTTCGCTGCGAATGATCTCGACGGCGCGCATGGTCGCTTCGTAGAAATCGGCCCACAGCCGCCGTTCCTCGGCGGCCTCCTGCGATGTGATCTCGACGCGCACGCGATGCTCCTTGCGGACGATTCCTCAGCTCCCCTTTCAGGAACTGTCGCCAAGCACCACATAATCCCAGCCGACGTTACAGAATCCGGCCACTGTGATGAAAGTCACGGTATATATGTAAGATTTCCTGTTGGCACTTGCCGACAGCACTCGCAGAATCCCTCCTCGCTTGCTTCAGTTCCCCGGACACCATGACCGCCGGTCGAAGCGCGCGGTCACTGCGATCCGGCTCATTCGAGCGCGAGGAGGATGCGCGATGAACAACGAGCAGAATTTCACCGACACCGTGATTCATTCCGGCTGGGCCGGCACATCCGGCGCCCATGCCATCGAGCACGAGCTCACCGGCCCCGGGCACTCCATGCCCAAGGTGCTGTTCGTCGACGACGACCAGGCGGTCGTCGACGGCCTGCGGCGTGCCTTGAGCGAGTATCCCTACCACGTTCAGACGGCGACCTCGGCCGAGCACGCGCTGCAGAAGCTCGGCGAGACGCCCTTCGACGTCATCGTCGCCGACGAGCGCATGCCGGGCATGCGCGGCTCGGAGCTGCTCACCGTCATCGCCAACGAGTTTCCGACCACCGGCCGGATTCTCCTCACCGGTCACGGCACCGTCGAAGTGGCGGCACGCGCGATCAACCAGGCGGGCGTGATCCGCATTCTCCTCAAGCCCTGTCCGGTGGCGGAGCTCCGCGATGCGATCGAGACCGCGTTGAAGACGACGCCGCACGAGAAGCGGGTGCGCACCGGCGCTCGGCGCGCCTATCTGGTGAGCCACCGCGACCCGCCGCCGGCCGCCGAGCTCCGCCGACCCGGCGAGGGGCACGGTCCGGAGGCGACCGAGGACGGCGGCCGGGACTGCGCCCGGCGGCCTAGCGAACGCGGGCGCGCCGGCCATAACGAATGGGAGGCCAACGAGCTCGTGCTGCAGGCGCAGAAAGTGCTCGAGCTCGGCAGCGAGAATCTCTTCGGCTACGAGCTCTCGACACGTCTGCAGACCCAGAGCGGCAACATCCACACCATTGGCAATTTCATCGCCTCCTCCGGGCAGCATCTGCTGCTCTCTTCGGTCGACCGCTGGGTGGTGCGGCACGTCCTCAAGCTGGTTCACGAGCACGAGCATATCCTCGAGCGGCGCGGCCTCACGGTATCGCTCAACCTCGCCGCCCAGTCGCTCGCCGATCCGGAGTTCGTGGAGTTCCTCGACGCCGAGCTATCGAACGTCGGCATCGCCGGCCGCTTCCTCATCGAGCTGCGCGAAGCGGCGCTCGCCAAGAGCCTGCGCCGCGACGAGGGCCTGCTGGCGCGCCTTCTCACGCTGCGCTGCTACGAATGGGGCACGCGTCTCGCCATCGACGGCGTCGGCGGCGCGCTGTGGAAGTTCGAGGTGTTGAAGAACCTGCCGGTCGCGCTCGCCAAGATCGACAGCCGCTTCGTCTGCGACATCCTCACCAACCAGCAGTCGGAGTCGCTGGTGCGCTCGGCAGTCGAATGGGGCCAGCGCGCCGGCGTCGCCGTGGCGGCGACCGGCATCGACACCCCGGCGATCGCCGAGCGGCTGCGTTTTCTCGGCGTGCACTACGGACAGGGCAGCGTCTTCGGCACCGCGGAGCCGGTCGGTCTGACGCTGACGGGCCTGTACTCTTAACCCCCGGCCGGCTTGGCATAATGCGGCCCGCGTGACGCGCGTCACACTCGGGCCGCCGCACGCGAACGCCGTTCTGCGGCATTTCTCACTCGCGATCGCGGCGCTTTCCGGGTGCGCGCACGGGCGCCGCTGCGCCCGGCGGTAGTACTTAATCTGATACCTGCGACGCCTTTTCAATTAAGGACTTGGGAAAGAATGCCCGCAGGGAAAAAGGCATGGTCACCGCTCCCCAACCGCGTACACCGACCGAGCACGGCGAGGTCGGCGGCGCACGCTCACGAGTCAGCGGCGCGCCCGAACTGGCGGGCGGGTGGAGCATTGCTGCCGTTGTGATCGTGTGCGTTGCCGGCGTGACGATCGCCGGGGCGAGCGGGCTGCTGAGCAGCGCCTCGCGCATCGTCGTCTACCTGCTCGCCAACCTGATCCTGACGATCGACGTGATCGATCTGGTGGTGCGCCTGTGGGTGCAGCGGCTGCACGGCGCCACATCCCCCGGACCGTCGATCGATCTCGGTCTCACCGACATCTCCAACGCCGAGCGCGCCGCGGCGCTCCAGCCCTACGCGATCATCGCCTCGGTCCACGACGAGGCAGATGACCTCGACCGCTTCCTCACAACACTCATCTCGTTCAAGGACCGCGTCTGGCTCATCGATGATGCCTCCGGTGACGGCACGCTGTTGCGGCTGCGGCGCGCCGGGTGGAATTGCCTCGCCGGTACCGTCAACCGCAACAAGCCCGCGGCGCTGCGGCATCTGCTGCCGACCCTGCCGGCCGAGATCCAGACCATCGTCGTCATGGATCCGGACGTCAACTGGGCGGCGCCCGGGCCCTCGCAGCGCGCCGCGCTCGAGCGGGTCATCAGCGACCTGCAGCGCAGCGGCGCCGCCGCGCTCACCCCACGTGTCACGGCCGCGCCTGGCGGCTGGCTGGTCGAGTGCCAGGCGCTCGAGTACGAGCTCGCCTGCGGGCTCGGCCGGCGCAGCCTCGGCGAGGTGTGCTGCAACTCCGGCGTCTCGATCTACCGCCGTTCGGCGCTCGAATACGCGCTCGCACACCACAGCCTGTCGATCTACGCGGAGGACTTCGAGAATTCCCTGCTGCTGCTCGCCGCCGGCGAGCGCATCTACTACGACGACCGCATGGTGATCGAGACGCGCGCCAAGACCACCTGGGGGGGCCTGTTCTCGCAGCGCGTCGGCTGGGCTTTCGGCTGCGGGCGGGTGTTCGTCGAGCGGCTGCCGCAGCTGCTCGCGGTCGCGCGCCGCGGCCCGCTCGCCGCCTATCAGTACCTGATCTACCTCGGCTTTGCCGCGATCGTGATGCTGCCGCTGAAGCTCCTCTCGGTCGCGATTCTCACGCTCAGCTTCGCCAAGGGCGTCGACAACCTGCTGCTCACCGACCTGATTCCGAGCGGTCCGTGGAGCGAGCCGCTGCTGTTCGCGCTCTGGTATGGCAAGTGCGCGCTGGTGCTGCTGCTCAACTGTTTCTTCACGCTGCGCCGCGGCGAGCGCGCGCGGCATTTGCTGACGCTGCCGGTGTACCCGGTGTACGCGCTGCTGCCCTACCCCGCCATGGCGATCGGCTTTGCGAACCTCGTGACGCTCAAAGCCCTCGGGCGGCGCCTGTTTGCGGATCACTACGAGCCGCGCCCGACTCTCGGTCGGCCCGTGGCCACTACTGCGGCGGAGTTGCGATGAAAAATGCCACCTCGGGCGCCTTGATTGCGCTGTGTCTGCTGGTCCTTGGCGTCGCGGTGACGCAACGCGACCTGAGCGGCAACCCGCTCGGCCCGTTGCGCCTGCCGGCGGCGCAGTTCGTGGTGACGAGCGCACACGATGCCGGGCCCGGCACACTGCGCGACGCGATTCTCGCCGCCGACCGGCTCTCGAGCCGCGCCCACGTCGAGATCGCCGTCGAGCGCATCACGATCGAATCGGCGCTGCCGGCGCTCACCAACCCGCACGGCGTCGACCTCGATGCCCGTGCCAACGCCGGCACCATCGACGCGGAGCATCTCACCAGCGGCGCGGTACTGCAGTTGAACAGTCCCGCCTCCACCGTGCGCGGCCTCAAGATGCGCAACCCAAACGGCACCGGCGTGATCGTAAACGCCGCCAGCGCCGTCCTCGACTCACTCACTGTCAGCGATTCCAAGGTCGGGATCCTGCTGGCCCCGGCCGCCAGCGGCAGCACGATCCGCGGCGGGACCTTCGAGCACGATGAGACCGCCGTGCTCGCCGAGCCCGGGATCCGCGACCTCACCTTGCAAGGGGACACCTTCCGCGGCAGCAGCCGCGCGGGGTTCTGGTTCGTGAGCGCGGCGGTCAAGGCCGAGAGCCCGCAGCTCGCGGCAGCGGACGCCGCCGGCGCGCGCGAGCGCGCCCGCATCGTCGACTGCACCTTCATAGAGAATGCCGCCGGCATGGTGCTCGCCAACCAGGCCACCCTGGTCGAGAAGAGTCACTTCACCGGCAACCACGACTCGGCGGTCCTGGTGCTCGGCGGCGACGTGCGCATCGAGGACAGCGAGATCCGCGCCACCCGGGGCACGGCCATTTCGGTGACCTCGGGGCGCTCGGTGCACCTCGCCCACAATACCCTGGCCGACAACACCGCGACCGCCATCATGGCGCGCGACAGCGGCGTCACCATCGAGCACAACGAGCTGACCCACAACGGCGCCGGCATCGTCGCCATCGTGACCGGCGATGCGGGCGTTCCCGTCATCCGCGACAACACCATCAGCGGCACGGCCGGAGATGCGATCGTCGCAATCGGCGGTGCGGCAGTCGTGGAGCGCAACCAGGTGCTGCAGAACCACGGCGCGGCGCTGCGCGTGCTCGATCTCGCCACCGCGTCCGGGCGGGTCAAGGCCGACCCGCACCTCGAGGCCAATGTCTTCAAGGGCAACGGCATCGACACGCCGGTGGCCGGGGTGTATCCGCTGAAGAACGCCCCATGACCCAGGCCGCCATCCACGGCACCGCGGCTCTCGAGACGTTGCGCAGGCACAAGATCACCTTCGACAACACCTGGACGCTGACGGTCATGCTGGCGACGACGCTGGCGGTGCTGTGCTGGTACCTCGGCCTGGCGCAGGTCGACATCGCGCCGGTCATCTGGACGCTCGCGGCCCTCGCGGCGGGCCAGTTCGCGCTCGGCCTGGAGACCCGCCGCAGCCCCTCCCCGGGCCGCCTCCAGTGGCTCACCCTGCTGACGCAGCTCCTCGGCACGCTGCTGATCGGCGTCGGCTGGCATCTGTTCGGCGGCCTGCAGCAGCCGCTGTTCCCACTATTCATCATTCTGCCGCTGCTGCCGGCGGCGCTGCTGCTCGGCTTCTGGCAGCAGCAGCTCGCGCTCCTCGGACTGCTCGCGGTGCTCGCCTCCGGGGTGCTGCTCTCGCCCGACACCAATTCCTTCATCGAGGAGCGCTACGGGTTGCACCTCGGCGCGCTCGCGCTGCTGCCCCGCTGGCTGCCGCACAGCCGGGTGGCGTTCGCCGACGTCAACACTTCGCCGACCTACGACCTCATGCTGGTGGTCACGGTCGCGGCGCTCGGCGTGGCGGTGAGCGCCATGGCGCGCTCCCTGACCGGCATCTTCGGCCGCGGCGGCGCCCGCGTCGACGAGCTCGCCGACGAGCTCGCGCGCATGCAGCAGCTCAACGCGCAGCTGGTGACGCATGCGCCCTCGGCGGCCGTGCTGGTTGAGTCCGGCAGCGGTCGCATCGTGCGGGCGAGTGAGCGTTTCGCGCGCAGTTTCGGCCTCACCGATCCGACCGGCCAGTTTCTCCTCGACGCGGTCGCCTTCGACTATCCGACCGTCGTCCGGGCGCTGCTGCTGAGCGGCGGCGACGAGATCCAGGGGGCCACGCTCGCCGGACGCGAGCTCGTGCTGCGGGTACGCGCCGAGGTGCTCGGTGCGGGCGTGACGGCGCTCGATATCGAGAAGTGCGACGAGCCAGGACTGCGCGGCGAGATCGACGCGATCGAGGAGCCCGTGTTCGCGGTCACCCCGGCCGGTCAGCTCGTGCTGCCGAACCGCAGCGCCGCGACGCTCCTCGGCGAGGGTGCCGAAGGTCTCGCCGCGGCCACGGTCTTCGAGGGGGTTGCCGGACGCTGGTGGGACATCGCGCCGCTCGAGTCCACCCGGCGCATCTTCCGGCGCGGTTCGCACAGCTACCTGGTGTCAATCCGCCGCCAGCGCGTCGCCGCGAGCATCGGCGAGCTGGCGTTCGTGCGCCTGCAGCCGGTGACGGAGACCTGAAGCCCGCGATGCGCGCCGCGCAGCACCAGGTTCCGAGCTTCCTCACCGGGGCGCTGATCGCCGTAGCCCTCGCCGCGCTCCTCATCTCGGTCCGCTATCGTCTCGAGGAGACGCGCGACCTGGTCCGCCAGCACGAGCTGCTCGAGGACATGAGCGCCGCGCTCGGCGCCGAGCTCGACCGCGGCGCGCGCCTTGCCCTTCAGTCACACGGCGGCGCGTCGCACGACGGCTGGCATGCCTGGCAGCTCGAGCCCGCCGGCGGCCCCGATGCCACCGCGCACCTGCCGCCGATCCCGGAAGCCACCCTGCGCCGCGCACTGAGCGCGCACCGTACGATGAGCGCCACGACGCTCGCGCTCCTCGGGCCGTTCGCGACCGCGGGCAGCGCCAACGCGTTGCTGCTGGCGCGCGCCAACCCCACGGGCGGCGCTCCCGGCTGGACCGGCAGCTGGGAGCTGGTGGACGATTTCCTGGCCCACGCCCGGGTCGCAGACCCCATGCGCCAGGGCCTGCGGGTGCAGCTCTATGATGCGGGCGAAGGGGTGGCGCTCTATCAGAGCGACGCGGGCGAGTTCAACTCCCAGGTGACGGTACCCGTGCACCTCGCCGGCTCGGCGCTCGAGCTGCGCGCGGCCCGCGGCGACGGCGGCAGCGTGCCGCTCAAGGCGCTGAGCTCCTCGCTCCTGGTGCTGCTCGCGGTGGTGCTGTGGGCCTGCCATGAGCTGCGGCGCGGGACGGCGCTGCGCAACGCGGCCGCGGCGCTCTCGGAGGCCGAGGCGCGCCGTCGCGACACCAATCAGCTCTACGGCAACGCCCTCGAGAGCCTGGCGGCGCTCGAGTCGCGGCTGCACCTGGTGAGCACCTACGACACGGTCACGGGCCTTGCCAACCGCAGCTCCCTGATCCGGCGCATCGAGGCGACTCTCGATTCGATGCGGCAGTCGAAACAGGGCGCGCTGTCCGTCATGGCGATCGGCTTCGATCACCTGCAGCAGATCGGCGGCTCCTTCGGAGCCGAGTTCGCCTCGCGCGTGCTGGTGGTGGCCGCCGAGCGGCTCGAGTTCCTGCTGCCCTCGAAGGAGCTGCTGTTCCGCATCGGCGACAGCCAGCTCGCGGTCGTGCTGACCAACGCCGACGTCGCACGCGGCGAAGAGTTGGCGCGCCGGATCCTGACCGAGGTGGAGGCGCCGATCGCGCTCGATAGCCATACCTTTGTCCTACGCCCGAGCATCGGCATCGCCGAGACCACCTCCGGCTACGAGTACGCCGAGGCGCTCGTCGATCGCGCCAACACCGCGCTCGCCGCCGTGGCGCGCGATGCGCTCACTCGCTGGTGCCGCTTCGACTCGGCGGTCGCCCGCGAGTCGATCAGCCGGCTGCAGCTCGAGGCGGATCTCGACCGCGCCTTCGACTCCGGTCAGCTGGTGCTCGAGTACGAGCCGTTCATCGTGCCGGACACGCGCGCGGTCGCGGGGTTCGAGGCGCTGGTGCGCTGGAACCACCCGACCGAGGGTCGGCTGATGCCGGGCAAGTTCGTGCCGATCGCACTGCAGGCCGGCCTGTCGCATCGACTCAACGACTGGCTGATCCGCGAGGTGGCCCGCCAGGCCGCCGCCTGGCGCCGCGAGGGGCATGAGGACTTCTTCATCAACTTCAACCTCTCGGCCGAGGCCTTCCTGCGCCCGAACCTTGCCGACGAAATCGGCGCGGTGCTCGCCGAGCATGATCTGCCGGGCAGTCAGCTGGTCGTCGAGCTGACGGAGTCCACCCTCATCCAGGACATGCGCAGTGCCGCCCGTACGCTGCAGCGGCTCAGCGATCTCGGCGTCGGCGCGTGGCTCGACGACTTCGGCACCGGCTACTCCTCGCTCTCGCACCTGCGCTCGCTGCCGCTCAAGGCGGTCAAGATCGACCGCTCCTTCATCGAGCGCATCGAGGTCGACTCGCGGGATTTCGGCTTCCTCAAGGCGCTCATCGATCTCATCAGCTACCTCGGCATGCAGTCGATCGCCGAGGGCATCGAGACCGCCACCCAGTTCGAGCTCTTGGGTCTCACGACCTGCGACCTCTATCAGGGCCACTATTTCTGCCGCAGCCTGCCGGCGGCGCAGGCCGTGGGGTGGCTGAGCGCGGCCAAGGGCGGCGTCCGCCGCGCGGTGAGCGCCTGAGACCGCGAGTGACGCGCGGCCGTGACGAGCATGGGTAACGTCCTGCCCTTCGGCGCGGCGCGGCGCACGCAACCACACTGGCTACCCGCCGGAAAGACTGCGGCCGTGTGCCTGAGCGTCGACGACGTGCACCCGGCAACCTCGGCGGCGGGCTACGACGCGGGTGGCGATCTCGAGGCGGGCGCGCTCGGGCGACTCGCGCGGCTGCAGCAGCGCCATCCGGGCCTCAAGGCGACGCTGTGTGTGACGCCCGACTGGCGGCTCGATTCGCTGACTCCCGACACCCGGCTGTTGCGCCACGTTCCCTTCCTCCGCCGCCACGTGCACTGGACGCGGCTGCGCGCCGCGGGGGAGCTGCGCATCGACCGGCATCCGCGCTTCGTCGCTTACCTCAACGGCCTCGAGCACTGCGAGATCGTGCCGCACGGCCTCCATCACGCCCACGTCGGGCCGCACTTCGCGACCGAGTTCCAGAACGAATCCGAGAGGGAGTGCCTCGACTCCATCAGGCGCTCGCTCGGGATCTTCGCGAGCGCGGGGCTCCGCCACGTGCGCGGCTACATACCTCCGGCCTGGGCCGCCCCGCCGGCGCTGATCTTGGCCCTGAGCCGCCTCGACTTTCATTTCCTGAGCTCCGCGCGCGACCTCGACAGTGAGGTGTCACCCGAGGCGGTGACCGCCGTCAGCGGGCTGCGCGGCGTGTCGCTCATCCATCCGCAGCTCATCGGCGGCGGCGCGCTGGTGCATCTGACCTGCAACTTCCAGGCGAGCTCGCCCTTCGAGCGCGCGGTACGCATCCTCGAGCTCGGGGGCGTGCTGCACGTGAAGGCGCACATCTTCAAGGCGGGCCGCGGTCATGTGATGGGCGACGGACTCGACGATCTCTACTGCAACTATCTCGATCTCCTCTTCACCCATCTCAGCGCGCGCTTCGGCACCGCCCTCTGGTGGGCGCACCTCTCGCAGATCGCGCGCCGGGTGCGCGCCGTGTATGGCGATGCCAATCCTGGTCAATCCTGACGACCTCGACCCGCAGGAGTACGTCGAGTTCCTCAACCGGGGCTTCCCCGGACAGTGGGACCGGGCGGCGTACGACTGGTATGTCGCGCGGCCCTTCAACGGCCGGCCGAACGACGTGCTGGTCGCAGAGCGCAACGGAACGATCCTCGCCGGCCTGACGATCTGTCCCCGGCAGATCGCCATCGACGACGGGCCGCCGATCGATGTCGGAGTCTTGAGCGCCGGGATGACGCTTCCCGAAGAACGCGGGCGAGGCCTCTATCCTCAGCTCCTCGAGGCGGCGCTGGAACGGGCGCGCCGCCATGGCTACGCGGCCCTCATCGGCTTCGTGCTGGCCGACAACGCGAGCGGTCGCGGTCTGCGCCGCTTCGGTGCGCGAGCGATCGGCAGCTTCTACCTCACCTCACCGGCGCGCGCGCGGGCGTGCCGCGCCGCGCCCGTACGCGCCGCACGCAGCGGCGACTCCGAAGCGACCGCGGCGCTGCTGACCCGACGGCGCATGCCCAAGCGCGAAGGCGCACCGCTGGCGCGCTTTCACTACGGCGACCCTGCTGACTGGCGCCGTCAGTTCATCGAGCGGCCGCACGCGGTGCGGGCGGTGCGCCTCGCCCACGACTCCATTGCGCTCATCGAATCGGCGGGCTCGACCGATCGCCTGCAGTGCCTCGCCTGCCCGGAAGGCAAGACCAGCGCCGGTATCGCCGCGCTCACTGCGGCGAGCGCCACCGCCGGGCGCGGCTTTTTCATGTATACGATGGATGCCTGCGAGGCCGCCGCGGCGCGCCGGCAACGGCTCAGGGTGCGCGACGGCTACCTGCTGCTGCAGCCGACCGGTGGCTCGCGCGATCAATGGCAGAGGCTCGCGACGGCCCGCTGGCAAGTGCAGTCCGGAGATCGGCTCTAGCGCCCGAGCTGGCGCATGTAGTTGACGGTGAGCGTCGCACGGCGGCTGCTGTCGAGCTCCACGTAGTCGGCGATGACCGTGATGTCGCCGTGCCAGGAGTGCACCGGCATCGAGAAGCCGACATAGCCTTCCTTCAGCGTTTGTCCCGGTGCCAGCACGACGCCGGTCTGCAGGTCGATGACCGCGGGAGAGGCCTGGCCGAACGCGATCCCGAGGATCGGATTGAACGCCGTCCCGGTCTCCTGGACGCTCGCCGTGGTGAGGCGCGTGCCGAGATTTCCTCCGACCGAGTAGGAATAGGCCGCGGAGGCGAGCCAGCGGCGATCCCAGAGGTAGAGGAGCCCGAGCTTCGGCAGATTCCCGTGCGTCGTCTGCACGTCGATCTGCCGGTCCTCGGCCTGCACTGACCAGCCCCGAGTCCAGGTAGTGATCGCGCCGACGTCCACCACCGAGTACCGGAAGGCGCTCGAGCCGACATCGCCGGCGCCCTCGCGGACGTCGCCGTAGAGGGTGCAGCGCGTGCCGGTGCCGCCGAGGGTGAGGGAGCCGTCGAGCGAGCCCACGGACCAGTGGGCGTTGCTGATCACCTGGTGCTCAGCGCCGATCTCGAGGAGCGTACTGGGGTCGAAGTTGTGTAGCCAGCCGACCGTGACCCCGCCGCCGCCGTTGGTATCGGTCAATGTCTCCGCGTTGCCAGAGAGCAGCAGCCGGTCCGAGCTGTCGGCCGTCGCAGGCGGCGCGCGGACCAGGACCAGGAAGAGCGCGCAGGCCACTCCGGTCCTGCCGCGGTATGACCGCAGGCAGGTGCGCATCGGCCCATCACCCGGCCATCAGGCTCTGAGCCGTCAGCACGCCCGGATCCTCGACCAGCGTCGAGCGGCGGTAGACGGCAACGCTCGGCTTGTCGAGTTGCTTGACGAAGTGGCGGATGTGCTCGAGGAAGCTCGGCGTCACATCGCAGCCGCGCGGCGCGATCAGCACGTCGCGGCCGGTGCGCAGGTCCTCGTCGAGAATCATGCCGATCTCCAGATCGCTCACGGGAATCTCGGCGCGCTCGAGCTCGTCGTCCGCGCCCGCCAGCACCTTGCCGAGAGCGTCGAGGAGCGGCGCCGGGAACTCACCGAGTGTGCGCAGCGTGTCCAGTACCGACTGCGCGCCGAGACCCTGAAGCTCGAGACGATCGACCTCCATCGCGAGGCGCAGCACCTGGGCCGCCGGCGACTCGGCCTCACCCGCCCCCTCGGTCTGGTCCTCGGTCGCTGTCACGCGCGCCAGCAGCGCGCTCACCGGCTCGAGACGCGGCACGTGGCCGATCAGGCGATTGGCGGCCTGCGTGGCCGCCTGCAGCCGCTCGGCCTCGGCGGGCTCGAGCTCCTCGCCGCGGGCGACCTTGCGCGTCACCGCCTCGGGGAGCGACAGCTCGCCGAGATGCGACAGCAGCGCTGCGGCCTCGACCTGCCAGCGATCCTCGAGATCGATCTCGGCGGCGAGCGCCGACACGCGGCGCTTGAGGCGCACGGCGCGTCCCACCACCGCCGGGTTCACCAGACTCATGATGTCGGCGAGCGCCTTGATGCTGCCGACCACGGTCCGCTGCAGCAGCACCCGCTCGGCGATCACCAGCTCGTACTGCCGGACCGCCTCGTCCACGACCGCCAGCAGCTGCTCGGGCGGGCACGGCTTGGTGAGGAAGCGGAATACCTGTCCCTCGTTGATCGCCTTGATGGCGGCGGCAATGTCCGCCTGTCCGGTCAACAGCATGCGCACCGCCGTCGGCTGCAGCATGCGCGTGTGGCGCAGGAAGGTGGCGCCGTCCATCTCCGGCATGCGCATGTCGGCGATGACGACCGCCAGCTCGCGCTCGCGTTTGACGACATCGATGCCGGCGGCGCCGCTGGTCGCCGTGAGCACTTCGAAGCGGTCGCGCAGGTGGCGCCCCACCGCTTGCAGCACGCGCGGCTCGTCGTCGACGCACAGTATCTTGTGGCGAAGGTCGGTCATGTCGTCTCCTCAGCCGATCATTGATTCGGCGTCCGCTGGCGGCAGCTCCGCCGCGGCGGACTCGGAGTCCGCCGCGTTGGTAAGCGGCAACCGGATGGTGAAGGTCGTGCCGACATCGACGGTGCTCTCGACGTTGAGCTCGCCGTCGTGGCTCTGCACGATGCTGCGTGCAATCGCCAGGCCTTGGCCGGTACCCTTGCCGACGGGCTTGGTGGTAAAGAACGGATCGAAGATGCGCGCGATCACCGCCTGCGGGATACCGCAGCCGGTATCGGCAACGATGATGTGCACGTGGGTGGCATCACGCCCGGTGCGGATGGTGATGGTCCCGCGCCCCGTGCGGCCGCGCTCGATCGCGGTCCCGATGGCGTGCGCCGAGTTGACGATGAGGTTGAGCAGCACCTTGTTGATCTCGGCCTTACGGCACTCGACCGGCGGAATGTCGCCAAAGTCGGCCTCGACGTTGGCGACGTCCTTGTAGACGTTGCGGGCAACGACCAGCGTCGTCTGCACCGCCTGGTTGAGGTCGGCGGACGCCTTGGCGGTATCGCCCGGATGGGCGAACTCCTTCATGGCGCGCACGATCTCGGTGACGCGCTCGACGCCCTCGATGCTGCCGTCGAAGGCCTCGGCGACGTCCGCCAGCAGCTCCGGCAGGCGCGAGGCGCCGTCCGCCCTGGCGGCGAAGGCGCGGTCGGCGCGGTGGCGGTACTGCGCGAGCAGCGAGCTCAGCCGCTCGAACGCACGCTTGAGGAAGTGGACGTTGTCGCCGATGAACTGCATCGGCGTGTTGATCTCGTGAGCGATGCCGGAGGCCAGCTCTCCAACCGCCTGCAGCTTCTGTGCGAGCGCCAGCTGTCCCTCGAGGCGCTGGCGCTCCGCGGCGGTCTCGATGAGCGAGGTGATGTCAGCGAGCACTCCCTCGATGTAGCTCTTACCGTCGACCACGCTATGGATGCGCACGCTGCCGAGCACGTGGATCGCGTTGCCGTCGCGGCGCCGCAGCCGCAGGCGCGTGTTGCGTACGTCGCCGTGCTCCTTCAGTGAGGCCATGAGGCGCTCCTGCTCGCGCACGTCGACGTACAGATCCGGCGTGCGGACCTGTCTGAGCTCCTGTTCACTGCGGTAGCCGAGCATCTCAAGCAGCTGCCCCGAAGCGGCGACGATCTCGCGCTCCGAGGTGGTGACAATCACGGCAGCCGCGCTCGCGCGCACGTGCTGCCAGTACTGGTCCTCGCCGGTCTGCTCGCTGGCGCGCTGCTCGCTCAGCTTGCCGGCGAGCGAGTGGCAATGCGCCGCCGCGGCCTGCGCGTGTCGCCGCAGACGGCCCCAGCGCCGCCGCATCAGCAGGCTCGCGCCGAGCAGCCCGGCGAGCGTCAGCAGCGCGGCGAGCGCAGCGGCGATCACCGGCGGCTCCACGGCGTAGCCGAGCACCGACTCGAGCGCGCTCACAGCGCCGGGTTGCATGGGTCATACGCCTCCTGTGCAGCGCAAGCGACGATCACCTTGTGCCAGGACAGCCCGCTCGCGAGCGGGGCGAGCGCCAGATCGAGCGGCAGCGAGATGCCGGTGGCGAGGGCGAGCGCCGTGAGCCGCAGCGCGCGCGGCAGCCGCGCGTAGTGAGGCAGCAGCCAGGTCTTGAGCGGCATCGGGTCGACGCCGCGAATCGCGGTGAGGCGCAGTCCCGCGGCCCGCAGCGCGCCGCGATACCACTCGAGCGGCCGCGCACTGAACACGGCACTGTCGCAGCGACGGCAGTCGCGCGCCGGCGCCGCCTCGAGCAGCACCAGCTGCCCGCGCGGGGCGAGGTGCGCCGCGAGGTTGGCGACCGCCCGGCGGGCCGAGCGGGGGTCGAGGATGTGCTGCAGCACCGTGACGCACAAGATGAGGTCGAAGCGCCGCCCGAGGTCGAGATCCGCGGCGTTGGCGACGCCGAACTCGCAGCTGGCGCCCACGTGCACTGCGCGGGCGCGCGCTTGCTCGATCATGTGCGGACTCAGATCGACCCCGGTCACGCGGTAGCCCCCGTGGGCGAGCGCGACGCTCCAGCGGCCTACTCCGCAACCGACGTCGAGTGCGGCCGCGCCGCGGCTGCGCGCGGAGCGCCTGAGCCACGGTGCGAGCGCGCGGCGCTGAGTGAGCGCGATCGCCCGGTTATAGAAACCCGGCATGCCGTAGGAACAAACCGCGGCGAGCCCGGCGCCCTCGCCTGCGAACTGCCGCGCGCGGGCCTCCCAGTAGCGCGCCGCCTCGGACGCGCCGAGTGCGCCGCTCGCTGCGAGGGTGCGCTGCGGCCGCAGGCTCACGCGCTTTCCGCCAGCACCGCCGGCGCCGGGATTTCCAGCAGCGGCTCGCCGTGGGTCGCGCCGGGGGCGACCTTGCCGGCGAGACAACGCATGATCGACTCCGCCGGCGGCATCTCCTCGCCGGCCGCCTCGAGCACCCGCTGCGCGGATGCCAGCCACAGGATCGAGCGCACGCGCGAGGGCACGTGCGCGAGCCCGCGCTGCCAGGAGCTGCAGGTGCGCTCGAAGGCCGACTCGATCGCGAGGACGGCGTCGCGGGTGCGGGCATCGGCCGGCAGAATCTTCGCCGCGTGACGCCAGCTGATCGCGGTGCCGGGCACGGTGATCGTCTCATAGACCGTGTGCGGCTCGAGCCGGCTGTCGCGCGCAATGGCGGCGCCGGAGAATGGAATGACGTAGGGGTAGATGCCGATCTCGCAGCCCTGCCGCAGCCAGCGGTACGCCTGGCGCACGTTGGCGGCGAGGTCGGCGAGCGTCGAGCCGGGCGAGCTCAGGATGAGATCGAGGAACGGCGTGATGCCGAGCCGCAGCGCATTGCGCAGCACGCCGTCGATGTGGCGGTGAATCTGCCCCTTGTTGAACTCCTCGAGCACGCTCGAGGAGAAGTTCTCGACCCCGAAGCCGAGCACCCGGAAGCCGGCGCGCCGCATGGCGGCGAGGCGCTCGGGTGTCATGGCGTCGATGCGGTTGGTGCTGATGAACTGCAGCCCCGCGGGCAGCTCGCCGCGCGCCTTCGCCGCGACGATCGCCTCGCACAGCGGCACCACGCGGCGGTCCTGCGTGAAGACGAAAATGTCGTCCTGGAAGATGACGGTGCGCGCCTCGGGCTGCGCGCGCACCAGACGCAGCAGCATCCCCATCACCTCGTCGACGTCCAGGCGCGCGACTCTCGCGACGCCCCCCTGCGCTTCGTGCAGGAAGTTGGTCGCGGAGCAGAAGCTGCAGGCCATCGGACAGTAGTTGAGTGTGATGAGGCGCACCGCGCGGATCTCCGCGAGGCGCGCTTCGCGGGCCGCCTTGTAGGGCAGCGCGCCGACACGGTAGGCGTGCTCCAGGCGGCTCCAGTAGGCCGCATACGGCATGCGCTCGTACGGAGTCGCCTGGATCGCTTCGACCAGCTCGCCGTGCGTGAGCGCGGTCTGAAAAAAGCGCGCCACCGCGCCTTCACCCGCCGGCAACGCCGTGCCGGGAATGCCCTCGAGGTTCGCACCGTTCGCGAGGCGCCGCATGACCTCGAGCAGCGGCTTCTCGCCCTCTCCCAGCACCAGCAGGTCGAACCGCGGCCCGAGCTCGAACAGCCGTTCGGGCTTGAAAGTGGCCTCCATGCCGCCCGCCACTATGCGGGCATCGGGGCAGACCTGGCGGGCCTGGTGGGCCAGCGCGAGGTCGTACCTCAAGGTCATCGCCGTCGTGGAGATCCCGATGACGTCCCAGGGGCGGGATCGGAGCGTCTCCTCGAAGGCGCTGCCGACGTTCTCGCCGCTACAGTTCGGGTCGAAAACGACGGCGTGGACCCCCTCCTCCTGAAGGGCTCCAGCGAGACGCCATACGCCGAGCGGAGGAGCCAGAAATGTGTACTCCCCGCACTGCGGATCGTAAGGCCCTACCAGCAAGCAACTGAGCGTTCGCACGCCTGCTCCCTCGACGTATTACCCATCCACTACAAAGCGCGACCGGAATCACACTGGACCTCGTAGAGCGCGGATTCTGTGGGGGATTCCTCAGAAACTGTCCGGCCGGACAGACAATGCGACAAAATGTGACATCTGACCTGCGCAGTTCACGCCCAGGCGCCCCTTTTTTCAGGAATTTCGGGCCCTTAAGGCCTCAGGGGAATGGTCCATGTCAGCTATGCCGAGCGCTGCGCCGGCGTGGCAGTCGCCGCCTCGCTCACGGGGAAGGAGACGCAGATCCGGGTGCCGCGTCCCGGTTGAGACTCAATGGCGACCTGGCCGCCGAGAATCTCCACGCGCTCGCGCAGCCCGATCAAGCCGAGATTGCCGCTCCCGGCGGCGCGCTCGAGGACCCTCGGGGCGTCGAAACCGACGCCATCGTCGCGGACCCCGAGCTTGAGTAGCCCCTCGGTCTGGGCAAGCTCGATCCAGACGTGTTGGGCAGCGGCGTGGCGCACCACGTTGGTGAGCGCCTCCTGCACGACGCGGAAGCCGGCGATCGCGAGCTCCCCGGGCAGGTCGCTGACGTGGCCAACGACCTCGGTGACCATGCCGGTGCGCTGCTGGTGTTGCTGTGCGAGCCAGCGCAGAGTCGCATCCAGGCCCGCGATTTCCAGCATCACCGGACGCAGCTCGAGCGCCAGGCTGCGCATCTGCGCGCCGGCGCGCTGCAGCAGCGCGATGCTTTCGTCGAGGCTCCGCTCGGCGGCTTCACCGCTCGCGGTCTTGGCCGCCTGCAGGTGCAGCGTGATGCTGGCAAGGAGCTGGCCAAATTCATCGTGCAGCTCACGCGACAGGTGACGCCGTTCTTCCTCCTGCACCGCGAGCAGGCGGCGCGAGAGGTGTTGCAGACGGGCGGCCGACTCGTGCAATGCCTCTTCGGCGCGCACGCGCTCGGTGACCTCTTCGTTGACGACCACCGCGCCTACTATCTTACCCTCGGCGTTGCGGACCGGAGCCGCGGAGTTCTGGATGGTCTTGCGCTCGCCGGAAAAGGTCTCGATATCGATGAGCTCGTTGAGGCTCGTCTGTCCCTGCGACAGGGCGCGCACCGAGGCCCACTCCTCGGGCGCAATCCTCTTGCCCGACAGATGCCACCAACCCTTGGACTGCGCCCAGCGCTCGCGGCCGCTCTTCGGCTGCACCTGGCCCCATATGCCCCTCACCGCGGCATTGGTCAGCACGAAGTTGCCCTGCCGATCGGTGACCGATACGCCGACCGGGAGCGTCGCCAGCACCTGGTCGAGGAGCTGCTGATTGTTGCGCACGGCCTCCTCTGCAGCGCGAAACTTCGCCTCGCTGGTACGCAGCTCCTCCTCGGTGTGTTTGCGCTCACTGTTTTCGGCACGCAACGCCTCGTTGTTGTGCTGCAGTTCGTCATGCGCGCGCGCCAGCGATGCCACTCGCGCTCGGTCGATGGCCGTCATCCACACGATGTACAGGGAGATCACTGGCAGCAACAGCAGACGCGCGAGCAGCACCGGCGCGTCGCCGAGCGCATCGCCTGCACGCACCAACAGGTACGCAAAGCCCACGGTGGCGAGCGCGGTCGCCAGCAAGCCGGCCTTGGTCCCGCCCAGGCGGGTGCTGACGATCACCGCGACGAGCAAAATCGACACGTGCGCCGCTTCCTGCCAGCGACCCTGCATCAGCGAGAGACCGAAGATCGCGACGCCGACCCCGAGCACTGCGACCCCGTAGTCGCGAATCGCGGGCCGGCCCGTCGCCTCCTGTGAAACGTACTTCAGCATCCCGCCCTCCGGCCTCGGCGCTTCGAGAGGAGGTTGAAGCTGCGCCCCTGTTTTTCTGTCCCGGGCAAATCCCACGCCGGGTGCGAGCCGAGTGTAAGCCTTCCCAACAGGTCTCGCTACGCCGAGGTGCCCTCAATCCCTGGGATCGCGAACCTGATAAAGGATGAGATGACGTATTTGTCCCCGGACCTGGGAATCTCGCCGCAGTGCATGTGGGTCCAGAACGGCGGGAAAAACAGCGCGTCTCCGGCCACGGGTTTTATTTTCAGATCCTGCCGATGGAAGCAGGTTTCGCCGCCGTCCTCGACCGAATTCAGATAAATGATCACGGCCAGCTGCCGATCCCACCCGCCGGGCCCGAAAGCATCGAGGTGCCATTTGAAATGTCCCTGGTTCTTCTTGTAGTGCTGGATCTTGTAGCCGGTACACTGCAGCGGCGATACCTGCAGTGATGGGAACTGCGCGGCGATACTCTGAACCACAGCCGTCACGGCCGAGTGCAGTTGGGCGAACACCGGTGCCCAGATACCGTCAGTCTCCACCGCCAGGTCCGTGCTGACCTTCACCTCAACTTCTAACTGCTTTGCTCCGTCGGCGCTGGTCGTGTGGCCCGGGTGTTTTCGCGGATCACTCTCATAGAGCTCGATGCACCTGTGGCATAGCTCCTGAGAGAGCAGGTCCTTCACATAGAAAATGTTGTCGTTGCGAGTGAAAATTTCCATGAGCGCGCGTCAGCCCGGCTGGCGAGGCTAGCCGCCCCTCGCCTTGCTGTCAGCTTATTAGAGCAGCTATCGGGCATATTTGACCTGAGTCCCGCTTTCGCTACGCTGCGGCAATGAAGACAAAAAACGAAGCGGAATTGTTCAAGGCCGCATTGCGAGCCGGGATTCGCTATGCCGAAGGTCGCGGAGCGGTGGAGTTCGAGGCGACCGATTCGGCCAGCGACAAAGCGCTCTATGTCTACCGGCTGCTCGTGCATGACAAGATCATCGCGCCGATGCCGGAAGATCAGGTAGGCGAGAAAACTATTCGCCACAGACTGGCTTCCTGGTACGCACACCTGCCGAAAGGCCACACGCTCAAGGAGGATGTGGCAGCTCCATGATGTGCAACAAGGCCGGCTCGTTTCGCCGTCCCGGAGCTTCGGCTGACCTCGGCCACGGCTGCCTTTTGTCCGCTGGTATGTCAGGCTAGCCGCCGCTCCCGCAAGGGGGGCCAAACAGGGGGATTCCATGGACCGCCGCAGCATGATGATCGGCACGGCGCTCAGCGCCGTGTTTGCCGCCACTCGCGCCCTGCCGCAGAGCGCCGACAGCTCGCAGCGCCTGAACGCGCTGTTCGATCAGTTCATGAAGGAGAACCTCGACCTGTCGCCCCTGTTTGTGACCAGCCTGGGACTCGATACCGGGGAGCGCGCCAAACAGAAGAGCGAGGTTGATCAGGGCTCCGAGGCCGCTATCGCGCGGCAGAAGGCCCTGACCGCAAGCCAGCTGGCGCGCCTGCAGGGGTTGGGCCGCGCCGGCTTGAGCTCGGCCGACGCCGTGAGCTACGACGTCGTCATGTACGGCCTGCGCACCAACGATGCGGCCAACAAGGCATTCCAGTACGGCCCCGGCGGAGCCGGACAACCCTATGTGGTGTGCCAGCTCAATGGCAGCTATCAGCAGCTGCCCTCGTTCCTGGATAACCAGCACACGATCGAGACCAAGGCCGATGCCGACGCGTACATCGCTCGTCTCGCCGGCTTTGCCAGGCTGCTCGACCAGGAGACAGAGGTTGCGCGCCACGATCTCGCCATGGGGGTCGTACCCCCCGACTTCGCTCTCGCCAAAACGCTGACGCAGATGCAAACACTGCGTGCATCGGCGCCGGAGAAGTCCTCGCTCACCACCTCGGTCGTGCGGCGTACCAAGGAGAAGCGCATTCCCGGCGATTACCTCCATCCGGCGAGCCGGGTGGTGAAGGACCAGGTCTACCCGGCGCTCGAGCGGCAGATGGCGCTCGTGGTCGAGATGCAAAAGCGGGCCACGCACGACGCCGGCGCGTGGCATCTGCCGGACGGTGAGGCCTATTACAGCGCCTCGCTGGTGAGCTGGGCGACCACCAGCAAAAAACCCGACGAAATCCACCGGCTGGGACTGGAAGTGGTCAAGGACAACACCGCGCGTATCGATACCATCATGCGCAAGCTCGGCATGACCCAGGGCGCCGTGGGCGCGCGGCTCCGTGCGATGTTCCTGGATCCCAAGTATCTGTACGCCAACACCGACGCCGCCAAGGACAGCCTGCTCGCGGATCTGAACGCCCGCGTGCAGCGCGTGCGCGCCAAGCTGCCCAGGTACTTCGGCGCGCTGCCGAAGGCAAACGTGCAGATAAAGCGCGTCCCCAAGGAGATTGAGGCCGGCGCTCCGGGAGGCTACTACAACAACGCCTCGCTCGATGGAAAGCGCCCCGGCATCTACTGGATCAACCTGCGCGACACCAGCGAGCAGCCCAAGTGGCTGCTGCCGACTCTTACCTACCACGAGAGTATCCCCGGACATCACCTGCAGCTGTCGATACAGCAGGAAGCGCAGCTGCCGCTGATCCGCAAGGTCGCCTTCTACAGCGCCTACCTGGAAGGCTGGGCGTTATACGCTGAGCAACTCGCGGCCGAGATGGGCGAATACGACGACGATCCGTCCGGGCACATCGGCCAGCTGCACGATTCGATGCTGCGCGCGGTGCGGCTGGTGGTCGACACCGGCATGCACAGCAAGCGCTGGACGCGTGAGCAGGCGGTGCGGTACTACGTCGATACCCTCGGCGATCCGGACACGGCCGCGATCACCGAGGTCGAGCGCTACTGCGTGTGGCCCGGACAGGCCTGCACTTACATGCTCGGCAAGCTTACGTTTCTCGCCAAGCGCGCCCGCGCCCAGCAGGTGCTGGGCGCGAAATACGACATCCGCAAGTTCCACGACGCGGTGTTGCTCCCGGGTGCGGTTCCGCTCGAGCTTCTCGAGCAGATGTACGTGTGAGGCTGAGAGGCGGCGCAGCGATCCATGCGTGCCAACGGTTTTGTTTCGGTCGTAATGGACGCTCGCGCCCGCGACGAGCTCCGCGAAAACGGCTTCACTCGCCGACGTTTGCCCCTTGACCTGGATATTGCGCGTGCACTCGGAGAACTGGCGCATGCGGCCTGGTCCATGCCGAGGGATCAGTATTACGAGGGCGGCGTAAGGTTTCGAACCTTAAACCGGCTTAGCGCCCGGATCGTTACCGGCGGCGTTGAAATCACGCCGTGCGATGACAATGAGCCCTATGTGCAGCTGGCAAAATACAACACCGCACTGGGCGGTCAGCCGCGCAAGTACGCGCCACTCAGCGGTGAAATCGCCGCCTCTGCCGGAGTTCGCAAGTTGGTAGCTCATCACCTGATGTACCTGCCGTTATCCGAGATCGGCGCCAGCTATCGGGTAAACGTACATGTGATCAGATTTGCGGCAACTCCGTCTCAGCCGTGCGATACCAGCCCGGCAGGCTTGCACAAGGACGGTGAAAAGTATCTTGCCACTCATCTCCTGGCACGGTGCGGAGCCGGCGGAGGAGAAGTAGTCATTACCGACAATGACAAGCGGGAAATGGATCGCTTCACGATGCGTGAGGCCGGCGAGTGCTATGTCTTCGACGATGATCGCGTTTGGCACATGTTGACACCGGTTGAGACATTGCCAGGCAATCAGTTTGCATTTCGCGACACCGTGACATTTGATCTTTTGCCGGATGGCTGGAGCCCTGCGGGCTAAAGGGAGTCATGCATGCCCAAGATCGACATCGCCGCCGCGCCCGCGGCCAAGGGTTCGGCCTATCCGCCGCCGTTCGACGCCCCCTGTGCGGCACGTGCGCGGCAGCGCCTGGGCGAGGCGGGCGGCCTTCGCGATTTCGGTGTCAATCTGATGACCTTGTCGCCTGGCAGTTGGTCCAGCCAGCGCCACTGGCACAGTCACGAGGACGAGTTCGTCTACATCATTGAGGGCGAAGTGACGCTGGTCGAAGACGCCGGCCAGACGGTGTTGTACGCCGGCGATTGTGCGACGTTTCCGAAAGGCTCCGGCAACGGCCATCACCTGATCAATAAATCCGCGGCGCTGGCCGTTTATCTGGAGGTGGGCTCGCGCCATACCCACGACCTCACTACCTATTCCGATATTGATATGATGATTTCCAACGCCGACGGCCGGTTCGTGCACAAGGATCGCACGCCCTATCCCTAGATCCGGACGACGATTGAACAGCAAGTCGCAGCGCGCACCCCCGACGCCCATCGCGCGCCGGGACTTCCTCAACGGCATGGCCTGCGTTGCCGGCACGGCGCTGATGCCCGAGGCGCTGGCGGCATCCCTCGAGCACGGTCCGGACGCCGCTGCGGAAGAATACTTCCTGTCGCGCGGGATTGCCCCCACGGATCCCGCTTACTACCCGCCCGCATTGACCGGGATGCGCGGCAGCCATCCCGGATCCTTCGAGGTCGCCCATGCGCTGCGCGATGGAGCCCGATGGGACGCCCCCGGCGCGCTGACCGACCTCGACGAGCACTACGATCTGGCGATCGTCGGCGGCGGCATCAGCGGGCTGTCGGCGGCGCACTTCTTCCGCAAGCTTCACGGCGCAAACGCGAAGATCCTGGTGCTCGACAACCACGACGACTTCGGCGGTCACGCCAAGCGCAACGAGCTGAGCGGTGCCGGCAGCACCAGGATTGCTTGCGGCGGCACGTTGATGATCGAGGAGCTGCAGCTCTACACCCCCGAGGCCATGGGACTGCTGCGCGAGGTCGGCATAGATATCCGGCGCTTCGATCGCTACTACGATCGCGACTTCAGGAAGGCGCATGGGCTCAAGTCCGCGTGCTTTTTCGAGCGCAGCGCCTTCGGCGTCGACAGGCTCTGTCCGCAGCAGACCGATTCGGTCTACCTTCCCGACGCGCACTTCGACCCGAAGGAGATCCGGGCGTTCATCGCCGACGCGCCGCTGGCCCCGCAGGCGAGGGACGATCTGCGGCGGCTTTACTTCAGCAGAGTCGACCTGCTGCCCGGCAAGACGCGCGCGGAAAAGGTCGAGCTCCTCAAGCACATCAGCATCCAGACATTCCTCGAGCAGTACGCCCGGGTTCACCCGGATGTCGTGAAGTACTATTGGCAGAGCACCAACGGCTGGCTTGGGCTGGGGATCGACGCGGCCGCGGCGCTCGATAACC
>DATNKO010000055.1:0-99606 GCA_035603345.1 Steroidobacteraceae bacterium | reverse complement strand
AGGCATGGCTTGCTCCGCCACATGCGTTGCCACGCGGATTATCTTGGTTGTCCCATTGTCAATAGCGATCAGATAACCCGAGGCGCACGGATTGCGCCCGCAAATGTCGATCTGCAGCGCTACGAAAGGTACAAGTACAGTTTCCTGACTACTCCTGAATCCGAGCAAACATCTACGCAGGACGTTTTCTTGCGCGAGATTATGGCAGCCGCCGACCGAGGCGCCGATCGTCCGCAGTGGATCGCGGCCGAACGATGAACGTAACAGCCAAGCGGTTGCGCGAATACTACAGGGCCAATGGACTCGCGTCCGCTGTCGCCCGAGCGCTGAAATTCGCTGTTGGCGTCTCAGGGGGCGGAAGATATCGACGTTTTGTCGCAGGCCTGCATGGTCGCGCGCCTGGTGCGGTGTTCTCTGAAATTTACGCCAAGGGTCTGTGGAAATGTGGCAAGAGCCACAGTGGGCCCGGTTCGGAGTTGGCATATACGGAGAACCTGCGATTCTTCCTGCCGGTCCTTTTTGAGCGCTTTGGTATTCGCACGATAGTGGACGCCGCGTGTGGCGACTTCAACTGGATGCGGTTCGTTCCTCTGACCAAGGAAATGTCCTATGTCGGGCTCGATATCGTGCCCGAGGTCATAGCGCAGAATCAAAGACGCCATACGGATAATCGCCGCAGGTTTGCAGTTGCCAACATCGTTACTGATCCGTTGCCGGCCGCGGATGTCGTGATGTGTCGGGACTGTCTGTTTCATTTGGGCAACCGGGAAGTCGCGCGACTGCTGCGGAACTTCGTCGCGTCGAACTCGCGCTACTTCCTGACGAGTACCCATGTTAACGACGGCGGTTTCGTCAACACGGACATCAACACGGGTCATTTCAGGCTGCTCGACTTGTTTTCCGCCCCGTTTTGCCTGCCAAAGGATGTCCATTTTGTCATCGATGATTACGTGCCGCCGTTTCCGCCGCGCACGATGTGCCTGTGGGATAGAGAACAGATCGCTGCCGCGGTGCAGAAACCGACAAAGACGTGAAGATCTTCGGACGCGGGAAAGGAGTTTGGGGGCGGTCGTACGATGGTCTGCCTATCAAGGCCGACTACCGAGTGCACGATATCGCGTACGCTGTGATCGAGCATCACTTTGGATCGGCAGCGCATCTCAAGGTTCTGGACATCGCCACCGGCACCGGTGCATTTGCCAAGCGGCTTGCGGATCGATTCCCGGGATGGAACCTGGAGATCAACGATTTCGAGGATCAGGCGCTGGTCACCGGCATTAACAAGCGCAAAGTAGACCTCAATTCCAGCTTCGGGAACAGCTTCGACGGGGATGGCTACGATCTCGTCGTGGCGATCGAGATCATCGAGCACCTGGAGAATCCCTGGCATTTTCTGCGGGAGCTTCGCAAGCTGCTGCGTCACGGAGGCGCCCTGGTGCTGTCCACGCCGAATGTCGACTCGACGTTGGACCGCCTCATCTATGTCATCGACGGGCACGCCCACTACTTTGGCGCGCGCGGCTACACAAATTCAGGCGGCCACATCACACAGGTCCCGGACTGGCTGTTCAGACGTATTGCCGGGAGCAGTGGCTACACTCGTGTTGAGCTGAATGGTTCAGTCGATACCGCGCCACACATGGGCCTTAGAACAATCGTGAAACTGCTGCTTGTGATGCCGCTGTCATTCGCCTTCATGCGCAACAGAAATGATCGTTCCATCAACATCTATGTCTGCAACTGACACTGTCGAACCTGGTTGATTCGAGCGCATGACGAAAACGCTGATCTTTTCGGAGGAGTACGTCAAGATCACTAAAGGTATGTTTGTGGTCTGGACGAATTACGCGCGTGAAGCGGCCAAGACGCGCCAGGTCGCGATTCTTCTGAACCGTGAGCACTGGGCGTTCGCCGAAGCGGAGGGAGCGGCGCGCTCTGGCCAGCAAGTCGTGGTCCAGCGGTTGCCTTTTGACATGCCGAGTACCTGGCTCAGGCGTGTGCTGAGCGCGCAGCGTCGCCCATTCGCTATCCGAGCGCCCGTCTATGCTCTCGGACAAACGCTGAACTTTACGCTGTCGCCACTGATCATTTTGTATCTTTATGCGCGTTTGCGTCAGATACGACCGCAAGCCGTTTTCAGTCACAACGGCGGCTGGCCCGCGGGCCCTTTGTGCCGCTGGATCATGTATGCCGCGAGACTAGCGCAGGTGCCGAAGCGAATTTTGGTAATTCACAACTACCCCAGAAAGGAGACCAGTATTCTGGAGTCGCTACTGGTGGCGCCTTTGCGCTTCTGCAGCGCACAGTTGGTCGGCCGGTGTGCGACGTCTATCGTTACGGTATCAGATAGCGTCAAGGCGGTACTCGAGTATGAGGTATTCCGCCGTCCCGTCATTCGAATCCACAATGGAATCGATGTGTCAGCCCTTGAAGGCCGCTCCGAGCGTTGCGCCACTGCGCTTCAATGGGATCCTGCGGGCCTGGTTGTAGGGTTTGTGGGAGCGCTCTATCCCAGGAAGGGTGCGCATGTGCTGATCGAAGCGTTCCGATCTGTACAGACACCTTGTGAGCTGGCGTTGCTGGGACCGGGGGTGGGACCTCCGCAATACCTAAGCTCTTTGCGGGAACGCGCCGGACTATGCGCCAACAAGGTTTCTTTTCTTGGCTTTCACGACGACGTTGACAAGTTCATGCAACGGATCGACTTGCTCGTGGTCCCGTCCATTGCCTTTGAAAGCTTCGGAATGGTGGTTCTGGAAGCGATGCGGCACAGGAAGCCGGTGATCTGCTCGGACTTTGGCGGCATGAAGGAAATTGTCGAAAACGGCGTAACTGGATTAGTAGTACCTGCCGGTGATGCGCCGGCGCTATCCAAGGCGATGGAACGGTTGCTGGCGAGCAGCGATGCGAGACACCGGATGGGCGAAGCGGGATACCGGCGGCTCAATGCGGCCTTCACCGCGGCGAGGATGGCAGAGCAATATGATTCGCTGGTAACGAGGTAACAAGGTGAACGCAGTGATTCTTTGCGGCGGGCTGGGCACGAGACTCAGCGAAGAGACCCAGCTCAAGCCCAAGCCCATGGTGGAGATCGGCGGCCGGCCAATCCTCTGGCACATCATGCGCAGTTACCAACGTTATGGCGTCCGCGATTTCGTGCTGGCGCTCGGCTATAAGGCTGAAGTGATCAAGGATTACTTTCTGAATTACCACGCGAGACAGTGCGACATCACCATACATCTGAAGACCGGCGAGATCACGTTTTCAAATCCGACAGTCGAGGATTGGAACGTGAGCCTGATCGATACCGGTGTACACACGCAGACCGGCGGGCGATTGCTGCGCCTTCGAGATCGGCTTCAGTCGCATGGCACGTTCATGCTGACCTACGGCGACGGCGTATCCAACGTGGATCTACGGGCATTGCTCGCGTTCCACCACTCCCATCGTCGGCTGGCCACAGTAACGGCCGTACGGCCGGCCGCGCGATTCGGCGACCTTGAGATCGTGGACGACCGGGTGACCGTGTTCGCCGAGAAACCCCAGCTGGGCGCGGGCTGGGTCAGTGGCGGGTTCTTCGTGTTCGAGCCCGGAGTGTTCGCTTACATCGCCGACGACTCGACGATGCTGGAGCGAGCGCCTCTCGAGAGCCTTGCCGCTGAAGGGCAGCTCATGGCGTTCCGTCATTCCGGTTACTGGCACCCCATGGACACCATGCGAGACAAGAAGACGCTCGAGTCGCAATGGGCGTCGGGGGCTCCGCCCTGGACGATTTGAATTGACCGCATACTTCAGCGACGCGTTTCGTGGACGCCGAGTCTTGGTCACGGGACACACCGGCTTCAAGGGCTCGTGGCTGGCGCTGTGGTTGGGGGAGCTGGGGGCGAGCGTTGCCGGCTATTCGCTCGATGTCCCGACCGAGCCATCGAACTTCGAAGCGCTGGGGCTCGCGAACCGTGTCGAGCACCACTTCGGCGACATCCGCGATCGCACGGCCTTCGCGTGCGTTGTCGATCAATTTCGCCCGCAGGTCATCTTTCATCTGGCGGCGCAATCTCTGGTGCAGGCCTCCTATGCGGATCCCGCCATGACGTTCGACACCAACGCTCTGGGTATGGTCAGCGTGCTGGAGTGCGTGCGCGCGCGGCCGTGGATCGAAGCCGCGGTGCTGATTACCAGTGACAAGGCGTATCGCAACGAGGAGTGGTGCTGGGGTTACAGGGAGACCGACGTGCTGGGGGGAGGGGATCCCTACAGCGCCTCCAAAAGTTGCGCGGACCTGATAGCGCATTCGTACTTCCAGTCATTCATCAAGCATGGCGCCACCTGGATGGCGGTTACGCGCGCGGGCAACGTCATCGGTGGTGGCGACTGGGCGGCTGGGCGCATCGTCCCGGATTGCGTCCGCGCCTGGTCGGCCGGCAGGGCGGTGGACGTGCGCAGCCCGCGCGCGACCCGCCCGTGGCAGCACGTCCTCGAGCCACTCAGCGGCTATTTATGGCTGGGCGCCCGGCTGCTCGCGCGCCAGCCGGGACTGAACGGCGAAGCCTTCAATTTCGGGCCGGACGGCAGCGTGAATCAGTCGGTCGCGCAGTTGCTCGACGCAATGCGGGAGAGATGGCCGGGGGTCAGCTGGCAAGTCCCAGAGGGCTCGGGGAGGGGCGGACACGAGGCTAGGCTCCTCAAATTGTCGTGCGACAAGGCACTGTTTCACCTCAACTGGCGGGCGGTGTTGGAGTTCGCGGAAACCGTGGAATTCACCGTCGACTGGTACCGGCTGTGGCGCGAGCGCTCGGTCGATATGCTCGAGCTGACGCAGCGCCAGATCGAGCGCTATTGCGAACTGGCGCGCGAGCGCGGTATGCCCTGGGCGGCCCGCGGATGACTTCTCCGGTGCACATCGAGGGCCTGCTGCTCACGCCGCTGGGCATCATCGAGGATGAACGCGGCGCGGTGCTGCATATGTTGCGGTCCGATGCGCCGGAGTTCACTCGCTTCGGGGAGTGCTATTTCTCCGAAGTCAATCCCGGTGCGATCAAGGCCTGGAAGCGCCACCGCGTGCAGACCCAGAACCTCGCGGTGCCGGTCGGTCGCATCCGCGTCGCGGTCTACGATGCGCGTCCCGATTCGCGTTCCCACGGCCATTGGGAAGTGATCGAGATGGGCCGGCCCGATGCCTACGCGCGCCTGAGCATCCCGCCGCAGCTGTGGTACGGATTCATGGGGCTCGGTACGGCCGCCGCACTCGTTGCGAACTGTGCAGACGCGCCGCACGACCCCGGCGAATCAGAGAGCCTCGCACCGGGCGCCCTTGACGCGCAGGCACTCGAGCTGCTGCGTGTGGGGTGCCGGGCCCCTTGAGAGTGCTGCTCACGGGCGGGCTGGGATATCTGGGTGGAAGGCTCGCCCGGTTTCTCACCGAGAGCGCGGGTTACGAGGTAGTGCTCGGAACGCGCACACCCGAGCGTGTGCCTGAGTGGGCGGCCGCGTATCCCGTCGTACGGACCGACTGGACGCAAGAGGCGGCGCTGGCGCGCGCCTGCGCCGGAGCTGATGCCATCGTTCACCTTGCAGGTATGAACGCGCAGCGCTGTGCCGAGGACCCGGTCGGTGCCATCGAGTTCAACGCCGCGGGCACGGCACGGTTGCTGAGCGTCGCATGCCGCGAGCAGGTACGACGGTGCATCTATCTCTCGAGCGCCCACGTCTACGGGGACGCGCTTGTCGGCACCGTGGATGAGAGTGTCTGCCCGCAGCCGCGCCACCCGTATGCCACCAGCCGTCGCGCCGCGGAGGACCTGGTGCGTCACGCGCAACACTCCGGGCGGATCGAAGGACTCGTCGTGCGACTGTCGAATTCCTACGGCGCGCCGGCGGACCCGGCCGCGGATTGCTGGACACTGCTCACCAACGATCTGTGCCTGCAAGCCGTGCGCACGCGACGGCTGGTCCTGCGAACGACCGGCGAGCAGCGCCGGGACTTCGTGCCGCTCACCGAGACCTGCCGCGCTCTGACGCACCTGCTTGCGGTACCCGCGGCGCTCCTTCAGCAGGAAGTCGTGAATGTCGGCGGCCGCTGGGCGCCGATGCTGTGGGAGATGGCAGCGCTGATCGCGGTGCGCGTCTCCGCCGTGCTCGGCTTTCGCCCCGAGGTGCACACCGGGGACCGCACCGATGTAGTCGGCGGCGGCCTGGTCGAGTACCGCATCGCGCGCCTGCTCGCCACGGGATTCGAGCCGGATCCGGATGCCGTGGTGCCCGAGCTCGATCGGCTGATCGGTTTCTGTCAGGAGCACCGGAAGTCGCTTCCGTGAGCGCGCGCGTCTCGGTGATCATCCCTACCTACAACCGCGCGCGGGATTTGCGACGCGCGCTCGCTTCCGTGATTTCCCAGTCCCTGCAGGACTGGGAAGTCCTCGTCGTCGACAATCATTCGCAGGACGACACCGCGCGCGTGGTCGAGGAGTTCCGTGACGCGCGCGTGCGGCTGCTGTCCGTGCACAACCACGGGGTGATCGGGGTGTCGCGCAACCTCGGCGTCGCCCATGCCGGCGGCGAGTACCTCGCATTCCTCGACTCCGACGACTGGTGGCTGCCCGCGAAGCTCGAGCGCTGCGTGCGCGCACTCGACGCCGGCGCCGACGTCGTCTACCACGACCTCTACCTCGCCAGGAGCTCCTCGGCGCGGCCGCGGCTGCGACGCGCGGCGACACGCCCACTGGCATCGCCGGTGCTCACCGACCTGCTGCAGGGAGGCAATGCGCTCGTGAATTCGGGAGTGGCCGTGCGCCGAAGCACACTACTCGCGGCCGGCGGACTATCCGAGGAGCCGCGCGTCGCCTCATGGGAAGATTACGACTGCTGGTTGCGGCTGGCGCGGATCACGGAGCGCTTTCATCGGGTGGGCGGGGCGCTCGGCTTTTACTGGGCCGGCGGCGGCAATGTGACCGCGCCGGCAAGAACGGTGCGCAACCTCGCCCACCTGCGTGAGATATACTTCGCGCCCGCGGGCTGCGCCCGCGACAGCGACCTGCCCGGCTGGTATCACTACAGCCTCGGGCGCGCCCACTGCCAGTTGGGCGCCTACCGGGAAGCCGTTCACCACCTGCGGCATGCGGCAGGCGGCACCCTGACCCCGGCGACCAGGCTCCGCAGCCTGGTGGCGCTCGCTTACGCGCTCGCGCGCCGCGGGTGCGCCTCTGCCACCGCAGGCTGAACCGGAGAGCGTGACGTTGATCTCCACTCCCACAGATGCGCGAACCGGGCCGGCGCCGGCAACGGGGGCGATGGAGCTCGGGCTGTCCATGGGCAGCATCGCGGCGATTGCCGCTGCGGCACTCGTCTATATCTCAGGAACCTTTCTGATCGCCGAGGCTTTGGGGATCAAGCGTCCGCTGCAGGCGGCGCTCGCCGTGCCGATCGTTCTCATGGGGTCTTACTACGTGGCAACGCGGCCACGGCAGCTGCTCAATCCGCTGCTCGGCTTCGTCGTGCTGAAGACCGTGGCAGAGATCACGCTCCGCGGCACGGCGGTGGATCTGTTCGATGACGTGGCCACTCTGTTTGGCCTCGCGGCGATCTTGGGCGCTTCGGCGCGCGCCAGCGCGCGGAGCGTACGGGTGATCACGGTACTCGCCGGGGTGCTGGCGGCGATGGCCATCCTGCAGTGGATCGTGCTGTTCTTTCAGCCCGATCTGCAGGATGAGCTGCTGGCCATCGACGACGAAGGCAAGGTCGTGGGCGGCGTGCACCATGTGGTCGCACTGCTCGGGCTCGCGACGGGCGAGCAGTACACGCTGTTGGGGCACTCGGTCACGCGGCTGCAGAGCTTCGCCAAGGAGCCCTCGCTCAACCTGGTCTATTTCCTCATTCCGTCGGCCATCGCCTTCCTGCGTGGCGGGACGCTGGGGATGTCCTTAGGTGTCTTCATGCTCGGCTTCTCCGTGCTGTCCCTGTCGGGCTCGGTGTTCCTTTCCCTGGGCTTCTCCGGCGCGGCGTGGCTGGCGCTGCGCGTGTTCTCAGTGAAGAAAGTACTGTTGTGGGGATCTCTGTCCATCTTTGGAGCCTACATGGCGGCGCTGGTGAGCGGCCAACTGAAGACGGTCCTCGCCCTCCTCGAGACCTTGTCGCAGTACGGCGATTTCATGTCGAAGAAGATGTCATTTACCCAACGAGCTGGCGGCGCAGCCGAAAGCCTGGGGAGCTTCGCCAGTTCTCCCTTTGGCGCCCCAGCGCTCCCCGACATCCCAGGGCCCTGGCTGATCAACGGAGTGGTAATGGCCGGATGGCTTGGCGGCATCATGCTGGTGCTGTTCGTGCGTCAACTGGCAATCCAGCTCGACAGGCTAGATGCAAACCGCGGCCGCCAGTTGAACGTGCGTATCGGGATTCTCCTGCTGATCGGCGCCCTGACGACCGTGATCGTCTTCAACGACTACCAGATGGGCAATTATGCGGGTCTGGTGCTCCTCGGGATCCTGTACCGCATGCTCGAGGCGCAGAACCAGGCCGACCGCGATGTAGCGCTCTTTCTTGCGGCGCCACGCCCGCCGCCCGGGAGCCACGCAGGCGAGGCCACCGCGGCACATGTCTGAGCGACGGCTGCGTCTGCTGGTCGTCGGCGCGTTTCCGCCTCAGGGACGCGCCGTCTACGGTGGGGTCGTAACCCTGTGCCGTGCGTTGCTCCAATCCTCGCTGCCCGAGCGCGCTGATCTCACGCTCGTCGACTCAACCCAGAGCGCCCAGCCACCCCCGCACGTCCTCAAGCGCGCCTGGCTTGCGCTACAGCGCATGTGCGGCTACGTCGCCGCTCTCGAACGCAGTCGGCCGCAGGCGGTGATCCTGTTCGTCTGCGCCGGCATGAGCGTGGTGCACAAGGGCGCCATGGCCTGGTACGCGCGACTGCGCGGCGTGCCGGCGTTGCTGTATCCGGTCGGTGGACCCGTCATCGACGCCTGCCACCGCTCGCCCCTCGTGCGCGTCGCGGTCCGCTGCGCATTCGGCGGAGCACGCATGATCCTCTGCCAGGGGCAGGAATGGCATCGCTTCGCGGTCGGGATGATGGGCTTCGCTCCCGAGGCGGCGCCCGTCATCCCCAACTGGACGGCGAGCCCCGAGCTGCTCGAAGTGGGGCGCGCCCGAGCGCTGCGCACGTCCGTTCCCCGTCTGCTTTTCGTGGGCTGGCTCGATCGTGCGAAAGGTGTCGCGGAGCTGCTCGAAGCGTGCCGCGAGCTCGCCGCGACTCACCGCTTCACGCTGAGTCTGGCGGGTGAGGGCAACATGTCGCAAGCGGCGCACCAGTTTGTCGCCGCCCACCACCTCGAGGGTATCGTGCGATTCTGCGGCTGGCTCTCCCCGGAGCAGATGCGCCAGGAATATGCGGAGGCCGACGTGTTCGTATTGCCTTCCTGGAGCGAGGGGCTGCCGGTGGCGCTGGTCGAAGCCATGGCGGCAGCGCTGGCCATCGTCGTAACGCCCGTGGGCAACGTCCCCGACGCGGTCGAGGATGGCACGAGCGCCTTGCTGGTCCCGCCCCGCGATCCGGCGGCGCTGCGCGCAGCCCTCGAGCGGCTGCTCGCCGATGGCGAGCTGCGGCGCGCACTGGGGAGTGCTGCTTACCAGGTGGCGGCCGTGAAATTCGGCGTCGAGACGGCCGTTGATCGCTTCCTCGTCGCTGCGCGGCGCGCGCAGGAGCCCCGGGGTCAGCCCCGCGGGCAAGCGGACGCCGAGGCCGACTGAGCCGGCGATGGGGGGCGGGCCCAAGGCAAACAATTTCGACCTGATACGGCTCGTCGCCGCACTTCAGGTCGCTGTAGCCCATTCGGCGGGGCATCTGAGCGTCACCAGGAACGCAGGGGCGCTGTTCACCTTCCTGGCGCTTTTCCCGGGGGTGCCGATTTTTTTCTTCATCAGCGGCTTCCTGATCAGTCGGGCTTTTGAGAACAACTCCGTCCCGCGGGAATACGCGCTGAACCGGATCCTGCGTATCTATCCGGCTCTCGTGTGCTGTTTCGTGGTGTCCGTCGGCATGGTGTGGATGAGCGGCTATTTCGGCTCGGTGCATCCGCCGCTATCCAGCTTATTGACGTGGGCGCTTGCGCAGTTGTCCATGGGGCAGTTCTACAACCCCGGATTCCTCAGGAACTACGGCGTCGGAGTGTTGAACGGCAGCACGTGGACGATCAGCGTCGAGCTGCAGTTCTACGTGCTCGTGCCGCTGCTTTATGGCCTGTTGGCGCTGGATCACGGACCTCGCACTGGCTCGAATCGCAGGTTGCTCGCGCTTGCCGGGCTCTTCCTGCTGGCCAATCAGGCCTACGTTTGGGCAGGTGCGCAGCATGCGGGAGAGCTCTGGTACAAACTGACCGGTGTGACCTTCGTTCCCTGGTTCTACATGTTTCTGACCGGCGTTCTTGCGCAGCGCAACTTTCAATTCGTGCATAAATGGCTGGCGGGGAGATTGGCGCCGGCGGTGATCGTCTACTGTGCGGTTGCGTGGCCCTGGAGTGTTTACGTCCGCACCTTCGGCAACGATCTGAGTCCGCTGTTCTTCGCGGGACTGGCGCTCATAGCGTTCGCCGCAGCGTTTTCGCGTCCGGGGCTGAGCGACTGGCTGCTGCGCAGGAACGATATCTCGTACGGCGTGTACCTCTATCACATGCCGGTCGTGAATCTGCTGCTGGTCCTGGGTTTCGGCGGCACGTTGACCGGCTTCGCTTTGGCCATGGGGGCAACTCTGCTACTGGCGCTCCTTTCGTGGATCGCGGTCGAGAAGCCCGCATTGCGCCTCAAGCGCCACGCGCTCTACAAGCACAACGTGGCCAACATCAGCGCCAGTCACGCTCCGGGATGAGGACGTCGGGCTGAGTCTAGGGATGTGCGGCATCACGGGATACCAGGGGAGCTTTGCTGAGTCGCTGCTGGAGGCGATGACTGCGGCCGTGGCGCACCGCGGTCCGGACGGCGGCGGCGGTGTAGTGCTGCAGGTTGCCGGGTCGCCGCCCACCGCGCTCGGACATCGACGCCTGGCAATCATCGACCTCTCCGCCGCCGGGCAGCAGCCGATGACGGCCGACCCCGACCCGGGCGGTGCGATGCGCAGCGGGCTCACGCTCACCTTCAACGGTGAGATCTACAACTACCGCGAGCTGCGCGCGGAGCTGGCTGCACAGGGTCACCGCTTCCGCACCGCGACGGACTCGGAGGTTCTGCTGCATCTTTACGAGCGCGACGGGCTCGGCATGCTCGGGCGGCTCAACGGCATTTTCGCGTTCGCGATCCACGACGGACGCGAGGGGGGCCGGCCGGAAGGTGTGGAGCGCGGCGCGCTGTTCCTCGCGCGCGATCCGCTCGGCGTAAAGCCGCTCTACTATGCCGAGACCGGGCGCGGCTTTCTGTTTGCCTCCGAGATAAAGGCGCTGCTGTGCGAACGCAGCCTCGCGCGCACCATCGATCCGGTGGCGCTGCACGAGATGCTCGCGTACCTGTGGACCCCGGCGCCACGAACCATGCTGGCGAGCGTTCGCAAGCTCGAGCCCGGGGCGGCTCTCATCGTCGCAGGCGGCAGGGTGCGCCGCGCGTGGAACTACTACCACCCGCCCTGCGAGGGCGCCGCCCTGGACCGGCGTCCGGCGCGGCAGATAGCCGCAGAGCTGAGCGAGCGCGTCGCGACGGCGGTGACGCGCCAGCTGGTCGCGGACGTACCGGTCGGCGCGTTTCTGTCGGGCGGCCTCGATTCGAGTGCTATCGTCGCCATGATGCGCAGGGCGCGTCCCGGTGAGCGCATCCACTGCTTCTGCGCCGCAAGCGGCGCGGCCAGCGACGATGGGTTCCCGTCGGACCTGCCGTACGCGCGCCGCGTCGCGCAGCTGCTCGACCTGGACCTGCACGAGATCACGATCACTCCGGGTGCGATCGACCGGCTCGAGGAGATGGTGGTGCTCCTCGATGAGCCGCAGGCGGATCCGGCGCCCATCAACGCGCTGCTCATCAGCGAGCGTGCGCGCTCGATGGGGATTCCAGTGCTCCTGTCGGGGGCGGGGGGCGATGACATCCTGGGCGGGTACCGGCGGCTGTGGGCCCTGGCGTTCGAGCGCTACTGGGGATGGTTGCCGCGTCCGCTGCGGCGCGCGCTGCAGACGGTGGCAGGTGCCGCAGCCGCCGGCGCGGCGTTCGGCCAGGCAGGCTCCAACCTGCGCCGTCTCACGAAGATGTTCGCCTACGCGGCGGAGGACCCCGAGCGACGCCTGGTATCGTACTTCTGGTGGAGCACCGCGCAGCTGCGCCGCTCGCTCTACAGCCGCGATTTCGCCCAAACGGTCGCCGGCCGCGATGAGGCGCAGCCGCTGCTCGAGAGCCTGCGGAGGCTGCCGGCCGACAGCGATGCGCTGCAGCGGATGCTGTACCTCGAGACCCGGCACTTTCTCGCCGATCACAACCTCAACTACACCGATCGCGCCGGGATGGCGACGGGCGTCGAGATCCGCGTGCCGCTGCTCGACGTCGAGCTGGTGGATTTCGCCGCCCACATCCCGAGCGCACTCAAGCAGCGCGGCCGCACCGGCAAGGCCATCTTCAAGCAGGCGATGGAGCCGATTCTGCCGCGCGAGGTGATCTATCGGTCCAAAGTGGGATTCGGAGCGCCGCTGCGCCGCTGGCTGCGTCACGAGCTGCGCGCGCGCGTCGACGATACGCTCGGCGAGGAGTCGTTGCGCCGGCGAGGTTTCTTCGATCCCAGGGCCGTGCGGCGCCTGGTCGAGCTCGATCGCAGCGGACGTATCGCCGCCGGCTATACCATCTTCGCGCTGATGTGCTTCGAGCTGTGGTGCCGGCACTTCGTGGACGCATGAGCGCAAGCCCCACCGCACCGGTGAAGTCCGCCAAGCACGCGGTACTCGAGCATTGGGAGCAGGCCTCCTGTGGCGAAGAGCTGTATCTGCGCAGCGCCACGCGCGAGGGCTACCGCGAGCAGGCGCGCCGTCGCTACGAGCTCGAGCCCTACATCGAGGAGTTCGCTGACTTCGCCGCCGCGCGCAGCCGCAGCGTGCTGGAGATCGGCGTGGGACTCGGGGCAGATCACGAGCGCTTCGCCGCAGCCGGCGCGCAGCTGTGCGGAATCGATCTGAGCGCGCGCGCGGTCCAGCACGCCCGGCGCCGCCTCGCAGCGTCAGGGCACGACTCGCTGCTGCTGGTTGGTGATGCCGAGTGTCTGCCGTTTGCGGATAGCGCTTTCGACGTGGTGTATTCCTGGGGCGTCATCCACCACAGCCCCGATACGCCCGCCGCCGTCGCCGAGATCTACCGCGTGCTGCGGCCCGGTGGGGTCGCGAGGATCATGATCTATCACCGCTTCAGCCTGGTGGGTTACATGCTGTGGCTGCGCTACGCGCTCGCGCGGGGGCGCCCCTGGATGAGCCTGGACCGCATCTACGCGAGCTACCTCGAGAGTCCCGGAACCAAGGCCTACTCGCGGACGCAGGCGCGCGCACTGTTCGCCGCGTTTCCGGGGGTGCGGATCGAGACACGTCTGACGCACGGCGACCTGCTCGAATCACCGGCCGGCCAGCGCCACCAGGGCAAGCTCCTGCGCCTCGCCCGCAGCGTCTGGCCGCGCGCGCTGCTGCGCCGCTTCGCGGCCGGTCATGGACTGTTCATGCTCATCACGGCGGTGAAGTAATGCGCCAGCTGCTGCAGTCGCTCGCGGATGGTCGTACGACGATCGTGGAGGTCCCCGTGCCGAGTGCGGCGCGCGGCGCGGTGCGGTCAACGCGGGCGCGATCGCCGCATCGCACTGGACGCAGGACCGCGAGATCGGCGGTGGGCGCATCGTCGGTGAAGCCTGCCACTTCATCGACCTGCTGCGCTTCCTGGCCGGCCATCCGCTCACCGATGCACGCATCACGACACTCGGCGCGCCCGATCCGTCCCGGGCTGACACCGCCGTGATCACTCTCGCGTTCGCCGACGGGTCGGTCGGGTCCATCAACTACTTCGTCAACGGTGCGGCCGCCTTCCCCAAGGAGCCCCTCGAGGTGTTCTGCGGCGGCCGAATCCTGCAGCTGGATAACTTCCGCCGCCTGCGCGCCTACGGCTGGCCCGGCTTCCGCAACCTGAATCTGTGGCGGCAGGACAAAGGCCAGCGCGCCTGCGCAGGCGCCTTCGTGGCAGCGGTCACCGGTGGCGGCGCTCCCCCCATTCCCGTCGATGAGATCCTCGAGGTGGCGCGCTGCAGCGTAGCGCTCGCGGAGGCGGTGCGCGCTTGAGCAGCGGTGCGCGCTACGTGCACACCCTGCGTTACCTGCGCCCGGTCCAGGTGTTCGGACGGTTGTGGTATCAGGCGCGCCGGCCGCGGCCGGACCTGCGCGCCGCGCCGCCCGTGCGAGCGCGGCGCGCGCCCTATGCCGCACCCGTTGCGCCGGAACCGACACTCGTCGCTCGCGATCGGGTGTGTCTGCTCAACCTCGAGCGCCGCTGCGCGGCGCCCGCCGACTGGCACCCGGCAGGGGCGAGCAAGCTTTGGATCTATCACCTGCATTACTTCGGGGACCTCAATGCGCGCGAGGCGGCGACGCGCCACGAGTGGCACCGCGAGTGGCTCGAGCGCTGGGTGCGCGAGAATCCTCCCGGCTCGGGTGAAGGGTGGGAAGCCTACCCGCTCTCGCGCCGCATCGTGAACTGGATCAAATGGGCGCTGAGCGGCAACGAGCTACCCACGCTCTGCCGAGAGAGCCTCGCGGTGCAGACGCGCTGGCTCGCCGCGCGCGTGGAGCGGCATATCCTCGGCAATCATCTGCTCGCCAACGCCGCGGCGTTGCTGCATGCAGGTCTTTATTTCTCCGGAGCCGAGCCGCACTCGTGGTACGAGCGTGGACTCGGGATTCTCACCCGCGAGCTGCGCGAGCAGGTGCTGGCCGACGGGGGCCATTTCGAGCGCAGCCCCATGTACCACGCCGCGGTGCTGGCCGATCTGCTCGACCTGGTGAACCTGCATCGGGCCTATGAGGCGCAGGCGCCCGCGGAGTGGTCCGCGCTGGTCGCGAGCATGCAGCGCTGGCTCGATGCCATGACCCATCCGGACGGGGAGATCGCCTTCTTCAACGACGCGACCGGTGGTGTCGCGGCGACCGCCGCGCAGACGCGAGCGTATGCGGCGCGGCTGGGGTTGCCTGCGGCCGCGCGCAGCGATACTGCGCTCACCGTGCTCGAGCCGAGCGGCTACGTGCGCGCACAGGCCGGCCCCGCCGTGCTTCTGTGCGACTGTGCCCCCGTGGGCCCCGACTATCTGCCCGCCCACGCGCACGCTGATACGCTGAGCTTCGAGCTGAGCCTGCACGGTGAGCGCGTGCTGGTGAACTCCGGAGTGTCGCAGTACGGGGCCGACGCCGAGCGGGCGCGCCAGCGCGGCACCGCGGCGCATAACACCGTCGTCCTCGACGGGCAGGACTCTTCGGAGGTGTGGGGCGGCTTTCGCACCGCGCGGCGGGCGCGAGTGCGGGACCGCGCCGCGAGCGCTGCGCCCCTGCCGCTCACGATCGCGGCCGCACACGACGGCTACCGCCGCCTCCCCGGTCGCAACGAGCATGTGCGCTGCTGGCGGCTCGACGAGCAGTCGCTCGTCATCGAGGATCGCATCGACGGATCCTTCCGCAGCGCGCAGGCGCTCTTTCACTTGCACCCGCGCGTCGGGGTGGTGCAGGAGGGGAACGCGCGGATACGGCTCAACGCGCCGCACCTGCCGGCCCCGCTGCACATGACCTTCGAGTCCGCGGCCGGGCTCGCGATCCGTGCGGGCACCTGGCATCCGGGCTTCGGCGTCTCGCTCGCCAATCGCTGCATCGTCGCCGATTTCACCGGTCCCGCGCTCGGCACAAGGCTCGAATGGGGCGGGCAGCCCTGAACGGCATGGACGCACGCGCGTTGCGAATCCTCGTCCTGAGTTTCTACTACCATCCGGATCTCTGCGCGGGATCGTTCCGCACCACGCCGTTCGTGGCGGCACTGCGCGCGCGCGCCCCCCCGGGGACGCAGGTGGACGTGCTCAGCACGCTGCCGAACCGCTACCACAGCTTCACGCAGGATGCGGCGCAGCTCGAGACGAGCCCAGGACTGGCGATCCACCGCGTGAAGCTGCCGCCCCACCGCAGCGACATCGCCGGGCAGTCGCGTGCGTTCGTGCATTTCGCGCGCAAAGCGCTGGCGAACGTCGCCGGCAAGCGCTACGACCTGGTGTTCGCAACCTCCTCGCGCCTCATGACGGCCGCGCTCGGTGCGTGGATTGCCCGACGCACGCAGGCGCGGCTGTACCTGGACATTCGCGACATCTTCGTCGACACCCTCCAGGACGTACTGCCAGCGGGAGTCGGCTGGCCCGTCAGCCGCGCGCTCTCGCTGGTCGAGTCCTGGACGATGCGGCGCGCCGATTGCATCAATCTGGTCTCGCCCGGCTTCGAGCGCTACTTTCGGGCGCGCTACGCCGACCGGCGGCTTTCGTGGTTCACGAACGGCATCGATCCCGAATTCCTGCAGCCCGCGCCGGCGCGACCGCGCGCCCGAGGCGAACGCGTAACGATCGTCTATGCGGGCAACATCGGCGATGGTCAGGCACTTGAGAGGATACTCCCCGGGCTGGCACGCGCACTGCGCGATCGGGCCCGCTTCGTGGTCATCGGCGATGGCGGGCGGCGCACCGAACTGCAGGCGGCGCTCGCCGCCGCGCGGGCCGACAACGTGGAGATCCGGCCGCCGGTCGGACGCAGCGAGCTCCTCGACGCCTACTACACAGCGGACGTCCTGTTTCTGCACCTGGGCAATCTGCCCGCGTTCGAGAACGTGTTGCCTTCGAAGCTCTTCGAGTACGCGTCTCTCGGCAAACCGGTGCTCGCCGGTGTGGGCGGTTACGCGGCGCGCTTCATCGCGGCGGAGATCTCGAATGCGGCGGTGTTCACCCCTTGCGACGTGCAGGGCGCAGTTGAGGCTTTTGGCCGGCTCGTCATCGCCGAGCGGGCCCGCCCGGAGTTCACCGCCCGCTACGCGCGTGCCAACATCGCCGCAGCGATGGCGGACGACGTGCTGGCTCTCGCCAGTCGCGGCACATGACCGAGCTCCTGTCGCATGCGGTCGACGCCCTGGCGAAGCCCATGGTGGCGGCGCTGCTGCTCAGCGTCGCCGCGGCAATGCTCTGGTTCCACGGGCGGCGGCGGCTTGCCGGCGCCCTGTGGCTATGCGCGGGTCTCGTCGTCTACGTGTTCTCGCTGGTGCCGGTCGGCGATGCCATGCTACGGCCGCTGGAGCATCGGTATGCGTGGAACGGAGCGCAGGCGTTACCCGCGGTGCGCTACGTCGTCGTACTGGGCAGCGGCTATGCGCCGCGCGCGGGCGTCTCGCCGGTGGGCGCGCAGGACTCCGAGGGCCTGGTGCGCATCGTCGAAGGGGTACGGGCGATGAGACAACTGCCCGGAGCCCGCCTGATCGTTTCGGGAGGTGCTCCTGCGGGTCGCGAACCCGCGGCGCACGGCTATGCGCGGCTTGCCCGGGATCTGGGCATAGACGAGACTTCGATCATCGTGCTGGACACCTCACTCAACACTGCGGCGGAGGCGCGATCGATCGCGGCTGCAATCGGCGCCGAGCCCTTTCTGCTGGTCACCTCGGCGTCGCACATGCCGCGCGCCATGCGTCTCATGGCCCGGGTACACGCGCGTGCCCTGCCGTTGCCGACCGGTCAGGAGACCGGCAGGCCGTGCGATTACTGGAGCTGCCTGTTGCCGAGCTCGGCCGGCCTGGGCATGACAGAGCGCGCAATCCACGAGTACCTCGGCCTGGCGGCGTTGGATCTCGGTCTAGAATGAGGTCCGTAGACTTCTTGCAGATCGTCTGACCTCCACTATACCTCTCCGGCGGATGTCAACTCATCTGCTGATCGCAGCATGACGCAGGTATTGGTGACTGGCGCCAACGGCTTCGTGGGCAGTACCCTCTGTCCCATGCTGGCGGCGGCCGGTTACGCCGTGCGCGCTGCACTGCGCACCGGCACCACCGCGCCCGCCGGGGTCGCCGAGTGCGTGACCATCGGCGCGATCGGCGGCGCCACGGACTGGAACGAGGCGCTGCAAGGCGTGGAACTCGTCATTCATCTGGCGGCGCGCGCGCACGCGGTCGACGTCGGCCCACGGTGCGATGAGCTCTATGCGGAAACCAACTCCAACGGTACGCGACTTCTGGCCGCCGAAGCGGCCCGGCACGGGGTGCGCCGATTCGTCTATCTGAGCAGCGTGAAAGTCAACGGCGAGGAGAACAGCGTTCCCTACAGCGTGCGCGACCCGCCGCAGCCGCAGGATGCGTACGGCAGGTCCAAATGGCTGGCGGAGCAGTGTCTGTGGGAAACGGCGAGCACGGCGCCGATGCAGGTCGCGGTAGTCCGCGCGCCGCTCGTCTATGGTCCTGGCGTACGAGCGAACTTCCTGCGCCTGCTCTCCTGGGTCGATCGCGGGCGTCCGCTGCCGTTCGGCGCCGTGCACAATCGACGCAGCCTGGTCAGCGGCTGGACGCTGTGCGACCTGCTGATCCGCCTGCTCGCACACCCGCGGGCGGTCAATCGGACCTGGATGGTCTCCGATGGCGACGACGTCTCGACGGCTGAGCTGGTGGGGCGCATTGCGTCTGCCATGGGACGGCGCGCGCGATTGTGGGCCATTCCGCCGCCGCTGCTGCGGGCCGCCGGCGGGTTGCTGGGCAGGGGAGCGGAGATGCGCCGGCTATGCGGCTCGCTCACGGTGGACATCGGGCCGACCCTCGCGCTGCTCGAGTGGTCGCCGCCGCTGTCGATGGATGAGGCACTGGTGCGTACGGCGAGCTGGTACACGCAGCAACGGGGCCGAAGCGGGTGAGCGCGCTCCTGCATGCGGGGGCGCTGATTGCCGTCGCGGCATTTGCCGCGTCCGCGTTACTGACCCGGCTCGCACGCAGGATTGCCGTGGACAGCGGCGTGCTCGATGTCCCCAACCCGCGCAGCTCGCACGGTGCTCCGACGCCGCGCGGCGGGGGGGCGGCGATCGTCGCGGTGACTGCGGTGGGCCTGGTGGTACTGGCTGTGCGCGGGTCGGTCAGCTGGGATCTGCTGTGCGCGCTGACTGGCGGTGGGCTCGCTTGCGCGCTGGTGGGTCTCGCCGACGACCGCCGCTCGTTGTCGGTGGCCACCAGGCTTGCAGTGCACTTCGCCGCCGCAGTCTGGGCACTGGCATGGCTCGGCGGATTGCCGGCGCTGAGGGTTGGGAGTCACCTGATCTCATTGGGATGGGCAGGGTACCTGCTCGGTGCGCCGGGGATTGTCTGGGCGATCAACCTCTTCAACTTCATGGACGGTATCGACGGGATTGCAGCTTCCGAGGCGATCTTCGTCGTCCTGGCCGCAGTCCTGTTGAGCTTGCTGGCGGGCGGCAACCCGGCGGTTGGGCCCGCAGGTCTGGTGTTCGCGGCCGCCTGCGGGGGATTTCTGGTATGGAACTGGCCGCCGGCCCGGATTTTCCTGGGCGACGTCGGCTCGGGTTATCTGGGGTTCATGGTGGTCGCGCTGGCGGTGGCTGCGACCCGCGACAATCCCGCTGCGCTTTGGGTATGGCTGATCCTCGGAGGGGCGTTCTTTGTCGACGCCACGGTGACTCTGGTGCGCAGGACCCTGAGGAATGAACGCGTCCATGAAGCGCACCGTGCCCATGCCTATCAATGGCTCGCGCGGCGTTGGCGCAGCCATCTGAGAGTGACGCTGACGGTCCAGGCCGTGAATCTCCTCTGGCTGCTGCCCTGCGCGCTGCTGGCCACACTTTACCCCGGCGCAGCCGCGGGAATGGTGATAATGGCTCTCATCCCGGTTGTCGCGCTCGCGATTGCGGCCGGATCCGGCCGCAGCGAGACGCTCGTCAGCGAGCGATGATGAGGGCGGCGTCCCGTCGTTCGGCTCGCGGGGTCGTGGGCCGTCAACCGCAACGTGGTCGCGCCGTTATTCCTAGCCGGGAGAGGACCAGACGTTCAGCGTAAGGCAGTGTAATAGGTATCGAATTGCGGGCCGATTGCCGTAGAATTCGAGGCCACTGCGGCCGGCCAAGGGACTGCGATGAATAACCGGGGTCGCTTGTACTGGGGGAATGCATGACGGACAGGCAGGCGGTTCGTGGGCATGCGCGGATCGGTGCCTCGATTGCTGAAGCCATCCTGTCTCTGCCGCGTGGATCGAAGCGCCTGATCATGGTGGGCGCGGATGCGATCGCGATCCCGACCGCGCTGTGGGCGGCGCTGGCGCTCAAGTTCGATCGCCTCGATCCGGCGTTGGAAAGCACCTTCGCCTACTTCCTGGTCGCGCTCACCTCGGCGCTGTTCTTCTTCGCCGTGTTGGGTTTGTACCGCGCCGTGATCCGATTCATGGGACCGAGGGCCATGGTCACCGTGATCATGGGCGTGAGTTTCTCAGTGCTGGTGCTGGCCGCCTTCGACCGTTTGGTCGCGAGCCACCAGATCCCGCTGTCGGCCTTAGCCATCTATTGGGCGCTGGCGCTGCCGTACGTCGGCGGCAGCCGCTTCATCGCTCGCTATCTGTTCCTGCGCGCCACGGGCGTGAGGCGCAAGTCGACCGCCCGGCTGGCGATCTACGGTGCCGGGGATGCCGGCGCGCGGGTCTGCTCGGCGTTGCTCGGTGGACCGGATTTCCAGCCGGTGGCATTCATCGACGACAAGAGATCGCTCCAGGGAAGCAACATCAATGGCGTGCGGGTGTACGCGCCTGAATCGCTATCGGAGCTGGTGCAACAGCAACGCATCGATCGGATTCTGCTCGCGCTGCCGTCAGCCTCGCGACGGCGGCGGCGCGAGATTCTCGCGACGATCGAGCCACTCGGGGTGCACGTGCAGTCGCTGCCGAACCTCTCGGACCTCATCTCCGGCAAGGCGCAGATCAGCGAGCTGTGCGATGTCGACGTCAGCGATCTGCTGGGGCGCGACCCGGTACCACCGAAACCGAAGCTGTTCGGCTCGTGCATTCGCGGCAAGTGCGTGCTGGTGACCGGTGCCGGCGGCTCGATCGGCGCGGAGCTGTCCCGGCAGATCATCCGCCTGGGTCCAACGCGCCTGGTGTTGTTCGAGATGTCGGAGATCGCCCTGTACACCATCCAGCGTGAGCTCGATGAAGTGGCGGCCCGGGAGCGGCTCGAGGTCGAGGTGGTACCGCTGCTCGGCAATGCACATCACCGGCACCGGGTGCGCGAGGTGTTCGCGACCTTCGCCGTGCAGACCGTCTACCACGCAGCCGCCTACAAACACGTGCCGATCGTAGAGCACAACGTAGTGGAGGGCATCCACAACAACGTGATCAGCACCTGGTATACCGCGGAAGCCGCGCTCGAGACCGGCGTCGAGACCTTCGTGCTGGTGTCGACCGACAAGGCCGTGAACCCGGCCAACGTCATGGGCGCTACCAAGCGCCTGGCGGAGCTGGCGCTGCAGGCGTTGCAGGAGCGCACCACCAACACGCGTTTCTGCATGGTGCGCTTCGGCAACGTGCTCGCCTCCTCGGGTTCGGTCGTGCCGCTGTTTCAGGAGCAGATCCGCCGCGGCGGCCCGGTCACGGTGACCCACCCGGACGTGATCCGCTACTTCATGACGATCCCGGAGGCCGCGCAGCTGGTACTGCAGGCGGGCTCCATGGCCAAGGGTGGCGACGTGTTCGTGCTCGACATGGGCCGGCCGGTGCGCATTGACGATCTGGCGAGGCGCCTGGTGAATCTCATGGGGCTCACCGTGCGGGACGCAACCAATCCGGACGGCGACATCGAGATCGAGTACACGGGGCTGCGTACGGCGGAGAAGCTCTTCGAGGAGCTGCTGATCGGCACGAATGTCACCGGCACCGATCACCCGATGATCATGCGCGCGATGGAGCACCATCTCCCCTGGGCGCGCATGCAGGAGTACCTGAACGACTTCCTGGTGGCGCTTGCCAGCTTCGACTGCCACCGGGCGCTGGCGCTCCTCGCCGAGGCGGTTGCCGAGTACCACGCGGACGTGGAGATTCGCGACTACGTGTGGACTCGCAAGGCCGTGCTGCCGCACAGCGCCGCCGCCAAGGTCGCCGACTTTGCGGCCAAGCGCCGTCTGTCCGAGGCTGGCAAGCCTGTTCAGGGACAGAACCCTCTCGCTTAGCCCTGCCGCGGGCAATCGAGCCGGGGCGGCTGCGCGCGCAACCCCGGCGCTGCGATGATGGACAGCACGCGCACAGCGGCGGTGCTTGGGGCCGGTTTCATCGGCTTGAACCTCGTCCAGCGTCTCGTTCACGCCGGTGTGACGGTCGCCGTCCTCGATCACAATGAGGCGCCTGCGGAGCTCGCCGGGCGTGTACGCTGGGTTCGCGGAGAGTTCGCCGACCCGATCGCGGCTGAACAGGTCATCGCCGGCGCCGACGTGGCGTTCCACCTGATCTCGAGCACCGTGCCCGGCGACGAGGACGTGGACGTGAGCCGCGAGTTGTCGGACAACATCTTCGCGACGCTCCGATTTCTCGAGGTGTGCAGACGGCTGGCCGTTCCTAGGGTGGTGTTCGCATCCTCATCGTCCGTTTACGGACTGCAGGCGCGAGTACCGATCGCTGAGACCGCCGTCACCGACCCTATCAGCTCGCACGGCATTCAGAAGTTGGCGATTGAGAAGTACTTGTTACTCCACCGTTTTCACCATGGGCTGGACGTGCGCATCGCGAGACTGTCGAATCCGTTCGGCCCAGGACAGCGACTGTACGGACGGCAGGGGTTCGTCGCGCTGACAATCGGCCACCTCCTCAGCGACGAACCCATATTGCTGCGCGATGGCGGCCGGCCGGTGCGCGACTTCCTCTATATCGACGACGTGAGCGAAGCTTTGGACCGTCTCGCCAGTCAGCATGAAGCTCCGTCGGTTGTGAATATCGGCTCAGGCGTCGGGCACTCTCTGCAGGACGTCGTGGCCATGATAGAGCAGGCAATAGAGCGGCCAATCCGCTCTGTGCCCGGGGAATTGAGGCGCGCGGATATCCCGGTGAGCATCCTCGACGTGACACGTGCGGCTGCGGAAATAGGCTTCCGCGCCACGACACCCATGCGGTCTGGACTGATGCGTACGCTGCGCCACTACGGTCTGGCCACCCCGAGCGCGTGATGAAGGGCGTGCTGCCAGTCATCACGGATCCTGGGCATGGCCGGGCGCCGTGCCGGCTCGGCATGGAGTGCCGCGTGCCGCAAGCCGCTGCCCAAGGGCAATCGAGGGCGCGCTTGAGCCGACCCAAGGCATTGCTTTACGCTTGCTACCTCCTGCCTTTGTGCTCAATAACTTAGCCCAGATTCACTGACATGCGGGTTACCATCTTCGGCTCCGGTTACGTGGGGCTGGTCACTGGAGCGTGCCTGGCCGATGCGGGCAATCATGTCCTGTGCGTGGACGTAGACGCCGGCAAGATCGAGCGGCTGATGCGCGGCGAGGTGCCGATTCACGAGCCCGGACTCGAGGCACTCATCAAGCGCAACGCCGACGCCGGCCGCATCGAATTCACCACAGACGCGGTGCGCGGCGCGGGCCACGGGCTGTTCCAGCTGATCGCGGTCGGTACGCCCCCGGGAGAGGACGGTTCCGCCGACCTGAGCCATGTGCTCGCGGTCGCGCGCACCATTGCCACTCACATGAGCCGCTACTGCATCGTCATCACCAAGTCGACGGTGCCGGTGGGCACCGCTGACCGCGTGCGCGCCGAGATCGACCGGACGCTCGCCGAGCGCGGCGCGAACTGCGAGTACGACGTCGTATCGAACCCGGAGTTCCTCAAGGAGGGCGCGGCGATTGCCGACTTCATGAAGCCCGACCGGGTGGTCGTCGGCACCGACAACCCCCGCACCACCGAGCTGGTGCGCGCGCTCTATGAGCCGTTCACGCGCAACCACGACCGCCTGATCGTCATGGACGTGCGCTCGGCCGAGCTCACCAAGTACGCCGCGAACGCCATGCTCGCGACCAAGATCAGCTTCATGAACGAGCTCGCCAGCATCGCCGAGCGCGTCGGCGCCGACATCGAAAAGGTGCGCATCGGCATTGGCTCGGATCCGCGCATTGGTTACAGCTTCATCTACCCGGGCACCGGTTACGGCGGCTCGTGCTTCCCCAAGGATGTGCAGGCGCTGATCCGCTCGTCGCACCAGGCGGGCCACGTGCCCGAGATCCTCGCCGCCGTCGAGTCGGTCAACGCCCGCCAGAAGCAGGTGTTGTTTCGCAAGATGTCGCGGCACTTCGCCGGGGCGCTCAAGGGGCGCACGATCGCGGTGTGGGGGCTGGCGTTCAAACCCAACACCGACGACATGCGCGAGGCCCCGGCGCGCACGCTGATCGACCTGCTGCTCGAGGCCGGCGCCGCGGTACGCGCCTACGATCCGGTGGCCGCCGACGCCGCGCAGCGCATCTACACCGGCCGTGCCGGCCTGGCGCTCGCCCGCAGCGCCTACCAGGCGGCCGAGGGCGCCGATGCGCTCGCCATCGTCACCGAGTGGCAGGAGTTCCGCAGTCCCGATTTCGAGCGCCTGAAGGAAATACTCAAGAGCCCGGTGATCTTCGACGGACGCAATCTCTACGACCCATCCACAGTGAGCCGCTTCGGGCTCACCTACTACGCGATCGGTCGCGGCAGGCCGCTCGCCGCCGACTGAGTGCGGCCCGCCTGAGGGAGCGCCCACGATGCTTACGCCAGTCATTCTCTCGGGCGGCGCCGGAACGCGACTCTGGCCGCTGTCGCGCGAGCTGTATCCCAAGCAGCTGCTGCCGCTGATCGGCTCCCGCACCCTGCTGCAGCAGACACTGCTGCGGCTGGAGGGGCTCGAGGCATCGCCGCCGGTGATCGTGTGCAACGAGGCACACCGCTTCCTGGTCGCCGAGCAGCTGCGGCAGCTGAGGATCGAGCCGCGCGCGCTGGTGCTCGAGCCATTCGGGCGCAACACCGCCCCGGCCATCGCGCTCGCGGCGCTGGCGTCGCTCAAGGGGCTGGGGGCGGATGCCAACGCGGTGGACCCGGTACTGATCGTGCTGCCGGCGGACCACGTGATCCGCGACGTCGCCGCGTTCCAGCGGGCGCTGCACACCGGGCTCGCCGCCGCCGAGCACGGCCTGCTGGTGACCTTCGGCGTCGTGCCCACCGCCGCGGAGACCGGCTACGGCTACATCCAGCGCGGCGCCGCGAACGGCGCGGCGTTCCGCATCGCGCGCTTCGTCGAGAAGCCGGACGCGCAGGCCGCTCGCGGCTATGTCGATTCCGGCGACTATTACTGGAACAGCGGCATGTTCCTGTTCCGCGCGCGACGCTACCTCAAGGAGCTGGCGCTGCTGCAACCGGAGATGGCGCGCGTGTGCGAGGCGGCATTTCGCGACGCGAGCGCCGATCTCGAGTTCACGCGCATCGCGGCGCAGGCGTTCGAAGCCTGCCCGGCGGACTCGATCGACTACGCCGTGATGGAGAAGACCCGGGACGCGGTGGTGGTGCCGCTCGAGGCCGGCTGGAGCGACGTCGGCTCCTGGGCGGCGTTGCATGCGGCGAGCACCGCCGATGCGCACGGCAACGTGACACGCGGCGATGTCGTCAGCGCGGACAGCCACGGATGCTACCTGTATTCCGAGAGCCGGCTGGTGGCGGCGGTGGGACTCGAGGACCACGTGGTGATCGAGACCAAGGACGCGGTGCTGGTCGTGCCCCGCAGCCGCGTGCAGGACGTAAAGAAGCTGGTGCAGCAGCTGAAGGAAGCCGGCCGCTATGAGCACTCACTGCACCGCGAGGTGTTCCGCCCCTGGGGCAGCTATGACGGTCTCGAGAAGGGCCAGCGCTTCCAGGTGAAGCGCCTGAAGATCAAGCCGGGCAGCACGCTGTCGCTGCAGCTGCATCATCACCGTGCCGAGCACTGGGTGGTGGTGGCGGGCACGGCGCGCATCACCCGGGGCGAGGAGGTGTTCCTGCTCGAGGAGAACCAGTCGACCTACATCCCGATCGGAGTGCAGCACCGGATCGAAAACCCGGGCAAGATCCCGCTGGAGATCATCGAGGTACAATCGGGCTCGTACCTCGGAGAGGACGACATCGTGCGCCTCGAGGACAAATACGGCCGCAAGGGCACCACAAGCTGAAGGACCAGAGCGGTGACCAACCTCAATTCATTCAAGGCTTACGACATCCGCGGCCGCATTCCGGACGAGATCAACGAGAACCTCGCCTACGACATCGGCCGCGCGTTCGCCGCCTTCGCGCAACCGAAGCGCGTCGCCGTGGGTCACGACATCCGGCTGTCCTCCCCGCAACTGGCCGCGGCGGTGAAGCGCGGGCTCACCGACTCGGGCGTCGATGCGCTCGACATCGGTCTGTGCGGCACCGAGGGCGCCTACTTCGCGACCTTCGCCGAGCGGCTCGACGGCGGCGTCATGGTGACCGCCAGCCACAATCCGCCCGACTACAACGGCATGAAGCTGGTGCGCGAGCAGGCCCGGCCGATCAGCGCCGACACGGGCCTGAATGAGATACGCGCGCGCATCGAGAGCGGCCGGCTCCCGCCACGGGCGGCGCAGCCCGGGACCGAGCGCACGCTCGACATCCGCGCGAAGTATCTCGAGCACCTGCTCGGGTACGTGAGCCGCGACCGCCTGAAGCCCCTCAAGGTAGTCGTCAATCCCGGCAACGGCGGCGCCGGGCTGATCATCGACCAGCTCGAGTCGCAACTGCCGTTCGAGTTCATCAAGGTCAACAATGAGCCCGACGGCGCTTTCCCAAACGGGGTGCCGAACCCGATGCTGGAAGAGAACCGCGCGGCGACCGCCGATGTGGTGCGCCGGGCGCGCGCCGACGTCGGCATCGCCTGGGACGGGGACTACGACCGCTGTTTCTTCTTCGACGAGACCGGTCAGTTCATCGAGGGCTATTACCTGGTGGGACTCCTGGCCGAGGTGTTCCTCGAGGCCGAGCCCGGCGCACGCATCGTGCACGACCCGCGACTCACCTGGAACACGCTCGACATCGTGCGCCGCCTAGGTGGCACGCCGGTGCAATGCAAGTCGGGACACGCGTTCATCAAGCAGAAGATGCGCGAGGTCGATGCCGTGTACGGCGGTGAGATGAGCGCGCACCATTACTTCCGGCGCTTCTCCTATTGCGACAGCGGCATGATCCCGTGGCTGCTGGTGCTCGCGGTGCTAAGCGAGCGGGGTGAGCCGCTCTCGGCCCTGGTCGCTGAGCGCATGCGGCTGTTTCCGGCGAGCGGAGAGATCAACCGCAAGCTTGCCACCGACGCCGACTCGATCCTGGCGCGGGTGCGGGCCCAGTACGAGCGGCAGGCGCAGGCGATCGACCTCACCGACGGCCTGTCAATCGAGTTTGCCGAGTGGCGCTTCAACCTGCGCGGCTCAAACACCGAGCCGCTGGTGCGGCTCAACGTCGAGTCGCGCGGCAGTGAGCCCTTGATGCGCGAGAAGACCGCGGAGGTCCTCGAGCTCATCGACGGCTGAGAGCCGCCGCGGGCCTGCGCTTGCGCAGCGCTCGCTGCCGCCCGATTACCGTACCATCGGCGCTCTATCTTCGGTACGGAGATCGGCCATGCTTCGACGAGAGTTTCCCAAGGCACTGCTGGCCTCCGCGGCGGGAGTGGTGGCCTCGCCTGGTGCCGAGGCCCAGCCGGGCAATGCCGCCCTTTATGAACGAACCTTAGCGGAGATGAGTGTCGGCGTGACGCCGGCCGATCGCACGCGGCCGCCGCTCAATGTGCTGCGGTACGCAACCAACGCCGAGCCGGGCGTCACCGACATGACCGGCGCGTTCCGCGCGGCTTTATCCGTCGCGGCCGTCAACGGCGGTGTGGTCCACGCTCCGGCGCAGTCCTACAGGATCACCGCGCCGCTCGCCGTGCCCTCCGCAGTCACGCTGTGCGGCGACGGCGCGGGCGCAACGATCCTCGAGCACCAGATCGACTCGGCGGGTGCCGTCGCGGTGACGCTCGGCAACTCCGACACCGGCACCTCCTACGGCTGCGGACTGCGCCAGCTGATGATCCGCATGCACGTTCCGCACACGACCGCGATGATGCTGCGGGCTACCATCGGCGCCTGGGTGGAGAACGTGCAACTCCTGGGCGATGGTCACACGTTCTCCTACACGGGCTGCGTCATCCGCGGCGGCTCGTCGGTGAGCTGCTTCCTTAATGTGCTGCAGAACGTCTACGCCGAGCATTTCCACATCGGCTTTCAATTCAGCGATCTGGCTACGCCGGCAACGAGTCAGACATTCATCAACTGCAGTGCACTTGGCGACTACAGCTACGGCGACCGCGACTCGGTCGGCGTGCACTTTACCGACGTCGCGGCTCCCAACAGCGGGGTAAGCGGCGAGAGCTCCATCTGGCTGGGGGGCAACCTGGAGAGTTGCGGGACTGGCGTGGCGCTGTCGGGACGGACCGAATACACGCAGTGGTTCGGCACGCGCTTCGAGGGCAACGGCATGGACGTGGACTTCGGCACCAACACCAGCGGAACGGCACGCAACACCTTCTTCGGACCGACCAACGACTTCCATTTCGACGGTTCCCTGCGGCCCGACAATGCCTATTACCTGGGTCCGTACTCCTCCGGGATCCACATCAGCCGCGGCGCGCGCGCCCTCGGCACCAACATCGCCATCGGCAACTCCCCGCTCACGCTCGGCGAGGTCACGAGCGGCGGGGAGAATACCGCGCTGGGCGCGGGCGCCGCCCGGGCCATCAGCGGCGGCGCGCGCAATACGGTCATTGGCTGCAACGCTCAGTGCGGAGCGAACGGCGATGGCAACATCGCGGTCGGCTGCAATGCCGGCACGGCCTGGAGCCCACACACACTCGCGGGCAGTCACCAAGCTGTATTCGGGGACGCCGCTCTGGCGAACGCCTACATTCAGGTGCCGTGGACCACCATGACCGATCGGCGCGACATTCGCGATGTCGCACCGCTCGCCAACTGCCTGGATGTCGTGAGTGCCCTGCGGCCGGTGAGCTTGCGGCTGGCGGATCGCAGCAGTCGTGAGGGCGGCGCCTACGGTGACGCCCAGGGATCCGCGCAGGCGCACGCCGGCCTGATCGCGCAGGACGTCGCGAGCGCTCTGCGGCAATGCGGCCTGGATCCCGGCCTGGTCGTCGACGCGTCTGATCCCGACAAGCTGGGACTGACCTGCGAGCGCCTGATTCCGTTTCTCGCCGGCGCCATCGCGGACCTGAAGTCGCAGGTTCGATCGCTCACGCAGGACCTCGACCGGCTGCGCCGATCGTAGCGTCCGCAAACGGACTGCGTGAGGTCCCGACTAGAGCCGCCGCCGCAGGCTACGCACCGCCCGCTCGGCCGCATGCCCGTCCCAGAGCGCCGGCTTCCTGCCCTTCGGCCACTGTCCGGCGAGCGCCGCGCGCGCGGCCGCGACCAGCCCGTCGGGCTCGATGAGACGGTTGGTGCCTTCGGTGATGGTGACAGGGCGCTCGGTATTCTCGCGCAGTGTCGCGCAGGGGATGCCGAGGTAGGTCGTTTCCTCCTGCACGCCGCCCGAGTCGGTGATTGCGAGGCTGCAGCCGGTGATGAGGCTCATGAACTCGACGTAACTCAGGGGTGCGGTGAGGTGCATGCCGGGAGCGGTGCCGAGGGCCTCGAGCAGCCCGAACTCCTCGAGACGCCGGCGCGTGCGCGGATGAACGGCGAACACCACGGCGAGCTCGCGCGACACTGCAACGAGGCAGGCGAGGAGCTCGCGGAGCTTGTCCTGCGCGTCGACGTTGGAGGGTCGGTGCAGCGTCACCACTGCGTAAGAGCGTCCGGCGAGCCCCAGGCGCTGGCGGGTGTCCGCGGCCGCGATGCGCGCACGCAGCATCTCGAAGGAGTCAATCATGATGTTGCCGACGCAGTCGATCTTCTCGCGCGGCACTCCTTCGGCGAGCAGGTTCGCATCGGCGTCGGCCGAGGGGGTCCAGAGCAGGTCGGCGATGGCATCCGTGACCAGCCGGTTGATCTCCTCGGGCATGCGACGGTCACGGCTGCGCAGGCCCGCCTCGAGATGCGCCACGAGGATGCCGAGCTTCGCCCCGACCAGGGCACAGGCGGCCGTGGCATTGACATCGCCGACGACTACGACGGCGTCCGGGCGCTCGCGCTCGCAGACCGCCTCGTAGGCGATCATGGTGCGGCCAGTCTGCTCGGCGTGCGTGCCGCTGCCGACCCCTAAGTGGTGAGCGGGTTCCGGCAGCCGCAGGTCCGCAAAGAACGCCTCCGACATGTTCGCGTCGTAGTGCTGTCCGGTGTGCACGATGCGCGGTGTGCACCAGCCCTCGCCCGCGAGGGCGTGGTAGAGCGGCGCCACCTTCATGAAGTTCGGCCGGGCGGCGGCGATCAGGTGAACGGTCTTGGGGCTCACTCGGCTAAGGCTCCTGGCATCACCAGCTTAGCGTGGACATAAGGCAATTGAGAGCCGCGGCATATTCACGACACGGTCGGCGGAGTACTCTTGGGGAGTGTGGGGGTCCGACGGGCGTGAACTCTACCTCGACCGCAGTTTGTCTGCTCGGGGAGACACTGGTCGCGCGCCGGATCGGCAGGTAATTTCCATCATTCAGTCACCTACAGGGAACACTCATGGCGCTTTGGAAAGAGACGAGTACCGGAACCGCCCCGACGGCCAACGCACCGTCAGCCGGGGTGGCCAGCACGCCCCATCCGCGTGAGCCTGAGAAGACGAACGTCGCGCCGCTGAGCCCCGACCTGGGCCGACGGGCCGCGCCGCAGCCGGCGCGTGGGGAGGCCAGGGAGTCACATATCTCCGCCGATCTCACCATCGAAGGCAAGATTGCCGGCAGCGGCCATGTGAACATAGCCGGGCGCTTCAAGGGTGACGTCCAGGTGGACGGCAACGTCAGCCTGGAGGCCGGTGCGCGCCTCGAGGGGCACGTAAAGGCGAACGTCGTGCGGGTGGGCGGCGAGCTCATCGGCAACATCGAGAACGCCAAGCGCGTCGAGCTGCTCGAGACCGGGGTGATCAACGGCGACGTGAAGGCCGGATCGCTCACGGTCGCCGCCGGTTCGCGCATGCGCGGCCAGGTCGAGTTCGGCTACGAGGGCGAAGGCCGGGTCAAGACCGAGACCAAGGGCTTCGGCAACGCATGAACGTTGCCTCTCGCCCGGTAGCCACGGGCAAGACGCGTATCTGTCCGCATTGCAAGGCGACGATCCTCGAGAGCCTGAGCATCTGTCCCGGTTGCCTGCACCACCTGCGCTTCGACCAGGAAGCGGCGAAGCGTCAGGTGGCGGCGACTTCGGCGCTGCGCGTCGAGGGCGTGATCCAGCACCCGCCTCTCGAGGACCCGTGGGAGTACTTCGTGGTGATCGCCGTGCGCAACGACCGCGGCGAGGAAGTGACGCGCCAGGTGGTGAGCGTCGGGGCGCTGCAAAGCACCGAGAAGCGCACCTTCATGCTGTCGGTGGAAGTACTGCCGCCGCAGGCACCGGCGGCGAACGGTGGCTCGAAGACCGCCGTGCCCGTCACGCCGAGACCCGCCCCGGGCGCACCGGCCCGACCCACTGCCCCCGGCGCGCCAGCCAGACCCACTGCCGCCGCGCCACCCAGACCCGCAGCTGGCACAACGCCGAACGCCGGCACCACGCCGCCGCACGGCGGCGGACCGAAGCGCTAGAAGGTCTGTTCCGTCTGCACGACGAACTGCACCTTGGGGATTCCCATGCCCGCGTTGAGTGGGAAGGCGAGGTCGACGTGGATGACGTTGCCGAGCCCCGAGCGCGCGTTGCCAAAGCGCAGGCCGAAGCCGGCGTCCTTCAGTAGCCCGAGCGAGGGCTCGGCCAGCTGCGGCTGGCCCCAGGTGCGTCCGGCGTCGAAGAAGATCGCGGCGCCTGCCCGGACGAGGCGAAACAGATACCAGTCGGTGAAGTAGCGCTGCTCGACGCTGAACAGCGTCCGCGCGGTGCCGTCCTGGAAGCGCAGCGGGTAGCCCCGCAGGCCGTTGTCACCCCCGAGCAGCAGCTGGTTGTCGAAATCCAACCGCCAGCCCTTGGAGCCGACGAGGCTGCTGTAGAAGAGCCAGTTCTTGCTCTGCTCGACGTAGTACTTCACGTAGACATCCGCCAGCCCGTTGTCGAGCTGGCTGCCCTCCAGGCGCCCGGAGAAGTCGCCCTGCAGCAAGAGCGTGCTGCCGCCGTTGCGGAACCCCTTGGCCGCCGAGCTCAGGAACATGACCGCATCGCGGGTCGAGCCGAACACCTCGGGCGCATAACCCACCTGCACCGTCGCGGTCGTGCCGACGTAGAAGTCCTCGGTGCGCTGGATCTGATCGTGGTTGTAGAGCCGCAGGTAATCGTCCTGGATCAGGGTGTATTGAAGCCACGGGTAGACGAACTCGCGGTCCCCCGGCAGCGTCGTGACACCCGTCCAAGTGGACACCGGGGCGAAGCGGTCCTCGATATAGGTGACTCCCGTCTGCCAGCGCTGTACCCAGCCGTTCTGCAGTCCCGGCGACCAGCCGCCGTAGATTTGCACGTAGTTATGCTGGTCGCTGAACTGGTCGATGATGTTGCCGCGGTCGTAGAGCGAGTCGGTCTGTAGGTCATTGTTGCCGTTGCTGCCGGCGGCCCAGTGGCTGTTGAGCGAATAGAACGGGTAGTTGACGAGATAGTCGTGCGCATACCCGTCGCTCAGGTCGCCGTAGGCCACGCTGACCTGTGTCCAGGTGTCGAACGCATGCAAGTTGGTCGCCGAGAACAGCGTCTCGGTGCGATCGATGCTGGACTGGTGCAGCACGCGCAGGTCGGTGCCGGTGCCCAGGGTGTTGATCTCCTCGAGCTGCTCGCCGGTGGTGTTGGTGCCGCCGGAGCGGCTGTAGTTGAAGCCGGGATTGAGCGTCCAGACGTCCTTGGTGGTGACGCGGATGTCGACCTTGCCGTCGCGATAGGCGATGGGACGGATCCAGGCATCGTAGAAGTAGCTGTCGGCACGCAGGATGCGCTCGCTCTCGTCCAGCAGCCGCCGGTTGTAGCGGTCGCCGGTCTTGAACAGCAGCTGCCCGCGGATCGTGCTCGGCTTGGTCTTGGCGTGCAGGCGGTTCGCCAGGCGAAACAGCGGCACGTTGTCCTTAGGATTGCTCAGATCGAAGATGTTCTGGTTATCGACGAGGATGTTGCCCACCACGGCGTGCGCGGCTTCGAGCTCAGCATCGGTCGGCAGTCCCGGGGTCTGTGCCGGCGGGACGCCCTCGGGCAACTGCCCGGGCTCGGTGCCCGGCAGGGCGGGGTTGGCGCCGGTGGCCGTCGCGGCCGGGGGGGCGTCCGCAGCCGGCGCGAGTGCGGGGAGCAGCAACAGAACGAGCAGCTGCGCGGCCGCTGCCTGTCGCGCGGCATGGAATCCCGGGGCCCATGGAGGCGGCGGCCGCCAGTGCATGCGCTCATTGTGCACTCGGGCGCGACGCCTTACGGTAGGCGCAGGTAGCACTTCAGCCGGTTACTATCACTCACACGCATGCCCCCGGCAGAGAAGCAGGCCCAGACGAGGGGCTGCGACGCGCTATCTTGACAGGAGTGCAGCGCTCATGTTGCAGCGTGGCGCAAAGGCGCTCGCACGGGCCAGCAGCGGACAATGGTCCTGATGGAGGGAAATCCCGTGAAATGCCGCGACGGTAGCCGACGCCCGCTCGCGCTGCTTGCCGCGCGGGCGGCGGGTTGGCTGTTCGCTGCGCTGGCAGTCTCGGGCACCGCCGCGGCCGGCGGCGCTGCGGGCCCCACGGCGGGCGGCGCCACGGCGGGCGCGAGCCTCCTCGTGTACGGTGCGGCCTCGCTCACCGACGCACTCGGCGAGGCCGCGCGCGTTTTCGGCGAGCGCACCGGCGTCGATGTCAAAACCTCGTTCGCCTCGAGCGGGGTGCTCGCCAAGCAGATCGAGGCGGGCGCGCCTGCCGAGGTGTTTGTCTCCGCGGACCCGGAGTGGATGGACTACCTCGCACAGCACGGTCTGCTCAAGGCCGGCTCGCGACACGACCTGCTCGGAAACCGCCTGGTGCTGATTGCGCCCGCGGACAGCCGGGTCGAGCTGCACCTCGTCCCTGGAGCCGATATCGCGGCGGCGATCGGCACAGGGCGTGTTGCGGTCGGTGATCCGGACTCCGTGCCCGCCGGACGCTATGCGCGCGCCGCGCTGACGAAGCTGGGACTCTGGGATCAGGTGGCGGCGCGGCTGGTGCGCGCCGAGAATGTGCGCGCCGCGCTCGAGTACGTAGCGCGCGGCGAAGTACCGCTCGGCATCGTCTACCGCACCGACGCGCTCGCCGACCGGCGTGTGCGGACCGTGGACACTTTCCCGGCCGACAGCCACCCGCCGATCATCTACCCCGCGGCGCTCACCGCCAACGCAGGGCCCGCTGCCGCGCAGTTCGCCGCCTTCCTCAGGTCGGCCGCTGCGCGGCAGATCTTTGCGCGTTACGGTTTCGAGCCGCTTCCCTGAGCACGCCGTCGGGCCCCGCACGCGCAGCATCCGCGCGATGGCGGCGACCCGAGCGTGCCCGCGCTCTCCGGGCGGTCAGAATTTCCCGGTCTGGTAGTCGAGGAACGCCTGGTGCAGCTCGGCGTTCGTGTTCATCACGAACGGCCCGTACTTGGCAACCGGCTCCCTGAGCGGGCGTCCCGCGACCAGGATCGCGCGTGCCGTCCGGCCGTCGGCGCCGGCTTCCTCACCTTCGATACGGATCTCCTCGCCCTCGCCGAGCACGGCGAGCTCGTGCGCGCCGATCGTGCGCGCCGCGGTGCCGGATCCGACCCGGACCGCACCCTCATAGACGTACAGGAACGCGGCGTGGTCCGCCACAATCGACTGCACGAACACGGCCCGCGGCTCGATCGACAGATCGAGATAGGTCGGGTCGGTGGCGGGTTGCGAGATGGGGCCGGCGACATCCGCCACGCGCCCGGCGATCACCTTCACCGCCACGCCCGCCGCCGGCGCTGCATTCGGGATGCGCTCGGGGCCAAACTCCTGGTACTTCGGCGCCGTCATCTTGTCGCGCGCCGGCAGGTTCAGCCACAGCTGGAAGCCGCGCATGCGGCCCGCCTGCTGCTCAGGCATCTCCGAGTGCACCAGCCCGCGGCCCGCGGTCATCCACTGCACGCTCCCGGGAACCAGCACGCCCTCGTTGCCGTGATTGTCGCGATGGCGCATGCGGCCGTCGAGCATGTAGGTGACAGTCTCGAAGCCTCGATGCGGATGGTCCGGAAATCCGGCGATGTAGTCTTCCGCCTTGTCGGTGCCGAACTCATCGAGCATCAGGAAAGGATCGAGATCCGGCAGCTGCGGCTGACCGATCACGCGCGTGAGCTTCACTCCCGCGCCGTCGGACGTCGGCATGCCTTTCACCACGCGCTGTACGGTGCGCACCGCGGTGGGAGCAGAGTCAGTAGCATTCATGGCGCCTCCATAAGAGCCCGAAATGCGGCTCACAGAGCGAAAAGTCAAGCGCGCGCTCCCTACGCCGCGAGCGCCTCCGGCAGCGGGATCGCCGCCCGCGCAGCCTCCAAACCCGCCGCCCGATGCTCCGGGGAGACCGCGAGTCCCTCCGCGCGCACGAAGGTCAGGTCGCGCACGCCGAGAAATCCGAACAGCTGCCCGAGGTACGACTCAGCGAACTCGGCCGGCGCGCCCGCCGGGTAGATGCCCCCGCGCGAGATGGCCACGATGACCTGCTTGTCCCCGGCCAGTCCCTCGGGTCCCTTGGGTCCATAGCGGAAAGTCCTTCCCTTGATCACGATGCGATCGATCCACGCCTTGAGCTGGGACGGGATCGTGAAGTTGTACATGGGCGCGCCGATGACGACGACGTCGGCCGCGAGGAACTGGGTCAGTGCCTGCTCATCGCGCGCGGCATCGAGCTCGTCCGCCTTGGTGAGCGAGCGCTGGGAAAAGTGGGGCAGCTCCTCGGCGGCAAGATCGAGGTAAGTGACCTCGGTGTCCGGCCGCGCCGTCCGAAAGCGGGCCACGATCTCGCCTGTGAGCGCGCGGCTCGCCGAGTTTTCTCCGAGGATGCTCGAATCGATGTGCAGCAGCTTCATGGGCCTCTCCCGTTGATCTCTCTGGCTGCTGCAGATACTATTATTTGGAACAGTTGATGTGAATCCAAGCTTATTGGAACATTTTGTTCCAAAAATAGAACTACAGAGAGAATGCCATGCAGCCGCTCGAGGGCCTTTATTACTTCACCCAGGTGGTCGAGCACGGGGGTTATGCGCGCGCCGCCCGTGCGCTCGACATCCCCAAGTCGCGCCTTTCGCGCCATGTCGCCGCCCTCGAGACGAAGCTCAATGTGCGCCTGGTGAACCGCTCGACGCGGCGCTTCGCGGTGACCGAGGTCGGTCAGGAGGTCTACCGGCACGCGATCGCGATGCTGGCGGAGGCCGACGCGGCACTCGAGGCGGTCGAATTCGCGCGCGCCGAGCCGCGCGGCACGATACGCGTGAGCTGCCCGGTGGCGATCGCGCAGTGGGGACTCGCCGCTCACCTGCCGGCATTCCTCGCGAAGTACCCGAGCGTGCGGCTGCAGCTGCATGTCAGCAACCGGCGCGTGGACGTGCTCGCCGAGGGCTTTGACCTGGCGCTGCGGGTGCGCTCGCAGCCGAGCGGCGAGGACGGCCTCGTCATGCGCAGTTTCGGCGAGTCGGATCAGTTCCTGGTGGCGAGTCCCGCGTATCTCGCGCGTGCCGGGCGCCCCACGGACCCCGCGCAGCTCGCGAAAGCCGAGATCCTCGACCAGGAGAACGAGCCTGGGCGGCAGGCGTGGGTGCTTCAGGGTCCGGGCGGCCGCAGCGAGCGCGTCGAGCACACCCCGCGCCTGGCGTGCGACGACTTTGTGGTGCTGCGCACGGCCGCGCTCGCGGGCCTTGGCATCGCGCGGCTGCCGGAGTCGGTAGTGCACGCCGATCTGGCCAGCGGAACGCTCGAGCGCGTGCTGCCCGAATGGAACACACCGCAGGGCATCGTGCACATCGTGTTTCCGACCCGCCGGGGACTCCTGCCCGCGGTACGCGCGCTGATCGACTTCCTGGCGCAGCGCCTGCCCCAGCAGTGTCGCGTGCTCGGCGAGACGGGTGCGGGGCTTACCGGCACGCTGTGAGTTTTGCCGCTGGACGAGACATGAGCTGGATCTTTACCGCGACGGGTCAGGGGCAGCGGAGTGATGCAGCCGCGAATGCAAGCTGCATCGCAGCGTCCCAGAACCTCACGAAGCCGCCGACAGTCATATAAGATCGCGATTCGACCGGTCTCGCTCGCCCGTCCAACAACGAAGAGGGAGTCTCCATGAGATCCGTAACGTGGATGAAGATCACCGGTTCGTGTGCGGCGCTGGTTTGCTTCGGCGTTGCCGACGGACAGACGTTCCTCCCCCGGCTCACCCCTGTGCCACCGCGTGGGCCGCGGATCGCCGCCGCTGCAGCGCCTGCCGTTTCCGCGAGCTCCTCGACCGCCTCGCCGTGGCAACCACTCAACAATCAGCCTCCCTTTACCTCCAACAGCTGCAATGGGGGTTTCCCGGGCGCCGGCAACCCGCTGCTGCTGACCGACGGCACGGTCATCGTGCAGGATGCAGGCTGCCAGGACTGGTGGCGTTTGACTCCGGACAACACGGGCAGCTACGCCAACGGAACTTGGACCCAGATCGCTTCGCTCCCCTCGGGCTACGCACCGCTCTACCATTCGTCCGCCGTGCTGCCCGACGGGCGCGTGATCATCATGGGTGGGGAATACAACTTCTTTAACCCGATCTGGACTGCCCAGGGGGCCATCTACGATCCTCTGACCAACGCGTGGAAGTCCGTAGCCCCACCACCGTTCTTCAGCGTCATCGAGGTCCTGGCTGGTCCTCCACCTGTTTATGGGCAGACGATCGGCGATGCTCAGAGCGTCGTGCTCGCGAACGGGACCTACATGCAGGCGGATTGCTGCACATTTCAGTCGGCCTTGCTCGACCCGAAGACCTTGACGTGGACTCCGACGGGAGCTGGCAAGTACGACCCGAACGACGAGGAGGGCTGGAATCTGCTGCCCGACGGGGAAGTGCTCGCGGTTGACGCATACGTCCCGATAGCGGGCTTCCCCTACATGCCGACCGGCACCAACTCCGAGCTCTACAATCCGGCGACCGGCCGGTGGCACAGCGCCGGCAGCACCATCGTGCAGCTCTGGGACTCGGGTCTAACCTGCGGTGAGTTGAGCGCGGCTCCACCCACGCCGACGTTCGAGCTCGGCCCCGGCGTGCTGCGCGCGGACGGTACGGTGTATTACATGGGCTCCGATACCTGTCCGACGGAGTCAGGCAACACGGCGATCTACGATGTGCGTAGCGATGTGTGGCGCCCCGGCCCGGTGTTCCCGGAAGTCGACGGCGTGAAAGATCTCAACATTGCGGACGGTCCGGCCTCGTGGGAGCCCAACGACAAGGTGCTCATGATGGCGAGCCCCGAATATGGCAACCCACCCTCATTTTTCTTCGAGTGGGACGGAAGGCATCTGAGCCAGGTGCCGGGACCTCCGAACGCGCCGGTCGACGGATCCTACTACGGCAACATGCTCGTGCTGCCCACCGGACAGATCCTGTTCACGGATTTTTCGGGCGACATCGAGCTCTACAATCCAACCATCGCCCCGGAGGACCGAGAGTTCCAGCGCCGGATCGCGCCGGTGATCCTCGATGCGCCCCAGGTGCTCTCCCGAGGCGGCTCTTATGAGATCTACGGAGTTGGCTTCAATGGTGTCACTCAGGGGGCCTTCTACGGCGATGACGTGCAGGCGGCGACGAATTTCCCTCTGGTGCGAATTACAAACCTGAAGACCTCCCATGTCTTCTACAGCCGCACGCATGATCACAGCAGCATGGCGGTGGCATCGGATCGGGTGGTGTCGACGCATTTCGACGTGCCCGCCGCACAGGAGCGGGGCCCCGGCCTTCTGCAGGTGGTTGCGAACGGCGTCGCCTCGTCGCCGGTCTTCGTTTTCGTCTATTAGAGGGGTAAGGCAAGTCGGCGCGGGCTGCGGCCGCGCGGCCATGCCTTACATTCCTTGAGATTCACCGGCGGTAGACTAACGACAGTTCGACGGCCAACGACGGCGCGAACTTGAGCAGGCACGAGTGGAGCAGGCACGCATGGAGATTCGGGTCGGCGCACGCGGACCGTTCGCGCTCGCGGTGCTCGTATGGCTCTGTGCCGCGGGCGTCGCAGCGGCAGACGATGCCGATCCGCCGGGGCGCGCCGCGCGCCTGAGTTATCTCGAAGGTCCGGTGTCGCTCCAGCCCGCCGGGGTCGATGAGTGGACTGCGGCCGACCTCAACCGGCCGCTCACGACCGGCGACCGGGTCTGGACCGACGAGGGCGGTGTGGCGGAACTCGACGCGGGCGCGGTCGTGGTCCGCATGGGTGAGACGACCGGCTTCTCGTTCACCAATCTCGATGATCACACGGTGCAGATGCAGGTCGTCGCCGGCACCCTCATCGTGCACGTGCGCGAGATGGGCGATCAGCAGAGATACGAGGTCGACACGCCGAACCTTGCGCTGTCGCTGCAGCAGCCGGGCGTGTATCGCGTCGAGGTGAACGGCACCGGCGATAGCACCGTCGTCAAGGTGACCGACGGGCTGGCGATCGCGATGAGCGGCGCGCAGTCGCTGCCCGTGCAGACGCAGCAGATGATGATGTTCAGGGGCACCACGCAGCTGGCGATGAGCGGCGGAGCACTCGGGCCGCCGGACGATCTCGACAGCTGGTCGGCGACGCGCGATGAGCAGCTTGCCGAGTCGCCCTCGCTCCAGTACGTGGCCGACGACGTTCCGGGAACCCAGGACCTGGACGACAACGGCAGCTGGCAGGACACCCCGCAGTACGGCTACGTGTGGACGCCGCTGGTGATTCCTGCCGGCTGGACGCCGTACCGCTTCGGGCAGTGGGTGTGGGTGGCGCCGTGGGGCTGGACCTGGGTGGACGATGCGCCCTGGGGCTATGCGCCGTTTCACTACGGCCGCTGGGCGTTTCTGAACGGCGCCTGGTGCTGGGTGCCCGGCCCGCACGGCGTGAGGCCGCTCTACTCGCCGGCGCTGGTCGGCTGGGCGAGGGAGCCCCGAGGCGCGAGCGTCGGCTGGTTCCCGCTCGGGCCGCGCGAGCTCTACATGCCAGCCTATCCGGTGAGCGACGTGTACCTGCGCAACGTCAACACCAGCAACACCACGATCACCAACAGCGCCGGCATCACCTACGCGGCGCAGAGCCGGGTCACGAACACGAGCTACCTGAATCGCACGGCGGCGGCGGTCACGCAGGTGCCCGAGAGCGTGCTCACTTCCGGGCAGCGGGTCGCCGGCCACAATCTGCGCGCGAATGCGACGGCGATCGCGGCGCTTCCCGTCGCGGCGGCGGCACCGGCCATCGCGCCGGCGCGCCAGAGCGTGCTCGGAGCAGGGGGCCGTCGCGCTACGCACCCGCCGGCGGCGCTCTTCAACCGGCCGGTGGTGGCGCACACGCTGCCGCCGCGTCCGCCCGCGGCATTCGCGGCGCAGCTCGCCGCCATCAGCGCCAACGGCGGCCGGCCGCTCGCTCGCGCGCAGCTTGCGAAACTCGAGTCGACGGAGGCAATGCCCGTGCGCATGGTCGGCGCGGGCATCGCGGCCCGCGGCGCGTCCGGCCCGGGCGCAACGTTCGCACAAACACGCCCAATGCAGCCGACGGCGGGCACGGCAGACAACGGGACCCCGAGTCTGGTCGATCGCGAGCGCGCGTTGCAGCAGAGCCGCCTGCCCCCGGCGCGGCGCACCACCACCTACAACCCGATCTACAGCGACGAGACGACACCCTCCGAGCTCATCTCGCAGGTGCGCAGCGACCGGCGGCCCTCGACGCCGCAGCGCTCTTACGCTTCCGACGATCCGACGCACGCCCGCACCGCACCCATCTACCGGCCGAATTATCCGGCGCCGACCCCAGCCCCGCGGGAGGAGCCGCAGCAGCACGCGGCAAGCTACGCGAGCCGTGCACCGGCACGCGCCGCGCCGCCGCCGAGGCCGCAGAGCTCCCCGAGCTCCCCGCGCGAGGAATCGCCGCGCGCCGACCGTTCGCGCGAGCGCGTTACGCGCTAGCAGAGTGGGCTCAGGGGCACCGGGCAGATGCGACGGCTCTTTGTCTCGAATCTGATGTCGCTCGATGGTTTCTCCGAGGGAGCGAACCACGAGCTCGACTGGCCGGTCGTCGAGGAGGAGTTTTTCGGCTATGCGCGCGAGATGCTGCGCGGCGTCGATGCAATCCTCTTCGGGCGCCTGACCTACCTGCACATGGCCGGCTACTGGCCGAGCGCGCCGCGCGATGAGATCGCGGACCGGATGAACAGCCTGCCGAAAATAGTGTTTTCCCGGACGCTCACCGCTGCGGAATGGAGCAACTCGCGCCTGGTGCGAGGGGAGGCCACCGCGGAGGTGGCGAAGCTGAAGGAGCACCCCGGCAAGGACCTCGTGATCCTCGGCAGCGCCAGCCTCGCCTCATCGCTGCTGCAGGCGAATCTGATCGACGAGTACCGCGTGATCCTCAACCCCGTCGTGCTCGGCGCCGGCCGGCCGCTCTTCAAGTCGATCCGCGAGCGCATCCCGATGAAGCTCACCGACACGCGCGTCCTCGGCAGCGGCGTCGTGGTGCTCTACTACCGGCGGGGCTGAGGACTTAGCCAAACGGACCAGCGTTCCCGCGTGTTCCTGATCTCTATATGCATTTGCAAGTATATACAATTTAGAGTATATTAAGAGCATGGAATCTGTCTTCGAAATCATTGCGGAGCCGAACCGCCGCGCCATATTGAGCCTCCTCGTCTCCTCACAACAGTCGGTTGGTGAGATCGAGCGTCGACTTCGTATGCCTCAGCCAAGCGTATCAAAGCACCTGCGGGTGTTGCGCGAAGCCGGTTTCGTGGAATGCACCGTAGACGCACAGCGCCGTCTCTACCGGCTGAAACCCGAGCCGCTTCGGGAGCTGGATGCCTGGCTCGCTCCCTTTCGCCGGTTCTGGTCCGCTCACCTGGATGCTCTCGAGCGCCACCTTGACCGCATGGACCAATCAACACTGACGAAACGGAAATCCAGGAGAAATCGATGACCGAGCACGAGCAGTACACACCGGGTCCCGCCAGGGTGGCAGAGGTACGAAAGGAAGGAGAGAAGTGGACGCTCATTCTCGTCAGAGAACTGCGGCAATCGCCGGAAAAAGTCTGGCAGGCACTTACCGACCCGGCGCAATTGCGCGAGTGGGCGCCCTTTGACGTCGATCGGAGCCTGGGTGCGGTTGGAACGGTGCAGCTCACCTGGGCGGGAACGCCCAAGCCGATCGAAACAACAGTAACGCGAGCCGATGCTCCCAGGGTGCTCGAGTACAGCGATACCCGCTGGGAACTCGAAGCCTTTGGTGGCGGCACGCGCCTGAAGCTGTGGCACAGCATCGATCGCCGCTTCATCTCGATGGGTGCCGCCGGCTGGCACATCTCTTTCGATGTGCTGGATCGCTTTCTCGCCGGTCAACCCATCGGACGCATCGTCGGGGGCGATGCCATGAAAGTCGGCTGGCAGCGACTGAATGCCGAGTACGCGGAGCAGTTTGGCATTGAAACGCCTAGCCTGGGGCCTAAGGCGCACAGCAAGTCGTGAGTCGAGGTAGATCGGAAAACAGAGCAATGGGTTCGGTAACCTTCGAACCCTGTCGTAGGCACATCACGACACACGCACCGAGTTCTATGCGCTAAGACTTCTCCTCCATGTCGGCGGTGAAGCCGATGCCGCGGCGCTTCGGTGCCGGCGTGTCCATCAGGGCGCGGATGGCATCGTAGACTTCCTTGAACTGCCGCCGGGTCTTCAGGTCCAGGGCAAGAAGCGAGCGCTCGAGCGCAACGAGCTTGCGGGCGAGATCCTTGTTCGAGGCGAGGATCTCCCGCAGTCGCACGAAGGCACGCACGACGTGAACACCCATGGTGATGGCGCGTGGGGAGTTGAGCACGTTGGCGGCCTGAATGGCGCCGTGCTCGGTGAAGGCGTAGGGCGGAAATCTCGGGTCGCGGTGCTTCTGGGAACCGGTCGCAAATTGCGACCGGTTCAGTACGTCAGTCTCGGCGCGCGAGAGGCGGAACATGAAATCCACTGGGAACCGTTCGGCGTTGCGCTTGACCTGCTCGTTCGGGCGCTTGGTGGTGACGTCATAGAGCGCGGCGAGCTCCCGATCGAGGATGACGCGCTGGCCGCGCAGCACGAGGATGGCGCGTGTGATGCCTTCGACCGGGACGGCGGCCTTCGACTTCGCCACGGCGCTATAGCGGCTTTTCTGCGCGAGGACGGTGTCGAAGACAGACCGCGGTTGCGGCCGGCTCTCGATCAGCTCTCGCCCTGCAACGCTTCGCGCTCGAGCTCGCGGCAGAATTCGCGCACTTCCTCGCGTGTACACAGATTCCCTTCAAGCAGCGCCTGCAAGAGTGCCTCGAGGTGCACGCGCAGCGCGACCGCCAGCACCGTCGGCGAGTAGCGCGAAAGACCCGCGATGAAGTCGTTGATCTCGTCCAGGCACTCCTCGACGGTTCCATCGCTGGATGTCGCATCGGCGAATGGCATAGCAGTGCTCCACTCTTCCGGGCAGTGACCAGACGATACACGAGTTCCGCGCCGCCGAGGTGTGGCCGAAGTGTTTCTGCGTGAACAGGCAGGCAAACACAATTCCCAAGAAACGCGCGCTCGATACACTGTGCCGCGAAGTCCTCCATACCAACACGTCTCTTGAGGAGTATTCGCGATGAACAGTTTTACGCTCACCGCCGTCGGCAATCTCGCTCGCAACCCGGAGCTCGTATCCAAGGGAGACAAGAGCTATGCGCGCCTGTGTCTGGTGGGTAACGACTACGCGGGCAAGGACGAGGAAGGGGCGGCTCGCGAAGTTGTGACCAGTCTGTGGTTCGTGGCCTTCGGCGCCATGGGAGAAGCAATCGCCCGCAATGCCCGCAAGGGCGACCAGCTGATCGTCGAGGCGCGTGTACGCTCGAGCAACTGGACTGACGAGCAGGGGGAGAAACAGTACGACCACTCCTTCATCGTTCAGGGATTCAGATTCGGGGCGCCCGGCAAAGTGAAGCGCGAGGAGCTCGAAGCGCGCAAGAGCGAGGACTCGGTCCGCGGCAAGTCATCGGCGCACGCGGTCAACGAGAGCTGACCCAAGCCACAGCGGAGGTTTACATGCAAGCTCGTCGCAGCAATGTCGCCGTTGGACTGCTGTCGCCCCTGACGGCCGCCCTCTCCGGGTGTTTGCCGATGGTCGCGCAGGCGCAGACCTCCCCGTTCCTCACGGGCGCCACGGCTCTACAGACAAACATTTTGGCATGGCTCACACCCATCGCAGTCATTCTCATCATGGTGCTCGGAGCCATGGCAATGGCGAACCGAATGTCCTGGGGGTGGTGCCTGGGCGCGATTCTCGGGATCGCAATCGCCTTCGGCGCGCCGCAGATTGTTTCGTGGGTGCGCGGCATGTTCGGGGTGTGAGCCCGTGGGCAGTCGCAATGCCGGGCTGGTCGCCGATCAGCTGTTCGTAGGGGCAACGAGGCCTCCGATGCGCTGGGGCGTCACCTACGCGGCTCTGCTCTGCAATCTGGTCTTTACAATGGAGTCGTTCCTGCTGACCAAGAACCTCCTCACCCTGATGGTGTGCGTGCCGGTTCACGGCGTGTGCGCGCTGCTGTGCGCGCGCGATCCGCGGTTCTTCGATCTGCTCTTACTGTGGGGGCGGACCCGTCTACCCGCGGCGCTTGCGAATCTGTGGCATTGGAAGGCGAGCAGCTACAGCCCACTGGCGTTGGATCTGCCGCGGCGGTCCGGCCTGCGCCGTGAGGTCGCGGCCATCGCCGCCGATGGCCGCAGCAGCCGGGGGACCCGGCGGTGACGGCCGTCGCCCAGGCGGCGGTTCATCGGGAGCGAACCGCTGCCGAGCACATTCCCTACGCGGCTCATGTCTCCCCCACCGTCGTGACCACCGTGTTCGGCGATTACCTGCAGGTATTCCGACTCGGAGGCGCGAGCTTCGAGAGCGCCGACGACGATCAGCTCAACAACTGGCACGAACGTCTGAATGTGCTATGGCGCAATCTCGCCTGCCCGAGCGTTGCGTTGTGGTGCCACACGATCCGCCGCCGTGAACGCATTGCGGCAGCGGTGCCGCACCAGCGTGCCGGCTTCGCGGCCTCTCTGGCCGGCCGTTATGGCGAGCGCCTTGCGGCCGAGACGCTCATGGTCAATGACCTCTATCTCGCGCTGGTGTTCAGGCCCGCCGTCGGGGTCATGCAGGGCCTGGTATCGCGAGCGCTCGCCCGCAACCGCCGCCACGGCGGTGCGGGCGACGACATGATCGAGGCGCTGGACAACTGCGCCAAGCTCGCGCAGACGCTCCGGGCGTCCCTCGCCCGCTACGATCCGGAATCGCTCGGCACCTACCGCAACGGCGGCCGCTGGTGCTCAGCGCTGCTCGAGTACCTAGCGGTTTTGATAAACGGGGAAATGCGGCGCGTGCCGTTGCCGCGCGGGCCGCTGAACGAGGCGCTCGCGACCACGCGGCTGCTTTTCGGTACCGAGGCTATCGAATACCGCCTGCCGGCGGCGACGCGCGTGGGCGCCATGCTCGGCATCAAGGAGTACCCGACCCCGAGCGTCGCAGGCATGTACAACCGGCTGCTGTCGGCGCCGTTTCCGCTGTTGCTCACCCAGTCCTTCACGTTTCTGACGAAGGCCACGGCGCAGGGACTGTTGCAACGGCAGCTACACCGCATGGCAAACGCCGGAGACTTCGCGGTCTCGCAGGCAACGCAGCTTAAGACCGCTCTCGATGCGCTGACGAGCAATGAGTTCGTGATGGGTGATCACCATTTCTCACTGCAGGTGCTCGCCGAGGTCGACGCGGACGGCGCCGATGTGAGGAGCTCGGCGCGACTGCAGACGCTCAATGATCGTGTCGCCGTCGCCCGCAGTCTCCTGGCCGATACCGGCATGGCGGTGGCGCGCGAGGATCTGGCCCTCGAGCCGGCGTTCTGGGCCCAGCTTCCCGGGAACTTCGCCATGCGTCCGCGCAAGGCACCCATCACATCGCGCAACTTCGCTGCCATGGCACCCTTTCACAACTATCCTCTTGGCCGCGCCACGGGCAATCACTGGGGGGAAGCGCTCACATTGTTGTGCACGCGCGCCTGCTCGCCGTATTACTTCTCGTTGCACGCGAGCGATCCCGCGGACGCCGACGGGGGCGGCCGCAAGGACACCGGGCATACCTTCATCTGCGGACCCACGGGCTCTGGGAAAACCGTATTCATCGGCTTTCTGGTGGTCATGCTGGAGCGGCAGGGCGCAACGCAGATCATTTTCGACAAGGATCGGGGACTGGAGATTCTCGTCCGCGCGCTGGGCGGGGAGTATCTGGCGCTCAGCCAGGGAGCGGCGACGGGCTTCAACCCGCTGCAGTTACCGGCGGAGGCGGTACACATCGAGTTCCTCAAGGCCTGGCTGCGCCTACTGGTTCGCCCGCAAGCCGGCCGCGCGCTCGGCGCGCGCGAAGAGGCGGATCTGGAACACGCGTTGCGCGGCACCCTGGCACTGGAGTGGCCGGCGCGCCGGCTCTCGCGGCTGCTCGAATTTCTCGATCCCACCGACGGCGACGGAATGCACGCGCGGCTCGCGCGCTGGTGCGAGGTGTGCCAAGGCGAATACGCGTGGGTGTTCGATAACGCCGCGGATTCGGTAGTTCCCCGCCTTGCGGGGCGGCCCATCGTCGGCTTCGATACCACGGAGTTTCTCGACCACGAGCAGACGCGCGCTGCCGTGACCTTCTACATGTTTCATCTCGTGCGGCAGCTGCTCGACGGTCGCCGACTGGTCTGCTGGATGGACGAGTTCTGGCGGCTGCTCGCCGATCCGGCGTTCGAGAGCTTTGCGCGAGAGGCACCGAAGACCTGGCGCAAGCTGAATGGAGTCATGTGTCTGGCGACGCAAAGTGCCAGCGACGTGCTCGACAGCCCGATCAGCCGCACGATCATCGAGCAGACACCGACCAAGATTTTCTTTCCTAACGCCGACGCCAGCAGCGCCGAATATACCGGCGGCTTTGGTCTCACGGAACGCGAGTTCAAGCTGATCAAAGAGCAGCTCGAGCCTGGGTCGCGCTGCTTCCTCGTCAAGCAGGGGCACCACAGCGTCGTCTGTCGACTCGATCTGCAGGGGTTTGACGCCGAGCTGGCGGTGATTTCCGGGCGCGCGCGGCACGTCGCACGCTTGCATCGCCTGATCGCGCAGCACGGCGCAGAGCCGGAGGGCTGGTTGGCGAACTTCATGAGCTCGATAGAAGCGGACTGATACGTGTCTACAGCAATGTGGGAGAGCGACCTATGCGCACGCAAAAAATGTGTCCCTTTAAGGTGCTCAGTGTGCTCGGTGTGCTGGCGGCAACAAGTCCGGCGGCCCGCGCGCAGATCGCCGTGATTGATGTTGCAGCTCTCACCCAACTGCTGTCGGAGGTGCAGTCGCTCGAGCAGCAAGTCGCGACCGCGCGCAGCCAGCTGACTCAGGCGCAGGCCGAGTTCCAGTCCATCACCGGCAACCGCGGTATGCAGCTGCTTCTAGGCGGAACCGTCCGCAACTATCTTCCCCCGGACTGGACCACTGTGCGGGGCGCCGCGCAGGGAACGCTTAGCACATTCCCCGCGCTGACCGGCGACGTGGCGCACGCCACCGGTGCGCTCACGGTGTTGTCGCCAGCACAGATCGCGGCCATGGCGCCGGCCGCCGCCCAGAGCGTGCAAGCCGGGCGGCAGTCTGCGGCGCTGCTGCAGGCGCTGACGCACGAGGCGCTGGCGAACAGCAGCGCGCGCTTTGCGGGCCTGCAACAGCTCATCAACACGATCGGCGCTGCCCCCGACCAGAAGGCGATCCTGGAGCTGCAGGCGCGCATCAGCGCGGAGCAGGGCATGCTGCAGAACGAGCATAACAAGCTGCAGGACCTCTACCAGGCGGCGCTTGCCGATCAGCTGGCCAACGCCGAGCGTGTCCACGAGCTTAGTGTGGTCGGGCAGGGTCAGTTCGCCAGCCGCTTCCAGCCGCAACCCTGACGGCCAGCAGTCGGAGGATCGCTCGTGGGATTCTTTGAGACCTTCTGGTCCTGGCTGCAGGGGCAGCTCACCAATTACATCGGCGCTAATACCGCGCTCGTGGCCGAAGCGCTCGAGCCGGCGATCGTGACGCTCGCCACGGTGTACGTCGCGGTGTGGGGTTACCTGCAGCTCACCGGTCGCATCGAGGAGCCACTGGTCACGGGCATCAGACGCCTGGTGATGTTGGCGGTGGTACTGGGCGCCGCCCTGCATCTGTGGCTGTACGACTCGGTGATCGTCGATACCTTTTATCGCGCTCCCGCGCAGCTTGCCGCCGACGTAGTCGGAGCACCGGTGGATCCGGTGGCCACCATCGATGCCATATGGAACCAGGGCGGCGCGGTGGCCGGATTCTTCTGGAGTAACGCTCACTACTTGAACCCTGGCTACCTCCTGGCTGGATGCGTGGTTTGGGTGCTGATGGGGCTGCTGTGTGTGTACACGATGTTTCTCATCGCACTTTCCAGCATTGCGCTCGCTGTGCTGCTGGCGCTCGGGCCGTTGTTCATTGCACTGCTGCTCTTTGATGCAACCCGGCGGTTCTTCGAAGCCTGGCTTGCCCAGCTGGCCAACTACGCGTTGATCACCATTCTCACCGTACTGGTTGCCGCGCTGCTGCTGCAGATCGTTCAGTCCTACGCGGCGCAAACCGCGGCGCTGGGCAACACAATCAAGACAGTCGACTCGCTCAATATGCTGCTGGTCGCGGTAATCGTGTTTCTGGTGATGCGCCAGGTGATGCCGATCGCCGCAGCGCTTGCGGGTGGCGTGAGTCTCAGCAGCTTCGGGGTGGTGAGTCGCTTCATCGCCTGGGGCGCCGGGGCTGGGCGGTATAAGGAGCGGGCGGCTTACGCACGCGTCAACCGCGCAAGCCGCACGGCTGCCGAGAGCGATGGAACACCCACGGTAACGATACCTGCGCCGGACGTGGCAACGCGGAACAGCGAGGCGGGCCCCGAAGCGGTGTAGATAAGGAACCCTGATGAAGACGCTGTACCTGATCTGTGTCATTGCGCTCGCCAGCGCCTGCGCTCAGCACCGCGTTCGCTGTGACGGTCGCCTCGAGCCGATCAATCCGCCGCCGGCCGCCAACGCCGCCGCGGCTTCCCCGACGGCGCCCCGATGAGCGTGGCAACACCTCTGGAGGAGTATTTTCAGGAAGCGGCCTCATGGGATGCCGATCGCCTCGCGCAGGCCAGGCGAGGCGCACGCAATGCCTGGCGGGTTGCGGCGGCTGGGTGGACCTGTGCCGTGGCGAGCAGCATCGCGTTGGTGCTGCTGACGCCGCTCAAGCGCGTCGACCCTTTCGTCGTGCGTGTCGATACCAGCACGGGCATCGTGGACGTGGTTCCGGTGTATACCGGGCAAGCCAGCGTCGAGCAGGCGGTGACGCGCTACTTTCTCACGCATTACACCAGCGTCTGTCAACGCTTCAACTTCGCGACCGCCGAGAGCGACTATGAAGAATGCGGCGCGTTTCACAACGCGCAGCGCAATCAGGCCTGGTACGCGCTGTGGAATCCCAGCAATCCGTCATCGCCTCTCAATCAGCACAAGGATGGCAGCACCGTCAGGATACAGGTCGAGTCAGTCAGCTTCTTCCAGCGATCGAACGGCGTAACGGACCTTGCACAGGTCCGGTTCGTAAAGGCCGAGCGTCCCGGCGACGGAGCGCAGGAGCGCTCAACTCACTGGATTGCGACCATTCAGTACGCCTACACGGCACCTTCGAAGGATCCGAAGGTACGGCGTTGGAACCCGCTCGGATTCAGGGTGCTGGAGTTCACAGCGGAACCCGAGGTCATCGCGCAGCCGCCGCAGACGAGCGGCTGAAGGGTGAGTGACATGCTGACCACCGCGCAGATGGCGTGCCCGCGGTCGGGGCGATGGCTCCATCTTGTAGCGGGCGTCCTTCTGCTCCTGTGCGCCGTCTTCGGCGACGGCGCACCAGCAGGTGAGGCGGCCGATGGGCGTATTCGAACGACACCGTATTTCTCTGACGCTGTCTACCGGCTGCGCGGGTATGTCGGTTATCAGATCGACGTCGAGTTCGAGACGGGCGAGTCCTTCCTCGGGCTGGGCGCCGGGGATCTCGCAGGTCTGAGGTTTGCCGCCGAGGGCAACCACCTGTTTCTGAAGCCGCGCGCCGCCGGTGCCAACACCAACATCACGGTTTTGACCAACCGCCGGGTTTACCAGTTCGATTACAGCGCCACGACGCAGCGTCCGGACCCTGGGGACCCCGACGTCGTTTATGCGCTGCGATTCAGTTACCCGCCGGCAACCGTAAACTCCGCGGACAAGCCTGCGCAGGTCGACCGCGAGCTGGCGGGCAGTCGTCCGTTCGCAGTGCGCAACTTCCGGTACGCGTACTGTGGCAGCCCCTCGCTCAAACCGCTCAGCGCTTGGGATGACGGCGTGCAGACGCACTTGCAGTTTGCAGCCCGCGAGGAGCTGCCGGCGATCTTCGCGAGCAATGACGACGGCAGCGAGTCGCTCGTCAACTTCACGATCGAGGCGGCGGATGTGGTCGTGCATCGCGTCGGTCGGCGGTTCATCGTCCGGCGCGGCAAGCTCGTCGGTTGCATCGTGAACCAGGCATTTGCAGGGCGGGGCGACCGCCTGGCCTCGGGCACGGTGTCGCCGGCGGTGCAGCGCATCACGCGGGGTGCGGTGCCATGAGGATCTTAGGACGCGGGGCGCCTCCTGCTCCCGGCGACGCTTCGCAGGCGGCACAAGAGTCGGACGATACCGTGCGGGGTGAGCGCGCGGCGGCGCTGGTATATGCCGTACGGGGGGTGCAGTCGCGCGTCAGCAACATGCTGGCCGCCGGGCTGATGATCACTCTCGGTTTGGCGGCGCTTACCTGGTACTACACGCACGCGCTTGCGAGCCCGGGGCGGGCGAGGCAGATTGCGCAGGCGAACACGGCGAAGCGCGCCGCGGGCGAGATGCCGTTGCCACCGCTCGGGCCGATCGCGCCGCCGGCGGCGCCCGTACCGGTGCAGCAGGCGCAGCTTGCGATCGGCTCGCAGGCCCCTGTCTCTCCCGACCTGCCGTTGGCGGAGAGTCAGCCGCCACCGGTCGGAACTGCGCAGCCGGACCCGCCGACGAAGACGCCGCACGAGCTCGAACTCGAGCGGCGATTGTCAGGTGAAGTGTTTGCGCGCGAGTCTGGCGTGGGCGGCCCAGACAGCCCCCCGACAGACACGGCGACAAACTCCGGCCCGGCTTCGGCAGCCACGGACACGGGCGTGAGCAGTCGCGCGGGCGCGGCTCAGGTCACGGCCGACGGTCGCAGTGAGTCGCTCGCGGGACTGCTGCGGCCGACGGTCACGGACGCCGTGCAGGCACAGTTGCTGCCGACACAACGCTTTCTGCTTCCCAAGGGGAGTTTCATCGACTGTACGCTGGAGACGGCGATCGACTCCACGCTCCCCGGCATGACCACCTGTGTTACTGCCACGGACACCTTCGGCGCGGATGGCAAGGTCGTGCTGCTCGAGCGGGGCACGAAACTGGTCGGTGAAACCCGCGGTGAGGTTCAGCAGGGCCAGGCGAGGGTATTCGTGCTGTGGACTCAGGCGCGCACACCGTCCGGTGTGGTGGTGCCGTTGGATTCGCCGGGTACCGACGAGCTCGGCCGCGCGGGGTTGCCAGGTGAGGTGCAGCGTCACTTCTGGCAGCGCTTCGGCGCGGCAATGCTCGTGTCGCTTGTAGATGGCGCAGTGCAGGCCGGCGTGCAGGCCTCAACGCGCTCGAACGGCACGATCGTCTACGCGCCATCCGCTTCTCAGGACGTCTTGACCGAGGTGCTCAAGGGCACCATCAATATTCCGCCGACAGTCGTCAAGCAGAACGGCGATCGCATAGAGGTGCTGGTGGCGCGCGACCTCGACTTCAGGCCCGTATATGAGCTCCGCAGCCGTGTCGTCGCCCCTCCCTGATCTCCACCGGGGTCTCGAGGCCTACCCGACCGGCAACGCCTCGTCGCTCGACCTCACTCTCCGCGCTCTGCGCCCGTTGCTCGCCGATCCGGAAGTGACCGAGCTGTGCATCAACCGTCCCCGCGAAGCGTTCATCGAGACACGAACCGGATGGCGGCGCGAGTCACTGCCGTTCGCGGATTTTGCCTGGTGTGTGCGCTTGGCAAAGCTGGTCGCGAATGCTACACGCCAACGTGTCGATGAATCCTCACCGCTGCTGTCGGCGTCCCTGCCGTCGGGCGAGCGCGTGCAGATCGTGCTGCCGCCTGCGACGACTCTCGGCTGTGTGGCGATCACCGTGCGTCGCCCCGCGAGCGAGGTCTGGTCGATCGAAGCCCTCGCGAACCGCGGTGCGTTCGCAACAACTCGGCGCGCTGACGTCGGCCTGGACGCTGCCGAGGTGGAACTGCAGCGTCTGCACGCTGCAAAGGAGTACCAGGCTTTCATGCGCCTGGCAGTGCGCAGCCGCCAGAACATCCTGGTGTCCGGGCCGACGGGGTCGGGCAAGACGACCTGGACCAAGGCGCTGATCCAGGAGATTCCGTGCTCCGAACGCCTGGTAACGATCGAGGATGCTCGCGAGCTGGTGCTCGACCGGCATCCGAATCACGTGCGTCTGTACTACAGCAAGGACGGTCAGGGACTCGCGCGGATCTCACCGCGGCAGCTGCTGGAGTGCTGCCTGCGAATGCGACCCGACCGAATTCTCCTGGCGGAACTGCGGGCCGAGGAGGCGTTCGACTATCTGCGCAATGTGAACTCCGGCCATCCCGGTTCAATCACCAGCGTGCACGCGGCGAGCGCCGAACTGGCTTTCGAACAGCTGGTGCTGCTGGTGAAGCAGTCCGCCGGCGGACGCAGTCTGGCGCGCCGCGATATCAAGAGACTGCTGTACCTGCTGGTCGACGTCGTCATCCAGTGCGGTCTCGAGCGGCATCAGCGCGTAGTCCGCGAGGTCTGGTACCAGCCGGAGCGCAAATATCAGAGTCAGCTCGCCGAACAAGGAGCATTGCAGTGTTCCCGGACGCAGCGCAGGCCTACGCACTGACCCGCGGCTGGATGGGATGGGCCACTGCGTACGGTACAGTGGCGATGTCCATGGTGGGCGGGTTGCTGCAGGGAGGAGCGCGGCTTCCGAGGATTCTCGCGTCGCCCCTGGTTGCCGTGCCGCTCACGGTTGTGTCCGCGATCGGGGTGGCCATGGCGGAGCCCCTGGTGCACGCGGTCGGCATCGCCGGCGGCAGCGCCACGGAGCTGTGCGCGGCCTTTGGGATGACCGTCGCTTTCGGCTACATGGCAGGCAGGGCAATCGCGCGCCGCAGGGCCCCCGCCTTTGTCAGGCACGTCCGCGGCACCACCATCGCAACGGTGACCGCGACGAGCACTGCACCCGGCGTCCCATCCCGGGGATTGTCCCGCAGCCGCGATTCGGGCCAGGCCATTACGCTTGCGAGCGTGCCGGTACCCGCGCGGGACGAGACCAAGCACTTCAAGCTCATCGGTACCACCGGCACCGGCAAGAGCACCGCCATCCGCGAGCTACTCGGAGCGGCCTTGGCGCGCGGCGATCGCGCTGTCATCGCCGACCCGGATGGCGGCTACCTGAAGCGCCTCTATTCGGCGGATCGCAAGGACGTCATCCTCAACCCGTTCGATCCCACGTCCGTCAAATGGGACCTGTTCGGCGAGCTCACCAATAGCTACGACGTCGAGCAATTGGCGCGTTCGCTGATTCCCGATCATGAAGGACCGGAACGCAGCTGGCGGGAATACGCACGCACCTTCTTCAGCGCAGTCACCGCGCAGGCACGTGGTTCCGGAGTCAACGACGTCGGCGAGCTCAATCGCCTGCTGGTAGCCGCCGGCACCGGGGAACTCAGGGCACTCGTCAGGGGAACTCCCGCGCAGCCGTTTCTCGAGGAGCACAACGGGCGCATGTTCGATTCGATCCGCTCGGTTACCAGTTCTGCGGTCGGGTCGTTGGCGTACATCGCGCAGCAGCGCGCCGAGCCTTTTTCCGTGCGCAGATGGATTCAGAGCTCGCAGGCCCAGGGCGCACAATCCGTGCTGTTCATTCCCTATCGGGCCGGACAGATACCGGCGCTGCGCTCGATGATCTCGGCCTGGATGCGCCTCGCGATCTTTGAGGCGATGAACGGTGACGAGGGAGACCAGCGGCTGTGGTTCGTGGTGGATGAGCTCGATGCGCTTGGGCAGATCGACGGGCTCAAAGATGCACTGGCCCGGCTGCGGAAATTCGGCGGTCGGTGCGTGTTGGGCTTCCAATCGATCGCGCAAGTCTCCTCGACGTACGGCAGCGGTCCGGCACAAACGCTTGTAGAGAACTGCGGCAACACACTCATACTTCGCTGTGCCGGCAGTGAGCACGGCGGCACGTCGCAGTTCGCCTCACGCCTGATCGGCGAGCGCGAGGTGATACGCACGACATTCTCGCGATCGCAGCACCCGGGCCAGTCGCGGTCGACGATCTCGCAATCCGAGAGCCGCATCGTCGAGCCGGCCGTCATGGCCTCGGAGATCGAGCAGCTTCCGGATCTGTCAGGCTACCTGCGGCTCGCGTCCATTCCGCACTGGATGCGGGTAACGCTGGGACACGAGCGAACGTCGGGGAGCGCGTTCCGGCCGCCGCGCTCCGAACACCCTGCGCCGCGTCACGACAACAAACCGTCACCGCCCGGCGAGAGCCGCTCGATTGAGGCGCAACGGGACGACCTCGGGCTCGAGTAGCGCTCGTGGACGACAGCACAATGAAGCTTGGATTGCTGCTCGAGAGCGCGCAGGCGCATCAGACGCTTGCGGAGTCGGTGCTCCAGAAGCTCAAGGCTCACCTTCTCGATCTCGACGGCATCGCGCGGGAGGAAATCCGCCACACGCTGCTCGAGGAGCTGCACGCCGTGGGGGACGACGCGCGGCGCGCGACGGATGCGCTGCGCGCCCTGCGGCATGCAGCCGACCTGCGCGTAGTCCTCTGGACACTGGCGATGGCCGCGCTGTCATGCGCGGTACCGGCTGCAGTGGCTCACTGGATCTTGCCGACCCGCGATGAGATCGCCGCGCTCAGCGCGAGACGCGACGAGCTCACGGCGAGTGTGACGCGGCTCACCCGGGAGGGTGGGCGAGTCGAGTTGCGTCGCTGCGGCAGCGAGCAACGCCTGTGTGTGCGCGTCGATCGCAAGGCTCCCGCCTACGGCGAAGCGGGCGACTTCCTGGTGGTCAAGGGGTATTGAGGGGGCGCCGTGAGTCTGATCACCGGGCCGCAATGGACGGAATGGGCGCAGCGCGGGCCGCTGCTGACGACAGTCCTGGTAATGGCGATGGTGGTTGCCCGCTTCGCATTGCGTCCGACGCCAGGTGACGGTCACAAGCGCGGAGCCCGCGTGTTGGACGGACGTCGCGTGCAGCGCAAGGCGCGACGCCGCTCGCACCGATATTGCCCCGCGCAGCTGATGCTCGCCGGAGTGGAGATTTCGCCGCGCGATGAGACCAAGCACTTCAAGCTGATCGGCACAACGGGAACCGGCAAGTCGACGGCCATAGCAGGTCTGCTGGCCGCTGCCGTGCGCCGCGGAGATCGAGCAGTGATCGCCGATCCCGACGGGGGCTATCTCGCACGTCTGCACGACCGCCGGCGCGGTGATGTGGTGCTGAACCCGTTCGAGGCGGACTCCGTGAGGTGGGACCCGTTTGCTGAGATCGAGCTTCAGTGGGACGTGGAGCAGCTCTCGAGCAGCCTGATTCCTGCTACCGAGGATCCATCCGGCCGGGAGTGGCGCGGCTACGCGCGCACCTTCCTCACCGCGGTGGTGCGGCGCTGCCATGAACGGGGTGAGCGTAACCCCGCGGAGCTTTGGCGACTGTTGACAAGCGCCAGCTACGCCGAGCTGCGACCCATCGTCGCCGGAACCCCTGCCCAGCCCTTTCTCGAACCTGAGAACGCACGCATGTTCGGCTCGATTCGGTCGGTGACAGGTTCGGCCATGGCGGCGCTCGAGCACGTCCAGACACAGCGCGGGCGTCCGTTTTCGGTGCGCAAGTGGATCCGCGGCGGCAGGGGAGTGCTGTTCATGCCCTACAAGGCCTCGCAGATCGCCGCGCTGCGCTCGATCATTGCCGCCTGGATGCGCCTGGCGATCTTTGAGGCAATGAACGGTGATGAGGCAGACCAGCAGCTGTGGTTTGTCGTGGATGAGCTCGATGCGCTTGGACAGATCGACGGGCTCAAAGATGCACTGGCCCGGCTGCGGAAATTCGGCGGTCGGTGCGTGTTGGGCTTCCAGTCTGTTGCCCAGGTCTCCTCGACCTATGGCAGCGGCGCTGCGCAAACGCTTGTGGAGAACTGCGGCAACACACTCATACTTCGCTGTGCCGGCAGTGAGCACGGCGGCACGTCGCAGTTCGCCTCACGCCTGATCGGCGAGCGCGAGGTCATCCGCCGGCAGACTTCTCGCGGTCGCGACCGCGACGGCTGGTTCTCGGCACGCGGCTTGCGTCGCTCCACCAGCGTGAGCGAGCAGCGAGTGACGGAAATTGCGGTCATGCCGTCGGAGCTCGAGCAGCTGCCCGATCTTACCGGCTACCTCAAGACCGCGTCATCGAAGGTGTGGCTCCGAGTGAGCTTCACCGCTTGAAGGCGTGCCGTGGCCACATTTCGCATGCAGATCAGCTCCGTCGGGCGCAGCGCCGGCCGGCGCGCGACGGCTGCCGCGGCGTATCGGGCCGGCGAACGTTTGCGCGATGAACGCAGCGGCAAGCTCTACAATTATTCTCGGCGCCGCGACGTGCTGCATAGCGAGATCTTCCTTCCGGCACGTGTCGAGGGCGTGGCCGCGGTGTGGGCCGGCAACCGCGAGAAGCTGTGGAACACGGCCGAGCATGCCGAGAAGCAGCACAACTCTCGAGTCGCGCGCGAGTACCAGGTATCACTACCCCAAGAGCTGTCGCCCGCGCAGCGCATTGCGCTGGCGCGCGCCCTTTCCCGGGAGATAGCCGAGCGTTACAACGTGGCCGTCGATCTGGCCGTGCACGAGCCCAGACCCGATGGAGACCCGCGCAACTTTCACGCACACCTGCTGACCACCACACGCGAGGTCACACCTACAGGCCTGGGAGCGAAGACCGGCCTGGATCTGAGCGGCACGGAACGGCGCAGGCGTGGGCTTCCCGATTCACGCCAGGAGTTTGTGGTTCTGCGCGAACGCTGGGCGACTCTCACCAATGAGGCATTGAAGGAGGCGCACGTCGATGCGCGAATCGACCACAGGAGTCTCGCCGCACAGGGCATCGACCGGGAACCGTTCTACATTCCGCTGGTTTCACTGAAGATCGAACGGCGGGGTGTGCGCAGCTTCGTCGCCGAACGGCTGCGGGCGGATTATCAGGCCCGTGTGGAGCGACGCCTCGAGCGCCAGGCCGGAAAGTCCACCGAGCAGCTGCCGGCGCTGCCGGCGCCAGCGACCACAACGACCGCTTCGGTGTCCGCGCCGGCGCAGAGCGTTGGCCGTGATCAGTCGCCGGAATTCAGCCCGGCAGGCCAGCCGAAGAGCCTCGAAGAGCTGCGGCGCGAAGCGCAGGAGGCATGGCTGCGGATGCGCCACGAGAATGCCCATCCGACAACCGAGGGCAGGGAGCGGGAGAGGTCGGCTGCGCGCAACGCCGAGGACGATCTTGCCCTGTGATACTGCAGCAAAGCCACGTAACGCCGCGATTTCCGGAGCACGCGCGGATGCCGAGCCTCCCGTTCGCGTCCTGCTACGTCTATTCTCCACGTGGCACGGGCCTCGTATCGGAATGCTCGCGGCTCGTGTGTGAACGGGTCAAACGCAGCGACCCGGTATGGCTGCCCCGCTACGCGGGCTCGGTGCTCGAGCTTGCGGAGCGACACGGGCAGTTTCGCGGCGTGTTCGCGGGAGCTCCGGTCCTGGTGCCCATCCCGGGCAGCGAGCCTTCGGACGGCGGGCCGTGGGCGGCGGCGCATCTCGCTGTGGCACTGAGTGAACTCGGCCTGGCGCGGACCAGCTGGCTCGCGCTGCGGCGCCAGTTCGCCGTCCGCAAGTCGTCACGGGCGCCAGCCGGCACTCGGCCGACCGTGCAGGAGCATTACCAATCGTTCCTGGTCGGCGCACGCGTACTCGAAACGCCCGAAAAGATCATCCTGATCGATGACGTCATCACCAAGGGCCGCACGCTGTTCGCCGCGGCCGCGCGGCTGCAAGCCGCGCTCCCCCACGCCGAGATCCGCGGATTCGCGCTGATCCGGACGCTGGGACTTCTGCAGCGTCTCGATCGGCTGATCGCTCCCTGCGAAGGCGTTGTGTACTGGGCGGGCGGGGATACGAGGCGGGAGCCGTAATTCGCCCGTCGTTGGTTCGACTCCAACCCGGGGAAGCCGTCGATCGAGAAGAGAAACCGCCCGTCGCGGGCGTCAGCTATCGTTGGATTGTGCCGAGGGATGCACACCCACAAGAGGCCGCTCAACGAAAGCTCACGGGACGCGGATGTTGGTTGCGCGCTTCGAAGCTCTTGATCTGCCGCTCGGCTTCCTCGCTCGTGATGCCATACGCCTCTCTAATCTCATTCGAAAGGCACGCGCGCCGGCCCGCAATTACGTCGAGGTGAACGGAGGTGAGCCTCCCCCAGTTTGCGTGCACTTCGTCCCTGAACTGCTGCCAGCGGGCTTCTACAAAATTCCAGTCCATCTACAGCTCCTGGGTCCTGCCGGTCCCGCGATAGCGCGTTAGTCGCGCGGAGGGCGGTGGTTCTTCAAAGGCCCATGGCGGACGACACTACTGTGTCGCCGCCATGTCCGAACTTCTCGAGACTGCGTCGGTTGCGGACTTCAATTGACCGTTACCGCAATTCGCTTGCTCTCGACTCGAGGCTGCTTGGGAATCTCGATCTCGAGCACGCCATCGGTATACCGTGCTTTGATCGCCTCAGCTCGTGCCGAATCCGGGAGGGTGAAGCGGCGCAAGAACCTACCGGCGACGCGCTCGATGTGCTCGAAGCCGTCGCTTTGCACGTGCTCCCTCGCCAGTCGCTCGCCGCGAATGGTCAAGGTGCCGCCCTCGGCGGAGACTTCTATGTCCTTGAGCTCGACCCCCGGCACATCCGCACGTACCACGAAGCGGTCACTTTCCTCCTGCAAATCCACCAACGGTGTCCAGGTCGATGCGTTGGTCAGGGCGGGTTGTGATGCGTCAGGGCCTCGGTTGAAATACGGGTGATCCATGAGGGACCACGGTTGATAGTAAACAAGATTCATCATTTCGTTCTCCTGTCGGACAAGAAATCCAATCCGTTCTGAATACCCAATATTGGGGCGTATCGCGCCCTGTAAAGGTACCCACTGACATTTCGATTAGGACGCTCCAAGCGAGCATCGCCGCATACGCAGCGGCTGCTGGGGGCGAGGGCTTTGAGCGTCGTTGACCCCAGCAGACGCGCCAGAGCCTCGGGCTCAATGTGACGCCCGGAGTTGCCCGAGGCTCCGGTGAGAGTCGGGGCTACCGTTCAAACGCAGTTGTACACTATCTGGCCTTCGACGCGCCCGGCGTCAACGTCCTTGCCCTGACTGACGCAGTTAGATTCCGCCAACTCGAGCGCGCGAGATTCGCGTCTTTCGTCCACAGCGGGCTGACCCGCACCCGGAAACGATCGGTCGTCCGTGGGCGCAAAGTTTGCGCATCCGGCGACGAGAGCCGCACAACCCAAGACCATCCATCTCATGCTCCAGTCTCCTGAGTGTATCGTCCGCACGTTACTCGGCCCACGCGAGGTAGTCCGTACGGCACCGAACATGTCCCCCGTCCATGCAGTGCAGGACTTGACGCCTCTTCGCCGAGTCAGTGATCGCTCACGTTCGCCTGTCCGCGGGCGGCGAGGCTGATCAGCGCCGTAGCGAGGAGCAGTGCGGTCGAGATGCCGAGCGCGGCACGCGCGCCGGCAATGAATCCTTGCGCATGGCTGGCGAGTGAGCCGAACAACGCGACCCCAAGCACACTGCCGGTCTGCCGGGCGGAGTTGAGCACCGCGGCGGCGAGGCCGGAGCGCGACTTCTCGACGCTGCCGAGCAGCGTCGAGGTGAGCGGCGGGACCAGGAGGCCGAGTCCGGCCCCCATCGCAAGCAGCTGCGCGCACATCGCGGGATAGCTCGTGCCCCGCGCGATGAACAGTAGCCCCGCACAGCCCGCCGCCGCGATGCACGCACCGATCGTGATGACGGCGGGTGCGCCGATTCTCTCGCTCACGTGCGGCGCCAGGAGATTGGCCGGCAGGACCGCGGCCATCATCGGCACGAACGCCAGTCCAGTTGCGAAGGGCGACAGGTCGTTGATCTGCTGGAAGTAGAGGCTCAGTACGAAGATCAGGCCGTAGAACGCCACGTTGACCCAGAGCCCGGCAAGCGACATGAGTGAGAAGCTCCGGCGGCTGAAGAATGCCAGCGGCAGCATGGGTTGAGGCACGCGGCGCTCCTCGAAGAGGAAGAGGGCGGTGAGGATGACCGCGGCCGCCAACCCGCCGAGCACCCAGGGACTCCCCCCGCCGAGAGCGCCGCCTTCAATGATCGCGCCGGCCAGACATCCGAGTGCGCCGATGGCGAGCAGCTGGCCTGCGAGATCAGGCGCTCGATCCGCCGACGTCGCGGTCTCGTCGGTGTAGCGTGCGGTGAGCCAGAGGCCGGCGAGCCCGATCGGCAGATTCACCAGGAAAATGCTGCGCCACCCGACTAGCGTGATCAGGGCACCGCCTACCAGGGGTCCAGCTGTCAGCGCGAGACTTGCGCCCGCCGCCCAGATGCTGACCGCGCGCCCGCGCCGCCGCTCGTCCGGATAGGCGTGATTGAGGAGCGCGAGCGAGTTCGGCACCAGCACGGCCGCGCCCACACCCTGCAACGCACGCCCCGCGATCAGGATCGGCATGCTGGGAGCGAGCGCGCAGGCGAGGGACGCCGCGGTGAAAATGGCGAAGCCGGCGGTGAAAACCTTCTTCGCGCCCACGCGGTCGCCGAGCGTGCCGGCGGTGAGTATCAGCGCTGCGAAGGTAATGGTGTAGGTGCTGACGATCCATTGCAGCCCGGAAATGCCACCGCCGAGTGCCCCGCCGATGCTGTTCAGCGCGGTGTTGACGATCGTCACGTCGAGCTGCACCACGCCGTAGCCGAGGCTCATGGCGGCGAGCGTGAGCCAATCCGAATCAGTGCGCTTCAAAGAACCTCCGTGTCGCTTTGCCGAGACCGTCCGGGGTCTCCATAATGACGCATCCATGGTGCGCAAATCCTGAGCAAAAATGCCGCCGCCCAACGCCCAACACCTCCTGGTCACCGTCGCGATCCTCGGGCTCATTGCCTGGCGCATGTATTCGAGAATCCGCCGCGTCATCGGCCGCCAGCGGCTGTCGGTAAAGCGCGTGTGGCTCAGGATCGTGCTGTTTCCTCTCGTCGTCGCGTTGCTGGCGTTTGCCGCGCGCCTGCACCCGGAGGTGCTCGGCTACCTCGCGTGCGGCGTGGCGATCGGGGTCGCGCTCGGCGTGGTCGGATTGCGGCTGACCAAGTACGAGGTGACGGCGGAGGGGCTCTTCTACATCCCGAGCGCGCACCTGGGCGTCGCGCTCTCGACGTTGCTCGTCGCACGCATCGCCTATCGCTTCGCGGTGTATGGCCTGCCCGGCGCGGCCGCAGGAGCGCCACCGCCGGGGAGCACGCTGACGCCGCTTACGCTGGCGCTGGTCGGCACGCTGGCCGGCTATTACTGGACGTACGCGCTCGGCCTGCTGCGCTGGTCGGCGCGCAGCCGTGAAGCCGCCGGCTCACTGCCGGCAGCTGCGCAGCAGGAGCGACCTTAACTCATCGGGCCGCGCGCGCCCGAATATTGACGCCCGATGGACATGACCGCTGAAGCGTGCGATGTGGCAGTGATCGGTGGCGGGCCGGCCGGCAGCACAGCCGCGGCCCTGCTGGCCCGGCGCGGCCACCATGTGATTGCGCTCGAGAAAGCACATCACCCGCGCTTTCACATCGGCGAGTCGCTGCTGCCGATGAACCTGCCGGTATTCGAGCGGCTTGGGGTGCTCGAGAAGGTGCACCGGCTGGGGGTGCTCAAGCGCGGCGCCGATTTCGAGGCGGACAACGAGCACGGCTACCGCACCTTCGCCTTCGCCCGCGCGCTCGGGGCGAGTCCGCCGCACGCTTACCAGGTATGGCGTGCGGATTTCGACCGGATGCTCTTCGAGCACGCGCGCGAATGCGGCGCGGATGCGCGCGAGGGCCACGAGGTGCTCGGGATCGAGCAGAGCGGCGCGCGGGATACGCGACTCGAGGTCCGCACCGATGGCGGCCGCAGCTACCGGATTCAGACGCGCTACGTGGTCGATGCCAGCGGTCGCGATACCTTCCTGGCCGCGAAGAGAAAGCTGCGACGAAAGAATAGCCAGCATCAGAGCGCGGCGATTTTCGGCCACTTCCGCGGCGCCGCTGCGCGCGACGGCGAGGACGCGGGCAACATCAGCATCTACGGCTTCGAGCATGGCTGGTTGTGGATGATTCCGTTGCCGGACGGCGTCATGAGTGTGGGGGCGGTCTGCCGGCCGGAGTACCTGAAGCAGCGCAAAGGCCGTACGCTGCAATTCCTGCTCGACGCCCTGAAGTGCAACCCCGCGCTCTGGCAGCGCATGAAGAGCGCCGAGCTCATCGGTAACGAGGTGCGCGTTACCGGCAACTATTCCTACGACTCGAGGCAGCTGGGCGGTCCGGGTTGGATCCTGGTCGGGGATGCATTCGCGTTCCTGGACCCGGTGTTCTCAACCGGCGTTTATCTGGCGATGAGCGGCGCCGAGCGGGCGGCGGCGCTCGTGGACAGTGCGCTGCGCGAGCCGGCCACCGAGCCGGCGTTGCTGCGCAGGTTGGAAAAGCGCCAGCGTGCCGGCCTGCAGCGATTCTCATTCTTTATCTACCGCTTCAACAGCCCGGTGATGCGGCAGCTGTTCCGCCATCCCAGCAACCGCTGGCGCCTGGAGCAGGCGGTGATCTCGATGCTCGCCGGAGACCTGTTCGATACGCCGCGGGTGCTGTGGCGGGTGAAGCTGTTCAGGCTGGTGTACGGCCTGTGCGCGCTGCGGGACTGGCGCCGCTGGCGCGCGGAGCAGCGGTATCGCCTCGCTCAGGCGCGCTCGCAGTTCACCGGCGGCAACACCCCGCTCGATAAGTGCTGAATCCGCCTGGCTGATCGGGCGGCGCACGCACCGTCCCGCACCTCATTCGGTGAGGGTCTCGGCGCCGAAATCCCTGAGGTGGCAGGATTCGGGGAAGGTGCTGATGCCGGGCACCTCGCCGGCGCGCAGCGCGCGCTGCAGCTCCTCCCAGTACTCGACCGTCATCAGGTCCGCATGCGCGGCGCGGAACGCCTGGCGCAGCTTGCGGTTGCGGACCCTGAGGCCCGCCTCGATCTCCTCGGGCAGGAAGATCACTCCCGGCTCGAAGAACCAGCCGGGGACGTCCTCCTCGCCGTCGCAGCGATCGCGGTTGGTGCGCACCTTCACGTCGGTGAGCTTCTCCACGGCGTCGTAGTCGTAGAGGAATATCTTCAGATAGCGGCTCACGCCATAGTTGCGCGCGTCGAAGTCCCTATTGAAGATGTTGGCGGCGGCGTTGTTGCGGATGCAGAAGCCGAGGTTACTGATCGCGCGGATAGCCTTGTCCTCGGGCGCGGTCTCGAGGAAGACGTTGAGCGGAGTCAGCTTGCGCTGCACGATCAGGTATCTGAACACCAGCGCGCCGTCCTTGAGCTGCACGGCGTTGACGGCCGAGCGCAACAGCTGCGCCGCCATCTGCGGCTCAAACCATTCGCGCTCGAGCTTGAGATTGTAGTAGAGAAGGTTGTCGAGCATGCTGCCGGTGCGGTTGATCTCGTGCACGCGCCGGTACTTGGCGAGCACCGCCTCCACTCCTTCGAAACTGTCCCACTTGTAATCGCTCGTCGGCCGGTCGCGGATCACCTTCAGGATGTAGTCCGAGCGCGGCGAGGTGAACGCGATGCTGACGGTGCCGGGACTTCCGGGGGCCACCGCCAGCCGCTCCCGCTCCTGCACCAGGCGGCGGCGCACCTCGTTCATCACCGCTACCTTGCTGTAGTGGTAGAAGCCGAAGCTGGAGTAATGCAGGCCGAGCGGCCGGCGCGGCATGATGCTGTAGAAGAAAGCGGCGAGCTCGTGGTAGTGCAGGTTGGTGACCTGAAACGGCGCCTCGGTGGAGCTCGACAGGTTGTGGACGTGCGGGGCGGCGTGCAGGAGCGCTTCGGCATGCACGCCGGCCTCATCGTTCAGCAACGCGATCACGAACGGCCTGAGCTCAGTGCCCTTGAGCCGCAGCCGCCCGAAAAGATAGGCGCCGCGGTTGCGGAAAAACCCCGCGCGCACCATCTCGATGGCTCTCAAGCCCGCACCCGAGCGCCCGGCGAGCACGTCGTTCAGCCGACGGGCAATACGCTCGGCATCGCCCGCGGGATCGGCGAACGGCACGGCGAGGTCGGCGACGCGCAGCGCCCGCTGGATGATCAGGGAGTCGACCGGCCACGCGCACGTGAAGTGCTCGTAGACTGCGCTGCGGGACGGGATAACCGGGCGCGGACCGTCGAACCCGTATTCGACGGGCTTCCATTCGTCCTGGTGGGCGACCCGCTGCGCCGAGTGCAGGTAGGCGAGCGCCAGATCCGCTTCATAGCGGCCGTGAATGGCGGCGCGATACACGGCGCCGACTTCCGCCCACAGCGTCTCGTGCACCTTCAGCTCCGGGAAGGCGGCGCGCAGCTCATCGGCGAGCGCGTAGACCGTCGCGTTGTACGATCCGAGACGCGTCCTCGCGTTGGCAACCGCCGCCGCATGATCGCGCGTCTCGAATGCAGTCTTCGCCTCCCAGGTGAGCCGCACGAACTCGGCGTAGAAGCGATCGAAGACGTCCAGGATCCACGCGGCCGTCAGCTCGACGCGTTCCCTCGCGGAGCTCGCCGCGGCGAGCCGCGCCGCGTGGTCGACGACCGGCCCGACTCGCGCGACCGGCGTTGGATCCGCGGCGGCGCTCGCCTCGGGTGCTGCAGGACGCACGGGCGAATCGAGCGGTGCTGACTCTGCCGGTAATTCGCGCATGTGAGTAAGCATGCCCTGACCGGATGGTTCCGGCCATCGGGCTCGCGTTTTGAGCGCTGCAAGTCATTGATTTTATTTGCGGGCAGCGTGGCGTGCCTCGATTCCGTCGGCAGGCAGCGCCGCGACCGTGAAAGTCACCGCTTTGATACCGAGCGCCGACTGACTGCGTAACTGGGGGTTCCCTAAGCTCCCGGTTCACAGAGGCACGCAGTCACCGGGAGACGGATCGCATGGATACGCAGGCAACGTCGGCGGCAGGCAACGCCCGTCAGTTCGCGCAGCGCAGGGGGCAGCCGGAGCGCTCATCGCAACCGCGAACGATCGTCATCGTGGGCGCCGGCTTCAGCGGCACGACAGTGGCGCTCAACCTGCTGCGCCTGCCGCAAGCGCTGCCGCTGCGCATCGTGCTCATCGAGCGTGCCCGCGCGCGGATGATGCGCGGGGTCGCCTATGCGAGACACAAGCATCCGTACCTGCTGAACGTGCCCGCAGGACGCATGTCGGCGAGCTCCGAAGATCCGCTCGAGTTCCTGTCGTTTGCGCGACGCACGCGCTCCGATGCGACGGCGGAAGATTTTCTGCCGCGCGAGCTCTACGGAGATTATCTCGAGTCCACGCTCCTCACCGCAGCGCAGGCCGCACCGTCACACGTGCGGCTGGATCGCTTGCATGGGGAGGTGATCGCAGTCGAGCGGCTGCGCCGCACGCGGGCCGTTCGTGTGCAGCTGGACGACGGGACAGTGGTTGCCGCCGACACTGTCGTGCTGGCGCTCGGCAATCCGCCTCCGGGCCCGCTGCCGGTTGCCGAGAGTCTGCGCGGCAGCGGGCGATACGTGGCCGATCCATGGCAGACGCCTCCGAGCTTTCGCAGCGGCGAGTCCGTGCTGGTCGTGGGCACGGGCCTCACCATGGCCGATATCGCCCTCGCGGCAAACCAGGAGACGAGAGGCCGAGTCGTGATTCACGCGATCTCGCGCCATGGCCTGATGCCGGCCGCCCAGACCGCTTTCCGCGAGGGCCCGTACAGCCTTCACGAGGGTCCGCTGCTGGGTGCGGCGTCGGTTTCGCTGCGCCGCCTCGTGGGCAGCGTGCGTGCGTTGGCTGAAGAGGCGGAGCTGCACGGCCGCGACTGGCGCGAGGTGATCTCGGCCGTCCGCACGCTGGCGCCACCGCTCTGGCAACGCCTGTCCACCCGCGAGAAGCAGCGCTTTTTGCGCCATGTGCGTTGCTATTGGGACGCACATCGACACCGGCTTCCCGAGGGCACGGTCGTGGCGCTCGAGAACCTGCGGGCGGAGGGCACGCTCGAGGTCCACGCCGGCCGCCTTCTCGCGCTCGCGCCCGCGGGTCGCAAGATCCAGGCAAGCTGGCGCGCGCGCGGGGAGAGCGCCACCGAAACTCTCCTGGTCGATCGCGTCATCAACTGCACCGGACCCGACTACGACCCACGCCGCGCTGACGGGCGGTTGCTGCGGTCGCTCATCGCGCAAGCCATGGCGGTTGCGGATCCGCTCGGTCTCGGGCTCGTCACCGCCGAGCTCGGCGCCCTGGTGGACGCGAGCGGTCGTGTCGGCGACGACATCTACTATATCGGTCCTATGTTGCGTTCGGGTCATTGGGAGACTACCGCCGTCCAGGAGCTGCGCGTGCGCGCCGAGCAGCTGGCGAGCCAACTGACGGTAGGCACCGATGCCCCGTGGCAGTTGAGTAGCCGCGAATACGCCGACCTCCTGGCGGAGCTCGGCGTCACGGCGTGAGGGTCCGCCCTTCCAGCTGAGCTTCAAATGCGCGCGGGTCCATGCAGACGGCTGGTGGATCCAGACGCATAGATCGAAAAGTTCTTAAGCCCTCGCGTGATCGACGCTAGGATCGCGAGGCATGACCTATCGAATACTGACCCTGAACCAGATCAGCCCGCGGGGACTGGCGCGCTTTCATGGCGGTCCGTACCAGGTGGGCCCCGAGATCGAGCATCCGCATGCGATTCTGGTGCGCTCGGCTGACCTGCTCGGTTTTGCCTTCGGTCCCGAAGTGCGCGCCGTCGGGCGCGCTGGCGCGGGCGTCAACAACATTCCCGTGGACGATCTGAGCCGCCGCGGGATCCCGGTCTTCAACACGCCGGGAGCGAATGCCAACGCCGTCAAGGAGCTGGTGCTCGCGGGGCTGTTCCTCGCCGCGCGCAATCTCGGTGCGGCGTGGCTCTTCGCGCGCAGTCTCAGGGGCGACGATGCGGCGATCGAGGAGGCGGTAGAGAAAGGCAAGAAAGCCTTCGTCGGCTTCGAGCTCCCGGGGCGGACGCTCGGGGTGGTGGGCCTGGGAGCGGTCGGGGTCGAGGTGGCTAACGCGGCGCTGGCGCTCGGCATGAAGGTGCTTGGTTACGATCCGCAGATCACGGTGCGCCGCGCCTGGCAGCTGTCGGCGAGCGTCGAGCAGGCGCTGTCGCTCGAGGATCTTTTCGCCCGTTCGGATGTAGTGACCGTGCACGTGCCGCTCAACGATGAGACGCGCGGGCTCGTGAGCGGCGCGCGCCTCAGGCTGATGCGCAAGCCGGCCACGCTTCTTAATTTCGCGCGCGCCGAGATCGTCGACGAGCAGGCGGTGCTGGCACTCCTCGATGGCGGGCAGCTCCACGCCTATGTGTGCGATTTCCCCCAGCGTCGCCTGCTCGAGTCCCCGCGCGTGGTGACCTTGCCGCACCTGGGAGCCTCCACGCTCGAGGCGGAGGAGAACTGCGCCGTGATCATCGTCGATCAGCTGCGGGACTTCCTCGAGAACGGCAACATCAGAAACAGCGTCAATTACCCCGAGGCGCTGCTGCCGCGTGTACCAGACACGGCTCGTCTGGCCATTACCAACCGCAATGTCCCCAACATGGTCGGGCAGATCTCGAGCGCGCTCGCCGCCGAGCGCATCAATATCGCGGACCTCCTCAACAAGTCCCGCGGCGACTACGCCTACACTCTCATCGATGCCGACGGCGAGGTGAGCGGTGCGCTTCTGGAGCGCATCCGCGGCATCGACGGCGTGCTTTCAGCGCACACACTTTAGGCGTCAGGGGCACGCTCTGCCCCATCGTGGACCAGAGCCTGCGCCAATATCGTGCGGCGGCGCGCATACGCATTTCCCAAACGCAGTTTGCAGGAAGGTTTCAGCGCGACTGCGAAAATACTTCACTTGACCCTCATCCGCCGTCTGCTAACTTTCAGGGCCTATGCAGAGAACGCGTGCCACGGAGTAACACTTGCCCACGTCAGTCAGACAGTACCTGCTCGCATGCGACTTCGATCAGACCCTGAGCTTCAGTGACTCGGGCTACGTGCTGGCGGAGCTGCTCGGTGTGCAGGGGTTCGAGCGCAAGGTGCAGGGGCTCGCACGCAGCAACCTCATCCATCAGGGTGGGGAGCTCGCCTACCTCATCCGTCACGACCCCGACTTCCGCGGCGTGCGACGCGAGCACCTGCTCGAGACCGGGCGACGGGTGCGACTCAAGGGCGCAATTCCCCGCCTGGTCAACTTTCTGGAGAGAGGCGTCGAGGGGTGCCAGTTTCATTTCTGCGTCGTGTCGGCAGCGCCTCGCGAGGTGCTGCTGTCGGCGCTGGACGGCGTCGTGCCGCCGGAGCGGGTCTACGGTGCGGAATTCGACTACGACCCGCAATCGGGCGAGGTACGGACGATCGTGCATGTACCGGCCGGCTACGGCAAGGTTGCGGTGATCGAGGAACTGCGCGAGCGCCTGGCGCTGCCGCCCGATCGCGTCATCTACGTCGGCGACGGAAGCTCAGACGTGCACGTCATGCTGCACGTCAATAACGCCGACGGCTTCACGATTGCAGTGTCGGAGAACCGGCATCTCGCGCGCATTGCGCAGGCGACCGTGTTGAGCGATAACGCCTTCAGCATCCTCGTGCCCATCCTTCACCAGGTGCTCGGAATGCGTACCCCCGAGATCCGCGCCCTCATAGAGTCGCATGGGATGGTGCTGCACGATTGGGAGCGCGCCCGCACCGATCGGGTGCAGATCCGCGAGGTCGCTGTGCCTTCCCCGTGAGTGCCGGCTTCTCGCGCGCACTGCTGCGCGACCTTCATTCAAAGCTAACAGCACTGAAATCTTCGCCAGCTACCGTGACGCTCGCCCGTCCACGTACCGGAATCAGGTCCGCATTTTTTGCAGACCAACGTCCCGGCGAGGCGCGCCGCTCCTATACGGATGCGGCCGGCGCGCCTCGCCGTGGACGATAAGGTGAGGGTACCGGTACCGGCCGCTGACGCCGTAGCACGCGGCGCTGGCCGACACAGTTTGACAAGTCTGACCGACAGCTGCCGCCTGACGGGGGCGCTAGCATCGCGCTTGATGAGCTTTGGTGCAGCTGGAGCGAACAAGGACGGTGCTATGGCACGCAGGTACAGCAAAGCGAGCGGCAGCAAGGTGCGCCGCGCAATGCATGAAATGAAACGTGGGACGCTCCGCAGCGGGCGTTCGGGCAGAAGGGTGAGGAGTCGCAAACAGGCGATTGCCATCGGCCTTTCGGAAGCGCGCCGTGCGGGCAGTAGGGTGCCGAAGAAGAAGTAACAGACAGCCCCGTGCACTGCGCGGGCCGCCGACACCGAGGCATAGGCATCGAAGCGAAGCCTGAGCCTACAGACATCGTCAGCGCTGACTGTCAACGTCCGAATGATCTGACATGCTCAGTGTTCCGCGTGAGGCAGCTTCGCGCCAACAACTTCGCTAGGCTAGGGAATCGGACATAGCCGCTGGATGCGGCGATGCTCAGGGGACGAGATATGAACCTTAGACTCATGGCCTCGACGTTATTGATCGTCGGCTCACTGGTGGGAGGCGTCGCGCTGGCGCAGGACTCGGACGTGCACCCCAAGGCCTTCGTCAAGGACTCGGCCATTACGACCAAGATCAAGAGCAAACTGGCGGCGGAACACCTTTCCAGCCTGACGCACATCCGGGTCGATACAGATCGGGACGGCGTGGTATGGCTGAGCGGCACGGCGCCGACACGGGACGCCAGGGATTACGCGGTCGAAGTGGCGCGCAACACTGAAGGCGTGGCTGATGTGAAGAGCTCCATCCAGGTCCGCAAGGAAGACAAGGAAGAATAGTCGACGCACCAATAAACAGAGGCACGGAGGCCCTATGCTGTACTACGCGGTGGTTTTCTTCGTCATTGCACTCATCGCAGCAGTGCTCGGGTTCGTTGGGATTGCGGCTGACGCCGCATGGATAGCGAGGATTCTGTTCGTCGTGTTCCTCATCGGTGCAATCGTCACCTTTCTGTTGGGTCGCCGCCCGGGCATCTGACGCCGCCAAGGGGCGGTCGCCCCTGTCGGTGCGCCAAGGAGCGAGGCGACGAGCCGCGTCGCGTCCCAGCATGCTGCCGGGGCGCGACGGCTGCTACAACGGCCTGTTACGCAGCGGCTGAGAGGAGTTGCGGCTACCTGACGTGAAAGCCTCCCGGCCCGTGTAAGAGCCCGAGCAAGCCAATGATGATGAGATAGATCGCGACGACATAGTTGAGCAGTCGCGGCACGATCAGGATAAGAATCCCCGCGATCAATGCGGCCACCGGAGTCGGCGCAAGCCCTAATCGAGTGGGAAACAACGCTCGCCGCGCTTGCGTTGCGATCTGTCCGGGGACCGCGCATCACCATCGCGCCGGTGAGGGCTTCCAGCGCGGCGTCACCCAAGCTATGGCCTAGTCGTGGCCGTTCGCATTCGTCGCTGAGCGAAAACAGCAGTGGCTTCGAGGGCCCGGTACGGCCCGTCATCGGCACTTTGCGCCGCAAACCCGGACGAAAGTTCTGTTGCTTGTATACTCGACTTCAGAAAACTCGACTCTCGCGTCGACCAATCAAGAGAGCTATCGAAAGAAATGCAGTCTCGAGTACGCGTGGATCCTGTCACGGCGCAGCTTGCGTCAGCGTCGTTGCCGGCCGAGTGGGTGCAGTCGGATCCTGCGATTCGCTTCGCCTGGCTCGCAGCGATCGTAGAGTCTTCCGACGACGCTATCATCAGCAAGAATCTCGATGGACGCATCCTCTCGTGGAACGCGGGCGCTAACCGGATCTTCGGATACCGCGCCGAAGAGGTGGTCGGCAAGTCCATCACCATCATCATTCCCAAGGAGCTGCGCGGCGAAGAAGCGCAGATTTTGGAGAAGATACGGCGCGGCGAGTCCGTCGATCATTTCGATACCGTGCGTCTGACTAAAGACGGACGCCGCATTACCATATCCCTGACCGTCTCTCCCGTTCGCGACTCGCGCGGCATTATCGTCGGTGCCTCGAAGATCGCGCGCGACATTTCCCAACGTAAGCTCATGGAGCAGATGTTGGTTGAAAGGGATGAGGCGTTGCGCCAGGCCGATCGCCGCAAGGACCAGTTCCTGGCGTTGGTCGCGCATGAGCTGCGTAATCAGTTGGGCGCGATTCGCTATGCTGTGGAATTGGGCAAGAGGTCTCAGCGCGCCGCTGATCAGCAAATGGCCGAAAGGGTCATCGAGCAGCACGCCGGCCACATGAGCCGTCTGCTCGAGGATCTGGTCGATATCTCTCGCATCACATACGGCACGATCAGTCTCAACAAGACTAAAATCGAATTGAGGTCAGTCGTTGAGACCGCAATCGAGACTGCCCGCCGGCTGCTGGACTCGAGGAACCACCAGCTGTCTATTGATTTGCCAATAGAGCCCGTGCGATTCGAGGGAGATGCGCTGCGCCTGACGCAGGTGTACTCCAATCTTCTCATCAATGCCGCCAAGTACACCGCTCCAGGCGGTCGGATCGAGCTGCGAGCGGCCCGAGAAGGCAACGAAATCGTCGTCGTTGTGCGTGACAACGGCATGGGCATCTCCGCGGAGATGATGCCGCGCCTGTTCACGCTGTTCTCGCAAGGACGGCCGGCGCCCGGCACGGACGGCGAGAACGGCCTGGGGGTCGGGCTCGCGCTGGTGCGTGGGCTGGTCAGCCTGCACGGCGGGAGCGTGCAGGCCAGCAGCGCCGGGGAGGGCCGCGGCAGTGAATTCACGGTGCGCTTGCCTGCGGGCCCGCAACGAGAAGCGTCGCTTCCTCGCGAGGATTCCTAGCGTCTGCGCCCGGCGCGTAACTTCGTGAGTGTCCCCATGTGGTTGGCGACCGGAGGCGATGCGGTGGGCGCACGGTACGACGAAAGCAGCCGCATGGGTGCCCCCACGGAATTCTGAGATCTGCGCTCCGAGCGGGCAAGGCAGCTCTCGGGCTCGATGGTCGAGCCCGGTTCACTGCGCAACCCGGCCTCGAGCGCGCCCATCCTGGCTAACCAGACTTCTGCCTGCCGCGCGGCATGGCGGGCCTGCTCGATGTCGCCGACCTGGTAGAGATCGATGGCCTTCTCGGCCCATTCACGCGCCTTGCTCTGTGCCGCTGCGAAGGCCGACTTGTGGATCGGCTCGGATGGGACGATCGCCTGGGTGTTGTCGGCGCGAGTGGGCTGGACATCCCGGCGAACGAGTTTGAGTGGGGTGTTTGCCATGTGCCGGGTTCGCTTCGGTGACAGCGGAAAATCAGTTCGCTGGTGCCATAGGTTGCCAGCGAGCGCGCCGCGCGCGCATCCGTATTCTCCGCAACGAGCATTACAGATCGTCGAGATGCCACATCTGTGAAGCACAAGGCTTCGCTAGTCGCGGGCGTAAGCCGGCAAAAATGGATTTCTGTGAATCAGTGCATGGGGTACTTGCGGGATTTACCTATGCATATGCGGCCACTGCGACTCCTGCGACCGCCGGGAGTGATGCGACAGTCGCGTCACGCAATGCGACGGTCGCACACGCGGGGAACACGCAGATGGCCAGACGCACAGAACCTGCTCCTCTGTACTGGTACGCAAGCTCCAGCCGCTGGAGGCGAGTTGCGATCGCGACCGCCCCGCTTGACGGCTTGAGTCACTGCCTGCGGCAATGGAGGAGCTTTTCTCGCACCCCGTCGGCGGCCTCGCATGCGGGCGTTGGAGCGCCACAGACGGCGCACCAGCGCAGGTATCGCGCTCACGATGAGACGGGCAGTCGCAAGCGACAACTCAGGGGTTTCGCGGCTGAGAGAGGCTAAGTTATTGTTTTTGTTGGCGCTCCCTACCGGATTCGAACCGGTGTTACAGCCTTGAGAGGGCTATGTCCTGGGCCTCTAGACGAAGGGAGCGCGTGTCCCGGGGTGGACGCGGGAGCGCGGTATTATAGAGAGCGGCCCCGATTGCTCAAGCCGAAAGCCAGGAATTGAACTCCCCCGAAGCGTCCGTCGCGACGCCCGCCAGCGTACCCCGGATCATCCCGCGATCCGAGCACACGATTTCCCGCAATCACATTGCCCCGAACGCGCTGCGAGTGCTCTACCGGCTGCGCGATGCGGGCTTCATGGCGTTCCTGGTCGGCGGGTGCGTGCGCGACCTGCTGCTCGGACTCGAGCCCAAGGACTTCGACGTTGCGACCGACGCGCTGCCGGAGGAGGTCAAGCGCCAGTTTCGTAACTCCCGCCTGGTGGGCCGCAGGTTCCGCCTCGCGCATGTGTTCTTCGGCCGCGAGACTATCGAGGTTGCGACCTTCCGCGCGACCAGCGCGCCGTCACAGGGGGATGAGCCGCTGCCGGATGCCGACCCGGAGGACGGCGAGGTTCCGGAGCTCGACGAGCCGCAGGCGGAGTCCGCCCGCGAGGGGAGCGGTGAGCGAGTCGTGGATGCTGCCGGACGGATCCTGCGCGACAACATCTACGGCACGATAGACGAGGACGTCTGGCGGCGCGATTTCACCGCCAACGCACTCTATTACAACATCGCAGATTTCTCCTTGTGGGACTACGTCGGCGGTGTCGAAGACATCGCCGCGCGGCGGCTGCGGCTGATCGGCGATCCCGAGACGCGCTTTCGCGAGGACCCGGTGCGCATGCTGCGCGCGGCGCGCTTCGAGGCGAAACTCGGCTTCACGATCGATCCTGACACTGCCCGGCCCCTCGGCGCACTGCGTGAGCTGCTCGCCGGGGTGCCGCCGGCGCGGCTGTTCGACGAGACACTCAAGCTCTTTCTGAGCGGGCACGGCGCGCGCAGCTTCGAGGTGCTGCGCCGACGCGGACTGCTGGCGGGGCTGCTGCCGAGCGTCGATCGTTACTTCGTCAGCCATCCGGGGAGCCTGGTGGAGAAGCTCCTGGTTCAGGGACTCGAGAACACCGACGGGCGCGTGCGGGCCGACAAGCCGGTGACTCCGACCTTTCTGTTCGCTCTCCTTCTATATGGCCCGATCGCTGCGCTCATCGAGGCTGCGCCTGCCGCGCGCTGGCATGAGCTCGCGACCATCCTCGCGGCCTGCGACCAGGCGATACGCGAGGCCCAGATCCGGGTCACCATTCCGAAGCGCTTCTCGCTCGGGGTGCGCGAGATGTTCGGGCTGCAGCCGCGCCTCGAGCACCCGCGCGGCCGGCGTGCGCTGCGCGTGCTCGATCACCCGCGCTTCCGCGCCGCCTACGATCTGCTGCTGCTGCGCGCGCAGTTCGGGCTGGCGCCGGCCGAGATGGCGCAGTGGTGGACGCGCCTGCAGGAGGTGCCCGCGGAGGAGCGCGGACCGATGGCGGATGCGATCGCGGGTGAGGCACGTGGACCGCAGCAGGCGCCGCGCCGCGGCGGCCGTCGCCGCCGCCGGCGTCCCAAAGCCGCAGCGCCTTCCTGACCCGAGGTTCGCGGGAGATGCAGGTCTGGCAGCCCGCCTATATCGGAGTGGGCAGCAACCTGAGCGATCCACGCGCCCAGGTGCTCGCCGCGCAGGCGCACCTCCTGGGCGTGCCGCTCACTCAGGTGATCCTCACGTCGCCCCTGTACGCCTCGCGGCCTTACGGCCCGGTGGCCCAGGCGGACTTCGTGAACGCGGTGATCGGCACGGTCACCCGGCTCGAGCCCCGTGCCTTGCTCGCCGAGCTCCTCGCGATCGAGACCGCGCTCGGGCGGCCGGCCGAGCGGCAGCGCTGGGGACCGCGGATCATCGATCTCGATCTGCTGGTCTACGGTCGCGAGCGCTGCACGGACCCGAGTCTGACGCTGCCGCACCCGGGGATAGTGGAGCGTAACTTCGTTCTGTATCCTCTGGCGGACATAGCCCCGGATCTGGACGTGCCCGGACTTGGCCGAGTCGCCGAGCTCGCGGGCAGGGTCGCGTCCGACGGCTTGCAGCGACTGTAGGCCCATGACGCAGGAAACGACCCATCAGTTCATCGCGGTGGAGGGGCCGATCGGCGTCGGCAAGACGAGCCTCGCCAAGCGGCTGTGTGACAGCCTGTCCGCGCAGCCGGTGCTGGAGCAGGCGGCGCAGAACCCGTTCCTCGAGCGCTTCTACCGCAATCCCCGCGCCGGCGCGCTGCCGGTCCAGCTGTACTTCCTGCTGCAGCGCGCCCAGCAGCTGACCGCACTCAAGCAGGCGGACCTGTTCGCGCCGGTGCGAGTCGCCGACTACCTGTTGGAGAAGGATCGGCTGTTTGCCCGCGTGACGCTCGATGACGCCGAGTACGCGCTCTACGAGCAGGTGTATGCCAAGCTCGACGTGCAGGCGCCGAAACCCGACCTGGTGGTGTATCTCCAGGCCCCGGTGGATGTGCTGCTCGAGCGCATCGCGCGGCGCGGCGTCGATTACGAGCAGTACATCGATCGCGGCTACCTCGAGCGGCTGAACGAGGCCTACGCGCGCTTCTTCCACGAGTTCAGCGCCGCGCCGCTGCTGATCGTCAACGCGGGCTCCATCGACCCGACCGCTAACCAACGCGATTACGACGAGCTGCTGGCCGCCATCAAACGCATGAGCCGCGGGCGGCTCTACTACAATCCGTTGCGCAGCCGGGCGATCTAGCTACACTCCACGCCATGGCGATGTACAAGCACCTGCAGCGCGATGCCGGCCGGCCGCCGGTGACGCTGGCGACGCTGCAGCGCATGAAGGCCGACGGCGAGAAAATCGCCTGCCTGACCTGCTACGACTCGAGTTTCGCGGCGCTGGTCGACGCGGCGGATGTTGACGTGGTGCTGGTTGGCGACACGCTCGGCATGGTGATCCAGGGCCACGACACCACGGTGCCGGTGACGATGGATGACATGGTCTACCACAGCGCTGCCGTGGTGCGCGGCCTGCAGCGCCCATTCCTCATCGGCGACATGCCCTTCATGAGTTACCCGACCAAGGAGCTGGCTCTCGCCAACGCCGTGCGACTCATGCAGGAGGGCGGTGCGCAGATGGTGAAGCTCGAGAGCGGCGGCCGCCAGACCGAGATCGTCGAGTTTCTGGCCGGCCACGACATCGCGGTCTGCGCCCACCTGGGGCTCAAGCCGCAGTCGGTGCACAAGACCGGCGGATTCCGCGTCCAGGGTCGCGAGCGCGAAACGGCCGCGCGGCTGCTCGATGAATCCAAGCGTCTGGAGGCGGCCGGTGCGGACGTCGTGCTGCTCGAATGCGTTCCGGCGCAGCTCGGCAAGGCGATCACCACGGAGCTGCACGTGCCGGTCATCGGCATCGGTGCGGGCCCCGACACCGACGGCCAGATTCTGGTGCTCTACGACATGCTGGACATCACCACCGGCCGCAGGCCGCGCTTCGTGCGCAACTTCATGGAAGGCGCCGGTGACAATCTCGAGGCGCTCAAGCGCTACGTACGAGCCGTGAAGCAGCGCGAGTACCCCGCGCCCGAGCATTGCTTCTGACCCTCACGCCGCAGCCGGGCCGTCTCGAGCCTCGCTCCGCCGCCCTGAACGCCGCGCACCGCCCAAAGTATGGAAAGCGTTACCACCATTAGCGCGGTTCGCGAGCGGGTACGCGCCTGGCACAAGGCCGGCGCGCGCATCGCCTTCGTGCCGACCATGGGCAACCTGCACGCCGGGCACGTGAGCCTGATCGAGGCGGCGCGCCGGCACGGCCAGCGCTTTGTCGCCAGCATCTTCGTCAATCCCATGCAGTTCGGGCCGAACGAGGACTTCGCCCATTACCCGCGCACGCCGCGCGAGGACGAGCGCATGCTCGCGGCTGCCGGCTGCGATCTGATGTTCATGCCGGATGTGAACGAGATCTATCCGCACGGCTCGGAGCGCGGCGCGCGCATCGAGGTGCCGGGTCTGTCGCGCATTCTCGAAGGCGAGTTCCGCCCGGGGCACTTCGAGGGCGTGAGCACCGTCGTCGCCAAGCTGTTCCACATCGTTGAGCCGGATGTGGCGGTGTTCGGCGAGAAGGACTTCCAGCAGCTCGCCGTCATCCGGCGGATGGTGGCGGACCTGTGCCTGCCGGTCGAGATCGTGAGCGCGCCGACGGTCCGCGACGCCGACGGCCTCGCGATGAGCTCGCGTAACCAGTACCTGACCGCCGCCGAGCGGCGCATGGCGCCGCAGATTTATGCGACGCTGCAGGCGGCGGCGCAGCGACTGCACAGTGGCGACAGCGAATTCACCAGCATCGAGCGCAGCGGCTTCAAGTCGCTGGAGGACGCCGGCTTCCGGCCCGATTACTTTGCGGTGCGGCGAGCTGTGGATCTCGGGCCGCCGTCGGCGGAGGCGCGCGAGCTGGTGGTGCTCACCGCCGCGCGCCTGAGTCGCGCACGGCTCATTGACAACGTGCAGGTTACGCGTCCTGCCAGGTAGCCGCGGACATGGCCATCACCCGCCCCGACTTTGGCGCCCGAGCCGCTTCACTGACGGTCGAGCTGTGCACGCAGGGGACCGGCACGCAGCTGCGGCTCACGCATGCAGGCTTTCCCGACGAGGCGAGCTGCGAGCGCCACCGCGGCGCGTGGCCGGTGGTGCTCGAGCACCAGGACCGCGTCTTGTCGGCACAACGCTGAACGCGCTTAGCTGACCTCAGGATCAGGCGCGATCCGCGGCCGGCCGAGCGCTACGCCGGCTGCTGCTGCCGCTCGAGCGCCCAGCCAACATGCTCGCGCACGAGCGGCGAGCCGTCGGCGCGACGCGCGGCGAGCGCGGCGGCGATCTCCGGCGCGCGCGGCGCGTTGCCGAGTGCCACCGCGATGTTACGCGACCAGCGCTCGAAGCCGATGCGGTAGATCGCGGAGCCGCGCATGCGCTCGTCGAACTCGCGCTCTGTCCAGCGGAACAGCTCCGGCAGGGCCGGTGCGTCAAGGGCGTGCCGAACCTTGAAGTCCGGATGGCTGGCGGCGTGCGCGAACTTGTTCCACGGGCACACCAGCTGGCAGTCGTCGCAGCCGTAGACGCGGTTGCCGATCGCCGCGCGCAGCTCCACGGGGATCGTCCCCGGGTGCTCGATGGTGAGGTAGGAGATGCAGCGGCGCGCGTCCAGGCGGTAGGGTGCGACGATGGCCGCCGTGGGGCACGCGGGGATGCACGCCTGGCATGTGCCGCAGTGGGCGCTGGCGGGCGCGTCGGCCGGCAGCGGCAGGTCGGTGAGAATCTCACCGAGAAAGAACCACGAGCCCGCATCGCGCGCCAGCAGATTGGTGTGCTTGCCGATCCAGCCGAGCCCCGCGTTGCGTGCCAGCGCCTTCTCCAGCACCGGTGCGGTGTCGACACATACACGGTAACCGAACGGGCCGATGCGCTGGCCGAGATCACGCGCGAGCCGCTCGAGCGCGCGGCGCATGATCTTGTGGTAGTCACGCCCGAGCGCATAACGCGACAGGTAGCCGAGGCGACCGTCAGCCAATACCTCGTGCGCCGGGCGCGCGCCCTGCGGCCAGTAGTCCATTCGCACGCTCACGACCCGCAGCGTGCCGGGCACGAGCTCCGCGGGACGCGCGCGCTTCAGGCCGTGACGCTGCATGTAGTGCATCTCGCCATGGAAGCCGTCGCTGAGCCAACGCACCAGGTGCCGCTCGTCATCGGGGATGTCGAGGCCGGCGACGCCGAGCGCGCCGAAGCCGAGCGCGCGCGCGGCGGCCGACAACTCGTGTTTGACCGCGCGCAGGTCGATTGTGGCCGGATTGGTCATGGCGCCACCACGCCTGCCAGTATAATCACACGATGGCGCTGCCGATCGCTCTGTACTCGACCGCCCAGGTGCGCGCGCTCGACGCCTACGCGATCGAGACGCTGGGGATTCCGGGCTACACGCTCATGAAGCGCGCCGGTGAATCCGCGCTGCGCGCCCTGCGCTCGCGCTGGCCCATGGCGCACCGTGTGGTGGTCGTCTGCGGCGGCGGTAACAATGGCGGCGACGGCTATGTGCTGGCACGCTTCGCGCAAGCCGCAGGGCTCACGGTGACGGTGGCGGCAGCAAGCGTCCCGGAGCATCTGCATGACGACGCGCGGCGCGCCTACGAGGACTTGCGCATCAGCGACGGGCGCGTGCAGCCGTTTGCGCCGGCGCTGCTGTCCCAGGGCGAGGTGATCGTCGATGCGCTGCTCGGCACCGGTCTGCGCGACGGCGTGCGCGCCGACACCGCCCGCGTCATCCACGCCATCAACGCGGCCGAGCGGCCGGTGCTGGCGCTCGATGTCCCCTCCGGTCTCGACAGCGACGCAGGGGTCGCCCTCGGCGAAACAGTGCGCGCCGATGTGACGATCACTTTCGTGGGGCTCAAGACCGGGCTGTTCGTCGGCGATGGACCGCAGTACTGCGGCACGATCGTGTTTGACGACCTGGAGCTCGCCGCGCCGCCCACGTCGCAGTTCGCGCCGCGCCTGACACGCATCGTCGAGGCGGAGATCCACCAGGCACTGCCGCGCCGGGCGCGCGACGCGAACAAAGGGGACTTCGGTCGCGTGTTGATCGTCGGCAGCGGCAGCGGCATGCCCGGCGCCGTGCGCCTGGCGGGCGAGGCCTGTCTGCGTGCCGGTGCGGGACTCACCACGGTGGCCGTGGCGCCCGAGAACGTCGCGGCGATCGCCGCCGGCAGACCCGAGCTCATCTGCGTGGCGCTCACCGGGGAGGCGGTGCTTGCCGATGCGCTCTCGCGCGCGGACGTCGTCGCGATCGGTCCGGGACTCGGGCGCAGCGCGTGGGCGCGCAGTGCGCTGCAGCTGGTGCTCGGGGCCGGCAAGCCGCTGGTGGTCGATGCGGACGCCCTCAACCTGCTCGCGGAACACGGCGCGGCCCCGCGTGAGGACTGGATCCTGACGCCGCACCCGGGCGAGGCGGGGAGGCTGCTCGGCGTAAGCACCGGGGAGATCCAGCGCGAGCGGCTCGCCTCACTCGGCCGGCTCATCGAACGTTACCGCGGCACCGTGGTGCTCAAGGGGGCCGGCACGCTGGTGGGCGCCGCGGGGCGCACACCGGGGCTGTGCGAGCGGGGCAACCCCGGCATGGCGAGTGCCGGCATGGGTGATGTTCTCACCGGGGCTATCGCCGGTATCCTGGCGCAATGCCGCGATCCCTGGGCGGCGGCGCGCGTCGGCGTGCTGGTGCACGCGATGGCGGGCGATGCCGCGGCACGCGGCGGCGAGCGCGGACTGCTGGCGGGCGATGTGGCGCGTGAGCTCCACCACTCCGTCAACCTCTGAGCGAAGCCAAGCATGCGCCGGGGCTGACGTGCGCACCCACACCAATACCGCACAGGACACCGAAGACTTCGGTTGGCAACTCGCCAGCGCGCGCCCGGCGGCAGACCGCGCGCTCGCGGTCATCTATCTCACCGGCGAGCTGGGCGCGGGCAAGACCACATTCGCGTGCGGCTTCCTGCGTGCCCTGGGTGTTGCCGAGGCGGTCCGCAGCCCGACCTATGCGCTGCTCGAGATCTATTCGGCCGGCGCCATCACGGGCGTGCACCTGGATCTCTACCGCCTGAGCGAGCCGCGCGAGCTCGAGTCGCTTGGCCTGCGCGACTGGGCGCAGCCCGGACACGTATGGCTCATCGAATGGCCCGAGCGCGGTGTGGGGCTCCTTCCGCCGGCGGATCTCACCGCAGCGTTCTCCGCCGGCGCGGGCGGGCATGACATCGAGGTCTCGGCCGGCTCCGCGCCGGGTGCGGCTTGGCTGCAGGCGCTGACGGGTTGAAAGTCGCGCGCAAACCCCGTAGATTACATAACAAGTCAGATCGCGAACCTTATGATTAAAAAGGCTTTTAGCCAAGCGATCGTTGCGTGTCTGGTCACTCTCGGCCTCACGTCCGCGGCGTTCGCGGGTGAATTGCGCTCCCTGGTTCTCACGGCAACAGCCGACTCTGCCCGGCTCGCGCTCGATCTCACCGACGCCACGGCTGAAGAGCTCTTCGCCCTCGACGGCCCCGACCGGGCCGTCATCGACCTTCCCCACACGCGCCTGGCGAGGGGCGTTCGCGCCCCTGAAGGTGCGGGCATTGTCACGGCGGTCCGGATCGGGTCGCGCCCCGGGGGGACGCTGCGGGTGGTCGTCCAGATGAAAGCGGCGCTCCCGGCGCGCAGTGCCTGGAGTACCGGCGAGTCCGGGCGGCTGCTCGTCGTCAGTCTCGGGGAGGGAGCCGTCGCGCCGGTCGTAGCGGACCTGCACCCCAGGGCGCTGCACCTCGCACACGCCCCCGGGGACGGAGACCGCGACGTCATCATCGCAGTCGACGCCGGGCACGGCGGGGTGGACCCCGGGGCCATCGGCCGCGGCGGCACCCGCGAAAAGGATGTGACGCTGGCAATCGCACGGGCGCTCGCCGTGCGCATCGACGCCGAGCCCGGCATGCGTGCGGTCCTGACACGCGACCGCGATGAGTTCGTACCGCTCGAGGAGCGGATCCGGCGCGCGCGCGCCGCGCACGCCGACATGTTCATTTCGGTGCACGCCGATTCGATCACCGATCGCAGCATCTCGGGGGCCTCGGTCTACGTCCTTTCGACGCATGGCGCGTCGAGCGAAGCTGCGCGGGTGCTTGCCGAAGGGGAGAACGCCGCGGATCTCGTGGGCGGCATACGCCTGGCCGACGAGGGTGCGCTCGCTCCGGTGCTGCTGGATGCCGCGCAGCAGGAGACCATCGGCATGAGTGCTGCGGCCGCCGAGCGCGTGATGAGCGCGCTCGAGAGCGTGGGCGAGATACGCAAGGCGCAGGTCCAGCAGGCCGGCTTCGTGGTGCTCAAATCCCCTGCGATTCCCTCGATGCTCATCGAGACCGACTACATCTCCAATCCGGCCGAGGAGCGGCGCCTGCGCAGTCCGGGTCAGCAGCAGCGGCTGGCGGAGGCGATCTGCTGGGGCGTGCGCGCTTTTTTCCTGGAGAATCCGCCGGACGGAACCCGCTTCAAGCAGCAGCACCGCCTGGCGAGTGCCGCGAGCGCGGCGGCCGCTGCCGCGCCCGTCGCAGCTTCCGCCGCCATACCCTGAAGGGTCGCGGCTGATCACCGCCGGCGGATCGCCTGTACACTGCACAGCCGGGGGCGCCGCGCCGCGCAAACGGGTTCCCGATCGATCCCATGCCCATCCGCGTTCTGTCCGGTGAACTAGTCGATCAGATCGCCGCAGGCGAGGTGATCGAGCGCCCGGCCTCCATCGTCAAGGAGCTCATCGAGAACAGCCTGGACGCCGGCGCGCGGCGCATCGATATCGACATCGAGCGCGGTGGCGTCGGCTTGGTGCGCGTGCGGGACGATGGCTGCGGCATCGCGGCTTCCGAGCTGCCGCTGGCGACCGCGCGGCACGCGACCAGCAAGATCGCCTCGCTCGCAGACCTCGAGGCGGTCACGACGCTCGGCTTTCGGGGCGAGGCCCTGCCGTCTATCGGCTCGGTGTCGCGGCTGCGTATCGTCTCGCGTGCCGCGGGTGCCGGGCAGGGAGCACAGGTCGCCGTCGACGGTGGCGCCGTCACGCCGCTGAGTCCGGCCGCGCACCCGCCCGGGACCACAGTCGAAGTGCGCGAGCTGTTCTTCAACGTGCCGGCGCGGCGTAAGTTCGTGCGCACCGATGCGACCGAGCTCACGCACATCGCGCGGCTGGTCGAGCGGCTCGCCCTGTCGCGGTTCGATGTGAGCTTCAGGCTGCGTCACGGCGCGCGGCAGCTGCTCGAGGTGCCGGCTGTCACGGGACCGGGCGAGGAGCTCGCGCGGCTCGCGGCAGTGCTGGGCGCGGACTTTCCCGAAAGCGCCATCCCAGTCCGGGCAGCCGCTGGTCCGATGCTCCTGTCCGGGTGGGTGGCGCAGCCCACCCGCTCGCGGGCGCAGCCGGACCAGCAGTTCTGGTTCGTCAATAGCCGCAGCGTGCGCGACCGTCTGCTCATGAACGCCGTGCGGCTCGCCTACCGCGACGTGCTGTACCACGGCCGGCATGCCGCCTACGTCCTGTACCTCACGCTCGACCCGAAACGGGTGGACGTGAATGCTCACCCGGCCAAGCTCGAGGTGCGCTTCCGCGATGGCCGGCAGACCCATGACTTTGTTTTTCGCGCGGTGGAGCAGGCGCTCGCCGCCACCAAGCCGCACCTGGCGGCGCCCCCGGCGCCGGGAGCCGCACTGAGTCCGGCCGCAGGGGCACGTGTCGGGCCCCCACCGTCGGCGGGCGCGCTGCCCTTGTACACGCCCTCGCGCGACCCGTGGACGATCGCGGCCACGGTGAGTGAGCCGCAACATGCCGCGCGCGCATCCGCGGCGCCGCTGGCGGCAGACGGCGAGGAGCAGCCGCTCGGCACTGCGCTGGCGCAGCTGCACGGGGTGTACATCCTCGCGCAGAATCGCGGCGGGCTGGTGCTGGTCGACATGCATGCCGCGCACGAGCGTGTGCTGTACGAAAGGCTCAAGGCGCAAGCGGCCTCGGCCGCCCCGGTATCCCAACACCTCCTCGAGCCGCTGGTGATCGAGCTCAAGGCCCATGAGCTCGCGGCGTTGCTCGCGCAACGCGGCGAATGGGAGGCGGCCGGGTTCGAGCTCGACGCGCTCGGCCCCACGAGGCTCGCCGTGCGCTGCGTACCCGCCGCGCTCGATGCCGGGGATGTCGGCGAAGTGGTCGCCGCGCTGGTGCGCGATCTGACCCTGGACGCCGACACTCATCACCTCGAAAAGTCCGCCGATCGCTTCCTCGGAACGCTGGCTTGCCGGACCGCGATCCACGCGCACCGCCGGCTGACTCTTCCGGAGATGAACGTCCTGCTGCGGCAGATGGAGGCCACCGAGCGCGCCGACCAGTGCAACCACGGCCGGCCTACCTGGACCCGCTTGTCGTTACAGCAGCTCGACCAGCTGTTCCTGAGGGGGCGCTGAGGTGTCCGGCGCCGCCCACGCGGGCGGGGCGGCCGCCGCGCCCGCCGCCGCCGACCGGCCGCCGGTGTTCCTGCTGACCGGACCGACCGGCGCCGGCAAGACCGAATGGGCGCTGCGGCTGGCGCAGTCGGCGCCCGTGGAGATCATCAGTGTGGACTCGGCGCTGGTTTATCGCGGTCTGGATATCGGCACCGCCAAGCCTTCCCGCGAGGTGCGCGCGCGGATCCGCCATCATCTGATCGACATCTGCGACGCCGCGGAGAGCTACTCGGCCGGCCGGTTCCTCGCCGACGCGCTCGGCTGCATCGGCGACATTCACGCGCGCTGCCGCGTGCCGCTCCTGGTCGGGGGCACGATGCTCTATGCGCGCGCGCTGGTGCACGGACTCGCGCCGCTGCCGCAGGCCGCCCCGCAACTACGGCGCGAGCTCGACGCGCGGGCCGCCGAGCGCGGATGGCCCGCCCTGCACGCCGAGCTCGCAGGGCTCGACCCGGAGGCTGCCGCGCGCATTGCACCCCACGACCGCCAGCGGATTCAGCGCGCCCTGGAAGTTTGTTACACCGCGGGGCAGCCGATCTCGCGGCTGCAACGCGCGACGGTGAGCCCGCTGTCGGGCTGGCGGGTGCGTCACTGGATGCTCGCGCCGCGTGACCGGGCGCAGCTGCACGCGCGCATTGCACGCCGCTTCGACGCCATGATGGCCGAGGGGTTTCTCGACGAAGTGACGGCCCTGCGCGACCGCGGCGACCTGACCGTCCGGCACGCGTCGATGCGCGCGGTAGGCTACCGCCAGCTGTGGGCACACCTCGAGGGGCAGTTCACCCTGGAGGAGGCCGGACGGCGGGCCGTTGCCGCGACGCGCCAGCTGGCCAAACGGCAGCTCACCTGGATGCGCGCCGAGCGGCAGGGCGAGTGGCTGGATCCCGAGACCGATCCGGCGTCGTTGAAGCGAGACATATTGCACGCGCAGGCCGTCCTCGGGTTCTGATCGACACAAAGCATGTTAAGATGAGAGCGTCGTTTGCTGCGCCCGAGAATGGGCGGTGTGTGTGCTTGCCGGATCGCGGAACAGGGAAGTTCAGATGCGGTCGTCGTGCTGTGCCGATTACCAACGCTGCAAAAATAAGGAGAACCCGATGGCCAAAGGCCAGTCTCTTCAGGACCCCTTTCTGAACGCCTTGCGCAAGGAGCGGGTGCCTGTATCTATCTACCTGGTGAACGGCATCAAACTGCAGGGTCAGATCGATTCCTTCGACCAGTTTGTCGTGCTGTTGAAGAACAGCGTCAGCCAGATGGTCTACAAGCACGCGATCTCGACGGTTGTGCCGGCGCGCAATGTACGCCTGGCGACGGAAGAGGGCGCGGCCGCCCCGGAGACCCCCGCCGAGTAATGCTCGTTTTGACGGGAAGCCTGAGTGTTCGAACGCCCGCGTTCTGGTGAGCGTGCCGTATTGGTGCGCCTGGGGCTGGGCGCGCCGGTCGATCCGGAGGACCTGCAGGAGTTCACGCAGCTCGCGCTCTCGGCTGGGGCCGAGCCGGTGGCCACGGTGCTCGGCCGGCGGGAACGCCCCGATCCACGCTACTTCGTCGGCAGCGGCAAGGCCGCGGAGCTGCGCTCCGCCGCGCTCGCCCACGACGCCGACGTCGTGCTGGTCGATCACGCGCTTACGCCCAGCCAGGAGCGCAACCTCGAGAAGCTGATCGAGAGGCGAGTGCTCGATCGCAACGGTCTGATTCTCGACATCTTTGCGCAGCGCGCCCGCAGCTTCGAGGGCAAGCTCGAAGTCGAGCTCGCACAGCTGCGGCACATCGCCACGCGCCTGGTGCGCGGCTGGACCCACCTCGAGCGCCAGAAGGGCGGCATCGGCCTGCGTGGTCCCGGCGAGACGCAGCTCGAGACCGACCGCCGCATCATCGCCCAGCGGGTGCGCGTACTGACCAAGCGCCTCGCGAAGCTCCAGCAGCAGCGCGAGACCGGTCGGCAGATGCGCGCCCAGATCCCGGTGCCTTCGCTGGCGCTCGTGGGTTATACGAACGCCGGCAAGTCGACCCTGTTCCGCCAGCTCACCGGCGCCGACGCCTACGTCGCCGACCAGTTGTTTGCGACACTCGATCCGACGGTGCGGCGTATTACGCTGCCGGGCGGCACGGCGGCGGTCGCCGCCGATACGGTCGGCTTCATTCGCGAGCTGCCGCACGAGCTGGTCGCGGCGTTCCAGTCCACCCTCACCGAGGCGCGCGCCGCGACGCTGCTGCTGCACGTCGTCGACGCGAGCAACCCGCGGCGCGACGCCCAGCTCGCGCAGGTCAACGCCGTGCTGGAGGAGATCGGCGCGCGCGACATTCCGCAGCTCATCGTTTACAACAAGATCGACCGGCTCGAGACAGCGGCCCGCATCGATCGTGACGCCGAGGGGCGCGCCACGGCGGTGTGGATCTCGGCGGCTCGCGCCACCGGACTCGAGCTGCTCACGCGCGCCGTGGTGGAGCGACTGGCGCGCTTCGCGCGGCGCGCGCGCCTCAGGATGCCGGCGGCGGCCGGGGCGCTCCGCTCGCGGCTATACGCCGCGCAGGCGGTGCGCGCCGAGCGCGCCGACGCCGACGGCTCGATCGAGCTCGCGGTGGAGCTGCCGGACGTCGAGCTGTTGCAACTGGCGCGTACCGCCGGAGTGCAGATCCTCGAGGTGCAGGCGGCGCACGGCGCTTGTGCCCCCGGAACCGCCTACCTACAATCGACCGCCACTCCAAGCGTGGCCAAGCTGCGCTGATTTAACAGCATCCTCTATGGCCTGGAATCAACCAAGCGGCGGTCAGAACCCGTGGGGGCGCCGGCAGGGGCAGGCAGGCGGGGATCTCGACGAACGCCTGAAGAGCTGGCAGCGCAAGCTCGAGGCGTTGCTGCGTCCCGGCGGCGGCAAGGGCGGTGAGGGCGGCTCACTGTTGCTCGTGGCCGCGCTCATCGCGGTCGCGCTGTGGCTGTTCAGCGGTTTCTACCAGATCACGGCCGCCGAGCGCGGCGTGATTCAGCGCTTCGGCAAGCTGGTGGACGTGCGGCCGCCCGGGATCGGCTGGCGCCTGCCGTGGCCGATCGAGACCGTCACCAAGGTGAATGTCGCCAGCGTTAATTCCAGCGACTTCAAGTCGCGCGTGCTCACCTCGGACGTGTTCCTGGTCGATCTGGTGTTCTCCGTGCAGTACCAATACACCGACCCGGTCAAGAAACTGTTCCGCGTCTTCGATCCCGAAGCGACCCTCAACCAGGTCAGCGAGAGCGCCATCCGCGAGATCGTCGGCCGCAGCACTCTCGATGACGTGCTGGTGGGCAACACCCGCCCGGAGATCACCCGGCGCACCAAGGAGCTGATCCAGCGCACGCTCGACAACTACGACGCCGGCATCACCGTAACCACGGTCAATCTCAAGGACGTGCAGGTGCCCGACGCGGTCGTTCCGTCGCAGCGCGACGCCAACAAGGCGCAGGCTGACAAGGAGCGCTATATCCTCGAAGCCGAGGCCTATGCCGCCAGCATCATCCCGGTGGCGCAGGGCTTGGCCAAGCGCATGCAACAGGACGCGGAGGCCTACAAGGCGCGCGAGGTCGCGCTCGCGCAGGGTGAGGCGTCGCGCTTCTCGCAGACCGAGGCGGCCTACGAGCAGGCGCCGGAAGTCACGCGCCAGCGCATGTACATCGACACCGTGGAAGATTTGCTGACGCGCGCCCACAAGGTGTTGATCGACACGCGGGCCGGCGGCAATCTCATCTACCTGCCGATCGACAAGCTGCTGGATAAGGGCGGCGCCGCGACCGAGCAGAGCGCCGAGCCTGCGGCCGGCGCCCCGAGCACGCCGACGGATTCCGTGACCGTCGAAGCGCGCAGCCGGGGAGAGCGCTGATGAGCGGCCGGCTGTTCCCGGTGGTGCTGGCGCTGGTGGTCGTGCTGGTGCTCGCGGGACTGTCGCTGTTCACGGTGAGCGAGACCCAGCTCGCGATCCGCACCGAGTTCGGCGCCATCATCGGCACCTACCGCGACCCCGGGCTGCATTTCAAGCTCCCCTGGGACATGGTGACCAAATTCGACCGCCGCATTCTCTCGGAGTCGTACAACGGCGAGACCTTCCTCACCAACGACAACCGCGCCCTGATCGCCGACTTCTACATCAAGTGGCGCGTCAAGGACCCGGTGCTGTACTACACGGCGACCGGCGGGCGCGAGGAACTGGCTGCCGAGCGCCTGTCGGACATCGTCAAGGACGGCATCAAGAGCGTGGTGGCCGAGCGCACCCTGCAGCAGATCGTGTCCGCCGAGCGCACCGCGGTCACCGGGCAGATGTTCGTTCCGGCGAGCCGCAGCGCGGCGGGCCTCGGGGTCGAGCTGGTCGACGTGCGCGTGCAGCGCATCGACCTGCCGGACGACGTGGCGGCGCGGGTGTACCAGAGCATGGAGCAGACCTTCGCTCGCACCGCCGGCCGGTTGCGCGCCGAAGGGCAGAGCGCCAGCACCGCGGTCCGCGCCGACGCCGAGCGGCAACGCACCGAGCTGATCGCCGACGCGCAGCGCGACGCGCTGCGCGTCCGCGGTGAAGGCGATGCCGCGGCCACCGAGATCTATGCTCGCGCCTACTCGAAGAACCCCGAGTTCTATGCCTTCTATCGGAGCCTCCAGGCCTACGAGCGCTCGCTCGGCAAGGACGGCGACCTGCTGGTGCTGTCGCCGGACGGTGAATTCTTCAAGTACCTGAAGGACCCGAGCAAGCGCAAGGGCACGCCGTGACGCCCGCAGCGCCGCGCTGCGGCGGCGGCCGGCGCGCCGCGCGCCGCGACCCGTCCCCGGTCTCATGAACTTGAACCTTTCCGACCTGCTGGCCGCCTTCGGCCTGTTCCTGGTGTTGGAAGGTATCGCACCGTTCCTGAATCCCCAGGGCGTCAAGCGCGCGTTCGCGCGCCTCATGGAGCTGCGCGACCGCGAGTTGCGCATCGCGGGGCTGGGCAGCATGCTGGTGGGCGTCATCATTCTGTTCCTGGCGCGCTGAGGGGGAAGCGGTGGGCAAGTTCGTGGTCGTCATCGGCACCCAGTGGGGCGATGAAGGCAAAGGCAAGGTCGTCGACCTGCTCACCGAGCGCGCCGCCGCAGTCGCGCGTTTCCAGGGAGGGCACAACGCCGGCCACACGCTGGTGATCGGCGGCCGCAAGACCGTACTGTCGCTGCTTCCCTCAGGGATCCTGCGCGAGCAGGTCCGCTGCCTGATCGGCAACGGCGTGGTGCTGTCGCTCGAAGCGCTGCTGGCGGAAGCACGCATGCTGATGGAGCAGGGCGTGCCGGTGTTCGAGCGGCTGGGCGTCTCGCCGCTTTGTCCGCTGATCCTGCCCTCGCACGTGCTGCTCGATCAGGCGCGCGAGCGCGCCCGCGGGCCCAACGCCCTCGGCACGACCGGGCGCGGCATCGGACCGGCCTACGAGGACAAGGTGGCGCGGCGCGCGGTGCGGGTCGCGGACCTGTTCCAGCGCGACCGCTTCGCCGCCAAGCTGGGCGAGGTGCTCGATTTTCATAACTTCGTGCTGCAGCACTACTACCGCCAGGCGACGGTCGACTTCCAGAAAACTCTCGACACGCAGCTGGCTTTGGGCGAGCAGATTGCCCCGCTGGTCACCGACGTGACGCGCACGCTGCACGAGCTGCGCACCGCCGGCGCCAACGTGCTGTTCGAGGGTGCGCAGGGCGCGATGCTCGACGTCGACCTCGGCACCTATCCCTACGTGACCTCCTCCAACACCACGGCGAGCTTTGCCGGCACCGGCACCGGCCTCGGCCCGAGGGCGTTCGACGGCGTGCTCGGCATCGTCAAGGCGTACACCACCCGGGTCGGCGCCGGACCGTTTCCCACCGAGCTGTTCGACGAGTATGGCGAGCATCTGTCGCGGGTCGGACACGAGTTCGGCTCGGTCACCGGGCGGCGCCGGCGCTGCGGCTGGTTCGACTCGGTGGCGCTGCGCCGCTCGATCGTGAATTCGAGCGTCACGGGCCTGTGCATCACCAAGCTCGACGTGCTCGATGGACTGGATACGGTGCGCGTCGGCGTCGGCTACCGGATCAAGGGCGTGGTGACGCCGGAGCTGCCGCTCTCGGGGGAGACTTACGCGGACATCGAGCCGGTGTACGAGGAGCTGCCGGGCTGGCGCGAGTCGACCGTGGGCGTCACCGAGTACGGCGAGTTGCCTGGCAATGCGCGCCGCTACCTCGAGCGGCTCGAGGCCCTGGTGAGCGTACCGCTCGACGTGATCTCGACGGGTCCGGAGCGCGAGCAGACCATCCTGCTGCGGCACCCGTTCGCAGCCTAGCCGGCACGTAGCCGGGTGATGCGTGCGAGCGGCGGCGGGTGCGAATAGTAGAAAGCCGCGTACAGCGTATCGGGAGTCAGCGTGCTGGCGTTGTCGCGATGCAGCTTCACCAGCGCGCTGGCGAGCTCGGCGGCGCTCGCATGGCGCGTGGCGAAGGCGTCGGCCTCGAACTCATGGCGCCGCGACCAGAGCGCCGTGAGCGGCGTGACGAACAAGGTGAACACCGGCACGACCAGCACGAACAGCAGCAGCGCGGCATGCGTCGAGGGACGCGGCACGCCGAGTGAGGTGTAGAACCATGCTTGGCGCGCCAGCCAGCCGAGCAGCGCCAGCCCGACAAAAGTGGTGACCACCGAGACCAGCAGGCGCTTGCGGACGTGCCGCAGGCTGAAATGCCCGAGCTCGTGCGCCAGCACCGCTTCGACCTCCGCGGCGCCCAGCCGCTCGAGCAGGGTGTCGAAGAAAACGATGCGCTTGTGGCGGCCGATGCCGGTGAAGTAGGCATTGCCGTGACTCGAGCGGCGCGAGTTGTCGACCACGAACACTCCCCGCGAGGTGAAGCCGCAGCGACTCAGCAGCGCTTCGATCCGCTGCTTCAGCACCTGGTCCTTGAGCGGCGAAAAGCGGTTGAAGAGCGGCGCAATGAACGCCGGCCATGCCCACGCCATGACGAACATGACCGCGAGCCACAGGCCCCACACCCACACCCACCACCAGCGCCCGGCGCGTTCCATCAGCAGCAGCGTCGCGATGAGCAGTGGTCCGCCGAGTACGATCGCGAGTGCGATGCTGCGCGCCAGATCCGCCACAAACAGCGCCGGCGTCGTGCGGTTGAAGCCGAAGCGCGCCTCGAGGCCGAACGTGCGCCATACGGCCAACGGCAGGTTGACCAGCTGCATGACGGCCGCGACCGTGGCAATCACCGCCACTCCCAGCCACGGCTCCGCGAGCGCAGTGCGACCCCAGAGCTCATCGATCGCGGCGATGCCGCCTCCGACGGTCAGCGCAAGCGTGAGTGCGGCGTCGATGAGTGTGCCGAGGCGGCCGAAGCGCAGCCGCGCCAGCGTGTAATCCGCGGCCTTGGCGTGCTCGCTTGCTGAGATGCTGGCGACGAACGGGCCGGGCACGCGCTCGCGATCCAGCGCCACCGCCGCTGCCTGGCGTGCGGAGAGCCACAGCTCGAGACCGACGCCGGCGACGACGGCGAAGACGAAAAGTGCGCTGAGCCACTGCATCGGTGCGGGTCGCTGCGGACGGCGCGGGGGGCGGCTGTCCGCGGCGCTAGGATGCGCTGGCCTGCGCCGGAGTGGCGCGGCTGTGATCGCGCAGCCACAGCAGCGCCGTACAGACAAAGGCCGCGAGGCTCAGAAGCCCGAAGAACCACAGCATGGGCGCGTAGCCCGCGGCATTGCCGGCGCCGGCGCCGCTGACGTCGTTGAGGTGCCCCGCGACGAGGTTGGCGCCGAACAGCCCCGCATTCTGCAGCGTGGTCATGAGACCGTAGGCGGTGCCGAGGTGTTCGGGGGGTGCGTAGCGCACCACTGTCGGCCAGAGCACCGCCGGCAGGAACGAGAAGCTGATCCCGAGCAGTGCCGTCGACAGCCCGGCGCCGCCGGGCACGGTGCCCAGCACCAGAAAGCTCAGCGGCAGCAACGCCGCACCCACCGCGAGCAGCACTGCATTGCGCCCGGTGCGATCCAGCAGCAGCCCGAACACCGGCGTGGCGAACACTGCGGCGAGGAACACGTAGCTGTTCAGCGTACTGGCCTGATCGAGCGAAAGACCCTGCGCCTGCTGCAGATACTTGATGGCGAAGGTGCTGCGGAACGGAAAGATCACCGAGTAGAACGTCACGCAGGTCGCGACCAGCAGCCAGTACTCGCCGCGGAAGGACAGCACGTGCCGCCAGTCGAAGCGCTCGGGCGGCGGGGGCAGGGCGAGCGTGCCGCGCCGCGACTCACGCGCGTCCAGCCAGAAGTACGCCAGCGCCCCGGCGAACGAGGCGACTGCAAAGGCCGCCGCGAGCCACATCGGCGGCTGCCAGCCGCGCTCATAGAGCGCGGCGGCGAAAGACGGCGAGCGATCCGCCAGGTAGGAACCGAGTCGTGCCAGGCTCAGGTTGAGCGCGAACAGCAGCGCGAAGTACCGTCCGGCGAACCATTGCGCGAACGCGACGGTGCTCGCCACGGCGAGGGTCTCGGAGCCTATGCCGAACAGCAGCCGGCCGGTCGCCATCACCGTGAAGTGAGTGCCGAGCGCGGTGATCACGGCGCCCACCAGACACACGCCGGTGGTTGCAACCACCATGAGCCGCGCGCTCAAGCGGTCGACCAGCACGCCGCCGATCACCACCAGGAAGATGTTCGGCAGACTGTAGATCGCATTCAGCGTGCCGATCTGGGTGTCGCTGAAGTGCAGCTCGCGCGACAGCTGCTCGGCGACCGGGGCGATCGCATCGTAGCCGTAGTAGTTGCCGAGCATGACGAACGCCATGCCGGCGAACATCAGCGCCTGGGCGGCGAACGACGGTGTCGAGGCGCGCGGCGCGCTCATGCAGCCGTGGCGAGCTGCGGAACCGGACGTTGTCGTGGCGGCATCGTGCGATTGTACTCAATCGCCGCGCGCTGGCGCGGCTTGCCGCGGTTCGGTTAGCATGTTGTTGTCACTGCAGATGGCATTTCTCCGCGTGTTGCTACCTCGTGCGCGCCGGGCGCGCTTTGGATCAGCGGGAGAATTCAATGGCCAGATCCGAACCCAAGGGCGCAAGCGAGCCCGAAAACGCGCCTGCAAACGAGCGCGGAACCGGGCAGCGGACCGGACCGCGCGTGGTCGTGTCCAAGAACGGTCCGTATCTGGTGAGCGGCGGTGTACCGCTGTCGCGCCAGACGATCGTGGCTGACGCCGAAGGCGGATCGCAGTCGTGGCGTGAGAGCGAGCCCATTGCCGCGCAGAAGCGGTACGCCCTGTGCCGCTGCGGCCACTCGAAGTCCAAGCCCTTCTGTGACGGCAGCCATACCAAGGTCGGGTTCGACGGCACCGAGACTGCCAGCCGCGAGCCCTATCGGGAGCAGGCGCAGCGCACGCAGGGTCCGGCGCTCGATCTCACCGATGCGGAGGGGCTGTGCGCCTTTGCGCGCTTCTGCGATCCGAATGGCCAGGTCTGGAACCAGGTCGAGCAGACCGACGACGCGCAAGTACGCGCGACGTTCGTGCGACAGGTGAACGACTGCCCGTCGGGGCGGCTGGTTGCCTGGGAGCGCTCGAAACCCGTTGAGCAATCCCTGCCGGTCTCGATCGGACTCGTCGAGGATCCGCCCCAGGGGGTGAGCGGACCGCTGTGGCTTCGTGGCAGCGTCCAGCTCGTGGCGGGCGACGGCTTCCTCTACGAGCGGCGCAACCGCGTGACGCTGTGCCGTTGCGGGGCGTCGAAAAACAAGCCGTTCTGCGACGGCTCGCACGCCGCGATCAAGTTCCGGGATGACCGCTGAGCGCGCGGCCCCGACGCGGGCCGCGGGACGTGCTCTTCGGCGCCGAGTCACGTGAGCCGCGGCGAGGTCATCGTGGTGGGAGGCGGGCTCGCGGGCCTGTGCAGCGCCGTGGCGCTGTCGGAGGCCGGCTATGCCGTGCACGTGCTGGAACGGCGCGAGGGCGTCGGGCTCGAGACCAGCTTCGCCAACGGTGGCCTGATCACCCCCTCGATGCCCCAGCCCTGGAGCTCGCCCGGGGTCTGGCGGCTGCTGCTGAAGTGGCTTGGGCGGGAGGATGCGCCGATGCTGCTGCGGCCGGCGGCGATGGGCAGCTACCTCGGCTGGGGATTGCGGTTTCTGTCCGCGTCTTCGCCGCGTGAGTACCGCGCCGCGACCGAGGCGAATTTCCGACTGTGCGATTACAGCCTGCGCTGCCTGCAGCGCTGGCGCCGCGACCTGAGCCTCGAGTACGCCGCGGGCACACGCGGAGTACTCAACGTGTTTCGGGATCGCGTCGAGCTCGGGCACGGTCTGGCCGGCGTCGAAGCGCTCAAGCCCCTCGGCCTGACTTACGCCGTGCTGGACGCTGCGGCCGTGGTACGCCTCGAGCCGATGCTCGCGGAGGTCCGTGACACGATCGTGGGTGCAATCCATTATCCGAGCGACGAAACCGGCAACGCCCACCTCTTCTGCCTGGCGCTCAGGGAGCGAATGCTCGAGCGCGGTGTGCGCCTCTCGAACGATACGACGGTTCGTAGCCTGCGGATCAGCGCAGGCCGTATCACGGGCGTCGAGACGGCGGGCGGACTGCTGCCCGCCAGCCAGGTGGTCGTTGCGGCCGGCCCGTGGTCCACGGCGCTCCTGGCCGCGCGCGGCGTGCGGCTGCACGTGCGTCCGGTCAAGGGTTACTCGCTCTCGATTCCCGGCATCGCTCCGGCGCTGATGCCGAAACTCGCGGTGACCGATGATTCGCTGCACGCGGTGATGACTCCGCTCGGGGAAACCCTGCGCCTCGCGGGCACCGCCGAATTCAGCGGCTGGGATTGGACGATCGGCGCGCGGCGCCTCGAGCTGCTGTGGAAGCTGCTCGCGGTCCTCGCTCCAACGCTCGCAGGCAGGGTGGACCGCTCGAGCGCCCGCGGCTGGTGCGGGCTGCGGCCGATGTCGGCGGACGGCAGGCCCTATATCGGCGCGAGCGCGATCGAAGGACTTTGGGTGAATGCCGGACACGGGCATCTCGGCTGGTCCCAAGCCGCAGGCTCGGCCTGCCTGCTGGCGCAGCTCATGTCCGGAGCGCCCGTGGCCGTCGATCCGGGGCCTTATTCCCCTCAGCCCGCGCGACGCGCCCAGGCCCACCTTGCGGGCGCGCGTGCGGCAGCTCGGGTGGAGCAGCCCTCATGAGGTTTCAAACACCCTCGCGTCCCGCGAGCGGCAGCGGCGGCGGCTCGCTCAATCCTCGAACGGCCGATTCACGTCCATGTGCGCCGTCACCTGCGGCATCGGGTACTTGAGCCCGCTCGCGCAGTTGAACAGCACCACCTCGTCGGTCGGGCGCACCTGGCCGCGCGCGGCGGCCTTGAGATACGCGGCATAGGTGGCCGCGCCCTCCGGGCTCAGCAGCAGGCCGTCCTTCTCTCCGGCCTGTTGCCGCGCCCGCTCGATGTCCTCGTCCGGCACCGCGATGGCGAAGCCACCGGTCTCGCGCAGCGCGCGCAGGATCAGGAAGTCGCCGAGCGCCGCTGGAACGCGGATGCCCGAGGCGATGGTGTGCGCGTTCTCCCAGGGTCGCGCGTGAGTCGCGCCTTCGTCGAAGGCGCGCACGATCGGTGCGCAGCCAGTGGATTGCACGGCGACCAGGCGGGGCAGGGGACCTGTGATCCACCCGAGCGCGAGCAGCTCCTGCCAGCCCTTCCACATGCCGATGAGGCCCGTGCCGCCTCCGGTCGGATAGAACACCACCTCGGGCAGTCGCCAGCGCCGCTGGATTGCGAGCTCGAGCCCCATGGTCTTCTTGCCTTCGATGCGGTAGGGCTCCTTGAGTGTCGACACGTCGAACCAGCCATATCTGTCGCGCCCGGCCTGCACCAGGCGCGCGCAGTCGTTGATGAGGCCGTTCACCCGCCAAACGGTCGCGCCCTGGAGCGCAATCTCGCTGAGGTTGATTTCGGGCGTGTCGTCGGGGCAGAAGCAGTAGGCTTCGAGTCCGGCGCACGCCGCGTAGGCGGCCATGGCGGCACCGGCGTTGCCGTTGGTAGGAATGGCGAGTCGCTGCACGCCGAAGGACTTCGCCATGCAGACGGCCAGACACAGTCCGCGCGCCTTGAAGGAGCCGGTCGGCAGCCGGCCTTCGTCCTTGACGAACGGCGCCGGGAAACCTTGCGGGCGCGGACTGTTGGTGAGCGGAATGAGCGGCGTCTCGACCTCGCCGAGACTCACGATGTGGTCCGGAGCCGTCACCGGCAGCAGCTCCTGCCAGCGCCACAGTCCCGGCGCGCGCGCCTCGATGACCTCGCGCTGCACCTCGCGCCTCAGCGCGGCGAGATCGTAGCGGGCGAGCAGCGGCTTGCCCGCCGCCGACAGGCCCTGCAGCGTGCCGATGTCGGAGCGCTCTGCGGTGACGCTGCATTCCAGGTGGCTGGCATAGGTGTAACGCACGATGACAAACACCTTTGTGCTACAAGGACACGATGATGCACGAGCCGCCGCGCGCCGCGACGCCGACATTGATCCGTGCAATCGGCCGCTGGAGCATGGTAGCACTGGCGGTGAACTGCATTATCGGCAGCGGCATCTTCGGCCTGCCCTCGGTGGTCGCCGGATTCGTCGGCCGGCAGAGCCCGCAAGCCGTGCTCGTGGCGGGAGTTGCCATGGGCGTCATCGTTGCCTGCTATGCCGAGGTCGCCTCGCAGTTCACCGAGACCGGCGGCCACTACCTGTACGTCCGCCAGGCCTTCGGGCGGTTCGCGGGACTCCAGGTCGGCTGGATGAATCTCTTGAGCCGGCTCACCGCGTGTGCCGCAGCGGTGAACCTGCTGGTGATCTCGCTGGGTGAATTCTGGGCGCAGGCGGGCGCACCGCTGCCGCGGCTCGCCGTGGTCTCGTTGTTCGTCGGTACGCTCGCCATGGCGAACTATCGGGGCGTCTCCGCGGGCAGCCTCGTCAGCAACGTGTCGGTGATCGCCAAGCTCGTGCCGCTTGCGGTGGTGTGCGCGGTGGGACTCGCCTACCTCGCGATCCATCCGTACGCCGCGCCTGCGGGTGCGGGCGCCGGCGTCGGAGTAGACGACTGGCTGAAGGCGACGCTGATCCTGTTCTTCTCCTATGGCGGCTACGAGGCCGCGCTCAATCCGCTCGGCGAGGCAAAGGATCCGCGCCGCGACGCGCCGTTCGCGCTGTTCATGGCGCTCGGCGTCGTGACACTCTTCTACACCGCGCTGCAGTTCGTGGTGGTCGGCGTGCTGCCCGACGCCGCGCACAGCGTGCGGCCGCTGGCGGACGTGGCGCAGGTGACGATGGGCCGCGCCGGCGCCGTGCTCATCTCGCTCGGGGCGCTCGTGTCGGTGTACGGCTACCTGAGCGCGCATCTGCTCACCAACCCGCGTGCCATGTTCGCGCTCGCCGAGCGCGGGGACTTCCCGCCCTGGTTCGCCGCCATCCATGCGCGCTTTCGCACACCCTACTTCTCCATCGTGGTATTTGCGGCGCTGGTGTGGGGCTTCGCGCTCTTCGGGAACTTCGCCTGGAACGTGACGCTGTCAGCCGTGGCGCGGCTCTTCTATTACGGCGCGGTGTGTGCCGCGGTGCCCGCCCTGCGCAGGAAGCAGCCTGGGGCTGTGCGGCTGCGGCTGCCCGGCGGCCCGGTCCTGCCGGTGCTCGGTGTGCTCATCTGTACCGCGCTGCTCACGCGCGTGGACTTCAGCAAGTCCCTCATTCTGCTGGCGACCATCGCGGCCGCCACCTCCAACTGGCTCGTGGTGCGGCGCCGGAACGCATTACCATTGCCGGCACGATGAGGAGCGACGCATGAGCACACCGCAGGAGCCCCTGGTGAAGCGCGCCGCCACGCGCGGGACCGTCACGCTGACCCTCAACCGCCCCCAGGCCTTCAACGCGCTGTCGGAGGCCATGATGAGGGCGCTCCAGGGCGAGCTCGATGCGCTGTCCGCGGATGCCTCGCTGCGCGTCGTGGTGCTCGCGGCCGAGGGTCGCGCATTCTGCGCGGGCCATGACCTCAAGGAGATGCGGGCGCGGCCGGCGCTCGAGTACTACCGGCGGCTGTTCGCGCAGTGCTCGCGGTTGATGCTCACCTTGAGGCGGCTGCCCGTGCCGGTGATCGCGCGCGTGCAGGGTATCGCCACCGCCGCCGGCTGCCAGCTCGTGGCGCAGTGCGACCTCGCGGTCGCCTCAAGCGAAGCACGCTTCGCTGTGAGCGGCGTCAACCTCGGCTTGTTCTGCTCGACGCCGGGCGTGCCGCTGGCGCGCAACGTGGCACGCAAGCAGGCGTTCGAGATGCTGGTGACCGGTGACTTCATCGACGCCGAAACCGCGCGCGCTCGGGGCCTCGTGAACCGCGTGGTCGAGCCCGAGGCGCTCGATGCGGAAGTCGCGCGGCTCACGGCCGGCATCCTCGCCAAGCCGCGCGCCGCGATCGCGATGGGTAAGGAGCTCTTCTATCGGCAGGTGGAGCTTGGCCTCGAGTCGGCCTACGAGGCCGCGGGGGAAACCATGGCGTGCAACATGATGGACGAGGCGGCGCTCGAGGGCGTACAGGCGTTCATCGAGAAGCGCACGCCCCGTTGGGCGTGAGCCAATCCGTCAGCGCGCCACGCCCGAGTCGTCGATGCCATTGCGCTGCAGCTCGAGCTTGTTGTCGACCCTGACAACCCCCTCGACGGTGCCGGCGATGCTCGCCGCCAGGTCGAGATCCGGCGGATCCCACACGAAGCCGGTGAGCGTCACCGTGCCGTTCTCCGCCCGAACGAATATGTGCCTGGCGTACAGCAGCTTGTCGGCGTTCAACGCGGACTGTACGCGCTCGGCCGTAGCCCGATCGGCTGCCCGCTGCGCCGCGGTCGGCTTCGGCCCGGTCGCGCACGCAATCACGCCTAGGAGCACCGCCGCTGCAAATCCCACACGCGCCACACGACGCTTGACTGACGATGAGGTCATCTCAGCCTCCTTATCGTTGATGTATATCACACTCGCCTTGGCCCCGGCCTCAGTCGGCATCCAGATCCTCGGGAATGAGATCGATCCGGTTGACGATGCGCCGCTTGCCCGCGACCCGTCGC
>DATNKO010000024.1:0-67985 GCA_035603345.1 Steroidobacteraceae bacterium | reverse complement strand
GGCCCGCGGCGGCGGCTGGATGCGCCTGCGGCAGCGGCGCCGCCGATCCAGTCGCGCAGGCCAATCCGAGCATGAGCGCCGCAATGAGGTTGAGCGTCTGTAGTTGTTTCATGAGTGTGCCTTGTGGTGCACCGCGTGGCGCCTCACGCCCGCCTGTGCCAGCATCAACGGGCTTGGCTCAGCCCGCAAGCCGGGAACGATGCGGTCGCAGGGCGGGTTTTTCGCATCACCGCCGAAGAGCTCGAAGCCGCGGATCGCTACGAGGTTTCGGATTACAAACGCGTTCAGGTGGTGCTGAAATCCGGCATCGCTGCGTGGGCGTATGTGAAGGCGTGAAACCCGCGTCCTTGAGCCCGCGCCTCGGGACTGGTATAAAGCCCGCCCCGGGAAGCGCGCGGGCGCACGCCAGAACGCTCCCAAGTTATTGAATCTTCTCAAGGTTGTACGTATGTCCCGCGTCTGTGAGATCACCGGCAAGAGGCCGGCCGTCGGTAACCGAGTCTCCCACGCCAACAACAAGAAGCGCCGCCGCTTCTTGCCGAACCTGCATACGCAGAGATTCTGGGTGGAGACCGAGAAGCGCTGGATCTCGCTGCGGCTCACCACCAGCGCCATGCGCACCGTCGAGAAGAAGGGCATCGACAAAGTCGTCGCCGAGCTGCGCGCCCAGGGCCACAAGGTCTGAAGCGCGCCGGCGGACCGCGGAGAGTCAACTATGCGCGAGAAGATCAAGCTGCTGTCGTCGGCCGGAACTGGCCACTTCTACGTAACGACCAAGAACAAGCGCCTGCACCCTGACAAGCTGGAAGTGCGCAAGTTCGACCCGGTCGCGCGCAAGCACGTCGCCTATAAAGAGTCGAAGATCAAGTAGCCGCGCGCCCCGTCCGCGCGTTTGCCGGAGCTTCCCGAAGTCGAAACGACGCGGCGCGGACTCGCGCCGCATGTGCGCGGACGCCGGATCCGCGTGCTCGAGCTGTATGACCGGCGGCTACGCTGGCCGGTAGCGGCAGGTCTGCCGCGCAAGCTCGCGGGTCAGCGCATCGTCGGGACCTCGCGGCGCGCGAAGTATCTGCTGCTCACGCTCGAGTCCGGCACGCTGCTGCTGCACCTCGGGATGTCCGGCAACCTGCGCGTGCTCCCGGCCGACACCCCGCGCCTGCCCCACGATCACTTCGACCTGGTGCTGGACTCAGGCGCCGCGCTGCGCTTCAACGACCCGCGCCGCTTCGGCAGCCTCCTCTACACGCGCGGTGACCCGCTCGCGCACCCGTTGCTCGCCCAGCTCGCCCCCGAGCCCTTCGATGCCGCGTTCGACGGCGATTACCTGTGGCGCATCACGCGACGCCGGCGCGTCGCCGTGAAGCAGCTGCTCATGAATAGCCGCCTGGTGGTGGGAGTCGGCAACATCTACGCGAGCGAGGCGCTGTTTCGCGCCCGCATCCGGCCGCGCCGCCCGGCGCGCAGCCTCACTCGCCCGGAAACGGCGCAGCTGGCGCGCGCGGTGCGCGCGGTGCTCACCCGGGCGATCCGCGCCGGCGGCACGACGCTGCGCGACTACCTGCGCGCCGACGGCTCACCGGGCTACTTCCGCCAGCGGCTGTACGTTTACGAGCGCGCCGGCAAGGCCTGCCGGCGCTGCGGCACGCAGGTGCGCGCCCTCACGCAGGGGCAGCGCTCGACGTACTATTGCCCGTCCTGTCAGAGGTGATCAGCGCGTGAGCGAGCACATCCTGCGGCATCTCACCACGGCTGACCCGGTGCTCGGCGCGCTCATCCGCGCGGTCGGCCCGCTGCGTCTCGAGCCGCCGGGCGATTGCGAGCCGTTCTGGACACTGACTCGGGCGATCGCGCACCAGCAGCTGAACGGCACGGCCGCCAATACCATCCTCGCACGCCTGGTAGCGACTTGCGGTGAAGCCGGCGCCTTTCCGAGTCCGGCGCGGATCCTCGCGACCTCGGTCGAGAAGCTGCGCGCCGCGGGGTTCTCGTTCGCAAAGGTTGCAGCGCTCAAGGATCTGGCCGCCAAGGCGATCGCGGCCGTGGTGCCCGATCGCACAGCTCTGAATGCGCTCACCGACGAGGCGATCGTCGAGCTGCTGACGCAGGTGCGCGGCGTCGGCCGCTGGACAGTGGAGATGCTGCTCATCTCCAACCTCGCGCGGCCGGACGTGCTCCCGGTGGACGACTTCGGCGTGCGCAACGGATTCCGCGCCGCCTACGGCCTGCGCAAGCTCCCGCACCCGAAGGCGCTCGCGGCCTGGGGTGAGCGCTGGAAGCCATTTCGCTCGGCGGCGGCCTGGTACCTGTGGCGCGCAGTCGAGCTCGAACGCGCCGGGACGCTGCCCCCGCCCACCGAGCGCATCCGCCTGCCGCGCGTCGTGAAACGCCGTGCCGCCGGCAAGAGACGCGCCAATCTCAAATCCGGCGGTGCTTCTTCAGCTCGGCTTCGACGATCGGATGCACGAACTTCCCCACGTCGCCGCCGAGGATCGCCACCTCGCGCACCAGCGACGAGGAGATGAAGGTGAACTGCTCCTGCGGAGTCAGGAACACCGTCTCGATGTCGCGCTCCAGGTGCCGGCTCATGTTGGCGAGCTGGAACTCGAATTCGAAGTCGGATATCGCGCGCAGGCCGCGAATGATTACGGTCACTCCGTGCTGGCGTGCGAATTCGACCGTGAGGTTCGAGTAACCCATCACTTCCACGTTCGGCAGGTCGTGGAGCACGCGGCGCGCGAGATCCACGCGCTCGTTCAGGCTGAACATCGGCGTTTTGTTGGGGTTGGCCGCGATGGCGATGACCACGCGGTCGAACAGGCGCGCGGCGCGGCGCACCAGGTCGTGATGGCCATTGGTGATCGGATCGAAGGTGCCCGGATAGACGGCGTTGATCTTCATTCGGCGTCGAGCCCCCCGCTCAAGTCCGCGCAAACAGATGATACCCGACCTCGCCCGCCTGCTTCGCCTTGAGCGCCGCCCAGCGCGGCGGCAGCGGCGGCAGGCCGCCGCGGGCGGCGGACTCGACATAAATGAGCGCTCCCGGCGCGAGCCAGCCGCGCTCCTCGAGCAGCGCGGCGGCGGCACCGAGCAGCGGCGAGGCGAACGGCGGATCGAGAAACACCACATCGAAGGGGCGCGCCGCGCCCTCGAGGTAGCGCAACGCGTCGGCGCGCTCGACCTCGCCACCCTGCGCGCCCCACTCGGCGAGTCTCGCGTGGAGCTCGCGCGCCGCGGCCGTGTCGTGCTCGATGAAGGTAACCTGCGCGGCCCCACGCGACAGGGCCTCGAGCCCGAGAGCGCCGCTGCCGGCGAACAGATCAAGGCAGCGCGCGCCCGGGACGCGCGCTGCCAGCCAGTTGAACAGCGTCTCGCGCACCCGGTCGGGCGTCGGGCGGATGTCCGCGTCCCGCGGAAAGCGCAGCTTCCTGCCGCGCCAGGCGCCGCCGATGATCCGCAGCACGCGCGCCTGCGCGCCGCGCGCGGCGCGTGGCAGGCTCCGCGGAACGGTGGCGCGCCCTCCCGGGTGGCCGCTCGTGTTGCGCTTCAACGCCACCGACTTTGCACCTCGGGACCGCACCATGCGTCCCTTCTCGCCGTAAGCGTACTCCCGCCAGCGCGCGCAGGCTGTGCGCCACACGGCGGCCGCGCCGCGGCCCGCCCCCCCGCTACAATGGCGCATGCTCAGACGCGCGCCGCAGGATAAAGCCGCCGCGGCCGGTGACCGGCCGGGGTTCCTCGCGCGGCTGCGCGAGCGGCTGCAGCGCGGTAACTCCTGGCTCACCCGCGACCTCGCCGATCTTTTCACCGGCCGGCAAATCGACGCTGCGATCCTCGAGGAGCTCGAGACACGCCTCATCACGGCCGATGTCGGCGTTGAGGCCACCGAGCGCATTCTCGGTGAGCTCAGGCAGCGCGTCGCCCGGCGCGAGCTCGCCGACAGCGGCGCGCTGATCGCCGCTCTCGAGGCGGCGATCGTCGAGATCCTCGCCCCCTGCGCGCAGCCGCTCGTCATCGATCACGCCCGCAAGCCGTTCGTGATCCTGGTCGTCGGGGTGAACGGCTCGGGCAAGACCACCACCATCGGCAAGCTGGCGGGGCGCTGCGCCGCGGCCGGCGACAGCGTGCTGCTCGCCGCCGGCGATACTTTCCGCGCCGCCGCGATCGAGCAGCTCAAGGTGTGGGCGGAGCGCTCGGGCGCGCAGTTCGCCGCGCAGCTGCCCGGCGCCGATCCGGCCGCGGTGGTGTTCGACGCGCTCGAGGCGGCACGCGCCCGCGGCATCGACGTGGTGCTCGCGGACACCGCCGGCCGGCTGCACAGCCAGTCGCACCTCATGGAAGAGCTGAAGAAGGTGCGGCGCGTCATCCAGCGCGGCGACAGCTCCGCGCCCCACGAGGTGCTGCTGGTACTCGATGCCAACCAGGGGCAGAACGCGCTCGCGCAGGCGCGGCAGTTCCACGCGGCGGTCGGCGTCACCGGGCTCGCGCTCACCAAGCTCGACGGCACCGCCAGGGGCGGCATCGTCATCGCCATCGCGCAGAGCCTCAAGCTCCCGATCCGCTTCGTCGGCGTCGGCGAGAGCCTCGATGACTTCGGCGAATTCGACGCCGCGGCGTTCGCCCAGGCCCTGGTCGAAGGGTCGGCCGGGGCATGATCATTTTCGATCGCGTGAGCAAGCGCTACGCCAACGGACGCGAGGCGCTCAACAACGTCAGCTTCAACGTGCATAACGGCGAGATGGTGTTTCTCACCGGCCGCTCGGGCGCCGGCAAGAGCACGGTGCTCAAGCTGATCGCGCTGCTCGAGCGACCGACACGCGGCAACGTGCTGGTAAACGGGCGCAACACCCACACCCTGAGGCCGCGGCACATCCCCGCCTTCCGGCGTCACATCGGCGTGGTGTTCCAGGATCACAAGCTGCTGCCCGACCGGCCGGTGTTCGACAACGTCGCACTGCCGCTCGCGGTCGCGGCGACGCCGCTGCGCGAGATCGACAAGCGGGTGCGGGCGGCGCTCGATCAGGTGGGACTGCTCGGCAAGGAGCGGCTGCTGCCGCTCGAGCTGTCGGTCGGCGAGCAGCAGCGCGTCGGCATCGCGCGCGCGGTGGTGAGCAAGCCGGCGCTGCTGATCGCCGATGAGCCGACCGGCAACCTCGATCCCGACCTGTCGCGCGAGGTGATGCGGCTGTTCCGGCGCTTTCAGGACGTCGGCGTCACCGTGGTGGTGGCGACCCACGACCTGCAGCTGGTGCACGAGTTCGGCCAGCGCGTACTCGCGCTCGAGGCCGGGCAGCTGCTCGGCGGCGCCGCCGACACGCTGCCGAGCGTGGTGGCGACCCGATGAGCCTCGCGGTCTCGGGCTCGCGACACCTGCAGGCGCTGTTAGGCTCGCTCGGGCGGCTGTCGCGCAGCCCGCTCGCGACGCTGCTCACGCTGCTGGTGATCGCGCTGGCGCTGGCGCTGCCGGCCGCGCTGCGGCTGCTGGTGACCAACGCACAGGCCGCGACCGGCAACTTCGCCAACGCGATCGAGCTGTCGGTGTACCTGAAGAGCGATGTGCCGCTCGCCAAGGGGAAGCAGCTGGCCGCGGCGGCGCAGCAGCGCGCGGACGTGGCGCAGGTGCAGCTGATCTCCGCCGAACAGGGGCTGGAGGACTTCCGCAGGTACTCCGGCTTCGGCGATGCGCTCGCGGCTCTCAAGGAGAATCCGCTGCCGAACATGCTGCACGTACGCCCGCGCCCTGAGTACACCTCGAGCGCGGCGCTCGAGGCGCTGCGCCACTACTTCACCGCCTGGCCGGAGGTCGATCTGGTCGAGGTCGACTCACAGTGGGTAATGCGCTTCAACGCGATCCTGGACGTGCTGCGGCAGCTGCTGCTGATCGCCGCGGCGCTGCTCGGCGCCGGCGTGCTCGCGGTCGTGGGCAACACCATCCGGCTCGAGATTGCCGGCCGCCGTGCCGAGATCGAGGTGACCAAGCTGGTCGGCGGATCGAACTCCTTCGTGCGCCGCCCGTTTCTCTACACCGGAGTGCTGTACGGACTAGGGGGCGCGCTGCTCGCCTGGGGCATCGTGGCGCTCGCCATCGCGGTGCTTGACGAGTCGGTCGCGAACCTGGCGCGCCTCTACGGCAGCCGCTACGTGCTCACCGGGCCGTCGCTCGAGGAAGTCGGCGTGCTGCTGGGAGCGGGCGTGGTGCTCGGGTGGCTCGGGGCGTGGCTGTCGGCGACGCGCCATCTGCGCAGCATCGAGCCGCGCGGCTGAAAGGACTCAGGTGGTCGCGGCAGTCGCCGTCACGTGCGCGATGTGCGCCTGCGACTCGACCCAGCGGCGCACGCGGCGGGCATCCGCCACGCGGGTGCGCTTGCCGTAGGAATTGAGCAGCACGATGACGAATGCGCGGTCATCGAACACCGCCTGCATCACCAGGCAGCGGCCGGCCTCGGAGATGTAGCCGGTCTTTTGCACCACGATGTCCCAGTCGGCCTTGGAAGTCAGGGAATCGGTGCTGCGGAAGCGCAGCACGCTGCGGCCGACGTGCACGTCGAAGTGGCTGTCGGTCGAATACTCGCGGATCGCCGCAATCTTCGCCGCCGCCATCACCAGCTTGGACAGATCCTCCGCGCTCGCGACGTTCTCGTCCGAGAGTCCGGTCGGCTCGACGAAGTGCGCGTTGCTCATGCCGAGCTCGCGCGCCTTGGCGTTCATCGCCGCAACGCATGCCTCGAGGCCGCCCGGGAAGTTGCGGGCAAGCGCGTGCGCCGCACGGTTCTCCGAGGCCATGAGAGCGAGGTGCATCAGGTCGCCGCGCGTCAGGTGCGTACCGAGGAGCAGACGCGAGAAACCACCTTTGCCGCTCCAGCGATCCTCGGGCGTGATGGTAATCGGCTCATCGAGCGGCTGGCCGGCCTCCGTGACCACGAGCGCCGTCATCAGCTTGGTGATCGAGGCGATCGGCATGGCGACGTCCGAGCGCCGCGCGTACAGGACCGTGGAGCTGGTGGTATCCAGCACCAGCGCCGCGCTCGAGTGCAGCGCCGGCGCGTCGAGGCGCGAGGACCCCGCGTAGGGCAGGCGGATGCGTACCAGCGCGCCGCCGGAATCGGCAGCCAGGGACGCGGCGGAATGGAATGCGGCGGCGGCGATCAGCAGGCAGCCCAAGGGGGCCCAGCGAAGAGAACGACCCTGATTCATTGGTAGCGACGTCCCGTCGGCATCCTCTTTATTTAGAGAGTCTATCAGAGCACCGCTTATGTCAGGCGTACGTGACGCACTCTTAAGTTTTTCGCCAGCCGGCCTAAGTACTTTCCGCAGCGCCGCCGCCCTGCTGCGCCTCCTGCGACATAACCCTCGCGATCCGTGAAGCGCATCGCGCTCAGCGCGGCCACAGCCAGCCGAAGGTGCCGGCGGTGAGGGCGGCGTAGATCACGGCGTCGAGGAGCGACTTGAGCGTCAGGCTCCAGGCGCGCCGATACCAGATCGACAGCTCGCACAGTGCCAGCCCATACCCCACGAACGCGACGGTGCCCGCGATCTCGAACACCCGCGGGTAGGGCGTGTCGATCGGCAGCGTGTGGCCGGTGACCAGCGCCACGAAGATGCTGACGACCACCAGGAACAGGAACCACTGCGCCAGGTTCCTGCCCATCGCGATTGGTCCGTTGGGCATCACGGTCAGAACCGCCACCGGGCCCTTGGCCATCTTCTCCTTGAACTCAGGAGTGCGCATCTCGCGCATGCTCGCGGCGCGCGGCAGAAAATAGTCCCCGGGAGGAATCGCGAGCGGCCGCAGGGCGTTCAGCGCCTCCTCCTCCCGCGGCATCTTCGGCAAGTCGCTCCGGTGCCAGAGCGGCGTCATATGAATGATCGAGCTCGCGACGAATACGATCACGGCCGCCAGCACGACGGGCAGCCAGAGCGACAGCAGAGCGGGCATAAGCGACTCCCCCGGTTATTCTTCTGCTAAGCGGGCGAGCCCTCAGTGGGCCTGAGCCCGGGCGGGACTGTACGCCTGCGCCGGCCTGGGCCGCCAGTGCGGCGCCCCTGCCCCGGACGCGCCCCGCAGGCCCCCTCTGAAGAGGGATTCCAGCCCTCCGAGAAGCCTCGTAACCTGTTGTTTGTCCTGGCCGGGCGGACCCTGTTCCGGCGGAACTTTCCCGAGCTTTAGCACTCCAAGGAGTCGACTGCTAGAATGCGTAAGCAAGCCACGGGAGATCTCATGACTGCAGGTACCGCACTGGTTACCCGCGTGGGGGACCATGCACTCGCCGGCCCACTGGGGAGCCTCGACGCCTACCTCGATCGGGTCAGCCGTATTCCGGTGTTGAGCCGCGAAGAGGAGCACCGCCTCGCGGAGCGCTTCCGTTCGCAGGACGACCTGGCCGCCGCGCGACAGCTGGTGCTTTCGCACCTGCGTTTCGTGGTGCACATCGCGCGCGGCTACAGCGGCTATGGCCTGCCGGTCGGCGACCTCATCCAGGAGGGTAACGTCGGCCTCATGAAGGCGGTCAAGCGCTTCGACCCTGCGATGAATGTACGGCTGGTGTCGTTCGCAGTTCACTGGATCCGCGCTGAGATCCATGAGTATGTGCTGCGCAACTGGCGACTGGTGAAGATCGCCACCACCAAGGCGCAGCGCAAGCTGTTTTTCAACCTGCGCCGTCTGAAGAAGAACCTCGCCTGGCTGTCGGCCGAGGAGACCGCGGCGGTCGCGCGCGACCTCGGGGTCTCGGTGAGCGAAGTCACCGAAATGGAGAAGCGCCTCGCCGCCCGCGATCTGTCCTTCGACCCGGCGCCCGAGACCGACGACGAGGAGGCTTACACGCCGGCGGCCTACCTCCCGGCTCCGGACGCAGACCCGGCGCAGCACGTCGAGGCGGCCGAGAACGCGGCGAGCTCCTCGAGCAACCTGCGTGGTGCGCTCGATGCGCTCGATGCGCGCAGCCGCGACATCGTCGAGCGGCGCTGGATGTCCGACGACAAGGCGACGCTGCACGAGCTGGCCGACAAGTACGGCATATCCGCCGAGCGCATCCGCCAGATCGAGGCCGCGGCCCTCGGCAAGCTCCGCGGCCTGATGGCCGCCGCCTGAGGCCTTCGACTCCCGCAACCTGCCGCTGGTAGGACTGCGGCAGGCGCGGGTCTTCAGGAGCCGGTCGCCGCCGCCGCGCGAACCGCTGCCGCGACTTTCTCGTGAACTTCCTTGTCGAGCGGATCGGGCACCAGCTCATCGCCGCGCGCCAGCCCCGCGATCGTCTCAGCCGCGGCGATCAGCATCGCGTCGGAAAACTGCCGCGCCCGGGCTTCGAGCGCTCCCTTGAACAGCCCCGGGAAGGCGAGCACGTTGTTGACGCCCTTGCCGTCGGCGGCAAACGCCGCGCCATGCGCGCGCGCCACCAGCGGCTCGATCTCGGGCTCCGGGTTGGAGAGCGCGAGGATCACCTGACCCGGTCGGACCCACTCCGGCCTGATGAGGCCCTTCACTCCGGTGGTGGCGATCACGATGTCAGCGCGCTGCATCAGCTGCTCGAGCGTGCAGCCTTCACCGCCCAGCGCGGTGAGGCGCTCCACGGCCGCGGGGTTGCGGTCGGTGCCGAGGATGTGGCCGACGCCGCGGGCCTGGAGCAGGCGCACGATCCCCATGCCGGCCGCGCCGAGCCCGATCTGCCCGACGACGCTGTTACCTAGCGTCAGGTGCGCATTGCGCACGCCGTTGATGAGCGCCGCGAGTGCCACGACGGCGGTGCCGTGCTGGTCGTCGTGCAGCACCGGCTTGTCGAGCAGCCGCCGCAGCTGCGCCTCGATCTCGAAGCACTCGGGAGCTGCGAAGTCCTCCAGCTGGATCGCACCGAAGGACATCTCGATGCCGGCGATGATCGGCACGATGCGCGCGGGATCGGTCTCGCGAATGAGGATCGGCACGCCGCTGATGCCGACCAGGTCGGCGAACAGCGCCGCCTTGCCCTCCATGACCGGCAGCCCCGCGAGCGGGCCGATGTTGCCGAGTCCGAGCACCGCCGTGCCGTTGGTGATGATGGCGACGGTGTGATCGAGGGCGGTGAACTCGCGCGCCGCCTCCGGGTCGTCGCGGATCGCGAGCGCCACGCGCGCCACGCCCGGGGTGTACAGGTCGCGCAGCATCTGGCGGGTGGTGATGGGCACGGTGGAAATGGTGCGGATCTTGCCGCCGCGGTGACGGTTGAAGACACGGTCGGACTTGCCGACGAAGCGCGCGGTGGGCAGCGCGTCGATGCGCTGGTACAGCGAGCGGTCGGCCTCCTCGTCCATCTCCACCGTGATCTCCCAGAGGGTCTTCCCCTGGTCGCGCCGCAGCGCGGTGAGATGCTCGATCGCGAGTCCCGCGTCCGCGATCACCTGCAGCACCTTGGCGAGGCTGCCCGGCTGGTGCACGGTCTCGACCACGATGATTTCGGGAATCTTCATGATTCATCCCCCGCCCGCGGAAATCTCCAGCCGGTTTTCTAGGATACGATACCCGCCGGCACGCAACATGGAGAGCCCTCAAGTGGACAAGGCCGCCGAACCGCAGCGCGCTTCCGCTCTCGACCCGCTGGATCTGTACGGAGTACGCGCCGCGCTCAGCGACGAGGAGCGTATCGTGCAGGACTCGGTTGCGAGGCTGGTGGACGCCGAGGTGCTGCCGGTCATCCAGCGCTGCTTCGAGGAGCACCGCTTCCCGAAGGAGCTGATACCGAAGCTGGCGGAGCTCGGACTGCTCGGCTCCTCGATCCACGGCTACGGCTGCGCCGGCCTCAACGCCATCTCATACGGGCTCATCTGCCAGGAGCTCGAGCGCGGTGACTCCGGCATTCGCAGCTTCGTCTCGGTGCAGTCGTCGCTGTGCATGTACCCGATCTTCGCCTTCGGCTCCGAGGAGCAACGGCAGAAGTACCTGCCGGGCATGGCGCGCGGCGAGCTGATCGGCTGCTTCGGGCTCACCGAGCCGCAGGGCGGCTCCGATCCCGCCAACATGAAGACGCACGCCAAGAAGCGCGGCCGGGACTGGGTGCTGAACGGCGCGAAGATGTGGATCACCAACGGGGCGATCGCCGACGTCGCGGTGGTGTGGGCCATGACGCCCGAGGGCATCCGCGGCTTCCTGGTCGAGCGCGGCGCGCCGGGCTTCACCGCGCCCGAAATCCACCACAAGTTCTCGCTGCGCGCCTCGATCACCGCGGCGCTCTACTTCGACAACGTGGTGGTGCCGGAGAGTCAGGTGCTGGCCGGAGTGACCGGGCTCAAGGGCCCGCTGTCGTGTCTCACGCAGGCGCGCTACGGCATCTGTTGGGGAGTGATCGGCGCCGCACAGGCGTGCCTCAAACAGCTGCTCGAGTACACCGCGACGCGCACGCTCTTCAGCCGGCCGCTCGCGCAGAACCAGACGATCCAGGTGCGGCTCGCCGATATGGCGCGGCGTATCACCACCGCACAGCTGCTGGCGCTGCAGCTCGGGCGGCTGAAGGATGCCGGTACCATGCAGCCCGCGCACGTGTCGCTCGCCAAGTGGAACAACTGCCGCATGGCGCTCGACATCGCGCGCGACTGCCGCGACATGCTGGGCGGCGCCGGTATCAGCGCCGAGTTCGCGCCCATCCGCCACATGCTCAACCTCGAGAGCGTCATCACCTACGAGGGAACCGAGACAATCCACCAGTTGAGCATCGGGCGGGAACTGACCGGACTCAGCGCGTTCTAGCCGCCCCGGGATCGACGCGCCGTGGAGCGGTGCGTCCGGCCTCAGACCGGCCAGACAACACCGAGCGCCAGCAGCGCGAGAAGCGCCAGCCAGTTGGCGAGCGCCCGCGGGGTCAAGTGGAGCCGCGTTGCCATATGACTGCATTGCAACGCACGCCGCGGGCCGCGTGCCGGCGTCAAACGGGCACGCTGCGGGCCAATGATGGCGAAAAGTGTCGACGCGTTCGGCTTCCGCGCGCCGCGCTGCGGCGGTAGCCTGTCGCCCATGAAACGTCTGATAGCCATCGTCGAGGACGAAGCGGCCATCCGTGACAACTACGCCGCGGCCTTCGAGCGCGAGGGCTACAGCGTGCGTACTTACGCCAGCCGCGCACTGGCGCTGGCGGCCTTCGGCGCACGCCTGCCCGATCTGGCCGTCATCGACATCTCGCTCGAGGACGAGCCGGAAGGCGGCTTCGAGCTGTGCCGGCAGCTGCGGGCGCGCTCGGCCGAGCTGCCGATCATCTTCCTCACCGCGCGCGACACCGAGCTCGATGCCGTCTCGGGGCTGCGCCTCGGAGCGGATGACTTCCTCACCAAGGACCTGAGCCTTGCGCATCTGGTGGCGCGCGTGAACGCGCTGTTCCGGCGCGTCGAGGCATTGCGCCGGCCCGAGGAGCCCGGCGAGGTCATCCGCCGCGGCGCCCTCACCCTCGATGCCGAGCGGATGCAGGCACAGTGGGACGGCAAGGTGGTGCTGCTGTCGCTCACCGAGTTCTGGATCGTGCACGCGCTCGCCCGCCATCCGGGCCACGTTCGCAACCGCCAGCAGCTCATGGACGCGGCCAACGTCGTGCTCGACGACAACACCATTACCTCGCACGTGAAGCGCATCCGCCGCAAGTTCCAGGCCGTGGACCCGAAGTTCGACGCGGTGCAGACCGCGTACGGCATGGGCTATCGCTGGGCCGAGTAAGCGGTACGACCGCACCGCATGTCGCTGCGCCTGAAACTCCTGCTGCTCGGCCTCGCCACCCTGGTGCTGCCGTGGGCGGGCTGCCGCTACGCGCGCGAGATGGAATCCGCGCTGCGCCAGGGAGAGAGCAGCTCGCTGCTTGCGGTCGCCGACACCGTAGCCGCCTCGCTCCAGGGCCGGGTCGATCTCATGTACCGCGCGCCCGTCGATACCGCCGCTGCGCAGACGGCTCCAAAGCCCGGGCCGTACGACCTCGAGCCGCTGGTGCTGAGCGCGGCGCCTCTCATCGACGGCTACGCGGACGACTGGCCGCAGCTGCCTGCGGCCTGGGTGTGGTTCAAGAAAGACGACGAGCACCGCTTCGGCGTGCTCACCGGCGTCTACGACCGCGTGCTGTACGTGCTGCTCGACGTGCGCGATCCGCACCTGGTTTTCGACGCGCCGGGCGCCTCCAGTCTCGACCCCGCCGCCATGGGTGACCGCGTGTGGTTCGGGTTTCAGAACCGCGAGGGCGCCGAGCAGCAGGTGTTTTTTGCGGCCTCCGGCCCGGGCACGCTCACCGCGCGCCGCGTCGAGGCGGGCGAGTATGGCGAGGACCTGGCGGTGATCGAGCCGCGGATCCGCGGCTCCTGGCAGCCGACGCCGACCGGCTACCGGCTCGAGGCGCGCGTGCCGCTGTCAATGCTCGGCGGCGGATTCGGAGTGCTGATCGACGACCGCGACCAGCGTGGGGCGGCGCCCTCGAGCTACGGCATGCTGCGCCCGGCCGACCTGCATACCCAGGGACAGCTGATCGTGGCCGCGCCCGAGCTGACCACCTATCTGGAGCAGTTCGCACAACCGGGGCTGAAGCTCGTGGTCACGGCGCCGACCGGCCAGATGCTGGCGCGCGTCGATGCCCTCGCGCAGGTGGTCGATCTCGACTCCGATCCGCCGCCGCTGCTCACGCGGTTGTACCGGCGCTTCGTCGACCGTCCCGGGGTGCGGCCGCCGCTCGAGTCACAGGCGCCGATCTACGACCGCGACCGCCACGGGCTCATCGGCACGCTCGAGGTGACCCAGACCACCGAACGGTGGGGGCGGTTGCGCGATCGCGCCCTCACCCGCATGCTGAACTTCACGCTGGCGACCTCGCTCATCGCCTTCGTCGGCATGTTCGCCTTCGCCGCCTGGCTCGCCCTGCGGCTCTCGCGCCTGCGTCGGGCGAGCGAATCGGCCCTCACCCGCACCGGGATCGTCACCACTTTCCCCGATACCCGCGCGCGCGATGAGCTGGGCGACGTCGCGCGCAGCTTCTCTACGCTGCTCGCGCGCCTCAACGAGTACACCGGCTATCTGCGCACGCTCGCCGGAAAGCTCGCGCACGAGATCCGCACGCCGCTCACGATCGTGCGCTCCTCGCTCGAGAACCTGGAGACCGAGGCGGAGCTCTCGCCCGGCGCGCGGACCTACCTCGAGCGCGCCCGCCAGGGGAGCGAGCGGCTGAACGCGATCCTCATCGCGATGGGGGCGGCGACCCGCGTCGAGGAAGCGATCACGGGGGCGGAGCGCACGCGCTGCGACCTGGTGCCGCTGATCGCTTCCGCCGTGGCGGCCTACCGTGGCGCCTTTGCGCAGCGCCGTTTCAGCGCCGAGCTGCCCGCCGAGCCGGTGTCGCTCGAGGCCGCCCCAGATCTCATTGTGCAGATGCTCGACAAGCTCGTCGACAACGCCGTGGACTTCTCGCCCGTGGGCGCGCTCATCACCGTGCGCCTGAAGCTCGAGCCTGGCGCCGCCGTGCTCGAGGTCGACAACCTGGGCGCTCCGCTGCCGCCGCAGCTCCACGGCAGGCTGTTCGAGTCGCTGTGGCAATCGCGCCCACATGGCAGCCAATCGCCTCCGGATCCCGACACTCGGCCGCATTTTGGGCTCGGCCTCTACATCGTGCGGCTGATCGCCGAGTTCCACGGCGGGGAGGCCAGGGCCGAGAACCTGCCCGACGGGAGCGGCGTGCGCTTCGCGGTCAGGCTCGCGCGCTGAGGTGCGCCTGGGCCATCCGGCACCTGGTGTCGACAAATTACGACATGCCTTTTTCCTTTGGAACGGGTACAATTAAGTCGCGAAAGTACCGGTGCGCAAAGGACTTTATGTCACCTGCCCGTAGGCGCCCCACGGCGGTGATGCGGATAAGCAAACAGGGCTCGGAGAGGGATAGAGAGGGTTTCACAAGTACAGAACTCGGGGATCGACGCGGGCACGGGTGAAGACGGCGACCAACTTTTGGCCACTGTCAGGAACGAAAGAGGGCGTGGATGAACACGCCGGCCTCGCGATAGAAGCCGGAGCCTCGGCTCCAACGTTTCAGCCGGAAAGTTTAGATGCTCGTGATGACGCGACATGCCGGAGAGCTGCGCCGACTCGCTCGATAGAGTCACTTTAGCGCGCGCTCCGGACGGAGCTGACAGCGAACCACCGGGTCGGTTGAACGGCGAAAGTGTTGTAAGCCCCGCGCTCACCCGCGGGGCTTTTTTTGCGCACTGCGATCTAACCGACTCCCAGGTAATCGAGAATCCCGCGCGCGGCCTCCCGGCCCTCGAACACCGCGGTTACGACCAGATCCGAGCCGCGCACCATGTCCCCGCCGGCGAAAACCTTAGGATGCGTGGTCTGAAACGGCCGCGTGGCCGAGGCCGATACGCGCACGCGGCCGTCGGCAGCCACGCGGATGTCGTGGCCGTCGAACCAGCGCGGCGGACTCGGCAGGAAACCGAAGGCGACGATGACCGCATCCGCCGGCACGATCTGCTCCGAGCCGGCGACGACCTGCGGCACGCGCCGCCCGCGCCCGTCCGGCTCCCCGAGTCGCGTCGTCACCAGCTTCACACCCTCGACCCGTTCCGCGCCCACGATCTCGATCGGCTGAGTGTTGAACAGGAACTGCACGCCCTCCTCGCAGCTGTTGCGGTAGTCGCGCCGTGAGCCCGGCATGTGAGTCTCGTCGCGCCGGTAGGTGCAGGTGACCGAGACCGCACCCTGGCGCACGGCGGTGCGGTTGCAGTCCATGGCGGTGTCGCCCCCGCCGAGTACCACGACGCGCTGGCCGCGCATGCTCACCAGCTGCGCCGCGCCGCCCGGCAACTCCAGCTCATGGTTGATGTTGGAAATGAGATACGCAAGCGCGGCGTGCACGCCGGGCAGATCCTCGCCGGCGAAGCCGCCGCGCACCGCGGTATAGGTTCCCATGCCGAGAAACACTGCGTCGTATTCGGCCAGCAGCCGCTCGAACGACAGGTCGGCGCCGATCTCGCAGCCCAGGCGGAATTCGACCCCCATGCCCTGCATGAGCTCGCGGCGCGTCTCCACCACTTCCTTCTCGAGCTTGAAGGGCGGAATGCCGAAGGTGAGCAGTCCCCCGATGCGCGGCTGGCGATCGAACACCACCGGCTGCACGCCGTTGCGTACCAGGATGTCGGCACAGCCGAGACCGGCGGGCCCGGCCCCCACCACCGCCACGCGCCGACCCGTGGACCGCACGTGCGCCATGTCGGGCTTCCAGCCGCGCTTCAACGCCTCGTCGGTGATGTACTTCTCGATCGCGCCGATGGTGACCGCACCCAGACCGTCATTGAGTGTGCAGGCGCCTTCGCACAGCCGGTCCTGCGGACAGATGCGGCCGCATACCTCCGGGAGCGAGTTGGTCTTGTGCGAGAGCTCCGCCGCCTCGAACAGGTTGCCCTCCTCGATGAGCTTCAGCCAGTTGGGAATGTAGTTGTGCACCGGGCACTTCCATTCGCAGAACGGACTGCCGCACGCGAGACAGCGCCCCGCCTGCTGGGCGGCGGTCGCGGCATCGTAGGGCGTATAGATCTCGCGAAAATCCCGCAGCCGCGCCTCCACCGGCGCCTTGGCGGGGTCGGCGCGCGGAATGTCGAGAAACTGCAGGTTCCTGTCGGCCATGGAGCGCTCCGCTTCAGGCCGCGCGGCGCAGGTTCTCGATCAGCGAGTCGATCGAGGCCGCCTTCGGCTTCACCACCCAGAACTTCGGCAGGTAGGTGCGCAGGTCGGCGAGGATGCCGGCGGCCCAGCCGCTGGCGGTTTCGTCGGCGTGCCGCTCGAGCATGCCTTCCAGGTGCTGCACGTTCGCCTGCATGGCTTCGGGGTGGACGCGGCTGATGTCGATCAACTCGTGGTTGTAGCGATCAACGAAGTTGCGCTCGAGGTCGAGGACGTAGGCGAAGCCGCCGGTGAAACCGGCGCCGAAGTTGACGCCGGTGCGGCCGAGCACGCACACCGCCCCTCCGGTCATGTACTCGCAGCAGTGGTCGCCCGCGCCTTCGATCACCGCCAGCGCACCGGAGTTGCGCACCGCGAAGCGCTCGCCGGCCATGCCGGCCGCATACAGCTCGCCGCCGGTGGCGCCGTACAGACAGGTGTTGCCCATGATGACGGTCTCGCGCGGCTCGTAGCACGCGCCGCGCGGATGGCGCAGCACGATACGGCCGGCCGCCATGCCCTTGCCGACGTAATCGTTGGCGTCGCCCTCGAGATAAAGGTGCAGGCCACCGGCGTTCCAGGCGCCGAAGCTCTGACCGGCGTTGCCGGTGCACCGCACGGTGAGCGGCGCGTCCTGCATGCCGTAGTTGCCCCAGCGGCGCGCGATCTCCCCGGAGAGGCGCGCGCCGATCGAGCGATGGAAGTTGCTCAGCTCGTAGTGCCACTCGCCGCCGCCGCGACTCTCGATCGCCGGCAGCATGTCGCCCACCATGCGCTCGGCGAGCTCGCCGCGGTCGAACGGCGCGTTGCTGTCCGTGGTGCAGAACTGCGGCACCTCGCGCGCCAGCCCCGCCTGCGACAGGATTGGGGTGAGGTCGAGCTTGCGCTGCCTGGTGGTGGTACCGGGAAGCGCCTCGAGATAATCGGTGCGCCCGATGATCTCGGCGAGACTGCGCGCGCCGAGGCCGGCGAGGATCTCGCGCACCTCAGCGGCGACGAAGCGGAAATAGTTGACCACCATCTGCGGCAACCCGGTGAAGTACTTCGAGCGCAGCACGTTGTGCTGGGTCGCGACCCCGGTGGTGCAGTTGTTGAGATGGCAGATGCGCAGGTACTTGCATCCGAGCGCCACCAGGGGCGCCGTGCCGAAACCGAAGCTCTCCGCGCCGATGAGCGCGGCCTTGACGACGTCGAGGCCGGTCTTCAGGCCCCCGTCGGTCTGCAGCCGCACGCGGTGGCGCAGGTCGTTGCGGCGCAGCGTCTGGTGCGTCTCGGCAAGCCCAAGCTCCCAGGGAGTACCGGCGTACTTGATCGAGGACAGCGGGCTCGCACCGGTGCCGCCGTCGTAACCGGAGATGGTGATGAGGTCCGCGTAGGCCTTGGCGACGCCCGCGGCGACCGTGCCCACGCCGGGCTCGGCGACCAGCTTCACCGACACCAGCGCCTGCGGGTTCACCTGCTTGAGATCGAAGATGAGCTGCGCCAGGTCCTCGATGGAGTAGATGTCGTGATGCGGCGGCGGCGAGATCAGTCCGACTCCGGGGCGCGCGAACCGCAAGGTCGCGATCATCTCGTTGACCTTGTGGCCGGGGAGCTGGCCACCCTCGCCCGGTTTTGCGCCCTGCGCGATCTTGATCTGCAGCACCTCGGCGTTCACCAGGTACTCGGGCGTCACACCGAAGCGCCCGGAGGCCACCTGCTTGATCTTGGAGTTCTTCTCGGTGCGGTAGCGCGCCGGATCCTCGCCCCCCTCGCCGCAGTTGGAGCGTGCCCCCAGGCGGTTCATGGCGATGGCGAGCGCCTCGTGCGCCTCGGGCGAGAGCGCCCCGAGCGACATGCCGGCGCTGTCGAAGCGCGCCAGAATCGCCTCTTCCGGCTCCACTTCCGCCAGCGGCACCGGGGATGAGCACGGCTTGAGCGCCAGCAGGTCGCGCAAGGTCGCCGCCGGGCGTTCGTTCACCAGCTGCGCAAACAGGCGGTAGTACGCGTAGTCGCCGCAGATCACGGCCGCCTGGAGCGCGGCGATCACGTCCGGGTTGTACATGTGGTACTCGCCGCCGTGTACGTACTTCAGCAGCCCGCCCTGGGCAACCGCGGCGCGCGGATCGAAGGCGCGCGCGGCGAGTGCGCTTAAGTCCGCCTGGAGATCGGCGAAGTCCGCGCCCTGCACGCGGCTCTCGGTGCCGGTGAAGCACAGCTCGACCACCTCCTCAGCGAGCCCGACGATCTCGAACAGCTGCGAGCTGCGGTAGCTGGCGATCGTCGAGATGCCCATCTTCGACATGATCTTGAAGAGTCCCTTGCGCACCCCGGCGCGGTAGCTGCGACCGAGCTCGAGGCGCGCAGCGAAGTCGAGCTTGACGCGCCCGCCGCGCATCATCTCGAACAGCACCTGGTAGGCCATGTAGGGATACACGGCGGTGGCGCCGTAGCCGAGCAGGCAGGCGAAGTGATGCGGCTCGCGCGCGGTGCCGGTCTCGATAAGCAGATTGCACTTGCAGCGCAGCCCCGTCTTCACCAGGTGGTGGTGCACCGCCCCGGTCACGAGCAGGGCGTGCGCCGGCATGCGGCCGCGCACCAGATAGCGGTCCGACAGCAGCAGCACCAGCTTGCCCTCTCGCACCGCGCTCTCGGCCTGCGCGCACAGCCTGAGGATCGCAGCCTCGAGGTCCTCGGTCGCCGGATCGTACTGCAGGTCGAGAAACTCGTGACTGACCTCCTCGAGCGCGAGGATCTGACGGAGCTTGCGTTGCGAGAGGATCGGCGAGCCGAGCACGATCTGGCGCGCGTGCCCGGGCGCCGGCTCGAAGATGTTGCATTCCGCTCCGATCTGCGTCTGCAGCGACATGACGATGGATTCGCGCAGCGAGTCGATCGGCGGGTTGGTGACTTGCGCGAACTGTTGGCGGAAGTAGTCGTAGAGCGGGCGCACCTGATGCGACAGCACCGGCATCGGCGTGTCATCGCCCATCGAGCCCACCGCCTCGCTTTCGTCCTCGGCGAGCACGCGGATGATGTCGTCGCGCTCCTCCTGGGTGACGTTGAACATCTTCTGGTAGAGCGCCAGCGTGTCGCGGTCCATGGGCTCGGCTGCCAGGCGCGCGTCCACCAGGTCGCTCTCGAGGTAACGCACGCCGGCGCGCAGCCAGCTCTTGTAGGGATGGCGGCTCTTGAGGATCTGGTCGATGTCCGCCGAGAAAAGCACGGTGCCGGTCGCGAGGTCGAGAGCGATCATGTCGCCGGGCCCGAGCTTACCCTTCCTCACCACGTCCTCGGGGCGGTAGTCCCACACACCGGTCTCGGAGGCGACGGTCAGCAGCCGGTCGCGCGTGATGCAGAAGCGCGCCGGCCGCAGGCCGTTGCGATCGAGGGTACACAGGGCGTAGCGGCCGTCGGTGAGCACGATGCCCGCCGGCCCGTCCCATGGCTCCATGTGCGGGGAGTAATACTCGTAGAAGGCGCGCAGGTCCGGGTCGAGCGCATCGAGCCCGTGCCACGCCGGAGGAATGAGCAGCCGCATCGCGTGCAGCGGATCGAGTCCGCCCATCAGCAGCACTTCCAGCATGTTGTCGAGGCTCTGCGAGTCGGAGCCGGTGAGCGACACCAGCGGCAGCACCTCCTGCAGCTCCGGCAGGAGCGGCGTGCGCAGCAGCGGCCCGCGCGCCGCAGCCCAGTTGCGGTTGCCCTGCACGGTGTTGATCTCGCCGTTGTGGGCGAGGTAACGGTACGGATGAGCCAGGCGCCATTGCGGCAACGTGTTGGTGGAGAAGCGCTGATGAAAGACCACCACCGAGGCGGCGAGCCGCGGGTCGTCCAGATCCGGGTAGAACTCGGCCAGGTGCCGCGGCATCACCATGCCCTTGTAGACCAGGGTGCTCGCAGACAGGCTCGGCACGTAGAACGCCGGGTCGTCGCCGAGTGCCTTCTCGGTGAGACGCCGCGCCATGAACAGCCGCCGGTTGAACGCCGCCTCGTCGAGCTCGGCGGGACAATCGACGAACAGCTGCTCGACGTCAGGCAGGGTCCGCAGCGCTTCGGGGCCGCAGGCTTCGGGGTTCACGGGCACGGTGCGCCAGCCGGCGGCCCTGAGCCCGGCCCGGCCGAGCTGCGCCTCGAGCATGGTGCGCGCAGCACGCGCCCGGCCCGCATCGCGCGGCAGGAACACGAGCCCTGCGGCAAACTCCCGGGCGAGCGTGATGCCGGCCTCGACGGCCACGGCGCGCAGGAACGCCGCCGGTTTCTTCATGAGCAGTCCGCAGCCGTCGCCCGTCTTGCCGTCGGTGGCGACGGCGCCGCGGTGCGTCAGGCGATTGAGGGATGTGATCGCGGTGCGCACCAGCGCGTGGCTCGCTGCGTCGTCGAGGCTGGCGATCAGTCCGAAGCCGCAGCTGTCGCGCTCGTAGGCGTCCTTGTAGAGTCCGGGGGACGGAGCATGCATGGTGGCGATCTCGAGAGAGTCTTAGCGGCGACAGGCAGGTTCGCGCCGCAGGTCGAAAGCGACCGCAGCTGAAACGGGCCGGTCAATTCGTGCGCTCAGGAGATCCGCGCGGCTCACCCCACCAGCGAGCCCGCGAACGGGCAGTCGGATCCTCCGGCGGGGGCGAGGCCGCTACTCGCCGGATCGACTGTCTTGCACCATCACTATGCGCCCGATAATACCGGCCCGAGAGGCTGTTGCAAGCGACCGATGACGGACCTCACGACCCCGCGCCTGGTTCTGCGGCAATGGCGCGCGAGCGATCTCGAGCCCTTCGCGACCCTCAACGCGGATCCGCAGACCATGGAGTTCATGGGAGGCTGCCTCAGCCGCGGCGCGAGCGATGCATTCGCGGCGTGGGCCGGGAATGAGCTCGCACAGCGAGGCTGGGGCGTCTGGGCCGTCGAGCTGCAGACTGCGGGGGAGTTCATCGGCTGCGTTGGGCTCTCGGTACCCTCGTTCCAGGCCGACTTCACGCCCTGCACGGAGATCCTGTGGCGCCTCTCCCGGGCCAAGTGGGGCCGCGGCTATGCGACCGAGGCGGCGCGCGAGTGTGTGCGCTTTGCGTTCTCGACGCTCTCCCTCCCGGAGGTCGTATCCTTCACCGCGTCCGGCAACGTCCGCTCGCGCGCAGTGATGGAGCGGCTCGGCATGCGGCGAGATCCGGACGGCGACTTCGATCACCCGCGACTGCCCCCCGGCCACGCGCTGCTGCGCCACGTGCTGTACCGCCTGCGGCGCGAGGAGTGGCGCGCGGCGACGTGACTGCGGTCGCGTTCTGCGGCTACGCCTCTTGCATCACGCCGCACGCTGCTCCAACATGCGCGCCGCCGCAATCTTCAGCGACGAGCGAGGTGTCCGCACCCAAGATGAAGCAGCGCAAAGTGTCGACTGACAGCGACCTTCAGCCCCCTCTGCAACGTCTGAACGACTATCTCGAGAAGAATTTCCCCGACTTTTTCGCCGAAGCGCGCTTCCAGGTCGGGGACGACGACTACTTCCTCTACGCCCGTTTCGGGCAGTACCTGGCCCGCACCATCGAGCGCAACGGCGCCAGCGGGCGCGTCGTGAGCCGCGGCTTCACGCTCCTGAACCGCATGGCGCGCGCGGCGCTGCGGCATCCGCGCATTCGCCAGATGCTGGTCTCGGGGCCGCTCGAGTACATCGTGGACGCCCCGAAGGCACGCGCCCTGGCGCTCAAGCGCCTCTCGCCGGCCGCGCAGGGCTATCTCGAGAGCCTGTGCGAGTGATTTAGCCGCAGCGAGCCGCGGCGGATCTCAGGAGGCCGCCGCCGGCTCGCGCACCGTCAGCGGGATCTCCAGCAACTCCGTGCGGCGCACGACCTTGAGGGTCAGCCGGCTCCCGGGTGGCACGCGCGCAAGCTCGCGGTGCAACGCGTCGACGCCGTCGACGGGTACCTCGTTCACGCCGAAGATCAGATCCCCGGGACGGAGGTCCGAGTCTGCCGCGGGCCCTTGCGGCTCGCGCGACAGGATCTCCACCGCGTTCCTCGCGGGCAGCGACAGCGCCCGCACCAGGCGCAGATCGAGCGGCCGGTCGCGCGCGGCGACGCCGAGCCAGGCGCGCCGCACTCGCCCCTGGGTGAGGATCTCGGTCAGCACCCACTGCGCGGTGGCTGCGGGAACCGCAAAGCCGATGCCCTGTGCCACGGCGATGATCGCGGTGTTGATGCCGGCGACCCGCCCGCGCGCATCCACCAGCGGGCCGCCGGAGTTTCCCGGGTTGAGCGCCGCGGTGTGCTGCACGATGCCTTCGATGAGCCGTCCCTGGCGGCTGCGCAGCGAGCGTCCGAGCGCACTCACCACGCCCGCCGACACGGTGGATTCGTAGCCGAACGGGTTGCCGACGGCGACCACGAGCTGCCCGGGACGCAGCCGCTCCCCGCCTGCAAGGTGCGCGTAAGGCAGCGCTGCCGCCTGCGCGCGCAGCACCGCAAGATCGGTCGCCGGATCGCGCCCCGCCACCACCGCAGGGACGGTCCGGCCGTCGACGAAGGAGACGCGCGCCTCCTGCACCCGCTGCACGACGTGCTCGTTGGTAAGCAGGTAGCCGTCGGGGGTCACGACCACCCCGGACCCCGCCCCACCCTGGGCCCGCGCGGCCTCAGCCGCGCCGCCGACATAGACGCTCACCACCGCGGGGCCGACGGCCTCGACGGCGCCGATCACGGCGTCGGAATAGGCATCGAGCGGTTCTGCGTTGGACATTTTCGCAGGCATGGGGACCTGGGGCGGCAAACTCAAGAGAGTCAGGCCGCTGCGGCCGGCGCCCCGCCCCCAGCCCTGCGCGCTGCGAGCGAGGATTCCTGCGAGAATCGCCCGACGTCCACATGATTCCGTTGTCCCAGATCGCAGTGCTGCTCGCCGCCGCCGTCGTCGCGGTGTCGCTGTCGCGCCTGCTGCGCCTGTCGTCCATCCTCGGCTACGTCGCCGCCGGGCTCGCGATCGGTCCGTGGGGCCTCAATCTCGTCGGCGATGTCAGCCATCTGATGCGCGTGTCGGAGTTCGGCATCGTCCTGCTCCTGTTCGTGATCGGGCTCGAGCTGCAGCCGCAGCGGCTGTGGGTCATGCGCCGGCTGGTGTTCGGCTTCGGTGCTGCGCAGGTGGTCACCTGCGCGCTGCTGCTGGGGACAGGCGCCTGGGCGCTCGGCATGCCGCCCCTCGCCGCCGGCGTGATCGGCTTCGGGCTCTCGCTCTCGTCGACGCCGCTGGTGTTGCAGCTGCTCGCCGAGCGCGGCCAGCTGCAGACGCGGTACGGGCGCGCGACGTTCGGCATCCTCCTGTTCCAGGACCTGGCGGTGCTGCCGGTGCTGGCAATCCTGCCGCGGCTCGCCCCGGGCGCCGCTCTCAGCGGCAACGGCACCTGGTGGCTGGCGCTGCTGAAACTGCTGCTCGTGATCGCGGTGGTGGTGGCGGGCGGGCGATTGGTGCTGCGGCCGGCGCTGCGCATCGTAGCCCGGGTGCAGGTGTCGGAGGTGTTCACCGCCGCAGCGCTCCTCACCGTGATCGGTACCGCCCTGCTCGCCACCGGGATCGGGCTGTCGGCATCGCTCGGCGCGTTTCTCGCCGGCGTGCTGCTCGCCGACAGCGAGTTCCGCCACGAGCTGGAAGCGGACCTGGAGCCGTTCAAGGGGCTGCTGCTCGGCCTGTTCTTCGTGTCAGTCGGGATGGCGGCGAACCTGGGGTTGCTGCGCTCCGAGCCGCTGACGCTGCTCGCCGTCACCGCTGGATTCGTGGCGGTGAAGGTCCTCGCGGTGACCGGGCTGGCGCGGCTGGCAGGCAAGGAGCCCGGCGTGGCGCGACGACTGGGGTTCACGCTGCCGACGGGCGGGGAGTTCGCCTTCGTGCTGTTCACGCTGGCCGCGCGCGAGCGGCTGCTCGATGGCGCCACCACCGACCTGCTGATCCTCGCAGTGACACTCTCGATGATGCTCGGGCCGCTGCTCATGATCGCCTACGAGGCGGCGAGCGAGCGCTGGGGCGCCGCGCACGCGGCGCCCTACGACGCCATCGACGAGCACGACATCCCGGTGATCATTGCCGGCTTCGGGCGCTTTGGCCAGATCGTGGCGCGCATCCTGCGCGTCAAGCGCGTGGGGTTCACGGCTCTCGACGTCAGCCAGACTCACGTCGACTTCGTGCGCCGCTTTGGCAACAAGGTCTACTATGGAGACGCCTCGCGCCTCGACCTGCTGCGCGCCGCGGGGGCCGCGACCGCCCAGATCCTGGTGCTCGCGATCGACGACGTCGACGCCTCGACCCGTACCGCGCAGCTGGTGCGCGAGCAGTTCCCGAAGCTCAGGATCCTGGCACGCGCACGCAACCGCCAGCATGCGTTTGCGCTCATGGACGCGGGCGTGACCACCATCATCCGCGAGACTTACGCCTCGAGCCTGGAGATGGCCGGTCGCGTGCTGGAAACGCTCGGGGAAAGTCGCGCCGCGGCGCGCGAGGCGATCCAGACGTTCCGCCAGCACGACGAGGCGACGCTCGCCGCGCAGTACCAGGTGAAGGATGACGAGGACAAGCTGCGCGCCACCACGCGTGAGTCCGCCCAGCAGCTGCAGAAACTGTTCGAAGCCGACCAGACGCCGCGCGACGCCAGCAATGGATGAAGCGACGCATGGATGAGGCGCGCCAGGTGCGCGACTTCTGGTTCGGCCGGCTGCCGCTCACGGCCGCCGCACTCGAGCGCCGCGTGTGCTTCTGGTTCAGCGGCGATGTGGCGGCGCTCAGTCGGCACGATGAGCAGATCCGCACGCGCTTCGGCGCGCTGTTTGAGCGCGCCGCGGGTGGCAAGCTCGCCAGCTGGGCCGACGGACCGCGGCGGCGTCTCAGCCTCATCGTGCTGCTCGACCAGTTTCCGCGCCACATGTTCCGCGGCACGGCGCGCGCCTTCGCTTACGACGAGCGGGCGCTGGCGCTGGCGCTCTCCGGAATGCAGTCCGCGGCCGACGCGGCCCTGGATGTGGTCGAACGGATCTTCTTCTACATGCCGATGCAGCACGCCGAAAGCCACGAGGTGCAGGACGAGTCGGTCGCGGCGTACCGGCGGCTGCGCACCGAGGCGCCGCCGGAGCTGGGCCGCACCTTCGAGGCGACGCTTCGCTCGGCGGAGAACCATCGCTCGATCGTCGAGCGTTTCGGGCGCTTCCCGTACCGCAACCGCCTGCTGGGGCGCGCCGACACGCCCGCCGAGCTCGAGTGGCTGCACGCAGGCGGCGAGCGCTTCGGCCAGTAGAGGCTCGCCGGCCGCCTCAACGCTCCGCGGCCAGCAGCCCCTCGAGCGCGCGCAGTCGCCGCTCCAACGCACGCTGCGACTCGAGGAGCTCGAGCGCGAGCACCGCGCCGCTGACGTTCACCCCCAGATCCCGCATCAGGCGACTGACGATGCGCAGCCGTGGCAGCACCGTCGCCGGGAACTGCCAGTCGGCGGCACGCCCCTGGCGCGGGGAGACCACCCCGAGCTCGGCGAGCTCCTCGACGGCTGCCAGGTCGAGGCGGCACAGCTCGCACAGCTGCGTGACGGCAATCCAGTGACTTTCGGTCAGCACTTCGGCGGTGAGCATCGGCGGCGTGCGGCTCATGTGTGAGTCCCTTTCAGCTGCGCGCGCGGATCGAAATCGAGGCTGCTGCGCATCTGCTCGTAGAGCGATTTGGCCTCGGGCGTGGACGCAGGTGGCAACACGATTTTGAGCTGCACGTACTGGTCCCCGGGCGGCTGGCCAGGGAGCCCACGCCCTCGCAACCGCAGCTTCTGTCCCGACTCGGCCCCGGGCGCAATTCGCATATCCACCGGGCCGCCGAGCGTCGGCACGGTGACACTGGCACCGAGCGCGGCTTCCCACGGCGCCACCGGCAGTGTCAGGGTCACATCGCGGCCATCTAGCTGGTAGAGCGGGTCCGGAAGGATGTGAGTCTCGAGGTACAGGTCGCCCGCGCTGCCGCCCTCGGGCGCGCCCTCACCCTGCCCGGCGAGGCGGATCAGCTGTCCCTCGGTGACGCCCGCGGGAATGGTGACGCGGACCGTGTGCGTGCGCACCTCGAGCGTGCCATCGGGCTTGAGCTCCGGGCGCTTGAGCTCGAGCAGTGTGGTCGTGCCTCGAAACGCCGCGGCGAGGTCGATATCGATGCGCGCGTGATGGTCGCGCCCGCCGCGCGGGCGGTGCTGCGCGAACGGCGAGCCGCCGCCGAAGAGGGAGCCGAAGAAGTCGCTGAAGTCCCCGTCCTGGGAAGTGCCGTTCGCCGGTTCCTCCGCGCGGCGGCGGCGACCGCCGCCCGGGCCGCCTCGGCCGCCTCGGCCGCCTCCGAACTCGAAGCCGTTCCCCCAGTCGGGCGGCGGCCGGAACTGCTCGCCGGACTTCCACTGGCTGCCGAGCTGATCGTAGGCGGCGCGCTTCTCGGGATCGCGCAGAACCTCGTAGGCCTCCTGCATGTCCTTGAAGCGCTTCTCCGCGTCCGGCTCCTTGCTCACGTCCGGGTGGTACTTGCGGGCCAGGCGCCGCCATGCGGACTTGATCTGATCGGCGGTCGCGGTGCGCTCGACGCCGAGGACCTGGTAGTAGTCGCGGAATTCCACCCGTCGATTGTATGGGCGGCCGCCCCAAAAAAAATGCGCCGCGAGGCGGGGGAAGTCGCATCGCGGCGCGCAGGAGCGAACACGGGGAAGTTGTTCGCAGCTGTGTCTCAGGCGCGGGGCAATGAAAATGCATCACACCCGCAAGCCCTGCGGGCGCTCTCACTCATAAAAGCCCCGCACCCAAAGCTGGAGCAAAGGCTGTGCCAGATCGACAATAGCAGTTAAAACAACTACTTATGAGCGCCCGTGCCCCAGGCGCCAGGTGACGTGAATTGTCAGTTTGGAGCGATGGCGAGCAGAGACAGGCCCTACCGCGGCAGCACCGGCACGCACGACTGTGACTGCTGTTTGAGGGAGTCGCACAGCGCCCGCGCCTGGGATTCACCCGCAGCGGCGACCTGTAACCGGTAGAGCTGACCGACCGAGGTGTCGGCGGCAACCACGTGCGGCGTGAAACCGGCCAGCTGTGCGGCGAAGCGGTTCTGCAGGCGCAGCCACTCACGGTCGGCGCTCTCCTCGGTGCCGAAAGCGCCGAGCTGCACTGCGTAGAGCACAGCAACATCCTGCCCCGCGAGCGGCTGCGCGACCGGCGAGCTTTCGGCAGGCTGCGCCAACTCACCCGGCTGGGCCAGCACGCCAGGCCGTGCGAGCGCCGCGGGCTGCGCCAGTGCGCCCGTCGGCGGCGATGCGTCAGCTGCGGGCGCTGTCGGTACGGAGGCTGGCTGCGCCCGCGGGGCGACCGCGAGCTGCAGCAGCTTCACGCCGCTCGGCGGCGCCGCCTGCGCTTCGGGGGTCCCTGGCGCGATGCGCGCGATGGAGCCGAGGGCGGCACTCTCGATGCGGATACGCGCCTCCTGTGAATACCGGCTGCCGGGATAGTGGGCGATGAACTCCCGGTACGCCTCGAGCGTGCCGTCGCTGCGCGTGTGCTGCCAGTCGCGCTCCACGGCGAGCTGACTCAGGCGGGCGCGCGCCTGAGAGGCAAGCTCGCTGTCGGGATGCTGCTCGATGAAGCGGGCGTAGGCCTCGGTGGTATCGGCGCCTTCCGCGGAACGCCAGTCCTGTTGCTCGCCGCTGCAGGCGGCCAGCGCCAGTCCCACGACCAGCAAAGCGGCGGTTGCGGCACGGAATGTGATCATGGTCGGCATCCTTGTGCGGCCGGCGGCCCGTATTATGACTCGTTGAAGGCACCCCCGGAGGTCACCCGCCGTGTTCGAGCCCCGAAAGCGCAGACTCCTGGATCAGATCGGCGAGTCGCCGACGTTCGTGGCGCCGGGCTCCCGTCTGACCGGGGACCTGGAGACCGACGGCCCGCTCGTGGTGTGCGGTACGGTGCGGGGCGACGGGCGCGTGCGGGGCGGGCTCAGCATGGCCGCGGGGTCCGAGTGGCAGGGCGAGATCCACGCCCATGCCGCGGTCATCGCCGGGCGCATCGTCGGGCGACTCGTGGTCGAGGACAAGCTCGAGGTGGGCGCCTCGGCGGTGATCCAGGCCGACATCGTCGCGCGCACGGTTGCCATCGCCCGCGGCGCGGTCATCGAGGGGGCCGTGACCGTGACCAGCGGCGAGCCGGTGACGCGCTTCGACGAGAAGCGTCACAGCGAGTAGCGCCCGCGTCTGCTGCAGCACAGGGCGCCAAAGTCACGCCTAAAGGCCACCCCAGGAAATCGCGCACTCCATGTCAGGCGAGTTTGCGACCTGAAATCAAGACGCGCGATTTCCTGGGGACCCCGGCGCGCGCCCGGTACCGAAGCTGATGTCCGAAAAATCGCCGCAGGCGATTTTTCCAATAGATCTAGGCGCCGAGCTGCCCGAGAATCTGCCGTTCCGCCCAGGTGGTCGTCGAGAGCTGCTCGATGAAGCCGCAGTGCCCGCCGTAGCGGGTCACCGTCACCGAGAGCGCCGGGGTCTGCGCGAGGCGCGTGAGCCCGCCCACCGGGATGATCGGGTCGTCGGATGAGGTCAGGATCCGGGCGGGCACCTCGAGAGTGGCGAGCCGCTCCCCGGTGAGTGAGTAGCCGCGCAGGTACTCTTCCAGTGTCGCGAATTCCGAATGACGCCGCACGAGCTCGTCGGTCATGCCGCGCAGGTCCTTCAGCCGCGCGACATCGTGGAAGTCGTAGACTCCAGGCCAGGCCGCCTGCTTCCTGCCGAGCGAGCGCAACCACTTGCGCACGAAGTAGCGCTGGTAGCCCGGCATGGTGTGCTCGAGCGCCACCAGCGTCTCCTCGGGATCGAGCACCGGCGATACGGCGATCACGCCCGCGAGCCTGAGCTCCGCGGCCCGCGCGCGCGCAGCCACCCGCAGCATGAAGTTACCGCCGAGCGAGAAGCCCACCAGCCGCAGCGGGTGACCCGGGTACTGCTGCTGCAGCGCCCGCATCGCGCCGATCACTTCCGGCAGGCGGCAGGAGTGGAACAGGTCACGGTTCAGGTGGTGGGTGGCGCCGTGGTCGCGCAGGTTGAGGCGCAGCACCTCGAAGCGCTGCTCGAACAGCCGCTGCGCGAGTGACAGCACGTAAAGCGAATCCGCGCTCCCCTCCCAGCCGTGCAGCACCACCACCGCCTGGCCGGTGCTGTGCGGGGGCGAGGAGGCAAAGCACTGCAGCCGCACCCCCGCGCCGCAATCGAGCAGCAGCTCACGCTGCGCGGCGATGAGGGGCGCGGCACGCCGCTCGATGCCGCCGCGCCGTACGAAGGTGCTCGCCAGCATCGACTGTACATGGCGGTTGCGCAGCCAGCGCGACGGCCGGAATTGCTCAGCCGGCGGCATGCGGGGACCGGGTGAGGCTCAATGGACGCGGATTTCGACGCGGTTGTTGGCGGCAGCCGCGCGGTTCCAGTCACCGGCAGTCAGGTCTCCCGCCACCGGCGGGTACGGCATGAGGAGATTGGTGGCATCGCCCACCGACACCTGCACGTCGAGCGCGCCGCCGGAGGCGGCGCGGGCCGCGCCGATCAGGTTGGCAAGCGCGAGCGGCATGCGCTGCGTGGGCGAAAGCGAGTCCTCGGCCGGATTGCCGATGACGTCGCACTTGGCGAACGGCATCTCATCCGGCGGCAGCGAGTAGCCGTCGACAGCATTGCCGACCAGGCAGAAGCGGCCGGCGAAGCTGCGCACGTCGACGACTCCGGCGGTCTTCTGCCGAGTGAGGTGCGCCAGCAGCAGGCGCATCGCCTCGAGGCGCGCACCCCCGAGTGCCTCCGAGCCGTACGGCACCGGCACGATCGTGGGTCGGTTCTCCGCTATGGGTGCTCCTTGGGCACCGGTGGCGGATGCGCCGGCCGCGGAGCCCGGTGCCGCGGCAGGGCGCGCTGCCATGCTCGCCGCCGGCGCGGCGCTCATCTGCGCGTGCAATTGCCCGAGCTCGACCGAGAGCGAGTCGAGGAGACGGACGCTCCGCCACCACAGCGCGCTGCTGCCGAGTGCGAGTGCCAGCGCGAGGCACGCCACGATCCACGGCCAGGGGCGCTCGCGCACCGCCCGGCGGCGCGCCGGCGGCAGTGACGGGAGGAACTCGAGCAGCAGCGCGCGCACCTCGGAGGTGATGCGATCCGTCTGCGTATCGATGCCGGCCACGAGTGCGCGCCGCAACTCGGCGAAATGCTCGCGCAGCTCGCTCTCGGTGAGTGGCCGCGAGGGCGCGCTGCGGGCGGCGGGCACGGCCACGGCCACATCCTCGACCGGAGTGAAGGTCGTCTGCTCGCCCGAGCGCCGCTCGGGAACCAGGTGCAGCTCATACAGCACCTTCGAGACATCCGCGGGATGGATCTGCTTGGGCAGCACGCCGAGGGCGCCGAGCGCCCGCGCCTGCCCGAGGTATAGCTCGCCCTCCTGCGAGGTGTACATCATGATCGGGATGGTGGCCGTGCGCGGGTCGTTCTTAATGACCCTCACCGCCTGCAGGCCGTCCATGCCGGGCATCAGGTGGTCCATGAAGATCACGTCCGGGCGGTGGCTCGCGAGGTAGGCGATCGCGGCCTCGGCGCTCTCGGCGCTGTCGACGTCGATGTCGTAGCGCTCCAGGGCGCGGGCGAGAAACAGGCGCGCGGACTTGGAGTCGTCGACGATCAGCGCGCGCTTTGCGCCCATGCTCCCTGACAGGTGGTGAGTTCGGCCAGCTGAAAGTGTAGCTCGGCGCTTAGGGGTTTCAACCGTCGCACCCGCGCGACGCCTCGGGCGCGTGTCCGCGGGCGGTGTGGGCCCCCTTGGCCCGTGCAGTGGCCCGTCAGGCCGCGATATGCGCGGCTGCGCCCGCGACATGCAGCGCGCCGTAGAGCTCCTTGAGGCGCCGCGCCTGAGCGGCTGACGACCAGGTGCGCGCGTAGCTTCGGCCGAGCGCGCCGAGCTCCTGCCGCAGATCCGGCTCGGTCAGGACCCGCACCACTGCCGCGGCAAACGTCGGCGCGAGTTCGGGCACCACCAGCGCGCCGCAGCGGGGCTGGAGGATCGAGCGCGTGCCGAGCTCAGCGGTGGAGACGACCGGCGCACCCTGTGCCATCGCCTCCAGCAGCACCAGCCCCTGGGTCTCGGTGCGCGAGGCGAACACGAACACGCTCGCCGCGGCATAACAGTCGAGCAGCGCCGAGTCACGCTCCATGTAGCCAGCGAAGTGCACGTGGGCGCCGAGACCCAGGCCCGACACCTGCTGCGCAAGCGCCGCACGCGCCGGCCCTTCGCCGGCGATCACCAGCAGCGCCTGCGGCACCGACTTGAGCACGTCGCGGAACATCTGCACCAGGAAGCCGATGTTCTTCTCGTACGCCACCCGGCCGATGTAGGTGACGAGCGGCCGCTCGGGCGCGATCCCGGCGGCGGCGCGGAAGCGCGCACCATCGCCGGCGCGGAAGCAGACCGCGGGGAGCCCGGTCGGCAGCACGTGGATCGGCGTGGTCACGCCGTACTCGAGCAGTACCGCGCGCATCGGCTCGGAGGGCGCGATCAGCGCCTGCACCGCGGCGCACTGCGAGCGGGTGAAGCCGCGCGCCAGGAAGCGGCCGAGGCGGCGCGGCAGCACCGGCACGTAGTGATGCAGGTACTCCTCGAAGAAGGTGTGATAGGTCGCGACCGCGGGCACGGTGGCGCGGCGCGCGGCGCGCACCCCGGCGTAGTGCGCGACGAACGGCGTCTGGATGTGCACCAGGTCAAAGGCGCCGCGCGGCAGGCCATCGAGGAGCCGTGTCAGAGATCCCCAGCGCATGCGCCGGTCCTCGGGATCGCCCGGCACGCCCGCGGACGGAACACGCAGCACGCTGTCGGCGGCGTCGTGCGCCTGTGCCGCCCCCGGGTAGCGCGGCGCCACCAGCAGCGTCTCTACGCCCAGCTCCGCCAGATCCTGACGGAAAGTGCTGATCGAAGTGGAGACACCGTTGACGCGCGGAAAGTAGACGTCGGAGACGAACAGGACGCGCACGCGCTAACGCACACTGCGCCCCGAGGGGCGGGATCTCATCGCGCCACTCTACACGATCAGCTGAGCGCGAGGCCGAGCTCGGCCAGCGCCGCGCCGATCGCCGCTCCCGCGAGCACGTCCGACGGGTAGTGCAGGCCGAGCACCACGCGCGAGGCGGCGATCAGCCCCGCAAGCGGCAGCAGCACCCAGCCGAGCTCCGGAAAGTGCGCCGTCGCCTGCCAGGCAAACGATACCGCGTGGAGCGTGTGGCCCGAGGGGAAGCTGTAGCGATCGAGCGGAGCTGCCGCCAGGTCGATTGCGGCGTGGGTGATGAAGGGCCGCTCGCGCACGAACACGCGCTTCAGCAGCCAGTACGTCGCCACCCCTAAGGCCCCGGTGAGCGCCATCACCAGCGCCGGCTTCAGGGCCGAGCTTCCGTAGAGAACGGGCAGCAGCAGAATCAGCAGATACCAGAGGATCCCGTCGCCCAGGCGGCTCGCGATCCTGAACACCAGACGGGGAATGGCGAACGACGCCCCGCGGTTCAACTTGCGGCAAAGGCCCACCTCCGCCGCATCGACGCGTGCGATGAACGTACTGAGGCCGGTCGCTTTCATACGCGTCCAGCTTCGCGCCGCAGCGCGTCAAAACAGTGACAAGCGTGTGAAAGATTTGTTGCTACAAGTAGTTAGAGGGCTTTTTGTGTGCTCTATCTCACATATCTGAGCTTCTTCTATTTGACATATCGCCGGAGCAGCGCCCGGCCAAACCGCTCCGCCGAGCCCGGCGCGTGGGCAAAGAAAAGCGACGGCTCCGTGAGCTCGAGCTCGAGCAGGAGCGAGCGGCCAGCCCTGTCCCGGATGAGATCGATGCGGGCGTACAGCGGGGCCTCAAAGGGCAGCGCCCGCAGCACCCGCTCGCCAGCCTCGAGCTCATCAGCCGCCGGCGTGCGCGCGGTGATCTCCTCGGGCGCGAACAATGCCGTCGTGCTCGCGGCTCCGGCGGGCAGGAGCGGCCCCTTGCGGACTGCATGGCTGAAACGCCCCTCGAACCAGACGAGCGCGGTCTCGCCGTCGCGATCGACGCTCTCGAGGTACGGCTGCAGCAGCACGCTGCGCCCGGCCGCAAGGAGCGCCTCGATGTGCGCGGTCGCCGCCGGGCGCGCCGTGCGGGCGTGGCGGCGCGCATCGCGCGAACCGGCACCGACTGCGGGTTTGACCACCAGCTCCGCGCCCGGCTCGGCGGCGAGAAACTCCGCGAGCGCGCTCGCGGCACTCTCCCCGGGCTCGACGCAGCGGGTCGCCACTACCGGCGCGTGCGCGCGCGTGAGCTCGAGCAGGTAGTGCTTGTCGGTATTCCAGCGCACCACGCTCTCGGGGTTCACGAGACGGGTGAGGTGCGCGACGCGCGCGGTCCAGGCGAGGAACTCCGTGTGGCGCTCGGCGTAGTCCCAGGCCGAGCGCAGCAGCGCGCAATCGAAGCGCTGCCACTCGACAGCAGGGTCGTCCCAGTCGGCGATTTGCGCGTGCGCCCCGAGCGCCTCGAGCGCCGCCACGAGCGGCGGCATGTCCTCGTCGAGTCCGCGCGCCGCGCGCGCGGTCACGAGCGCGACGCGCGCGCTCAATCCCTGATTCCCGTGCCGCGGTCCATGAGCGTGACTGCGACGGCGAACAGCACCGCCGCGGCCAGCGTCATCAGCGTGAAAGCGACCCCCACATCGACGTCGGAGACGCCGAGAAAGCCGTAGCGGAACGCGTTCACCATGTAGAGGATCGGATTCACGAACGACAGCCGCTGCGCCCATGGCGGCAGCAGCGCGATCGAGTAGAACACACCGCCGAAATAGGTGAGCGGCGTCAGCACGAAAGTCGGGATCCAGTTCACCTGGTCGAAGTTCTTGGCGAACAGCGCATTGAGGAAGCCGCCGAGCGCGAAGCTGAGCGAGGTGAGCAGCACCGCCGCCAGGATCACCGCCAGGTGCTGCACGTGCAGATGGGTGAAGAGGAGCGACACTATCGTCACCGCCGCTCCCACCAGGAGCCCGCGCACCATACCGCCGGTGGCGTAGCCGGCCACGATCACCCAGCTCGGGAGCGGCGACACCAGCAACTCCTCCACGTGCTTGCCGAACTTGGCGCCGAAGAACGACGACACCACGTTGCCGTAGGAGTTGGTGATCACCGCCATCATGATGAGTCCCGGCGCAATGTACTGGCGGTAGTCGAAGCCGCCCATCGCCCCGACGCGCCGTCCGATCAGGCTGCCGAAGATCACGAAGTAGAGCGTCGCCGTCATCACCGGCGGAACGATGGTCTGGCCCCAGATGCGGATGATGCGCCCGTACTCGCGGATCACGATGGTCTTGAAGCCGGTCCAGCGCACCCGGCCGAGGGGTATCGGCGGAGCGACGAGCGGCTCGGCCGCAGGCGCTGCCGGGCTCATCGCGGCGCTCCCGCGGAAATCCGCGCCGCAGTGTGCCGCGCCGGCTGCGGCTGCTCGGCCGCGGCGCGCGCTTGCTCGTCAGGGCCGCCGTGCGCTTCCACCAGGCGCATGAAGATCTCCTCGAGGCGGTTGACCTTGTTGCGCATGCTCAGCACTTCGATGCCGAGCTCCGACAGCCGCGCGAAGATGTCGCTCAGGTTCTCGTCCTTCGATACCTCGACCTCGAGGGTGTGATCGTCGATCAGGCGGGTGGTGTAGCCGGGGAGCGCCGGGGCGAGCGCCAGCGGGTCGCGCAGACTCAGCACCACCGTCTGCACGTGCATGCGGCGCAGCAGGCTGCTCATGCGGTCGCGCTCGACTATGCGCCCGCCGTTGATGATGGCGATGTTGCGGCACAGCGTCTCGGCCTCCTCCAGGTAGTGGGTCGTCAGGATGATGGTCGTACCGCGGTCGTTGATCTCGCGCAGGAAATCCCACATGGAGCGGCGGATCTCGATGTCGACGCCGGCGGTCGGCTCATCGAGGATCAGCAGCCGCGGCTCGTGCACCAGCGCGCGTGCGATCATGAGGCGCCGCTTCATGCCGCCGGACAGGCCGCGGGAGATGCCGCCGCGCTTCTCCCACAGATGCAGCTGCTTCAGGTACTGCTCGGCGCGCGCGCGCGCCACCGGGCGCGGAATGCCGTAGAACCCCGCCTGGTTCACCAGGATGGTGTACGGCGACTCGAACATGTTGAAGTTGATTTCCTGCGGCACGATGCCGATGCACGCCTTGGCGGCCTCGAGCTCGCGGTCGATGCTGTAGCCGAACACCCGCGCCTCGCCCGCGGTCTTGTTGACCAGCGAGGTGATGATGCCGATGAGCGTGGTCTTGCCGGCGCCGTTCGGCCCGAGCAGCGCGAAGAAGTCGCCCTGCTCGACGTCGAGGTCGACGCCTTTCAGCGCCTGCACGCCGTTCTTGTAGGTCTTGGTGAGTCCACGGACCGAGAGTGCGTTCATATCGACAGGATCGGGCGTCGCGTCCCCCGGCGCAAGGCCACGCCCGAGGGATTGACTTCAATCGGCGAAATTACGCGGCGCTCGACAAAATTAGGCTTCAGCGGGCGAAATTAGGCTTCAGTCGGCGAAGTAATGCGCCAGATACTCCTCGAAGGTGCCCCGGTCGCGGGCCTCGATGGCGCGCTGCGCGGCGAGCGACTCCGTGGCTTCCGTGGCGAGCTCGGCCAGCCGCGCCTGGTTGGGCGGGTAGAGCTCGAGGAAGTACGCCTTGTGCGCCGCCGACATGCGCAGCGCCAGGTCGAAGAACGATTCCCCGGCGGTGAGCTCGCTCATGAGCCGCGCCGCGGGTGTGAGCGCTGGGTCCGCGACCTTGGCCGCCTGCACGGCGAGCGCCTGCGAGTACGGCCGGGCCGCATCGCCGCGGTCGAGGATCTCGCACACGCCGGTCATCGAGTCGATGAGCTCCTGCGCCCAGTCGCGCAGAGTCGCCCGGCGGCCGTCGCGCCACAAGGTCAGGCCCGGTTCGCGGCCGCGCCGCGCCACGCTCATGTGATTGTCATCCAGCAGGCCCTGCTCGGCGGCGCTGATCGGCGGGCTCTGCTTGAGCAGACACAGCGCGACAAAAGCCTCGAGGAAGCGCAGCTTGTTCTGATTGACTCCGACCGGGTCGAAGGCGCTGACATCCAGCGCCCGCACCTCGACGTACTCGACGCCCGCGCGCCTGAGCGCCTTGGTGGGCCGCTCGCCCGAGCGCGCCACGCGCTTGGGGCGGATGAAGCTGTAGTACTCGTTCTCGATCTGCAGGATGTTGGCGTTCAGCTGCCGGTATTCGCCGTCAACGCGCACGCCGAGCGCCTCATAGGGCGGGTACGGCGTGCTGATCGCATACTTCAGGTCGCGGGTGTATTCCTCCAGGCTGTTGACCGACACGGTGAGCCCGGACTGGTTGCGGTTGCGGTAGCCGACGTCGCTCATGCGCAGGCTGGTGGCGTACGGCTCATAGGCGGTGCCGCCGCCGAGCTCCTCGAGCTGGGTCGTGCGTCCGCGCAGAAACGACTTGCACACCACCGGCGATACCCCGAACAGATACAGCACCAGCCAGCCATGACGCCGGTAGTTGCGTAGCAGGTCGAAGTAGCAGGAGGAGACGAACGCCGTGCCGTGCGTGCGCGAGCCGCGCACCGCGGCATACGCCTCCCAGAACGGCAGCGGGAACGAGTAGTTGAAATGCACGCCGGAGATCGCCTGCATCATCCGCCCGTAGCGCAGCCCCAGGCCGTTGCGGTACACGGTCTTCATGCGCCCGACGTGCGAGCTGCCGTATGCGGCAAGCGGGATGTCCGCATCGCTCTCGATGGCGCACGGCATGCTGGTGGCCCACAGCAGCTCCTCGCCCAGGTGCCGGTAGACGAACTGATGCAGGTCGAGCAGGTACTGCAGCAGCTCCCAGCTGTGGGTGAAGGCGGGCGTCACCAGCTCGATCAGCGACTCGGAGTAGTCGGTGGTGATGTGCTCGTGGGTGAGCGCCGAGCCGAGCGCACGCGGATGGGGCGTGTGCGCCAGCTGACCCGAGGCGAGCACCCGCAGCGACTCCTTCTCCACGCCCTTGCGGCCGCCCTGCAGGATCTGCGGCTCGCCGCCGTTGACGAGCGCGGCGAGCGATCGCTCGAAGACACGATCGATGCCCGGCCTGCTCAGAAACGCATCCGACCGGTGAGCACCTCACCGAGCATCGCGAAGTCGCCGCGCAGGCTGTAGAGCGGATGGCGGAAAGTGGCGGGGCGGTTGTGCTCGAAGAAGTAATGCCCGGCCCAGGCCGGCCCGTAGCCGAGCACGAGCGCCGCGGGCAGCAGCAGCCAGCTCCTGCTCGCGAGCGCGGCAACCGCCGCGGCGATCGCGAGCAGCGTGCCGACCACATGCAGACGGCGTGACGTGCGGTTGGCGTGCTCCCCCAGGTAGTAAGGATAGAACTCGCCAAAGCTCGCGAAGCTCGCCGGCCGGTCGGTTGGGTGGGTGGTCATGCGCGCAGCAATCAGAGCAGCTCGCCCTGCCATGCCCGCCGGGACCTATAGGCCTCGAGCCGCTCCTGCATGTCCTGCGTGCTCCAGCCGAGCCCCTTCGCCTTGCCGATCGCGGTCTGCTGCTCAGCGAGGGCGCCCGCGAAATCCCCGTTGGCTGCGTCCGCGGCGGCGACCACCTCGAACATCTGCGGGTCCGACTGTATCTGGCCTGCCGCCAGACGCCGGGCGACGCCGAGCGCCGTCGCCGGGTCGCGCACCGTCTCGCTTGGGGAAGCGGCCAGCAGCGCCGCCACATGTTTCATGACGTAGTAGTCCGAGGACGCTGCCGCGCTCTCGAGCAGCGCACGCGCCTCGGCGAGCTGCGTGGCGCCGGGCGTGCCGCTCACCAGGTCGCGGGCGAGCATCACCTGTGCGGTAGCGGCGCCGCCCTGCGCTGCGCGCCGCAGCCACGCGGCACCGTTGACCTCGCTATGACAGGCGGAGGTCGCGCGCAGCCGCGCACCGACCCAGTACTGGGCCTGGGGGTCGCCGTCGCGCGCCGCCCGCAGCAGGAACTCCTCGGCCTGCGCCGCGCCGCCCGGCGCAGCCCCGTAGCTGGCGAGCCCCAGGCGGTACTCGGCGCGCGGGTCGCCTGCGTTCGCCGCCTGGCGCACGTCCTTCAACGGTGCGGTGCTCCACAGGTCCTCGCCAGCCTTCTGCTTGAACGCGTATTGCACCTGGATCTCACTTGCCACCGGCACGCCGCCGCGGCTCGCGGGCGCGAAGCGTCCGTGCAGCCACGCCTCGACCGCTGCGGCCGTGAAGCCCGTCGCCGGATCGGCGAGCAGGATCTGCGGGTCGCGCGGAAAGCCGTCGGCGCCAACGGTCAGCACGGCAATTACCAGCCCGTCAGCGGGCGCGGCGCCGCCGGTGTCCGGGGTCGGCACGTCGACCACCGCGGGCGCGGTCTGGTCGCGGCAGACCAGCTCGGGGTCGACGACCCCCTCGGCCCGCAGCGCCGCACGGCCGTAGTGCGCCACGATATCCGCGGCGCTGCGCTGCTGGGCATCGCTCAGCTTCGGTTTCAGCGACGCGAGCTGGCCGCCGACCAGCGCGCCGCAGCCGTTCTCGACCGCTGCCTCGAGCCAGCCGGCGCCCGCGCCGGTATCCTGCGGGCCGCCCTGGCCGTGCAGCGCCATGGCGCCGAGGTTGAACTGCGACGAGCAGTCGCCGAGGGCCGCCATCTGCAGGAACTGCGCGTGGGCGCTGTCGTAACGGCCCGAGTGATAGTCGGTTACCGCGGTGTTGAAGTCGCCGCGCGCGGCGAAGCTCATCGACATCACGAGCGTCGCCAGGGCGACGCGTATTGCCACGCTGCTCATTGTTTTCCAACTCCTCCGGCACGTGGCCGGCTCAGCGTTCGATGATCGCAGTGACTCCCATGCCGCCGGCGGTGCAGACCGACACCAGGCCGCGTTTCGCATGCGCATCGCCGGCGAGGAGCTTGGCGAGCGAGGCGACGATGCGCGTGCCGGTCGCCGCGAACGGATGGCCGACGGCGATGCTGCCGCCCTGCACGTTGAGCCTGGCGCGATCGATGCTGCCGAGCGCGCCCGGGAGCCCGAGGGCCTCGCGACAGTACTCCGGCGTCTCCCACGCCTTGAGCGTGCACAGCACCTGCGCGGCAAACGCCTCGTGAATCTCGTAGTAGTCGAAGTCCTGCAGCCCGATTCCCGCATCGCGCAGCATCGCCGGCACCGCGTACGCGGGCGCCATCAGCAGGCCCTCGGCGCCGCTGGCGAAATCCACCGCCCACACCTTGCCGTAGGTGAGATACGCCTGCACCGGGAGCTTGCGTTTCTCGGCCCATTCGGGCGTGGCGAGCAGCACCGCGCTCGCCCCGTCGGTGAGCGGGGTGCTGTTGCCGGCGGTGAGCGTGCCGTCGGCGGCAAAGCTCGGCCTGAGCTTCGCCAGCTTCTCGAGGCTGGTGTCGGCGCGCACGTTGCTGTCGGTCTTCAGGCCCGCGTACGGGATCACCAGGTCGTCGTAGAACCCGGCGCGCCAGGCGGCGGCGGCCTTCACGTGGCTGTCGTAGGCCAGCTGGTCCTGCTCGACGCGCGTGATCTGCCAGCGCTTCGCCATGAGCTCGCAGCTCTGTCCCATCGAAAGCCCGGTGCGCGGCTCGACCACCGCCGGCAGCACCGGACGGAAATGCTGCGGCCGCAGCCCGAGCCACGGCGAGAGGCGCTGCCAGGCGGTACGGCCACGGTGGCTCGCGAGCAGCAACTGCTGATAGGAGCGCGGATAGACGATCGGCGCATCGCTGATCGAGTCGGTGCCGCCGGCGATTCCCGCCTCGATCTGTCCGAGCGAGATCTTGTTGCCGATGGCGATCGCCGCCTCCAGGCTCGTGCCGCACGCGCGCTGCAGGTCGAGCCCCGGGGTCTGTGGGTTGAGGCCGGTCGACAGCAGGCTCTCGCGCGTCAGGTTGTAGTCCGAAGAGTGCTTTATGACCGCGCCCGCGGCCACGTCCCCGAGACGCTCACCCTCGAGCTTGAAGCGCTCGACCACGCCGCGAAACGCCGCGGTGAGCATCTCCTGATTGGTGGCCGTGGCATAGGCCGTGTTCGCCCGGGCGAACGGAATGCGCACGCCACCGACGATGGCGACGCGCCTGACAGCGGCTCCGACCAGCATGACTTCTCCCGAGGGCGCGGCGCGTTAGAATGCCATGGTCACTACGGCGAAGCCATTCGGCAGCGGTTCCATGGGCGAGCTCACCACCATCATGGCGCGCGACGGTCACGAGTTTCAGTCGTGGCTGGTGGCCCCTCAGGCCAAGCCGCGCGGCGCGGTGGTGGTGGTGCAGGAGATCTACGGGGTCAACGCCCACATCCGCGCGGTCACCGACGGCTTCGCCGCCCAGGGCTACACCGCCATCGCGCCGAGCCTGTTCGACCGGGTGCGCCGCGGTATCCAGCTCGGCTACACCCCGGCAGACACGGAGCAGGGCGTCGGCTACCGGCGGCAGATCGAGCCCGACACCGCTCTCAAGGACATCGCAGCAAGCGCGGCGGTCGTGAAGCACTCCGGCCGGACCGGCGTCGTCGGCTACTGCTGGGGCGGCGCGCTCGCCTATCTTGCGGCCTGCCAGCTGCCGCTCGCCTGCGCCGTCGTGTACTACGGCCGAGTCGCGGATTACCTCGACCGCAGGCCCCGGTGCCCGGTTATGTATCACTTCGGCGGCGCGGACCAGAGCATTCCAGAGAGCGACCGCGAGCGCATCCAGGCGGCGGCCGCGCCCGGCACCCCGTTCTACGTTTACGAGGGCGCGGGCCACGGCTTCAACTGCGACCAGCGCTCGAGCTACGACTCGCAGGCTGCCGCGCTTGCCGCCGAGCGTACCCGCGAGTTTCTCGCCCGGCATCTCAGGGGCAGCGGCAGCAGCGGCGAGCCGCCCACCGCCGCGCAAGGAGGCAGCGATGCAATTACGTGATCCCGACCTGCTGCGCACGCGCGCCTACATCGCGGGCAAGTGGCAGGACGCCGCGAGCGGGGCGACGCACGCGGTCGTGAATCCCGCAACGCGCGAGACCATCGGCACCGTGCCCGACATGGGCGCGCTTGAAGCACGCCGGGCGGTAGAAGCCGCAGCCCAAGCCTTCCCCGCCTGGGCGGCGCGCACGGCCAAGGAGCGGGCGGCGGTGATGCGCCGCTGGTACGAGCTGATGATGGCGAACCAGGAGGATCTGGCGACCCTCATGACCGCCGAGCAGGGCAAGCCGCTCGCGGAATCCAAGGGCGAGATCGCCTACGCCGCGGCCTTCATCGAGTGGTTCGCGGAGGAAGGCAAGCGACTGTACGGCGATGTGATCCCCGGACACCAGGCCGACAAGCGCATCATCGTGCTGCGCCAGCCGGTGGGGGTGGTCGCCGCCATCACCCCGTGGAACTTCCCGGCCGCCATGATCACGCGCAAGGTGGCTCCGGCGCTCGCGGCCGGCTGCACCGTCGTGGTCAAGCCCGCAAGCCAGACGCCCTACTCGGCGCTGGCGCTGGCCGCGCTTGCCGCGCGCGCCGGCGTGCCCGCCGGGGTGCTCAACGTCATCACCGGCGCAGCCGCCGCCATCGGCGCGGAGCTCACCGCGAATCCCACGGTGCGCAAGCTCAGCTTCACCGGCTCGACCTCGGTCGGCAAGCAGCTCATGGCACAGTGCGCCGGGACATTGAAGAAGCTGTCGCTGGAGCTCGGAGGCAATGCGCCGTTCATCGTGTTCGACGACGCCGACCTCGATGCCGCGGTCGCCGGTGCGATCGCCAGCAAGTTCCGCAACACCGGCCAGACCTGCGTGTGCGCCAACCGCCTGCTGGTGCAGGCGGGCGTGTACGAGGACTTCACACGCAAGCTCGTGCACGCGGTCGCGCAGCTGAAGGTGGGCGACGGACTCGAGGGTCCCACCGACCAGGGGCCGCTGATCGATACACATGCGCTCGCCAAAGTGGAGCAGCACCTGGCGGACGCGGCGGCCAAGGGCGCGCGCATCGTGCAGGGCGGCCACCGCCATAGCCTCGGCGGGACTTTCTTCGAGCCCACGGTGCTCACCCATGCGACGCCCGCGATGCTGCTCGCGCGCGAGGAGACCTTCGGGCCGGTGGCGCCGCTGTTCCGCTTCGAGACCGAGGCCGATGCCATCCGCATGGCGAACGACACCGAATTCGGCCTGGCATGCTATTTCTACACGCGCGACCTGGCGCGCTCGTGGCGGGTCGCCGAGGCGCTCGAGTACGGCATCGTCGGACTCAACACCGGGCTCATTTCCACCGAGGTGGCGCCGTTCGGCGGCATCAAGGAGTCCGGCACCGGGCGCGAGGGCTCGCGCTACGGGATCCTCGACTACACCGAGATCAAGTACCTGTGCGTCGGGCTCGGCTGAGGGTGCCGGCGTGACGCAGGTAGTGCGCCTGGGCCGGCCTGCGTTATCGTGACGCCATGCGCTACGTGAGCTCCCCGGATTATCACCACGACGGCGCCGAGCGCATCGGCATTCTGCTGGTCAATACCGGCACGCCGACCGAGCCCACCGCCGGCGCCGTGAGGCGCTTCCTGGCGCGCTTTCTCGCCGATCCGCGCGTGGTGGAGCTGCCGCGGGCGCTGTGGCTGCCGCTGCTCTACGGCGTGGTGCTGCCGCTGCGCCCGTCGCGCACCGCGCGCAAGTACCGCCGCATCTGGTCGCCATCCGGCTCGCCGCTCGCGGCCCTGTCGAAGCGGCTGCGCGCCGAGCTCGCCGGCACGCTCGCGCAGCAGGTGCTCGCGCCGCTGTCGGTGGAGCTGGCGATGCTCTATAGCCCGCCGGGGGTGCGCGAGGCGCTCGGTCGGCTGCGCGCCGCGGGCGCGCAACGCATCCTGGTGCTGCCGCTCTACCCGCAGTACTGCGGCGCCACCACCGGAGCGGTGTACGACCAGGTGAACGAGGAGCTGCGCCGCTGGCGCTGGCTCCCCGAGCTGCGCTTCGTCGCCGAGTACCACGACCACCCGGGCTACATCGAGGCGCTGCGCGCGAGCGTCGCGGGGCACTGGCAGGAACACGGCCGCAGCCCGCACCTGCTGATGTCCTTCCATGGCATCCCGGAGCGCTACTTTCACCAGGGCGATCCCTACTTCTGCAAGTGCCAGAAGACCGCGCGGCTGCTCGCCGACGAGCTGCTGCTGCGGGACAACGAGTGGAGCGTGAGCTTCCAGTCGCGCTTCGGCGCGGGCGACTGGCTCAAGCCCTACACCGCGAGCGTGCTCGCCGCGATGCCCGAGCGGGGCGTGCGCGACGTGACGGTGGTGTGTCCGGGGTTCGCGGTCGACTGCCTGGAGACGCTCGAGGAGATCGCCATCGAGAACCGCGAGCGCTTCCTGCGCGCCGGCGGCCATCGCTTTGAGTACGTGCCGGCGCTCAACGCCGGCGCCGCACAGTGTCTCGCCGAGCTCGTCGTGCAGCACTGTCAGGGGTGGACACACGTCGAGCGCGGCAGGCGGCCGAAGGCCGCGCGCGGCACCTCCGCCTGATGGTCAGCGGTGCGCCGCTGCCGCTCGGCCGCTTTCATGAGCTGAGCCTCGCCGCCTCCGACATCGGCGCCTCGGTCGAGTTCTACGAACGCCTGGGCTTTTCCCAGGCCACCACCGCCGACACCTTCACGCACCCCTACGGCGTGCTCACCGACGGGCGGCTGTTCTTAGGACTGCACCAGCGGGTCGCAACGCCCCCCAACCTCACCTTCGTGCACGCGGGGATCGCTGAGTACGTACCGGCGTACGCCGCGCTCGGCATCGAGTTCACCGTCTGCCGCACGGGCGAAGAGGTCTTCAACGAGATCGGTTTTGCCGATCCCTTCGGCAACCCGGTGACGATACTCGAGGCGCGCACCTACTCGCCGGTCGCGCGGGCCGACACCGAAGTCTCGCTGTGCGGGGATTTCGCCGAGGTGAGCCTGCCGGCGGCCGACTTTGCCGCCGCTCAAGCCTTCTGGGAGCCGCTCGGGTTCGTCGCGATGGGCGAGAGCGATACGCCTTACCCGCATCTCACGCTCACCAGCGATCACCTCGACCTCGCCTTCCATCGCCCCGACACCAGCGAGCGTCCGCTGATCGTGTTTCGCGCGCCGGACATGCCCGAGCGCATCGCCAGGCTCGCGGGGCTCGGCGTGACGGCGGCCCGGCAGTTGCCGCGCGGCGTGAGCGCAAGCGGCAATGCGCTGATCGAGACCCCGGAGGGCACCGCTCTCCTGCTGCTCGCGGGCGAGGGTTAGCCGGCTGCGGCCGGCCGCAGACACGTCGCCGCCGAATCGCGCATAATTCGCGCCAACCCCCGCAAGAGGGAATCCTTATGCGTTTGCGACAGCTGCTCGTCTTCGCCATGCCGGCCTTCGGTTCGCTCCTCGTCTGTCCGCCGGCCTTCAGCGACGCCGGCATGTGGACCTTCGACAACTTTCCGAGCGCGGCCGTGAAGCGCGAGTACGGCGTCGACATCGACAGCGCCTGGCTGGCGCGCGTGCGCAGCGCCACCATCCGCCTGTCGAACTGCACGGCGTCGTTCGTCTCTCCCGACGGACTGATCCTCACCAATCACCACTGCTCCGAGGCCTGTCTCGACGAGCATTCGACCGCCCAGTCGAATCTGGTGCGTGACGGCTTCCTGGCGCGCGCGCGCGAGCAGGAGCTCAAGTGCGGCACCCAGATCGCCGATGTGCTGATGGAGACCGAGAACGTCACTACCAAAGTGAACGCGGCGCTTGCCGGCCTCGACCCCAAGGCCGCCAACGACGCGCGCAAGAAGACCCTCACGCAGCTCGAGCAGGCGTGCGAGGAGCAGAGCCAGCACGCCCCGTCCGGGCCGCTCAAATGCGAGTCTGTGACGCTCTATGAGGGCGGGCAGTACTGGCTCTACAAGTACCACCGCTACTCCGACGTGCGGCTGGTGTTCGCCCCCGAGCGCGCCATCGCCGCCTTCGGCGGCGATCCCGACAACTTCCAGTTCCCGCGCTGGTGCCTCGACATGTCGGTGCTGCGCGCCTACGGCCCGGACGGCAAGCCCGCGGCTACCCCGAGCTTCCTCACCTTGCGGCCCGCGGGGCCGAATGCCGGCGAGCCGGTGTTCGTGGCCGGCCACCCCGGCGGCACCGACCGGCTGCTCACCGTCGCCGAGCTGCTCGAGCTGCGCGACGTGTACCTGCCCCATTGGCTGCTGCGCGCCGCGGAGCTGCGCGGGCGCTACATCCAGTTCGGCAAGACCGGCCCGGAAGCGAACCGCATAGTCGAGGATCCGCTCAATACCCTGGAGAACGCCATCAAGGTGCGCCGCATGCAGCTGCAGGCGCTGCTCGATGACCGGCTGATGGCCGCCAAGCGCGCCGACGAGGCGGCGCTGCGCGCCAAAGTGGCTGCCGATCCGAAGCTCGCAGCAAGCACCGGCGACCCGTGGGCCGAGATCGCGACCGCCGAGCAGCACGCCCGCGAGCTCGACCTGCCCTACACGTTCCTCGAGCTCGGCGCCGGCTTCAACAGCCACCTCTACAACTATGCGCGCGCGCTGGTGCGCGGCGCCGCCGAACGCGCCAAGCCCAACACGAAACGGCTGCGCGAATACAGCGACGCCGCGCTGCCGCGGGTCGAGCAGCGGCTGCTCGCGCCCGTGCCGGTGTATCCGGCGCTCGAGAAGCTCACGCTGTCGTTCTCACTGGAACGCATGCGCGAGTGGCTGGGGCCGGATGCGCCGGTGGTGCGCCGGCTGCTCAGCGGCGACTCGCCCGACACGCTCGCGGCGCGGCTCATTGACGGCTCGCAGCTCGCCGACCCCAAGGTGCGCAAGCGCCTGTGGGACGGGGGCGAAGCCGCGATTGCCGCCTCGCACGACCCCATGATCGAGCTCGCTCGCAGCATCGACCCCGAGGCGCGCGCGGTGCGCAAGCGCTACGAGGACGAAGTGGAAGGTCCTGTGGACGCCGGCTCCGAGAAGATCGCGCGGGCGCGCTTTGCCGCCTACGGCGCCACGGAGCCGCCCGACGCCACCTTCACCCTGCGCCTGAGCTACGGCAAGGTCGCGGGCTGGAAGGAGGACGGCAGCGAGATCGAGCCGTTCACGCACCTGGGACGTCTGTTCGAGCGCGCCACCGGGCAGGATCCGTTCCGCATCCCCGACAGCTGGCTCAAGGTGCGCGACCGGCTCGACATGCAGACTCGCTTCGATCTCTCCAGCACCAACGACATCATCGGCGGCAACTCCGGCAGCCCGATGGTCGATGCCGGCGGCAAGATCGTCGGGCTGATATTCGATGGCAACATCTACTCGATCTCCGGGGACTACTGGTACGACGCGGAGCTCAACCGCTCGGTCGCCGTCGACCCGGCGATCATCTTCGAGGCGCTGCGCAAGGTGTACCAGGCGAACGAGCTGCTGAAGGAGCTGGGCGAGAAGTAGCCCGGCGGTCGGCGCGCGCCTCCTTCGGGGTCAGCGCGCGCCTTCGGCCGTGTTGCCGGCGGCGCGGGCGGTGAGGCGGATCGAGATCTGCATCTCATCCTGTACTGCGAGCGCGCCGAGGAGTGCGGTGAAGGGTGTGAGCCCGAGCTCGCTTTGGGTAAGCGGCCCGTCGGCCGACACGGTGAGCTCCGCGCCGCTCAGCCGGTAGCGCACCGGGAGCGTGATGCTGCGCACCGCGCCGCGCACTTCCGTGCGGATGTGCGCCAGCACCTCCCCTGGCACGCCTGCGGGCACGGGCTCCAGGCGCTCGGCGGTCAGCACCAGCTCGGGAAAGTCCGCCGCATCGAGCAGTGCCGGCCCGAGCATGTTGCGCCGCGTGCCGGCGCGCGCCGACTCGCTCACGTCGGGCGGAAAGCCGGCGCCCGCTTGGCTTCGCAGCGCCGGCTCATCGACCGTGAGCTCGGCCGCGGGAATCCGCACCTCGAAGCTGGTCCCGAGGCGCTCGGCCGGGACGTAGATCGTGCCCGAGAGCGCGTGGCTCGCGATGACGTGGTTGTGCCCGGCGCTGGCCAGCGCGCCGCCGCGGTAGACGCGCACGGTGAGCAGCGAGCTGCCGGACACGACGTCGTACGGGCGTCCCAGGTGCGGCGCGATCACCGGCGCACCGGCTACCGGCTGCGTCGGGCTCACCGCCGGCCGCGGCTGTGTCGGACACCCGGCGGTGAGCCAACACGCCGGCAGCAGCACGCCCAACACCCGCATCTTGCAACGGCTGGTCACCCCTTTAAGCTTAAGCCCCATGGCGATCCGCAACACCCCCCGCCGCTGGGGCAGCGTGACTCAGACGCTCCACTGGCTGATCGTCGCGCTGATCGTAGTCCAGGTAACCCTGGGCCTGATTGCGGTGCAGCTGCCGCACGGCGAGAAGCAGCTGGCCACGTTCGCGTATCACAAGTCCGTGGGTATCACCGTTCTCGTGCTCGCCATCGTCCGCCTCGCGTGGCGCTGGCTGAACCCGACGCCGGAGCTGCCGACAACCCTCAAGCCCTATGAGCGGGTGCTGGCGCGCTTCACGCACGCCTCGCTCTACGTGCTGCTGTTCGCGCTGCCGCTCTCGGGGTGGACGATGTCCTCGGCGCGTGGGTTTCCCGTGAGCTGGTTCGGGTTGTTCCAGCTGCCGAACCTGGTGCCCAAGAGCAAGCCGCTCTACGCGGCGCTGGTCGACACGCACGCAACGCTCGCCTGCGCGCTCGGCGTGGTGGTGGCGCTGCACATCGCCGGCGCGCTCAAGCATCACTTCGTGCTCAGGGACGACGTGCTGCGCCGCATGCTGCCCTTTACGGGCAACGACTGACTTAACGACGAGGGGACCCACCGATGCGCTATCTGCTGCCGGGCGCCGCCGCGCTCTTTCTGACCGCCGTGACAGTCGCCCTGGTGGCCGCTGCGGCCGCTGCGCCCCCCGCAGCCGCCGCGGGGAGCTACACGCTCGATCCCGCGAAAAGCTCGCTGCAGTTCACGTTCGTGCAGGCGGGCGCGCAGAACACCGGCCGCTTCAAGAGCTTCACCGTGAGCTTCGACCCGCCGCCCGCCGGCTCCGCCGCCGGGCGCCTGGAGGTCGCGGTCGCCGTCGGGTCCCTGGACACCGGTGACAGCGATCGTGACGATACGTTGCGCAGCTCGGATCTGTTCGACGTCGCGAAGTTTCCGCAGGCACATTTCAGCGCCGCGCAGATCACTCAGACCGCGGGCGGCTACGAGGCGCTGGGCAAGCTCACCATCCGCGGCGTCACGCGCGATGTGCGCCTGCCGCTCGCGTTGCGCGAGGCGAACGAGAACGGTGCGGCGGCCGCGTACCTGACCGGCAAGACCGTGGTGCGGCGGCTCGATTACGGCGTCGGCCAGGGCGACTGGAAAGCCACCGACCAGGCCGCCAACGACGTCACGGTGTCCTGGTCGCTGCGGCTGACGCACGCGGCGCACTGACCCGCAGGAGCATGCCGCAAAGCTGCATGCCTGAAACATTCGACGACGTCGGGCACTGCGTCGACGCGCTGTTGCGCCGCCTGGGGTCGCGCATCGTGCTGGCGATGCCGCTCGGCATCGGCAAGCCTAATCCGCTCGCCAACGAGATCTACCGCCGCGCCGCGCGCGACTCGACCATCGATCTGACCATCGTCACGGCGCTGTCGCTGCTCAAGCCCGTCGCCCGCTCGCCGCTCGAGGCGCGCCTGGTCGAGCCGCTGGCGCAGCGGGTCTTCGGCAGTTACGTGGAGCCGGACTACGCACGCGCGGTGCGCGACGGCCGCGTGCCGGCCAACGTGCGCGTCATCGAGTTCTTCCTGACGCCGGGGGCGTTCCTCGGCTGCGCGCACGCGCAGCAGAACCATCTCAGCACCAACTACACCTACGCGCAGCGCGATCTGATGGCGCTCGGGGTCAACGTGATCGCGCAGCTGGTGGCCCGCCGCATGCACGACGGCGAGATGTTGCTCAGCTTCGGCTCGAACCCCGACGTCACCGTCGACCTGCTGCCGGCGCTCGCTGCCGCGCGCGCCGCCGGCCGCGACATCGTCATGATCGGCGAGATCCACGCGCAGCTGCCGTTCATGACCGGCCACGCGCAGGTCGAGCCGCAGCGCTTCGACTTTCTCATCGACGACCCGCGCTACGACTACGACCTGTTCTGCCCGCCCAATCCGCCGCTCGGCACCGTCGACCATGCGATCGGGCTGCACGCCAGCAGCCTGGTGCGCGACGGCGGCACGCTGCAGATCGGTATCGGCGAGCTCGGCGACGCACTGGTATATGCGCTGCTGCTGCGCCACCAGCAGAACGGCACCTGGGCACAAGCGCTGGCGGCGCTCGCTGACCCGCACGGCACCGCGCCGCCCGCGCCCGCCGCTGACGGCGGCGCCTTCGCGGCCGGCCTGTTCGCCTCGACCGAAATGTTCGTCGACCACCTGCTCGAGCTCTACCGCGCCGGGGTGCTGCGCCGCCGGGTCTACGACTCGCTGGCTATCGAGCGGCTGCTGGCTGCGGGTGCTATCAGCGAGCGCTTCGACGCCGGCATCCTCACGGCGCTCGCCGCCGTCGGCGTCGGACCGACGCTCGACGCCGCGGAGTTCGCCGAGCTCAGGCGCTACGGCGTGTTCCGCGAGGACACGGAGTTCGACTCCGGCAGCGTGCGGGCGCACGGCGGTGAATGGATCGCCGCCGACCTCGCCGACGCGCCGACCCGGATGCGCCTGGCGGCCGAGTGTCTCGGGCGCGAGCTCAGGAACGGCCAGGTGCTGCACGCCGGCTTCTTCCTCGGCCCGCGCGGCTTCTACGCGGCGCTGCGCGAGCTGCCCGAGAGCGATCGCGCGCAGTTCGGCATGCGCGGGGTAGCCTGGGTCAATCAGCTGTATGGGCCGGACCAGGAGCTGCGGGTGCTGCAGCGTCGCTGCGCGCGCTTCGTCAACACCACCATGATGGTGACGCTGCTGGGCGCCGCGGTGTCGGACACGCTGGCGGACGGCCGGGTGGTGAGCGGCGTCGGCGGTCAATACAACTTCGTCGCCATGGCGCATGCGCTGCCCGACGCCCGCTCGGTCGTGTGCGTGCGCTCGAGCCGCACCCACCGTGGTCACACCACATCCAACATCATCTGGGGCCAGGGCAATGAGACGCTGCCGCGCCACCTGCGTGACATCGTGGTCACCGAGTACGGCATCGCCGAGCTTCGCGGCCGGACCGACGCCGAGGTCATCGCCGCGCTCCTCGAGGTCGCCGACTCGCGCTTCCAGCCGCAGCTGCTGGCGCGCGCCCGCGCGGCCGGGAAGATCGCAGCCGGCTACCGCATCCCCGATGCCTGCCGCAACAACCTGCCGCAGCGCCTCGAGCAGGCGCTCAGCACCCATCGCGAGCGCGGCTACTTCAGCGACTACCCGTTCGGCACCGACCTTACGCGCGAGGAGATCGCGCTGGCGGGCGCGCTCAAGTTCCTGGAGGCGCGCACCGCCACCCCGCTCGGGCGGGTGCGCACCGTCGCCCGCGCGCTCGCATCCCGCGGCGATCCGCGGCCGCACGCGGCGGCGCTCGAGCGCATGAGGCTCGAGCGGCCGCGGGGTTTGAGCGAATGGCTCGAGCAGCGACTGGTCGTGATGGCGCTCGAAGCGACCGGCGAGCCCGAGCGCGTCTAGGAGGTCCTCTCAACAGTGAACCAGGTAGTTCACTATTGAGAAAAAGTCTATCGAGCGCGTGCGTCCTGGCCTGGCGCTGGTGCGCTTACCGCCGGCGCGGCGATTTGGCCCGGCGCCGGCGCGCGGGCGCAGCGCGCTTGATGCGCGCCTTGCGGGCCGCGGGACGTGCGCTCTTGCGCGCTGCGGCCGTGCGCTTGCTGCGGCGCGGAGCCGCGGCCTTACGCCGCGCGACCGCGCGCTTGCGGCCGGCGCCGGCGGCAGCGGCGCGTGCTGCAGGCTTCGCGGCCCGGGCCCTTACCGCCGGGGCCTTCGCCGTCTTGCCGGCCGCGGCCGCCGCGGGCGCGGCTTCCTCACCGCGCAGCTGCGCGAGAATTCCCGGGTTTTCCAGCGTCGAGACGTCCTGGGTGATCTCCTCGCCCCGCGCGATCGACTTCAGCAGCCGCCGCATGATCTTTCCGGAGCGGGTCTTGGGCAGGTTGTCGGCGAAGCGGATGTCGTCGGGCTTGGCGATCGGACCGAGCTCCTCGCCCACCCAGTCGCGCAATTCCTTGGTCAGCGCCCGGGTGTCGCCGGTCGGGCGCGGCCCGCGCAGCACCACGAAGGCGAATACCGACTCGCCCTTGATGTCATGCGGCTTGCCGACGACCGCAGCCTCCGCCACCTTCGGGTTCGCGACCAGCGCCGACTCGATCTCCATGGTGCCGAGGCGGTGGCCGGCGACCTTCAACACGTCGTCGATGCGGCCCATGATCCAGAAGTACCCGTCGGCGTCGCGATGCGCGCTATCGCCGGCGACGTAGTAGCGCCGCTGGAACCTGTCCCAGTAGTTGGCGATGTAGCGCGCGTTGTCGCGCCAGATGGTGCGCAGCATCGACGGCCAGGGCTGGCGGATCACGAGATAGCCGCCCCCGTCGGGACGCCGCACGCTCACGCCGTGATCGTCGACGATGTCGGTGTCGATCCCGGGCAACGGCTCGGTACAGGATCCGGGCTTGGTCGCGGTCACTCCGGGTAGCGGCGAGATGAGGATCGCGCCGGTCTCGGTCTGCCACCAGGTGTCGACGATCGGGCAGCGTCCCCGACCGATCACGCGGTGATACCACATCCAGGCCTCGGGGTTGATGGGCTCGCCGACCGTGCCGAGCAGCCGCAGGCGCGACAGGTCGTACTTGCCCGGCAGCTCGTCGCCGAGCTTCATGAGCGCACGGATCGCGGTCGGCGCCGTGTAGAACACGGTCACGCCGTGCGTCTGGCAATTCTTCCAGAAGCGCCCGCCGTCGGGCGTCATCGGGCCGCCCTCGTACATCACGATGGTCGCACCGAGGGCGAGCGGTCCGTAGCAGATATAACTGTGCCCGGTCACCCAGCCGACATCCGCCGTGCACCAGAACACGTCGTCCTCGCGCAAGTCGAACACCCACTGCGTGGTGAGCTTGGCGCCGAGCAGGTAGCCACCGGTCGAGTGCTGAATGCCCTTGGGCTTGCCGGTCGAGCCCGAGGTGTACAGCAGGAACAACGGGTGCTCGGCGTCCACCCACTCCGGCTCGCAGGCCGGCGGCTGACCCTCGATGAAGTAGTGCCACCAGCGGTCGCGCTTGGCATCCATCGGCACCGGTCTGCCGGTGCGCTTGAGCACCACGACTTTCCTGACACTCGGGCAGCCACTGCCGAGGGCGTGGTCCACCGCCGCCTTGAGCTCCACGACCTGCCCGCTGCGCCAGCCGCCGTCGGCCGTGATCACCAGCTTCGCCTCGGTGTCTTCGATGCGGTCCTTCAGCGCCCCGGCGGAAAAGCCGCCGAACACCACCGAGTGGATGGCGCCGATGCGGTTGCAGGCGTGCATGGCAACCACGGTCTCCGGCACCATCGGCATGTAGATGATGACGCGATCGCCACGCTTGATGCCCTCGGCCTTGAGCGCATTGGCAAACTTGCATACCTCGGCGTGCAGCTCGCGGTAGGAGAGGCGCCGCACATCCCCCGGCTCCCCCTCGAAGATGATCGCGGTCTTGTGGCCGCGCTCCTCGAGGTGCACGTCGAGGCAGTTCCACGAGGCATTCAGCTCGCCGTCGCTGAACCAGCGGTAGTTGGGAGCCTTGCTGCGGTCGAGCTTTACGGTGAACGGCTTGTGCCAGAGGAGCTCCCGGGCAGCGAGGTCCGACCAGAATCCGACGTGATCCTCGCGCGCGCGCTGGCGCAAGGCATCGAGGTCCGCGGGCTTGATAACCGCCCGCGCGGTGAAGCCGGGCGGCGGTGGGAAGCTACGCTCCTCCTGGAGCGCCGACTCGATGTTCTTGTTCGCCATGGCTGTCTCCGTGGATAGGATAGCCGAATCCGACAGCCGAATCGCGCCGCGGCTCAGCCGCGCAGCTGCGACAGGAGCCGCTCCATCATGGAGCGCGCCTGGGCTGCGTAGCCGCCGCCGAAGAGGTTGGCATGGTTGAGCACGTGGTAGAGGTTGTAGAGCTCCGAGCGGAGCGATGCTCCCTCGGGGAGCGGTGCGGCCGACTCGTACGCCCGATAGAAGGCGGCGCCGAACCCACCGAACAGGTGAGTCATGGCGAGATCCGCCTCGCGATCCCCGTAGTACACCGCCGGATCGAAGATCGCCGGCTCGCCCGAAGCGAGCGCCAGCCAGTTACCGGCCCACAGATCCCCGTGCAGGAGCGAGGCCTGCGGGCGGTGCCCGGCGAGCAGCTGCGGCATGGACTCGGCCAGCCGCTCACCCCAGGGCTCGAGCTGCGCGTAGCCGTTGGCGGCGGCGAGTGCCAGCTGCGGCTTCAGGCGCCGCTCGCGGAAGAATTCCGTCCAGTCGCCGCACGGCGCGTTGTCCTGCGGCGTGCTGCCGATGGTGTTGTCGAGCGACCAGCCGAAGCGGTCCGCGGTGACCCGATGGAGGGCGGCGAGCTGCTCGCCGAGCAACCGTTCGCACGCCGTGTCCGCGCGTCCCGCCGTGAGCCACTCGAGGGCGAGGAAGGCGCTCGCCGCGGCTGGTCCGACCGCGAGCACCCGCGGCACGCGCACCGCGTTTGCGCCGGCGAGCTCGGCGAGTCCTGCGGCCTCCGCCACCAGCATCGGCAATGCTTCGATCGCCGCCACCTTCACGAACAGCGGGCCGGCGTCCGACAGCCAGCGGTAGCAGACGTTGATGCTGCCGCCGGCTACGCGGCGCTCGGGCGAGTCCCGACAGGGCGAGCCGATGGTGCTCTGGATCGCGTCGGCGATGACCGCAAACATCTCCATGGGGCGCTGCTGCCCGTCAGGACAACGGCAGCTGCGCGAGGCGCTCTCCCTGGCGGCGCAGGAACGGCCCGAAACCGAGCTCATCATAAAGGCCCGAGAGTGCCGGCATGTCCGGCGCACGGCGCATGAGGCCCTCGGGGCCGACGCCGAGCCGCAGGTCACAGGCGATGTGCGTGAGGCGCCGGGCGAGGTACACCGACTCGCGGTGTTCCCGCAGCCGCGCGCCGAGGGTCGCGGCGCCGCGCACCTTCAGCTGCGCGACGCGCGCGAGGTCGCCGTACAGCTCATCGAGCGAGGCGAACGCCTTCATGAGCGACACGGCGGTGCGATGGCCGATGCCCGGCACACCGGGGATGTTGTCGACGTCGTCGCCGGTGAGCGCCAGATAGTCGGCGAAGCGCTCCGGCCGCACGCCGAAGTGCCGCTCGATGTCGTGGTAGCCGAACTGCTCGCGCGCGCCGAAATCCCAGAACAGATCGCCGTCGCGCAGCAGCTGCGCCAGGTCCTTGTCGCGCGAGATGAAGGCCGAGCGCACACCTTGCGCGCGCATCAGGCAGCCGAGCGTGCCGATGAGGTCATCGGCCTCGTAGTCGGGGTCGACGAATACCGCGACTCCCAGGTGCCGGCACAACTCGCGGCAGCGCTCGAACTGCAGCCTGAGGTCGGCGGGCGCGGGCTCGCGGTTGGCCTTGTAGGCCGGGAAGATGCGCGCGCGGTACGAGCCCGAGCGACGCTGGTCGAAGGCGACCGCGATGTGGCGCGGGCGCACGCGCTCGATCAGATCGCCGAGAAAGCGCGCGAAGCCGAACACCGCGTGTACCGGATTGCCGTCCCGGTCCCGCATGTCGGGCAGCAGCGAATGGTAGGCGCGAAAGACGTAGACCGAGGCGTCGACCAGGAAGATCAATTCAGGACAGCCAGCGCTGGATGCGGTCGTGCAGCGGGCTCGAGCGCGGGAAGTGTGCCAGCAGGTATTCCATCTGATCCGCGAGCACGCGCCGGCCCTTGAGGAAGATGTACTCCGCGTATGTCGGGGTGAAGGGCACGGCGATCAGCTGCATCTTCGCCTGCTCGGGCGTGCGCGAGGCTTTCTGATTGTTGCAGCGGCGGCAGGCCGCCACCACGTTCATCCAGTTGTCGGTGCCGCCCTGGCTGAAGGGGCGGATGTGATCGCGCGACAGCTCGCGCGCCGGGAAGCGCATGCTGCAGTACATGCAGATGTAGGCATCGCGCCGGAACAGCGTCTGGTTGTTGAGCGGCGGCACATAGTCGTGGCGCGTGTTGCCGGGATTGCCGGTGTGGCCCACGGTCGCAACGATGGAGTTGACTTCGAGCCGGGTGCGCCGCCCGGTGCGGGCATTGACGCCGCCGACCAGCTCGTAGAGGCGCGAGCCGCAGGTGTAAGCGACCTGCTCCTGGGTGTACAGTCGGGCCGCTTCCTTGTAGTCGATCCACTCGAGCGGCATGCCGGAGACATCGGTGCGCAGCACGAGCTGCGTGAGTCCGCGCGGCGCGTGAGAGGCGAGCAGCGCGAAATCATCGTGTCCGCCGCGATCGGCGCGTTCGAGGTCGATACCCAGCATGGCGCTGTAAGATACGGCAGTTTTGTGCAAGAATTCAACATCGCAAGACTCTAATTCAGTTGAGTATTTTCGGACGCGTGGTCGGCCGGCCACGTGACCTGGGAAGAGGTGCGTGAATGTCAGTGACGATTGGCGCGCTGCGCGAGAGCGCACCTCGGGAAACGCGCGTCAGCCTGGTTCCCGAGGTCGCCGAGAAATTTGCCAAAGAAGGCGCGCGCCTGCTCATCGAGCGCAGCGCGGGCGAGCGCGCCGGCTTCCCCGACGCGCTTTACAAGAATGTGACATGGGCGCAGTCCGCCGCGGACGTGCTGGCACAGTCCGACGTGCTGCTCACCGTGCAGCCGCTGGGCGTCGAGCAGATCGGCGCGCTGAAAAAGACCGCCGTGCTGGTCGGCTTCCTCCAGCCGCACGCGCGCGCCGCCGAGGTCCGCGCGCTCAAAGACCGCGGCATCACCAGCTTCGCCGTGGAGCTGATACCGCGCATCTCGCGCGCCCAGTCGATGGATGCGCTGTCCTCGCAGGCGGCGATCGCCGGGTATAAGGCGGTGCTGATCGCGGCGAGCACGCTGCAGAAATTCCTGCCGATGCTGACCACCGCCGCCGGCACCATCCGCCCCGCGCAGGTGCTGGTGATCGGCGCCGGGGTAGCGGGGCTGCAGGCCATCGCCACCGCCAGGCGCTTAGGTGCCGTCGTCGAGGCCTACGACGTGCGCAGCGCCACGCGCGAGCAGGTGAAATCGCTCGGCGCCAAGTTCGTCGACACGGGGGTGAGCGCCGAGGGCAGCGGCGGCTACGCCCGCGAGCTCACCGCCGAAGAGCGCGCCAAGCAGCAGGAGGTGCTCGATTCGCGTATCGCCGCCGCCGACGCCGTGGTGACCACCGCTTCTGTGCCCGGGCGCCCGGCGCCGAAGATCATCCTGCGCGCTGCGGTCGAGCGCATGCGCCCCGGCTCGGTCGTGGTCGACATCGCCGCCGAGCAGGGCGGCAACTGCGAGCTGACCCGCGCCGGCGAGACGATCGAGCACCAGGGCGTGAAGATCGTGGGTCCCGTGAATCTCGCCGCCGAGCTCGCCTACAACGCGAGCGAGATGTACGCGCGCAACCTCCTCAATTTCCTCAAGCCCGCCATCGTCAAGGGCGAACTGGCGATCGACTGGAACGACGAGGTGTTCGCGCAGGCGTGCCTGACCCGCGACGGGCAGATCACGCACGCACCGACCGCCAAAGCGCTGGAGGGTTGACATGACCGGAATGGTGGCGCTCTACATTTTCATGCTCGCGGCCTTCACCGGCTACGAGGTCATCTCGCGCGTGCCGGTGATCCTGCACACCCCGCTCATGTCGGGCTCTAACTTCGTGCACGGCATCGTGCTGGTGGGCGCAATGGTGGCGCTCGGTGCCGCACACACGCCGCTCGAGAAGAGCATCGGCTTCCTGGGCGTGCTGCTCGCGGCCGGCAACGCGGTCGGCGGCTACGTGGTCACCGAGCGCATGCTCGAGATGTTCAAGTCGAGCGGCGCGAAGCGCCGCGCGCCCGGGCCCGACACCAAGGAGACCCACTGATGCCGGCCGCTTGGGCTTCGGCGGAGCTCGCCATCCAGGCGAGCTACTTCGTGACGGCGGCGCTCTTTATCCTCGGGTTGAAGCGCATGAGCTCTCCAGTCACCGCGCGCAGCGGCATCCTCTGGGCCGGCGCCGGCATGCTGGTGGCGACGCTGATCACCTTCCTCTACCCCGGGATGTCCAACTACGAGCTGATGCTGCCGGCGATGCTGGTCGGCGGCGCGCTCGCCTGGTGGAGCGGCAAGCGCGTCGCCATGACCAACATGCCGCAGATGATCGCGCTCTACAACGGCATGGGCGGCGGGGCGGCTGCGGCCATCGCGGCCGTCGAGTTGTATCGCGGCGGAGCCGAGGGCTACGTCACCGACAGTCTCGCGGTCGCCGGCGGCATCATCGGCGCGGTGTCCTTCTCCGGCAGCGCCATCGCCTTCGGCAAGCTCCAGGGCCTCATCACGCGCAGCATCCGCTTCGGCGGCCAGCAGATCCTGAATCTGCTGATTCTGGCCGCGACACTCGCGCTCGGCGTACTGGTGGCGGGTCACCTCGATGCCGCACCACCTGTGGTCACCGGCCTGTTCGTGGTGGCGCTTATTCTCGGAGTCAGCATGACGCTGCCGATCGGCGGCGCCGACATGCCGGTGGTCATCTCGCTCTACAACGCGCTCACCGGGCTCGCGGTCGGCCTCGAGGGCTTCGTGCTCAACAATGCCGCCATGATCATCGCCGGCACCGTGGTCGGTTCGGCCGGCACGCTGCTCACGCAGCTGATGGCCAGAGCCATGAACCGCTCGCTCGGCAACGTGCTGTTCTCCGGCTTCGGCGACACGGGTGAGGCGGCCACCGGCGAAGTCACCGGCAGCTTGAAGCCCATCGAGGCCGCCGACGTCGGCGTGATGCTCGCGTTCGCGCAGAAAGTCATCATCGTGCCCGGCTATGGCATGGCGGTCGCGCAGGCGCAGCACAAGATCTGGGAGCTGTGCCAGCTGCTCATCGACCGCGGCGTGACGGTGCGCTTCGCGATCCACCCCGTGGCCGGGCGCATGCCCGGGCACATGAACGTGCTGCTGGCGGAGGCGGGCGTGCCTTACGACCTGATCTCCGATCTCGACGAGATCAACGCCGAGTTCGAGACCGCGGACGTGGCGCTCATCATCGGCGCCAACGACGTAGTGAACCCGGTGGCGCGCACCGATAAGTCGAGCCCCATCTACGGCATGCCGATCCTGAACGCCGACAAGGCCAAGAACGTCATCGTCATCAAGCGCGGCAAGGGCGCGGGGTTCTCGGGGATCGAGAACGCCCTCTTCTATCTCGACAACACCCGCATGCTCTATGGCGATGCGCAAAAGGCCGTAGCCGAGCTGATCGCCGCGGTAAAGGCCGTCGACTGATGTCGATCGCCGTGAGCCTCATGCTGCTTGCCCTCACCGCACCCGCCGCGCCGCGGAACACAGCGTTCGCGATCGCTCCGGCAGCGGACGCGCAGCAGAAGGCGCTCACCGTCGAGCAGGTGCTGGGCGCGTCCGCCCCGTCGGACTGGCACGCGCTCGATCCGCACAACACCTTATATATGGAGGTCCCGGGCGGGCGGGTGGTGATCGAGCTCGCCCCGCAGTTCGCCCCCCACCACGTCGCGAACATCGAGGCGCTCGCCGCCGGAAAGTACTACGACGGGCTGCCGATCGAGCGGGCGCAGGATAACTACGTCGTGCAGTGGGGCGACCCGACGGGCAAGAAGCCGGTCGGCAGTGCGCAGCGCACGCTCGCCGCCGAGTTCGAGCGGCCGCTGCGCGGGCTTGCGATCACCAAGCTCCCGGACCCGGACACCTACGCCCCGCAGGTCGGCTTCGTGGACGGCTTTCCGGTCGCGGCGGATCCGCAGCTCGGGCGCGCCTGGCTCGTGCACTGCTATGGCATGGTCGGGGCCGGGCGCGACACCGACGTCGACAGCGGCGGCGGCACCGAGCTGTACGTCGTGATCGGCCAGGCGCCGCGCCATCTCGACCGTAACGTCACGCTCCTCGGGCGCGTGGTGGCCGGCATGGCGGTGCTGTCGGTCATGCCGCGCGGCAACGGCGCGCTCGGCTTCTACGAGCAGCCGGAGGAGCGCACGCCGATCCGCTCAGTGCGGCTCGCGGTGGACGTCCCGCCGGCCGACCGCAGTCAGCTCGAGGTGCTGCGAACCGACACGCCGACCTTCGCCGCCTACGTCGAGGCGCGCCGCAACCGCCACGATGCCTGGTTCAAGGTGCCCGCCGGCCGCATCGACGTGTGCAACGTGCCGATTCCGGTACGACCGCTCACGCGCAAGGCGAGGTGAGAGCCGCGCACCGCGCCGCCTCAGTGCGGCCGCGCAACGCCCGGATGTGCTCCCATGCCGGGGTGCCCCATGCCTGGGTGCCCCATCCCTGCGCCCCTCATGCGCTGCTCACGCACGTGCTGGATCATTCGCTGGCGCTGCTCGGGCGTCGCGTTGCGCCACTGCTGGCGCAGCATGTCGCGCCGTGCGGGCGGCAACTGCTGGAAGCGGTGGAAGTTCTCGCGCACTCGCGCCTGCTCGGCGGGTGATAGTGTCTGGAAGTGCTGCCAGCGCTCGCGTAGCGCGCTGCGCTGCTGCGGCGGCAGGGCGCGCCAGCGCCCATACCGCTGACGTGCCTGGTCACGCTCCGCCGGCGACATCGCGATCCAGCGCTCGCTGCCGTGGGCAAGCGCCTGCTGCCGCGCCGGTGGCAGGCTGTTCCACTGACTCGCCACCGGTCCGAGCAGCCGCTGCTGCTCGGGCGAGAGATTCGACCAGGCGACCGGAGCGGGAGGCGCTGCGGGAGGCGCCGCGGGGGGCGCGCTTCCCGGCGGCTCTTGCGCAAATACCGGGGTTGCGGCGAGGAGCAGCAGCGCCATCATCATCGCGAGCATCACCGGGCGTCGCTTGTTATCCATTGTTCTTGACTCCGGGCGGATTCGGGTTGGAGGCCGGCGGCGGCGGTGGCGGCTGGGTCTGCGCCGGCCGGACTGCACCCGGGGGCGCCTGTGCGGCCTTCGGCGCGTTCGCCTGCGAGAGATAGTCCGGGTTCACGTCCGACAGCCGATCGACACTCCCCAGGAACTCGAGAAACCCGGCGTTCGGATCCTGCGCGTTGCTGGGCGGATCGGCGGCGCGCGCGGCAAGCGCGGCGAGCGCCAGCGCCGCGAGCGCTCCCGTCGCGGCCGCGCGCAACCACATCAGCTGCTCTCGCCATTCGTATCGGACTGCGCGGCGGCCCACTCGTAGAACGGGCCGTCCCCGCCATCGAGCAGATCAATCGCGTCCTTGTCGGTCAGCAGGTCCATATCCATGGTGGCGTCCGCGCGCCCCTCGATCGCCGGCAGCCGGGTCTCGGGCGCGCGGTGCCAGAGCAACATGGTGACGAGCAACGCCGCGGCGACCGCCCCCGCGGCCGGCATCAGCGTGAGGCGCCAAAGTGGGCGGCGCTTGTGCGCCGCCTCGAGGGCCGCCTGACGCGCCTGGTTCAGCCGCGAGCGGGTCCGGGCGTCGACGCGCAGCACCGCCTCGGTCAGCACCGCCGTGGCATTGCGCTCGAACTGGGTCGGCGACTCGTCCATCAGGCTCATACGTACAGATCTCCAAGTTGCGCGCGCAGTGCCTGCACTGCGCGAAAGTAATGGGTCTTGACGCTCCCTTGCGAGCAGCCCATGGCGGCGGCGGTCTGCGCGACGTCGAGCCCCTCGAGCGTGCGCAGCAGAAATGCCTGCTGCTGCCGCCGCGGCAGCCCCTCGAGCGCCTTCTCCAGCGCCCCCATCGCCTCGTCGAGCTCGAGCCGCCTCACCGGTTGAGGCTCGGTGCTCGCCGCCTGGGCGATCGGGTCCGCCTCCTCGTCTTCCTCATCCGCGCGGAACGGCAACCACGCCATCACGCGCCCGCGCACCGTGCGCCGGCGCTGCATGTCGCGGATGCGGTTCTCGAGGATCCGGTAGAACAGCGGCTTCCACTCCTCGGCCGGGCGCTTTGCGTACGCCCGCGCGAGCTGCAGCATCGCGTCCTGCACCGCATCCAGGGCGTCGTCCTCGTGGCGCAACGCCGCCTGCGCGATCTTGAATGCCTTGACCTCGACGCCGGCCAGAAACTGGTTCAGCGCGCGGGTCTGGGTCTGCTCGGCAGGGTCTGTCAGGTCCACGTCGCCGTCGTATGCGGCCGGCATGCTATAAGGCGAGGCGAGCGTAGCAAACTCCCGCATGGCCTGTATAACGCGCGCGCTCGTCCCCCGGTTGACGCCCGCAGGTAGCGCAAGTCACTGATTTGGCTTATTCGTGACGCCCAAGTTCACAGTCTTTCAGGTCGCGCTCGACACCCCGGTGCGACGCCTGTTCGACTACCTGCCTCCCGTCACATTTGTGTCGGGTGCGATCCAGCCCGGCATGCGGGTGCGGGTGCCTTTCGGGCGCCGACGCCTGGTCGGCGTCGTGATGGGGGTCGCCGATACCTCGGACGTCGGGCCCGAGCGCCTGAAAGCAGTCCTGGAGGTGCTCGACCGACAACCGCTTCTCGATGACGCCGCCCTCGCACTCATCGCCTGGGCGGCGGAGTACTACCACCACCCGATCGGAGAGGTAGTCGCGAGCGCGCTGCCCAGGGCACTGCGGCTCGGGGCACCCATTGCCGCGCTCGAGGAGCGTTGGACAGCAACCGCCCAGGGAGTCGCCGCCCTGGCCGCGGGCGAGCTTCAGCGCGCGCCCCGGCAGCGGGCGCTGCTCGAGTTTCTCATCACGCGCGGCGGCGCCTCAGCCGCGACGTTGAATGAGCAACTTCGCTCCTGGCGCGATGCGGCCCGCGCGCTCGCCGCGCGTGGTCTGATCACGAGCGTCGAGGTACCCGCTGAGCGCGCGGAGCCGCCGGCCGCCACGGCGTCGCTGGCGGCGCCCGTGCTGCTGCCCGGTCAGAGCGCGGCGGTCGCGCGGGTGAGCGAGGCGTTTGGCTCCTTCGGCGTCTTTCTGCTCCACGGCATCACCGGCAGCGGCAAGACCGAGGTTTACCTGAAGCTCGTGGAGCAGGTCATCGCGCAAGGACGGCGCGCGCTGGTGCTGGTGCCGGAGATCGGGCTCACGCCGCAGCTCGTCGGGCGCTTCAGCGCGCGCTTCGCCGTGCCGATGGCGGTGCTGCATTCGGCGCTCACCGAGCGCGAGCGCCTGGCTGCCTGGCGGGATGCCTTCAGCGGTGATGCGCGCATCGTGCTCGGCACGCGCTCGGCAGTGTTCGCGCCCATGCCGCAGCCCGGGATCATCATCGTGGACGAGGAGCACGACGGCTCCTTCAAGCAGCATGAAGGGGCGCTGCGCTACTCGGCGCGCGATCTCGCGGTGGTGCGCGGGCAGCACGCGGGCGTGCCCGTAGTGCTGGGCTCGGCCACCCCCTCGCTCGAGACGCTGCACAACGCCGACGCCGGCCGCTACACACGGCTGCGCCTCGAGCGCCGCGCGGCGCAGGACGCACAGCCGCCGTCACTCAAGCTCCTGGACCTGCGCACCGCGGCGCTGCGCTCCGGCGTGTCGACGCCGGCCGTCGAGGCAATCGAGCGGCATCTCGCCGCCGACGGCCAGGTGATGGTGTTCCTGAACCGCCGCGGCTACGCACCGACGCTGCTGTGCACCGCCTGCGGCTGGATCGCACCCTGCAGCGAGTGCGACGCACGCCTCACGGTGCACCTGGCCGCCGGCCGGCTGCGCTGCCATCACTGCGGCGCGGACGCACCGTTACCTGCGCGCTGTCCGCAGTGCGGCTTCGCCGTCAAGTCCGTGGGCCAGGGAACCGAGCGCATCCACGAGGTGCTCGGCGCGCTGTTCCCCGGCGTCACGCTCGCGCGGCTAGATCGCGACGTGGTGCGGCGTCGCGGCGACCTGGAGGAAGTGCTCGAGCGGGTCGCCTCGGGCGAGGCGCGGATCCTCGTCGGCACGCAGATGGTGACCAAGGGCCATGATTTTCCGAACGTCACGCTGGTCGTGGTGATGAATGCGGATCAGGGCCTCTTCAGTACCGACTTTCGCGCGCCCGAGCGGCTCGCGCAGACCATCGTGCAGGTGGCCGGGCGCGCCGGCCGCGGAGCGCGGGCGGGCGAGGTGCTGATCCAGACCGAGTTTCCCGGGCACCCGCTGCTCGTCAACCTGCTGAAGGAAGGCTATGACGGCTTCGCGCGCGCCGCGCTCGGGGAGCGCCGCGAGGCGGCTTGGCCGCCCTTCAGCCGCCTGGCGGCAGTGCGGGCCTCGGCGAAGACGCGCGAGGCGGCGCTCGGCTTTCTCTCCGACGCCCGCGCGCGCGCCGGCACGCCGCCGCGCCGGGTGCGGCTCCTCGGTCCCGTGCCAGCCGCCATGGCCAGGCGCGCCGGGCGCTACCACGCACAGCTCCTCATCGAGAGCCGCGAGCGCCCCGCGCTGCAGCGGTTCCTCGGCAGCTGGCTTCCGGCGGTCGAACAGCTGCGCAGCGCGTCACGCGTGCGCTGGGCGCTCGATGTCGATCCGCTGGAGCTGTTCTGAGACACTGGCAGACGAATGAAGCAGGAACTCGAACAGCTGCTGCGGGCAGCGTTGGCGGGACTCAGCGGCGGGATTGGGGGGGAAGCGCCCGCCGCATCGAGCGTCGTGGTCGAGCGCGCGCGCGATGCGCAGCACGGCGACTTCGCCAGCAACGTGGCGCTGCGCCTGGCGAAGGCGGCGCGCCGCAATCCGCGCGAGCTCGCGGCCGCGATCGTCGCCGCCCTGCCCGCCAGTCCGCTCATCCGGCGCGCGGAGGTCGCAGGCGCGGGCTTCATTAATTTTTATCTCGCGCCCGAGGCCTATGCGCGCGAGCTCACGGCGATCCACGAGCGCGGCGCGGCCTACGGCACCAGCGTCTTGGGTGCCGGCGAGCGCGTGCTGCTGGAATTCGTCTCGGCGAACCCCACCGGCCCGCTGCACGTCGGCCATGGCCGCCAGGCGGCCTACGGGGCAACCCTCGGCAACATCCTCGCGGCCTCGGGCTTCGAGGTCGAGCGCGAGTACTACATCAACGACGCCGGGCGGCAGATGGACATCCTCGCCGTCAGCACCTGGATACGCTACCTCGAAGTCTGCGGCGAGCGGCTGCCCTTTCCCGAGAACGGCTACCGTGGCGACTACGTGCTGCCGCTCGCGCAGCAGCTTCAGGCGGCGGTGGGTGGGGAGCTGAGCCGGCCGGCGCCGAAGGTGCTCGCCGACCTCCCCGCCGATGCCCCCACGGGGGACAAGGAGGTCTACATCGACGCGCTCATCGAGCGCGCCCGCCTCCTCATCGGCGCGCAGGCCTTTCGCCGGGTGCTCGAGCTGTCGCGCGACGCGATGCTCGCGGACATCCGCGACGATCTCGCCGAGTTCGGCGTGCTGTTCGACCACTGGGCATCGGAGTCGGCGCTGGCGGTGAGCGGCGCCATCGACCATGCGCTCACCGTGCTCGAGCGCGCCGGCAAGCTCGAACGCCGCGACGGCGCTGTGTGGTTCCGCGCCACCGAGTTCGGCGACGAGAAAGACCGGGTGGTGGTGCGCGAGAACGGCCAGAAGACCTACTTCGCCTCCGATATCGCCTATCACCTGCAAAAGCGCGAGCGGGGCTTCGCGCGGCTGATCGACGTGCTCGGCGCCGATCACCACGGCTATGTAGCCCGGGTGCGCGCCGGGCTTGCCGCCCTCGGTCAGCCGCCCGAGTGCCTGGAGGCCCCGCTCATCCAGTTCGTGAGCCTGTTCCGCGGCGCGCAGAAGATCCCGATGGGCAAGCGCGAGGCGCAGTTCGTGACACTGCGCCAGCTGCGCACCGAGGTGGGGAACGACGCCTGCCGCTTCTTCTACCTGATGCGCAGCCACGAGCAGCCGCTCGACTTCGATCTCGAGCTGGCCAAGTCGCGCACCAACGAAAACCCGGTGTATTACATCCAGTACGCCCACGCGCGCGTCGCGAGCGTCATGAAGCAGCTCGCGGCCCGGGGCCTCGCCTTCGATCGGGCCGAGGGGCTCGCCAACACGGCCCGGCTCGCTGCGCCGCACGAGCAGGCGGTCCTCGGCGCACTCGCGCAGTACCCGGAGGTGGTGGAACAGGCGGCCGTCAACCGCGCCCCGCATGCGCTGGTGCACTACCTGCGCGACCTGGCGAATTCCTTCCACACTTACTACAACGCCGAAGCCTTCATCGTCGCCGAGCCGCCGCTGCGCAACGCCCGCCTGGCGCTGGTGCTCGGCGTGCAACAGGTGGTGCGCAACGGGCTCACTCTCCTCGGGGTCTCGGCCCCCGAGAGCATGTGAGAGAGCGCACCGGCATGGGGAAGCTCACGAGCCGCGATTACAAGAAAAGCTCCCGCCGGTCCCTCGACCTCGGCCGGCACAGGCAGTTCGGCTATGGCCTCCTGGTCGGGGCCGTGCTGGCTGGCGTGACTTTCGCCTACCTGGGCGAGGCGCGCCACAAGGCGCCGGAGCCGGCCGACGCGCCGCGCCCGGAGCCGCACCGGGCAGCTCCCGCCGATCCCGACGTCACCGGCGATGGCGAGGCGTCGAAGAAGTACGACTTCTACCAGATGCTGCCGAACTTCGAGGTCGTCGTGCCGGAGAAGGACAAGGACGTCAAGCGCGACATCCCGACGGCGAAGATCGAGCGCCCCGGAGTTTACGTGCTGCAGGCCGGCACCTACCGCAACCAAGCAGACGCCGACCGCGTGGCGAGACAGCTCAGCCTGCAGGGCGTGCACGCGAAAGTGCAGCGGGTGGCGGTGGACACCGACGTCTGGCACCGGGTGCGCATCGGCCCGATCAACAATCTCGACGAGCTCAACAGAGTGCGCAAGCAGCTCGAAGCGGCCGACGTCGATGCGCTGCTGATCCGCGTGGGGGACTGAGTACCTTGGGAGGCTGCTCAATGCCCGTGAGTGGCACTGGCGGTCACTCAGCCTGCTGCCAGAAACTTCACCAGCGGTTGCCAATAGTGGACGCGCCATCCGTAGGCGAGGCTGGCACCCTGAGCGTCGGGGAATCCGCGATGATCGAACACTAGTTTGGTGCCTGCTGCGGCCTCCACCAGCACGAATCTGACGATCGAATAGTCGGCAGCGTTCCAGCTGCCGGCGCGCCAGGCCTGGACCAGGCGTTCACCGGGCAACAGCTCGAGGTTTCGCCCGGTGACGTAGCCTCCGAACAATGTGAAGGGACCACCCAGCTCGTGACTGATGAATGTTGGTTTGGCGCCGGGCGCGGTGACCAGCGTCAGCGCGTCGCTCAGACGCGTAACTGCATCGAATTTCCTGGAGTCAGTGAGCGCCTCATAAACCCGCTGTCGGCTGGCGGCAAAGGTGATCTCCTGATGAATCGACGCCGCTGCGTGCGTGAGTCCCTCGAGGTCGTCGGATTTCGCGGCCTCCGCGAACACCAATCCCACCGGCAGAGCGGCCATGCTCAATGTGAGCGCACGACGTGACATGAGCGACGAAGGCATGCTTTGGTTACTCCCCGGGGTCTATCGTTAATGCAATATTAAACCATATGGTTTAATATATATCCAGTTGAGTTTGATCCGATGTCGTCAAGCGCCGCCCCCAACAGAGTTTCCCGGGATGATCGCCTGGATGCCGTGTTTCATGCGCTCGGCGATCGCACCCGTCGCGCTTTGCTCGCTCGACTGGCGAAGCGTCCAGCGATGATTACCGAGCTCGCCAAGCCCTTCGACATGTCGCTCCCCGCCGTCTCAAAGCACATACGGGTACTTCAGAGCGCCGGGCTGGTGAGGCGAGCGGTCGATGGGCGAATGCATCAGTGCTCACTCGACGGTGAGCCGCTTGCTACCGTCGAGGGTTGGCTGCGTCACTACCGTCACTTCTGGCAGGGCGGACTGGAATCGCTGGCGCGATACGCTGAGAGCAAGGCACCTATCCCATGAACAAACCCCCTGCAATAACCGAACAAGCAGCATCAGCGGTGAGCCTCACGGTGCGGCGCACCATTCGAGCGAGCAGTGAACGCCTGTTCGACGCCTGGACCCAACCGGAGCAACTGAAGCAGTGGTGGGGACCGGCGTCCGTGGAGTGCATCGATGCCAAGGTGGATCTGCGGGTGGGCGGCCGCTACCGAATCGCCAACCAATTCCCGGATGGCAAGGTTCTGTGGATCGCAGGGGAATTCGAGTCCATTGAACGGCCCAAAAGGCTCATCTACACGTGGCGCCTGGAGTCGGTAGAGGGGCCGCCCGAGCGCGTGACGGTGACATTTGAGGAGCACGGTCCGGAAACCGAGGTGGTGGTAACCCACGAACGTATTCCAACCAAGACGGCGCGGGACAGGCACGAGCAAGGCTGGTTCGGTTGCCTCGATGGTTTGGCGGATTTCGTATCTGGCCCCGCGCGCCCCAGGACGTCCGACTAGCTA
>DATNKO010000022.1:0-16053 GCA_035603345.1 Steroidobacteraceae bacterium | reverse complement strand
CCCGGGGGGTTAATCGACGGGTGCTGGCATGCCCGTGAATCGCCTCGTCGGCCCCGCGGCCGGCGACGATGACCCCAAACAATCGGATGCAAACTCATTGCAATTTGTTCTAAAGCCAGGCCGACCATATGTGATATATCTTTCGCGTGTCAACCCTGAAGTGGTGCGAAGAACAGCCGCAAGCGACCCATTCCGGGGCCTAACCGGGACAGCAAGCGATCAAAGAGACCCCCGCGCGGGCATTTGCGCACCATTCAAGGGCAGCCTGCGCCTTCCCGCGGTGGGTAGACCGGACATCTGGACCTGCCCCGCTTACTGCAGTGCATTAGAAGCGCTGCGGCAGGGAGCTCGCCTCGCGAACTGGGGTCTCTCACCGCGCGCTGGACCGCGCTACGCTTGGAGCTCGTGGCACGCGAGGGAGATTGCGAGTGAGTGCGACCGCTAAGGCGGGCAAGGGCGTTACGGCCCGGCGACGGCATCGCGGCATCGCTCCCGACCGGCTCGCGCTCGCGCCGCTCAATTCGGTCAGCTTGCGCGACCAGGCTTACGCGCTCCTCAAAGATGCCATCGCGGGCACCGACATCTACAGCCGGCGCGAGCCGCTGCGCCTCGACGAGCGGCAGCTCATGGAGGCGCTGGGGGTGAGCCGCACTCCGGTGCGCGAAGCGCTCTCAATCCTCGAGCAGGAGGGCTTTGTCCGCACCGTGCCGCGCCGCGGTATCTTCATCATTCGCAAGTCCAAGCGCGAGATCATTGAAATGATCCAGATGTGGGCGGCGCTCGAGAGCATGTCGGCGCGCCTCGCGACGCTGCACGCCTCGGACCGCGAGATCGGCAAGCTCCGCCACCTGTTCGACGAGTTCCAGAGCTCCCCGCCGTCGGAGCACATCGGCGAGTACTCCGACGCCAATATCGCCTTTCACCAGATGATCATCCGCCTCGGCGGCTCGCAGGTGATCGCTGACGCCACCAGGAACCTGTTCATCCACGTGCGCGCGATCCGCAAGGCGACCATTTCGCAGAACGACCGCGCCGCCCGCTCGATCGTCGATCACCTGAAGATCATCGAGGCGCTCGAGCGCCGCGACACCGAGCTCGCCGAGCGGCTCACCCGGCAGCACACGCTCGATCTCGCCGCACACGTCGAGAGCTTCTGCGACTTCCTCGACTGAGCGCCACCTGGTCGGCGCGCACCAGTCGTCCGATCAGCGCGGCGCCCTCGCTCACCAGGAACTCCTTGAAGGCGGCCGCCACCGGCGGCAGCCGCTTGGTGCGGTTGTGCACCAGGTACCAGTTGAGCATCGCCGGAAAGCCCTGCACGTCGAGCACCGCCAGGTTGTCCGCCCGCAGGTCGAGCCCGATGGTGTGCGCGGACAGGAACGCGAGCCCGAAGCCCGCGCCCACCGCCTGCTTGATGGTCTCGGTGCTGCGGATCTGCATGGCGATGTTCAGCCGGTGAAACTGCCGGCCGAACACCTCGCGCATCGAGTTCCAGGTGTCCGAGCCCTGCTCGCGCTGCACGAAGCGCTCGCGGTTGAGGGCCGCGCGCGGGATGTTGCGCACTCCGACGAGCGGATGGCCGGGCGGCGCGACGATGACATACGGGTGCGGTGCGAACGGCAGCGCCACGATGTCCATGTCACGCGGCGGGCGCACCATCACCGCCAGATCGGTCAGGTTCTCAGCGAGATGGCGCAGCAGCCCCTCGCGGTTATGCACCGTGAGGTTGAAAGTGATGCCGGGGTGATCGGCGCCGAATGCGGCCAGCACCCGCGGGAAGAAGTAGTCCCCGGCGCTGATCACCGCGACGTTGAGCTGCCCGCCGGTGACGCCTTTGAGATGGGCGAGCGCATCCTCGGCCTCCTTCATCCTCAGCGTGATGGCCTTGGCGCACGCCAGCATCTCCTCGCCGGCCGGCGTGAGATAGGTTCTGCGGCCGACGCGCTCGAACAGCGGCAGGCCGACGTCGGCCGCCAGCTCCTTGATCTGCGTCGAGACCGCCGGCTGCGTCAGGTGCAGCTCTTCGGCGGCGCGCGAGAAGTTGCCATGGCGGGCGGCGGCGGCGAACACGCGCAGCTGGCGGAATGTGAGGTGTTTCATGCGGCACCGGGCCTGCGCAGTCGCGCTGCGGGGGAGCGTCCTCGAAGTATTCATTAAATCATATGATCGAAATAGAAACCTTTAATTTTTCCTTTGAGAGCCGCGCGGCTAGCCTGTTGCGCAGCGATCATGGAGTTGCGCCATGCGAAGCGTTGTCAGTGCAAGCAAGCGCGCCGCGACGGCCGGCGATCCCCTCACGGCCGAGCTCGAGGCCTACAATCACGCATTCAGCGACCTCGAATTGCCGTGGCGTTGGGACGCGGGCACGCTGCGCGAGCTGCTGAAAGTCGCCTCACCCGACGACTGCGTCAGCGTCTACGTCGAGCGCAACCAGGCGCACCTGCTGCGCGTGTACGAGAAGGGGTTCCTGCGCGATCTGGTACTCTCCGTCAAGGAGCGCTACCGGCGCGAAGCCTGGCACGCGGCCGGCTGAAGCACACACAACAGGCCGCGCCGCGAGCGGCCCTCCGGCCGGCGCGCGGGCGGCGTAGTCGATACGATCCTTCAAGCGGCAGCCGTCCGGCCGCGGAGGTGCGCGCGCGTGAAGATCGCCATTGTCGGCTGCGGCGCCATTGGCGGCTACGTGGCCGCGAAGCTCGCGCTGGCGGGCGAAGCGGTCACCTGCATGGCGCGCGGCGCTAACCTGGCGGCGCTGCGCGCCGGCGGCATCCGCCTCCGTTGCGCGGACGGCAGCGAGCAGGTGGCGCGCGATGTCGCGGCCACCGACGATTACGCCGCCGCCGGTCCGCAGGACCTGGTGATCCTGTCAGTCAAAGCCCACCAGGTCGAGTCGGTCGCCGAGCAGGTTCGGCGGCTGTTTCGGCCCGACACCGCCGTGGTCACCATGCAGAACGGCATCCCCTACTGGTACTTCCATCGCCACGGCGGCGAGCTGGCCGGGAGCGTGGTGCGCAGCGTCGATCCGGGCGGGGTGCTCAGCCGGCTGATCCCCTGCGAGCGGGTGATCGGCTGCGTGGTGTACCCGGCCGCCGAGCTGACCGCGCCGGGCGTCGTGCACCACATCGAGGGCGACCGCTTCCCGGTCGGGGAGCTCGACGGCAGCAGCAGCGAGCGCGTACAGCGGATATCGCAGTGCTTCACGCACGCCGGGCTGCGCGCGCCGGTGCTGGACGACATCCGCGCCGAGATCTGGCTCAAACTCTGGGGCAACCTGACATTCAACCCGATCAGCGCGCTGACGCGCGCGACACTGGCGGATATCTGCCAGTTCCCGGCCACGCGCGCGCTGGCGGCGGCGATGATGGGCGAAGCGCAGGCGATCGCGCACAAGCTCGGCATCACTTTCCGTGTCGACCTGGAACGGCGCATCGCCGGCGCCGAGAAGGTCGGCAAGCACAAGACTTCCATGCTGCAGGACGTCGAGGCCGGGCGGGTGCCGGAGCTCGAGGCACTCGTTGGCTCGGTAGTGGAACTGGCGCGCCTGACGCGCACCGCCACCCCGCATATCGATAGCGTCTACGGCCTCACCCATCTGCTCGCGCGCACGCTCGCGCAGGCGCGCGCCGCTTCCAGCTGACCGGGCCTTCAGGCCCGCGCACCGTGGGCGGCGCTCAGCCGGCCGCCGCGGCCCCTGTCTGTGACCAGCCGCTCATTGCAGCAGTCCTCATCGCGTGGCTCCCATATAGGGTGGGGGGTATGGTATCGGTCCTTGGCAGCGCGCCGTACAAGGGTTTAGACTCCGCCGCCGGAGCGCGCGGTAGGGGGCTTGCGGGGACCAACGCGCCGGCCCGCAGCGCTCGACGGCCTGTCACAAACGCAAAGCTAGACTTGCAACCTAGCTGAAATGAGCGATCGCCATGGATACGCACGACCAGCCGCCGGACTCGAACGGGCATCCGCACCCGCACGACCATGAGCCGAATCGCCGCGGCCGCGCATTCTTCTGGGGCGGCATCGCCGCGGGTGTGGTGGTGGTCGTGCTGCTGCTCACCCACGGCTTCGGGCTGTTGCGCCCGCGCCCGGCGGCCGAGGAGCCCCCGGCGCTGGTGCACCAGGGCAGCCGCATCTTCATTCCGGAGCGCTCGCCTCTCAGGGAGCGGCTGACGGTCGCGCCGGCCGCGGCGCAGGAGCAGAGCGCCGTCGTCACCGCTCCGGGGATGGTGGAAGCGGATCCGACGCGCACCATCAATGTGCTGCCCCCGGGGGCCGGCCGGGTGCGCGCGGTCAAGGTCAACGTCGGCAGCCGCGTGCAGCGCGACGAGCTGCTGGCGCTGATCGACTCCCCGGACCTCGCCCAGGCCTACTCCGACTACGACAAGGCGCGCAGCGCAGCAGTGCTGGCGGGCAAGAATCTCAAATACCAGGAGGCGCAGCTTAAGATCGGTGCCGCGGCGCAGAGCGCCCTCGATCAGGCGCGGGACGGCGACGCGCAGGCGGCAGCCGAGTACCAGCGCTCGCGCGCGCACCTGCGCGCCATGGGTGGGTCCGAGGATGCGCGCGGCGAGGCGCGGCTGCTTGCGATCCGCGCACCGGTGGCCGGCAGCATCACGCAGCTCAGCATCGCTCCGGGCGCGACCATCAACGACGACACGCAGTCGGTGATGACGCTCCAGGACCTGTCGGTCGTCTGGGTGACGGCGCAGGTCGCCGAGAAGGATGTCGCTTACGTCGCTCCGGGCCAGGACGCGCAGATCACGCTCGCGGCCTATCCCGGCAGGACGTTGCACGGCAAGGTGCTCAGCGTCTCGGACCAGATCGAGCCGGACTCGCGGCGCGACAAGACGCGCATCGCCTTCGAGAATCCGCAACTGCTGCTCAAGCCGAACATGTTCGCGACCGTGACGCTGCACGGACCGCAGCTGCGCCGCGTGGTGCTGCCGAGCTCGGCGCTGCTCATGAACAACGACCGCACCACCGTGTTCGTGGCCACCGCCCCCTGGACCTTCGAGCGCCGCAGCGTCGAGCCGCTGCTCGAGGAGAGCTCCACGGTGACGATCGCTTCCGGCGTCCAGCCGGGCGAGCAGGTGGTGGTCAGGGGCGGAATCCTCCTCAATGATTGATAAGTTCGTCGGCTTCTGCCTGCATCGGCGCATCGCGGTCATCGTCATCGCGATCCTGCTGAGCATCTTCGGCGTCTACGCCTGGGAGACGCTCAACGTCGAGGCATACCCCGAGCTCGGGGATGTCTCCGCGCAGGTAACCACGCAGATGCCCGGGCTGGCGGCGGAGGAGGTCGAGCAGCTCATCACCGTACCGCTCGAGCGCGAGATCAACGGCACGCCCGGGCTGTTGCTGATGCGCTCGGAGAGCACCTTCGGCCTGTCACTGATCACGGTGCTGTTCCGTGACGGCTACGAGGATTACTGGGTGCGCCAGCGGCTGCTCGAGCGCATCAACCAGGTGACCCTGCCCGCGGGTGCCGCGCCGTCCCTCGACCCGGTCGCAGGCCCCGGCGGCGAGATCTATCGCTATACGCTCGAGAGCGACAGCAAGAACCTGCAGGAACTGTCCGAGATCCAGCACTGGACGGTGATTCCGGCCCTCAAGTCGGTGCCCGGCGTCGTCGACGACACCAACTTCGGGGGCTTCACCACCGAGTATCAGCTGAATCTCGATCCAAAGCAGCTGGTGCACTTCGGACTCGGCATCACCGATGTCATCAACGCCATCAACAACAACAATGCCAACGCCGCGGGCGGCCGCGTGTCACGCGGCGATCAGAGCTACGTCATTCGCGGCGTCGGCCTCATCAGGAGCCTCACCGACATCGGCTCGACGGTGGTCACGCAGGTCAACGGCGCCCCGGTGCTGATGCGCGATCTCGGCCAGCTGACCTTAAGCCACCAGGAGCGCGAGGGCATCCTCGGCAAGGACCACAACCCGGACACGATCGAAGGCATCGTGCTGATGCTGAAGTACCAGAATCCGTCCGAGACCCTCAAGGGCATCCACGCCAAGGTGGACGAGCTCAACCGACAGCTCGCCAAGGACGACGTGCGCATCGTGCCCTATATCGACCGCGACAACCTGGTACGCGCCACCGTCCACAAGGTCGGCCGCACGATTCTCGAAGGCATCAGCCTGGTGTTCCTGATCCTCATTCTGTTCCTCGGCAGCCCGCGCAGCGCGCTGGTTGCCGGAGTGTCGATTCCGCTGGCGCTGGTGACGCTGTTCTCGCTGCTGAACCTGACACACGTGTCGGCCAACCTGCTGTCCCTCGGCGCGATCGACTTCGGCATTCTGGTCGACGGAGCCATCGTGGTCACGGAGGCCATCCTGCGCCGGCGCGAAGCGCTGCCGGAGGAGGAGCTCACTGAGAGCGAGGTCAAGGCCGCGGCGGTGCAGGTCAGCCGGCCGATTTTCTTCGCCAGTCTCATCATCATTACGACCTACCTGCCGCTGTTCTCATTCGAGCGCGCCGAGGCGAAGCTGTTCACGCCCATGGCCTACACGATGGCGTATGCGCTGTTCGGCGCTCTGCTCACGACGCTGGCGCTGGTGCCGGGGCTCGCCTACTTCGCCTACCGTAAGCCCGGACGCGCCTACCACAACCGCTGGCTCGAGTGGCTGACTCTGCAGTACGAGCGGGTGCTGGCGGCCTGCATCGAGCAGCCCCGCATCATCTACGGGATCGTGATCTTCGCACTGCTGGCGGTGGTCGGCCTCGGTGCCACCGTTGGTCGCGATTTCCTCCCGGACCTGGACGAAGGGTCGCTATGGCTGCAGGTGCAGATGCCGACCGGGCTCTCGCTCAGCAAGGCGAGCGATATGGCGAGCGACCTGCGGCGCGAGATCCTCAAGTTCCCGGAGGTCTCCTACGTCGTCACCCAGACCGGTCGCAACGACGACGGTACCGATCCCTGGACCATGTCGCATATCGAGGTGCCCGTCGGACTCACGCCCTACGATAGCTGGCCCGGCGGCGAATCGAAGCAGCAGTTCGTGGACAAACTGGCGGCGGCGCTCGAGCGCGATCTGCCCGGCTACTCGGTCGGCATCAGCCAGCCGATCATCGACGGCGTCAACGATATGATCGGAGGCGCCCATAGTCCGCTGGTGATCAAGGTCTACGGCGACGATCTGCGCGAGCTGCGCCGCATCTCCCAGCAGATGGTCGACGTGCTCTACACGGTGCGCGGCACCTCCAGCGCCTCGATTTTCCAGGAGCCGCCGATTCCGCAGATCAATATCACGGTGGATCGCGACAAGGCGGCGCGCTTTGGGCTCAACATCGCCGACATCCAGAACGTCATCCAGACCGGGGTCGGCCAGGCGCCGGTCTCGACCGTGTACGTCGGCGAGCGCGTCTATAACCTCACCGTGCGCTTCACAGGCGCGAGCCGCGATTCGCCCGAGGCGCTCGAGAACCTGCCGGTGCACACCGCCAGCGGCATGCAGGTGCCGCTGTCACAGGTCGCGGATATCCGCGTGCAGTCGGGCGAGAGCACCATCACCCGCGAGAACGGCAAACGCAACCTGACCATCCGCATCGACAACCGCGACCGCGACATCAGCAGCTATCTGGCCGATGCCCAGGCCCAGATCGGTTCCCATGTGCACTTCGACCCGGACAAAGTCAGGCTCGAATGGGGCGGCCAGTTCGAGAACGAGCGGCGAGCGCTGGCGCGGCTGATGCTGATCCTGGGCCTGGTCATGGGACTGATGCTGATCTTCCTGACCATCGGCACCAAGTCGTTCCGCCAGGCGCTGCTCATCATCGGGGTGGTGCCGCTCGCGACGCTCGGCGGGCTGGTGTCGGTGCACGTGACGGGCGAGACCCTCAACGTCGCGACCGGCGTCGGCTTCATCGCGCTGTTCGGCGTCGCGGTGCAGAACGGCATCATCATGGTCGCGAATCTCAACCGCATGCGTCAGGCGGGCCTCGAGCTGCACGAAGCGATCATGAAGGGCGCGACCGAGCGGCTGCGTCCGGTGCTGATGACCGCCACGGTCGCATCGCTCGGCATGCTGCCGGCCGCGATCCACACCGGCGTCGGCAGCGACGTGCAACGCGGCATCGCCACGGTGGTCGTCGGGGGACTCGCGATCTCCACCGTGCTCACGCTGTTCGTGCTGCCCTCGATGTACCATGTGGTCGAGCACTGGGCCGAGCGGCGCCACGGGGAGGCGCGATGGTCCTGAGCAAGGGGTTGGGGCCCTGGGCCGCTGCGTCGCTCGCGGCGCTGTCCGCCTGTGCGGTCGGCCCGAATTTCAAGCGGCCGGCGGCTCCGACCGCCGCCGATTACGGTACCGCGCCGGCTGCGGGCGCTACCGCCGCGAGCCCCGTGACCGGCGGTGACGAGCAGCGCTTCGTCGCGGGAATGGACATTCCGGGTCAGTGGTGGACGCTATTCAAGTCGCCGAAGTTGACTGGCCTGGTCGAGCAGGCCCTCAAGGCCAATCCGGACATCACGGCGGCGCAGGCGGCGCTGCGCCAGGCGCAGGACCTGTACAAGGCGCAGCGCGCCAGCTTCTTGCCGACCGTACAGGGCGGCTTCGATGCGACACGGGCGAAGAACGCGGTCGACACGATCGCCAATCCGACCAACCTCCCGCAGAGCAACCCTTACTACAACCTCTATACAGCGCAGTTGAACCTCAGCTACAGCCCTGATGTCTTCGGCGGTCTGCGCCGCTCGCTGGAAGCGAGCCGCGCGGGGGTCGAGGCGACACGCTACGAGCTCATCGCGACCTATGTCACCTTGAGCAGCAACGTGGTGACGACCGCCGTGCAGGAGGCCGCGCTGCGCGGCCAGATCACCGCGACCGAGCGGCTGCTCGAGCTGCAACGCAAGCTCACCGACACCGTCAAGGGCCAACGCGGCATCGGCACCGCGAGCGACCTCGACCTGCTGGCGCAGCAGGCGGCCGAGGCCGAGACCGCAGCGACGCTGCCGCCGCTCGAGAAGCAGCTCGGCCTGACGCGCGATGCGCTCACCGCGCTCCTCGGGCGACTGCCGTCCGGGGAGCCCGCGGAGACCTTCAGGGTCGAGGACCTCACGCTGCCCCAGGAGCTGCCGGTGAGCCTCCCCTCGAAGCTCATCGAGCAGCGGCCTGACGTGCGCCAGGCCGAGGAGAACCTGCACGCCGCCTCGGCCGGAGTCGGTGTAGCGCTCGCCAACATGCTGCCGCAGTTCCAGATCAACGCTGACACCGGCTCCGCCGCGCTTGCGATCGGTCAGCTGTTTACCCCCTACACCGGGTTCTGGGACCTGGGCGCCTCGCTCACGCAGACCCTGTTCGATGCCGGGGCACTGATCTACCGGCACCGTGCCGCCGACGACGCGCTGGATCAGGCCGCCGCGCAGTACCGCGCGGCGGTCATTCTCGGCTGTCAGAACGTCGCCGACACGCTGCGGGCGCTGCAGGCGGATGCGCAGGCTCTCGAGGCAAGCGCGGCGGCCGACCGCGCCGCCAAGGCATTGCTCGATCTCGCGGTGAAGCAGCACGAGATCGGCACGCTGAGCGTGGTGGCGCTGCTCAACGCGGAAGCAACGTACCAGCAGGCGGAAATCGCGCTGGTCCAGGCCGAGGCCAATCGTTACGCCGACACCGCCGCGCTCTTCCAGGCGCTCGGTGGTGGCTGGTGGAATCTACCTGGAGCGACTTTCAAATGAACAAGCTGGTGTTGCGGGAGAACCGCGACGGGGCGGCGATCCTGACGCTCAACCGCCCGGAGAAGCTCAATGCGCTGTCGAAGGATCTGATCGAGGAGCTGGAGGGGCACGTCGATACCATCGCCCGCGAGAGCAAGACCGTGGGGCTGGTGATCCTGCGCGGCGCCGGCGGCAATTTCTCCTCCGGGCACGACATGACCGAGGTGCTGAGCCTGGTCAAGGCGCACGCCAAGCCGCATCACTACGTCGAAGTGATCGACAAGGTCGCGGATCTGCCGCAGCCGGTCATCTCGGCCGTGCAGGGGCATTGCTCAACAGGCGCGCTGGAGCTGGCGCTGGCGGCGGACCTGATCGTCGCGGCGGCGTCCGCGAGCTTCTGCGATGCCTATGCGCGCTGGGGACTCACGCCGATCTGGGGGCTGAGCCTGCGGCTCCCGCACCGGGTCGGGACCGCCAAGGCGGCCGAGATGATGTACACCTGTCGCAGCTACTCCGGATCCGAGGCGCACGACATCCACCTGGCGAACTTCTGCTTCCCGGACGCCGAGTTCGAGGCCGGACTCGCCGCGCTGGCTGCTGACATCCTCGCCAATTCCTGGTTCTCCAACCAGGTCAACAAGCGTGCCCTGCTCGAGAGCGACGGCCTGACCCTCGAAGATGCGCACCATCTCGCGCTCTTCAAGAACGAGGGGCTCGCGCCGGATGCCTACCAGCGCGTGGCTGCCTTCTTCAAGCGGCACAAGCGCGCTCGCTAGGACCGCGGTAGCCGTAGAATGCGGCGGTACCCCCGCAGGGAGGGCGGCCCATGAACAATCAGGTCGCGACGCTCGGCCGCACGACCGACACGCTCATCAACCTCGCGATCCGCTTCGGCCCGCGGCTGCTGACGGCGGTGCTGATTCTCATCGCCGGCTTCATCGTCGGGCGCTACCTGAGCCGCTGGTTCGCGGGCGTGCTCGCGCGGCGCGAGCTCGAGCCGCCGGTGCGGTTGCTGGTGAGCCGTGTCGTCTGGGCGCTGTGCGTGGCGCTGTTTGCGATCATGGCGCTGCAGAACCTGGGCGTGGAGCTGCTGCCGCTGATCGCGGGTCTGTCCGTGGTGGGCGCGGGGGTGGCGCTCGCCACGCAGGGAGTGCTCGGCAACATGGTCGCCGGGCTGTCGATCATCTTTTCGAAGCCCTTCAGGGTGGGCGAGTACATCGCCATCGCGGGCGTGGAGGGCACGGTGCAGAGCGTGACGCTCTTCAGCACCACTCTCACGCACGTCGATCAGTCGCGGGTGGTGATTCCCAACCGCAAGATCGTCGGTGAGATCCTGCACAACTACGGTCGCATCCGCCAGCTGGAGGTCACTGTAGGCGTGGCGTACGACACCGACCTCAACACCCCGTTGGCACTCATCCGGCAGGTGCTGGCGGCGAACCCGCGGGTGCTGAAGGAGCCGGCCGCCGTGGTCCAGGCGGTCAAGTTCGGCGAGTCCTCGGTGGGACTGGCGGTGCGGCCGTGGGTGGCGGTGCAGGACCAGGTCGCCGCGAGCGGCGAGATCTGCGCCGCGGTACTCGAGTCGCTGCGCGCCGGCGGCGTCGTCATGCCGCCGCCGCAGCGCGAGGTGCGGCTCATCGGCGGCCCCTCGTGAGCGCCGCTGCGCGGCCTCGAGATCACGCGGCCGCTATCGAGGCGCTCCGGGGGCTGCTCGGCGAGCGCCTCACGCTCAATGCTGCGGTTCGCGAGGCGCACGGCCGCGATCTCACCTGGCACGCGCCGCATGCGCCGGACGCGGTGGCGTTCCCGCAGTCGACCGCCGAGGTGGCGGCAATCGTGCGCACCTGCGCCGAGTGCCGCACACCGGTCGTGCCGTACGGCACCGGCACCAGCCTCGAGGGGCATGTGATGGCGCTGCGCGGCGGGGTATGCATCGATCTGTCGCGCATGGATGAGATACTGCGGGTCAACGCGGCGGACCTGGACGCGGTCGTGCAGCCGGGCGTAACGCGCAGCAAGCTCAACGCCTACCTGCGGGACACCGGGTTGTTCTTTCCCATCGACCCCGGCGCCGATGCCTCGATCGGCGGGATGGCCGCGACGCGCGCCTCCGGCACCAACGCCGTGCGCTACGGCACCATGCGCGACAACGTGCTGGCGCTCACCGTGGTGCTGCCGGATGGGCGCATCGCGCGTACCGGCAGCCGCGCGCGCAAATCATCGGCCGGCTACGACCTGACGCGGCTGTTCGTCGGCTCCGAGGGCACGCTCGGGGTGATCACCGAGGTAACGGTGCGCCTGTACGGGCTGCCCGAGTCGATGGTCTCGGCGGTTTGCTCGTTCGAGAGCATCGCCGCCGCGGTCAACACAGTCATTGCAACCATCCAGTCCGGCATTCCGGTCGCGCGCATCGAGCTACTCGATGAGGTGCAGATGGGCGCGGTCAACCGCTATTCGCAGCTCTCCTACCCCGAGCAGCCGACACTGCTGCTCGAGTTCCACGGCACTGCGGCCGCAGTGCGCGAGCAGGCCGAGATGGTGCAGGCACTTGCCGCTGATGCCGGCGGGCACAATTTCCGCTGGGCGGCACAGGAGGAGGAGCGCAACCGGCTGTGGAAGGCGCGTCACGATGCCTACTTCGCCGCTCTGGCGCTGCGGCCGGGGGCGCAGGCCTGGACCACCGACGTCTGTGTACCCATTTCGCGCCTCGCGGACTGCATTCTCGAGACCAAGGCCGACCTCGCCGCTACCTACCTCAAGGCTCCGCTCGTCGGCCATGTCGGGGACGGCAACTTCCACCTTATCTTTCTGGTGGATCGCACGCGGCCCGAGGAGATTGCCGAGGCCGAGCGGCTCAACGACCGCCTGGTGAAGCGTGCTATCGCGATGGGCGGCACCAGCACCGGCGAGCACGGCATCGGTAGCGGCAAGATACAATACCTCGAGGCCGAGCACGGCGCCGCCGGGGTGGATGTCATGCGCATGCTCAAGCGCGCCCTCGATCCGCACGACATCATGAATCCCGGCAAGATCGTCGCGCTCTGAGGTAGGCTTACGAGCATGGACGGCGTCGTCACGGTCGACAGCTACTTCGGCCCCACCGAGACTACCCGGCGGCTGATCGCTGCGGTCGGCGCACGCGGCCTCACTGTGTTCGCGCGGGTCGATCATGCCGCCGGAGCGGCTGCCGCCGGACTCGAGCTGCGCCCGACCGAGCTGATCGTATTCGGCAGCGCACGCGGCGGCACACCGCTCATGCAGGCGAACCAGCTGCTCGGCATCGAGTTGCCGCTCAAGGCGCTCGTATGGGCGGACGAGGCAGGGCGCGCGCACGTGTCGCGTCCGGACCTCGCATGGCTGGCGCATCGCTATGCGTTGCCGCCGGCGGCCACTCATGTCGTGGATGCCCTGAGCGCCACGCTGCACGCCGTGATCGCGGAGGCCACCGGCGCTTCGGCCGACGACGAGCTCGATGCGGAGCTCGCCGAGACCTTCCCCGCCAGCGACCCGCTGCCCTGGAGTCACCGTAGCGACTGACCGGTCGCCGCCCCCTGCCCTGGGGCGCCGTGAATTCCTAACACAACCTTCACACCCGCTTCGGGCTGTTGCGGGCCGCCAACGCGCAGCGTTTTCTTAACGGCGTTTGGTCTACTGCCGATCCCGCGTGCCCCTACGATGGACGGTCTGGTGCGCGCTGCGCCGCTTCGCGTAAGGGAGTCCTATGCACAAGACTCAATGGGTGCCAAAGCTCGTGCTCGCCATGCTGGCCGCGTGCCTGGCGGCGCCTGCAGCCCGCGGCGACGGGCCTGCCGTGGGAGCCATCGTCGGCTTGGTGAGCAACGCTGCCAAGCTTCCCGTGGCGCACGCCACCGTAACTGCCGTGCGGGTCGACGGCGGTGCCATCCGCGCCACCGTGTCCGGGAGCGATGGCGTGTATTCCTTCGGCGATCTTCCGCCCGGCGCCTGGTCGGTCAGCGCGCAGTCCGAGGGTTACCCGGAGGCGACCACGCCGCCGCTGCAGGTGACCGCCGGTAAAGCCACGCGCTACGACTTCACGATGAGCGGCTCCCCGGGAGCCCCGCCGCCCGCAATGCTCGCCGCGACTCCGGTCGCGCCAGTCACGCCCGTCGCGCCGCCCCGGACTGCGGCAGCCGCGCCGCCTGCGGCCGGCACCGTTCCCGAGGCGCTGCAGGCGCCCGAACCGGCACCCGCGGTCGACACGCAGACGCCGTTCGCGGTCGGGGACCTCGGCTGGATGAACGGCACGCCGCGCGAGACCACGCCGGTGTTCGACACCAAGTTCTTCACGCCCGAGATCCGCTTCGACACGAGCTATCTGCAGGACTTCAACAATCCGGTCGATCACACGATCGTCGGCTCGACCGAGGAGTTCCGCTCGGGCGAGTTCCAGGTCGAGCAAGTCAGCTTCGGCGGCAACTTCCACTGGAACAACGTGCAGGCGCGCTTCCTGTCGATGATGGGACTGTACTCGGTGACCACCCCGCGCAACGATGCCAGCCTCGGCGTCGGCGAGTGGGACCTGCAGGGCGCTTACAAATATCTCTCCGAGGCGAATGCCGGCTATCACTGGGACGTGAACCACGGCCTGAACGTCGATGCCGGCATCTTCCTCTCCTACATCGGCCTCTTCAGTTACTACAACTTCGACAACTGGACCTACCAGCCATCCTTCGTGTCGTCGAATACGCCGTGGTTCTTCAACGGACTGCGCGTCCAGTGGTTCCCGACGCAGACACTGAAGATCGAGCCGTGGCTGATCAACGGCTGGCAGTCCTACGCCAAGTACAACCACCTTCCGGGCCTGGGCGGGCAGATCCTGTGGATCCCGAACGACCGGTTCAAGCTGGTGCTGAACAGCTACAGCATCGGCGAGGACAACCTCGCGAGCGACAGCGGCTACCCCGCCAACGGCGGTAACCCCAACGCGGCGATCGGCCTGCCCAACCCCGGCGGCACCTACGTGAACTATGCGCACGTGCAGCGGGTGCACGAGGATGACAGCATCGAGTGGAAGTACTACGACGCCGCGCAGGACGGCTGGCACATGCCGGCCGGCATCTCGAGGATGGCGACCTCCTTCACCTGGGACCTGGGTTGCGAGTATGGCGGGGGCGTGCACTGCTCGCGTGACCCCAACAAGGCCAACTTCTTCGGCCTGATGCTCTACGACCGGACGTGGTTCGACAGCAACCTCTACGCGGTGACACTCGGCGGCGGCTTCATGAACAACCCCGGGCGCTACCTAGCCCTGGTGCCGCCGATCAATGGCGCGACCGCCGTGACCGGCACGCCGTACTTCACCGAGAATCCGGGGCAGAAGCTCTACCAGTGGGACACGCAGCTGAACTTCCAGTACATGCCCCGTGACTGGATCACCTGGTGGACGGAGGCCACCTTCCGGCATTCGGACGTGCCGTACTGGTCAGGAGCGGGCGGCGTCACGCCGCCCGACGGCAACAACGGCGCACCAGGGTCTTACGTCTGCAACAACGGCAGCGCCATCGGCAGCGACAACTGCGCCACCGAAGGCGGCATCTGGTATCCGGATCTCGTCAAGCGCGAGATCATCTGGGGAGTCGGCGTGCTGGTCAAATTCTGAGCGACCCGGCGAGCGGCGCGGGCGCGCAGCCGGGAAGCGCGCTCAGTGAGGCGCCGCCGCGGCCGGAGCGCGGGTCACGGCCAGCGTGAGTGTCGGCGTGATGCCGCCGCTGAATTGCAGCGTGAGCGGCGTGTTTGCCGGCAGCATGAATTCGACGATCTTGTGCGGCGCTGCGCAGCCGCGGCGACCCTCGAAGTCGCTCGACTGGATCGACACGCCCTTTGCGACCACGTCGATCCATAACGCCTGGTTGAGCGCGACGCGATAGAGACCCGCCGCGTTCACCTCGAGGGTAACGAGTCCGGCGTAGCCGGCCGCAGGCGGCGGATGCCGCTGGGCGGGCGGTGCGGCGAAGGTAACCTCGGCGCGCTGGTGCAGCTGCAGCTGGTAGAGATGCTCGGGGGTCACCGCCGGAGCTCCTGCGGCCGCCTTGGCCGCCGCGAGCGGCTGTGCCTGACCGGCGAACAGGGCGCGCTCGTGCCGCACGTCCGAGTTGAACGTGGCGCACGGATCGACGGCCTCGGGAGCGGGGTCGGCCAGCACGGCGGTCGCGGCGGCGCTCAGCGCAAGCAGCAGCAGCCAGCGTCCCCCGGCGCTGCCGCTCATAGGGAGCCGCTCGCGTAGACCCCGTAGGTCATGGGAGCCGATCATATGGAGATCTGCCGGCCGATGTCGATCAGCTGCTCGCGCGGCACGTTCACGTAGTCCGGCAGATGCATTGAGTTGCGCAGCATGGCGCTGAACGCCGCAGCCATCCAGCGCGGCAGGCCGCGCCCA